>CANMBE010000003.1 GCA_947495975.1 Ignavibacteria bacterium | reverse complement strand
AGCATCCTCGATAGATTCCTAGAACACAGCCGCATTTTCTCTTTCCGAAACGGTGGAGAAGAGCTGCTGTTTATTTCGAGCGCTGACTGGATGCCGAGAAATATGGAGCGCAGAGTAGAGCTGCTCTTCCCGATTTATGACAAACGTGTTCGAAAACGTCTTCTCGATCTGCTTTCTTCATATCTCTCCGATGATGTAAAGATGCGCATGTTGCAAACAGATGGAACGTATACACGTAAGGTGCCTGGTGCCATGCCTGTGAGGATACAGGCGCAATTGTTGGCTGCAGCAAGGAGAAAGTGAACCTTTCCTTGATCATTGCTCAACGTTATTTGCGGCCTCGCAGATTCTCGTTCATTGGCCTCATCGGCCTCGTCTCCGTTATTGGCATCGTCATAGGCACAGCAGCGCTCATCATTGTGCTGTCTTTGTTCAATGGCTTTAGAGGTATTGCCTCCAACGTGATGACCGGTTTTGGTCCGCATGTTAGAATACATGGTGCGCGTGGCGTGCAATCAAAGACCTCGGCATTCAATCCTGTTTGGCTTTCAAAGCTTGTTGTACAAGCAGGTGCCCGCACAGCGGCTGCGTATGGCATAGGCTTTATGCCGGCCAACAGCGTAATGCTTGCTCCTGTAAAAAAGGCAACTCTTGTTGGCAGCGCGCAGCTTGATACCGTTGACGGAGCAGATGGTATATATGGCGCTATTATAGCGGCAGGACTTTGCGAAACGTTGAATCTTTATCTCGGCGATACCATCACACTCATTTCGCCAACGCAGATTGAGGCCGCAATCTCTACCATGATGATGCCATCTGGTAGACGTGTTATCGTTCGGGGGATATTTCAGTCGAACGTCTCGCGAGAAATTGATGCGTCCTACATTTACGTTTCTGACATCGTGATGAAGGGGCTCCTCCGCAGTGATGAACCAACTGCATGGGATTTGAGGTTGGACAATCCACAGAGTGCGAGCTCAATTGCAGAGAACCTGCGTTCTACGATGGGCCCCGATGTGCGTATAGAAACGTGGGAAGACATGAACCGAGGTATCTATGATACGATGCGATTAGAGCGTGTTGGCTCGTTCATCGTTCTCACCCTCATCATCCTTGTTGCGGCATTTAACATTCTTGTATCGCTCACGCTTGGTGTAGTGGAGAAGCGGCGAGACATCGCAATTCTTAAGACCGTGGGACTCACTGATGCGCAAATCCGAAATGTCTTTCTCTATCAGGGCCTCATGATCGGATTGATCAGTGTATGCCTTGGTGTTGCAATTGGTCTGGCTGTATGTATTGGACAGCAAACATTTCACTGGATATCATTCGACATGTCTCAAGGCTTCTTGGTTCCCGCATTGCCGTTAGTGGTGCATGCGCTGGATGTTGTTGTTGTTGCATTCGTTGGCCTTGTGTTTGCTTGCACAGCAGCAATCTACCCCGCACACCGCGCCTCCCGAGCACTCGTTGTTGATAGTGTTCGGAGCGAATAGAATAGAATCCCGCTAGCCAACGCGCTCGATCATCTTCAGCGTGATCTCGTCGCATACGCGATAGCCTTCACCAGTGAGACGCAGCGTGATGCCGTTGTCAATGACGAAGCCTGCATCGAACCAGTGGCCTAGATCGGGTTGTAGCAATGATTGCAGGTCGATATCAAAACGCGATTGAAATTCTGCAAGGGGCACTCCATCGGCGCGGAGTGTTAGAAATAAAAGTTCTACGAGTTGTTCATGGGGCGTGAGCGCTTCGCGGTTGGCTTCGGGCAAAACACCTTCGTGTACTTTTGATGTCCACGCAGAAAGTGAGCGGTGGTTCCAATATCGGGTGTTGTCGATATATCCATGAGCACTTGGTCCCAGAGCTAGATAGTTGTCGCCGTGCCAATAGGTAAGATTGTGTCGACATTGTTTTCTAGTGCGCGCAAAGTTACTTACTTCATATTGTTCGTAACCGGCAGCTGTGAGTGTTGCAATTACGAGAGCATACATCTCTGCATCAACCTCTTCATTCTGAGGGGTGATGAGCCCCTTTTTCAAACGAGCGTAAAGTGGCGTGCCGTGCTCATAGATAAGCGAGTATGCGCTGATATGATCTGGTTCTAGCGAAAGCATTCGCAAAAGATTGTAGTTCAGTGTTTCCATTGTTTGGCCAGGCACAGCAAACATGAGGTCCATATTCACGTTGTCAAACCCTGCCGCACGAGCCAATGACATTGCTGCATCTGCTTCATCGGCATTGTGAATGCGATCAAGGAACATGAGCTCGCTAGCCGTAAATGATTGCACGCCAAATGAGAGTCGGTTGATGCCCGATGCACGATACGCTTCAAGGCGTTCAAGAGTAACGGTTCCTGGGTTGCACTCCATCGTCCACTCTGCATCTTCGGCAATCGCGTATGAATTGCAAAGTTTCGAAATGATCGTGGCCATGTCTGCTGGCGAAAGCAATGACGGTGTACCTCCGCCAAAGAATACGGACGTAGCAATATCGCTTGTGGAACGGAGATCGATCTCTTGTACGAGTGTTCGTACAAATGCGTGAATGTGTTCGGTTGATTCTATGCTATAGAAATCGCAATACGAACACTTCTTTTCACAAAATGGAATATGGAGGTAAAGACCAAACATTAAAGGATGCGAGTAAGCAGTCTGTTCCAACGAATGTGACGCACGATGTTGTCACTTGAAATTCCGTATGACCAATAGACAAAGAGTGGAGCACCTTCTACGCGGTCACACGGTAGACAGCCCCAATAACGTGAGTCGAACGAATTGCTTCTGTTATCGCCAAGCACAAAGTATGCATTCGTAGGTACCACAATCTCTACGTCCGCTGCACCAATTCCCAACAATGGATTATATGGTTGACGAGCGAAAGGGGGCTCTGGGATACGTTGTCCGTTCACAGACACATAGTCTGAAGTAAGCAAAATAGTATCACCGGGAAGTCCTATCAGTCGCTTGATAAAGAGATCGTCTCGCTCTTCGCCACGGAGTGAGTCAGGCAATGAGAAGATGATGATATCTCCACGGTGCACATCTCGCATGCGAAATGCGAGCTTGCTCACAATGATGTAATCACCCTCAAGTATTGTGTTTCCCATCGAATGCGATGGAATAGTATACACGCCAACCACCCATAGACGTAGCGCGAGAGCTGCAACAATCGCAAACAAGGCAGTTGAAATGAGGTCCCGCCAGCTTAGTTCTGCAAGCCCCTTGCCTGACATCTCAATGGATGATGGTACCGAGGCGACTCCAGCGAATAGTGCTGAGTCGTTCGAAAAGTGTGAGCCTCTTACCCGTTTGCGCATCATCGGGCTGCCATGACCAGTAGACAACCATAGGGGTTCCAACTACTGAGTGCTTTGGAATGAAGCCCCAAAAACGAGAGTCGAGTGAATTGTCGCGGTTGTCTCCCATGCCAAACACGTAGTCGCGTTCAACAGTGTACGACGTAATTGGTTGACCATCAACGGTACGCATCATTCCATTTACTTCATGGCCTTCACGCGCAATAAATACTGCCCATTCGTCAAAGTTGCTAGACGATAGTGGTATCACATCGCCTTCTTTTGGTATACGTATCGGACCATAATCATCGCGGGTATAGTCTCTTCCAAGAGGGAATGTTTGACCGAGATCGCCCTCGTGCATCTGTGCGCGCATCTCTGGCGTCATGTCAAAGAACTGCCCATGCTCAGGAAGTGTGAACTCAGCATTGTTGACATATACACGACCACTGCGGATTTGAAGTACGTCGCCTGAAACCGCAACGCATCTCTTTAGATAATATTCAAATCGTGTCTTTACTTCTTCTCGGTTCCCTGGAAAAACAAACACAATCACATCACCTTGCTTAGGATCCATGAGGGGTGGAAGCTTGTAGTAGGGAAGGGGCATGTTGATAAACGGAATGATCTGCGGTGTTGAAGGTCCATAGATAAACTTGTTCACGAACAAGAAATCACCCGCCATGACTGTGCGTTCCATCGAGCCCGTTGGCACCGTGAACGACGCAAGCGCAAGGCCATTGATAATGGTCACAACAGTAACTGCCCACACAACAGTCTTTATCCATGCCCAGACATGCTGAAAGAACGTTTCGGGCTTTGGTGCGTTGAGGCGCTTGTTGCGTCTACGAATGAGAAAGTGTCCAGTAGGGCCAAGCATGCTGTACGCTGATTCGATGAGTGCCATAGGTTCAGTCTATTGAAAGTACTGCGTGAAATGCTTCTTGCGGAATCTCTACTCTACCAACTTGCTTCATGCGCTTCTTGCCTTCTTTCTGCTTCTCAATCAGCTTACGCTTACGAGAAATATCGCCGCCATAACATTTCGCGAGCACGTTCTTACGAATTGCGCTAATGGATTCTCGTGCAACTACCTTGGAACCAATCGATGCCTGAATTGCGACCTCGAACATCTGACGCGGTATAAGTTCCTTTAGTTTTATGCAGAGCTTCTTGCCCCATTCGTGCGCTTTTTGGCGGTGCACGATAGATGACAGTGCATCAACGGGCTCGCCGTTAAGCAGAATGTCCATCAGCACAAGCTCGCCTGGTTCGTAATCAGAATATTCATAATCAAGCGATGCATAGCCCCTTGTACTGCTCTTGAGCTTATCGTAGAAGTCAAACACCACTTCGCCAAGAGGCATGTTAAATGTAAGATCAACACGGTCCGCAGAGAGATACGTCTGACCCGTCATTACGCCGCGGCGGTCCATGCAGAGCTTCATGATGGTTCCAACAAACTCAGATGGAGCAATGATCTGAGCGCGGATGTACGGCTCTAGAATCTCATTGATCATCGTTGTTTTTGGGAGCTGGGCAGGATTGTCTACCCAGACCACTTCGTTCTTTGTGGTAATCACTTTGTAGCGCACGTTCGGCACGGTAGTGATGATTGTCTGATTGAATTCACGTTCGAGTCGTTCTTGCACGATCTCCATGTGAAGCAATCCAAGAAATCCACAACGAAATCCAAAACCAAGTGCGTTAGAAGATTCAGGCTCAAATGAAATTGCAGAATCGTTCAACGTTAGCTTGCCAAGTGCTTCGCGCAGATCTTCAAAGTCATCACTCTCAGCAGGATAGATACCTGAGAACACCATTGGTTTCACTTCACGAAAGCCAGCGATGGGATTATCTGTTGGGTTGTTGAGCAGTGTTACTGTATCGCCAACTTTTGTATCCTGAAGCTTGCGAATGGCAGCCGTAAAATATCCTACATTGCCCGCTTCGAGTATGCCAGTGCGTTTGCGCTGCATGTATAACACGCCAACTTCATCAAGCTCGTATGATTGACCCGTTACCATGAAAAGAACCTTGTCTTTTTCACGGAGCGTTCCATCGAACACTCGTACGTTTACAACCACACCACGATAGGCATCAAAAATAGAGTCGTAGATAAGAGCCCGTAAGGGAGCTTTAGGGTCGCCCTTCGGAGCCGGTATACGCGCAATCACCGCTTCAAGAATCTCGTCTACTCCAATTCCGGTTTTCGCTGAAGCCATGATCATGTCTTCTTCCTTGCACCCAAGGAGATCCATAACCTGCTTCTTGACATTGTCGATTGTTGTTACAGCACTTGGCAGATCAATCTTATTGATGACAGGAATAATCTCGAGTCCCTGCTCCAAAGCCATAAAAAGATTCGATATCGTTTGTGCTTCAACACCTTGTGTTGCATCAACTACAAGGAGAGCCCCTTCGCACGCACTAAGAGACCGAGAAACCTCGTATGAAAAGTCTACGTGTCCGGGTGTGTCGATAAGATTAAGCTTAAAATTTTCTCCACTGGCGGAGACATAGTCCATCTGGATGGCATGAAGCTTAATCGTAATACCCCGTTCTTGTTCGAGGGGATTGTCGTCGAGAATCTGATTCATCGTCATCTCGCGCGCTGACACGCGTCCAGTCCGCTCTAACAGCCGATCTGCTAGTGTGGACTTTCCGTGGTCGATGTGCGCGATGATACAGAAGTTGCGGTAGTGCTGCATAAGCCAGCAAGTTACGGAAGAGAGAGTTACTGAGTTATGGGGTTCTGGAGATGCGGAGATACAGAGGTACGGAGGTACGTGGTGGTACGATAGCGTGATATTGCGCAAAGTCCCTCGCTAAGCAAAAATGTCCTTATTTGCGAGATCGGTGCACCCCATTCTGTTCAATGGGATCAAGCTTCTCAACATTATCATCACAGCATTAGGAGTTGATGAACATGAATGTGCGCAGACTCGCATACTTCGTTTTGTTGGCACTCGCCACTGTACATTCTGCGGCTGAGGACTCAGTGGTTGTCTCATGGTCGGCTTCAGCAGACATCTTTCTCTCCTCTTCTTTCAACAAGCCCTCTAACCATCAACGGGCATACACTACTCAACCATCACGTAACAATGAGATTGGCTTGATGTTAGCAAGCATCGGGCTTTCTGTGTCGGGTCCGAACTATCGTGGGCGTGTTGCCTTGCAAGAGGGCTGGTTCGCGCGTGCTAACTACTCGGGATTAGATTCGTCTTGGCGCATGCTACAAGAGGCAAATGTTGGGGTACGTGTTGCAGATGGTTTGTGGCTTGATGCGGGTATCATGTTCTCACACATTGGCTATGAGTCAATGATCGGGCGCAACAACCTCACATTGTCGAGATCCTTTACCGCGGACTATACGCCCTACTATTCAACGGGCGCAGCTCTTGCGTGGACGGTTAGTGATGTAGTCTCAGTTACTGGACTTGTTCTCAACGGCTGGCAACAGATTGTAGACATAAACAATGACCTCGCGTTCGGGGCACGAGTGGTTGTAACGCCATCTTCAACATTATCCTTCAACTGGAGTACATTCGTTGGTAACGAACAAGCACGGGGCACTGCGTCAATGGTTCGATTTCACAACAACTTTTGGGTAGAGTGGAAAGCAACAGACAGGATTATAATTGTTGGATTGGCTGATGTTTGTCTACAAGACACACCCGCAGACACATCCACAAAGCAATGGTACGCTGGTGTAACTGCAGCGTATAGTCCATCAGACCAGTTTCGTATTGCAACGCGTGTTGAGCACTACAATGACCCAGCGAACATGTTCATTGCAACACCAACAAGAGGCCCATTTCAAGCATCGGCAGCATCTCTTAATCTGGACTATCGTCCGAATGATGCTGTTCTGGTTAGAGGCGAGATACGCACGATGATTGCCGGTGAAAAAGTATTTCCCTCACACGACGGACTAAAATCAAGCGATACCTACATCACAGTGTCAACGTCTATTGCATTCGGAGGAAATCTCTACTAGGGATTCGAAACCACAACGAACGCAATCTTTGTCCCATCGGCGCTCGCTGTAATGCGGGCAAGCGTGCCAGTGAGGTCAGATAGAGTTATCAATCGGGTGAACGACCTCTGAGAGCCAGCCTTGCGCTGTACGATTGTATTGCCCTCTAGTGCAAGTAGGGTGCCATCTGGCATCCAACAGAAGTCTTCGCTTCCCTTTGGTGCTGCAATGAGTGGCGTTGGCTTGTCATCGCCTTGTGCGATTGTTGAGATCATCCATGATGTTGAATCTGATTTGTCAACAAAGGAGAGTCGGCCATCTGGTGCTCGTTTTATTGAACGTCCAATGTTTGAAGCTAAGTCAATGGTTTGGCGCGACGCCAGGTCAGCTGCAATGAGACGATGGGGGAGCCCCTTCTCATCATTGCCCACAATGAACAATGCAAGGAGCCCTTCATCTATCCAGCAGTGATATCCCACGCGCCGAATGCCCAAGATGGGTGCTATTGAGCGACCCGAAAAATCATAGCGCCATAGTTGTTGCGACTCTGTGTACTCTTCTCCCTCGGCACGGGACTTACCAACGCGTACAGCAGAAAAACTTTTGCCATCATTCATCGGCGTTGGCGAGAACTCCGATTCTTCGGTATCCGTTATCTGCAATGTGGCCGATGTTGCAAGATTATATCGATATACATCCGTTGAGCCGCTTCTGTCGGAGACAAACAAGATGGACTTGTCATCCGCACTAAATGAAGGTTGGTTGTCATACCCTAGCCGCTGTGTGATATTGCGAACGTTCTTTACCGATCCCGCTGCGATATCGATGTCAGCTACATAGACGTCAGTATTCGGCAGTGGCGTCTGCGGTACGCTTGAGCATCCCACAACGAGAGCTGCGAACACACAGCACAAGAGTTTAATATGCTCTAGCAAACAGCACTCTCTGTGTACTCGGTTTTCCTGTTTTGATGCACGTGCCAACTTCTTGTGGGTTATTCAATGGTATGCACCGAATAGTTGCTTTTGTTTCTTCCTTAATGAGATCTTCAGTTTCGGACGTACCATCCCAGTGTGCGCTCACAAAACCAAATTTCGTATCAAGGACGTTTACAAATTCTTCCCACGTGTCTACGCGAGTGATATGTTCATCTCGGAAGGCACGTGCGCGCGCCAACATGTTCTGTTGGATTTCTTCGAGCAACGCTGATATGCAATCGGCAATGCCATCAACGGGTGTACTGAACTTCTCGCGCGTATCTCGCCGAGCAACTTCGATTGTGCCATTGGCAAGATCGCGTGCTCCAATTCCGAGACGAATTGGGATTCCAAGCTTTTCATATTCAGCAAACTTGAAGCCTGGACGGTTTTGATCATCGTTATCGATCTTCACACGAATCCCCTTTGCCCGAAGTTCAGAGGCAATACGATCCGCAACTTCTGTAAGCTCGGGAAGGGGCTTTGGGATTGGAATAATAACAACCTGTGTTGTTGCAAGCCTTGGTGGAATGATGAGCCCCTCATCATCAGAGTGCGCCATCACAAGTGCACCCATGAGACGTGTTGATACGCCCCATGATGAAGCCCACACGTATTCAGATGTGCCTTCTTTTGTTGTGAATTGCACGTTGAATGCTTTAGCAAAACTTTGACCAAGGAAGTGCGACGTGCCGGCTTGTAACGCCTTGCCATCTTGCATAAGTGCTTCAATGGTATATGTGTCTTCTGCGCCTGGGAAACGTTCATTTGCAGTCTTGACGCCCTTTATTACAGGAAGCGCCATCCACTCTTCAGCAAACGTTGCATACACATCGAGCATGGTGCGTGTTTCTTGAATTGCTTCTTCTCTTGTTGCGTGTGCAGTGTGACCTTCTTGCCAAAGAAATTCTGTGGTGCGCAGAAAGAGCCGAGTGCGCATTTCCCATCGCACAACATTTGCCCACTGATTTATGAGAAGGGGCAGGTCACGATAAGACTGAATCCACTCTTTGTATGTGCTCCAAATAATGGTCTCTGATGTTGGACGAATGATGAGCTCTTCTTCGAGCTTTGCATCAGGGTCAACGATAAGCCCTGTACCATCGGCAGAATTCTTCAGGCGGTAGTGCGTAACTACGGCACACTCTTTAGCGAAGCCTTCGATGTGGGCTGCTTCCTTGCTGAGAAAACTTTTTGGGATGAGAAGAGGGAAATACGCGTTGACGTGTCCGGTTGCTTTGAACATGCGATCGAGTTGATCGCGCATGTTCTCCCATATTCCAAAGCCATACGGCTTGATGACCATGCAGCCTTTAACGGCGGAATAGTCGGCTAGGCCCGCCTTGCGGACGAGGTCGATATACCATTGCGAATAGTCTTCTGCTCGGGGTGTAATTTCTTTGCTCATCCGCAAAGATAGTGTTGAGCAGTTACTTCGTGCCTTCAAAGAGGTAGACGAGCTGTACATCAGGCGATGGAAAGATGGCATTCACGATGCGATTGTCCTGTGTAGGAATCTCTTCGATTGGAGCCAAGCTGATTTGTTTGAGCGGGCTTTGCCTTTAGATTCTTAATGTTCTCGCTAAGGAGCATCTCCGGAGAACAATGGAGTATCCGAAGTTGGCGCTGGGAGTCCGAGGTGACGGTAGGCAAGGGGCGTTGCAATCCGCCCTCGAGGTGTCCGCTGTAAGAATCCCTGCTGGATAAGAAATGGTTCATACACCTCTTCAAGGGTACCAGGTTCTTCGCCAACGGCAACGGCAAGAGTGGAAATACCCACTGGACCGCCTGCAAACTTTTCTATCAGCGCTGAAATGATGCGTGCATCCATCTCGTCGAGTCCAAATTCATCCACATCTAGTGCAAGGAGAGCCAGGCGGGCAATTTCTAGCGTAATCACACCAGTGCCCTTCACGTCTGCAAAGTCTCGCGTGCGTCTAAGCAGTCGGTTCGCAATACGGGGGGTGCCACGTGCACGCCGTGCGAGCTCATTAGCCCCTTCCACATCAATATCTGCATTGAGCAACGCTGCGCTGCGCACGATCACGCGTGCAAGGTCATCGGCGTTGTAATAGTCCAGGCGATTTGTGATTCCAAAACGCGAGCGCAAGGGGGCAGTGAGCAGACCTTGGCGTGTAGTTGCACCAATGAGAGTGAAGCGAGGAACGGCAAGTTGTATGGAGCGTGCGGCTGGACCGGAATCGATCATGATGTCGAGCCGGAAATCTTCCATCGCAGAATACAGATATTCTTCTACAACAGGAGAAAGCCGATGAATCTCATCGATAAAAAGTATATCGCTTTCTTCAAGACTCGTCAACAATCCCGCAAGATCGCCCGGCTTTTCTAAGACAGGGCCTGAGGTAATTTTTATCTTCGCACCCATTTCATGGGCGATAATGTACGATAGCGTTGTCTTACCTAGACCGGGTGGACCTGTCAATAAAACATGGTCAAGCGCTTCGCCTCTTCCCCGAGCAGCCTCAATAAAAATCTTAAGATTCTCGACGATTTTAGGCTGACCCGTGAAGTCTGCAAACGTCCCTGGGCGCAACGAGGCGTCAACATCATCATCGGCGCGAATGCGAGGATCCGTCTGTTCGTTTTGTCTGCTCATGAGTATGCAAAGATACAGAGCAACGTGCGCGATAACATCTCCGTATCTCCGTTTCTCCGCATCTCTCTATCTCCCATTGCTATAGATATTGCTTGCAGTTACGGCAACTATTCCATCATACCCGCCAAAATCAAATTCTTTGTAATAGGCAAATGCTACAAAGCTGTTTGAGGCAGAAGCTGTGTTGCCTTCAAACTCTTCGAAAGACAGATCAAGGATTTGGTCGCTATCCGCGCTGAGACGCCCAGTTGCGTATAGGTAGTTCTGGCGGCCACGACGAAGCCATTGCCGACATCGGTACATGCGAAGCTCTTCATCGAAATACATCATCCATGATCGATCGGGTTTCCAATTGTTGAATGAGCCAACAACAAAAACATCGTCTTGGCTTGGACCGCCGGGATTGGGATCTAAAAGAATTTCTACGGGTACATACTCATCGTACAGCGACGATATCATATTCGTCACAAGAGCCCCATCATTTGATCGCTCGATAAACATTCCATTGCGACGGAGGTCGCTCAGTGGCATGCGCACGGGCTGACCCGTAAACGGGTATCGTGATTGATCTGAAAGGTCGAGCACGCGATATTCGTTCTGCGCTGGTAATCGTGAAACACGGAACACCTTACCCCCCTGCAAAATCCCGATCACTGCACTTCCAACACCTCGTGGATTTATGTTCCAAGACGCGCGTTCAGAAGCAATGAAGGCCTCATTCCATCGGTTGTTGCGATAGAATGATACGTTGTGCACATTGTTTGTAAGAAGCTTGCCGCTAGGCTCAGTAACAGTGGCTTCAATGGTGTAGGCAATGGAGCTGACTCGCTTTAATGGCTCGTAGAAGTCAGTCATGAATGCCAGCATCATCGATGCGCGCTGGTTCACTGCAAAAATACGCGTGGTGCCAATCACTGCATCTGTGTTGAGATCATATAATGTGATAAGCCAGTTACCGCTGAACTTTAGCGTTGTCTGCTCATTCGGAATTTTAATCTTGCCGCGATACTTGAAATATTTCGATCGCTCGGGCGCAAGTGTCCAATCAACAATACTTGTACGATTGGTGATGTCAGTCAGAAAACCATTTTCGTCTGGACGCCAATCTGCTGTGCAATGCGTTGCACGTGCATAGACGTTTGGAATTGTTGGGGCTGTTAGGTCAAACTCAATAGTTGCATACGATGAACCAACGTCATGCTCTAATTCACTGTTAAGCATCACAATCGGTGGAAGCATTTCATTGTTCGCTCCATATGCACGAATCATACGTACCGTTGGTATCTCATCTTGTGACATGCATGCAGATGATGCCAAGAGAATACAAACGAGTATGTGGCCAATCATCCGCGCAGGGCCTTCATGGTCTCGCGCACACGTAGGCGATTCTCTCGTCGGATTGCCGCTTCTTCATACCGCAACCTGTCTTCATCTGTTGCAGGCTCTAGTTGAGGTGCGATAAGGGGCTTGCCATATTGATCAATGGCAACAAACGTGAGGTACGCTTCGGATGTACGCGTACGCATGCCGTGGATGGGATCTTCGCGATCAACTTCAACATAGATTTCCATCGACGTGCGGAATGCGCGCGTAAGGACAGAGCGAATGTGTACAACGTGACCCAGCTTAATTGGCTCCTTAAAGCTGATCTCGTCTACAGATGCAGTAACACAGACCTTGCTGCTATGACGTTGAGCGCTCAATGCTGCTGCAATGTCAACCCAGTGCATAAGCCTGCCACCCAAGAGGTTGCCCAAAAAGTTCGTATCGTTTGGAAGTACAAGCTCTGTCATCACAACTACACTGTCTGCTGGCGTTTTCATGGAAGTCCTTGTTCAAGTTTGTCAACCTCAGATTTCATCCGAGGGTCTTTCACTGATCTACGGTACGTTGCAATAAGCGATCGTGCGTCGTCACTCTTTTTCTGGAATAGTAAAATCTCTAGCTTAAGAACAATGGCTTGTTCTAGCCACTTTGAATCTGGAAAATCTTCGATGATTGCATCGAGGTGTGCAATCGTTGCTTTACGCGCCAACGTGCGCATATAGTGCTCGGCAATAACCCAGTTGCGCTCTGCAAGTCTATCGCGCAAATCGCGCACGCGCATCGAAGCTTCACGCGTTAGCGAGTCTTGCATGTAGACGGCTTGGTAGTCTGAGTACGCCTGAATTGCCTTCCGAGTATTTTCTTGATCGCGATCTGCGGGTAAAGAGATTTTGTCGTAGCACAGTCCAGTCTTGTACATCGCCACACGCACATACTCACTTGATGGATACGAGCGCCTCACCATGCTATATCCAAACGCAGCGATTATGTATTCACTGCGCTCAAAGCTGATCTCTGCAATAAGGAACTGCGCATCATCTGCATACTGCGAGGCAGGGTACTGAAGTTTGATCACTTCAAGCTGCGTCTGCGCCTCAATCCATTCGCCGTTGTCAAATGCTTTCTTTGCCACAATCCATACGTCTTCAACAGTCCTCTGTTTTCTTGTCTCTTCTGCTGAAGAACATGAAAGGAAAATGACAGCTACGAGGGCCAGGAGGTATTGGTAGGGGGCAGGCATAGACCGCAAAGATAACAGATAGCAACGCTTCGTATCAGCTTCAGTATCCAAGACTGGCTAATTGAGTGCGATCATTGCGCCAATCATTGCGGACTTTGACATAAAGCTCAAGATAAACGGGCCGACCCAAGTGCTTCTCGATGGTAGCTCTAGAGACCTCGCCAACCTGCTTTAAGGCACCACCTTTAGCACCAATCAAGATCGCTTTCTGATTCTCGCGTTCAACCATGATGTCGGCCGCGATGTACCACTTGCCCCCTTCACGCTCCTTAAACTCAGCAATCATCACATCGGCGGCGTATGGGATCTCTTCAGAAAATTGTTTGAAGATGGCTTCGCGGATGAACTCAGCCACAAAGAATCGCTCTGACTGATCCGAAACAATTTCTGAATCATATTCAAAAGGGGCTTCAGGGGAGAGCTGGCGCAACAATGCAACGAGGTCTTCGACAAAAGTGTTGTCCTTGGCGCTTATTGCAATTGCCTGCTGAAAGAGTCCGCTCAATCGCGCTTGCTCCATCAGGACCATTGCCTCCTTCGGTACACCAAGCATGTCCATTTTATTAAGCACGAGAATAGTTGGGCTTTTGCGTTTTTGAATTGCATCGGACCACATTGGGTCAATGATGGTGCCCCGCTCAAATGCTTTCTTCACATCTACGATGATGCATATGATGTCTGCCGCATCAAGTGATTCATCCACGTAGCCCATCATGGCCTTCTGCATCTGATACTTCGGTGCAAGTAGTCCAGGTGTATCAAGGAAGATCAGTTGTGAGTCATCTTCAGTGTGAATCCCAAGAACACGTTTGCGTGTAGTCTGTGGTTTATTCGTAACGATGCTTAGGTGCATTCTGAGGATTGCATTCAACAGCGTTGATTTTCCCGCGTTTGGTCTGCCAACTAAGGCAACCGTTGCACAGCGCGTCACGCTGATTCTGTTGGTAGCGGTTGAAAAGTAATGTATGGATGCGCCGTAATCCACGCACTCTCGCGTTCAATGATCTCGCGCACTGCTGGCTTCAAGAATTGATCAGCAGGGGTGATCCTGCTCAAAGCACGCGCAAGAATTACAGATGCTGCTTCTGGGGGCATTGATCTATTGAGAATGATCAATCGCTGTTCATGAACAACGCATGCGCCACCACGAAACGTACCTGTTTCTCTTCGTACAGTGTAGTCGAGACTTTTTGCAAGTTCCATGAGTTCGTCGAGAAGCTTATCTGCCTTCATGCTTTTGTGCTATCCAGTTTTTGTTTTTGTAAGGGGCGAAGGGTGCAAAACAGAATAATTGTAAGCGCTGCCAAGAGCGACATGCCAAGCATAATGTTCACAGCCGTGTTCGTGTATCGATGAAGAAACACACCAATAATTTCTGATGGCTGAGCAAAAGGCATCCCCGTTACTCTATCGAAGAATGTCCACAGTCTATAATCTTCCCAAGCCACATACGCTTGCACAGGAATGAGTAGAACAAGTAGAATGGCTGACATCAACAACCAGCCGTGCGAGCGAAAAGACTTCCATGCGATAATGGCCGTGCCAAGACCGCCAACTGTGCACGTTAGGAAAGACCAGCCAGTCCACCCACCCAGTAATGTAAACAACCAAATGGTGTGCAACCGCACTGATTCCGATTGCGTCGGCTTAAAGTCCAACGTGCCTGTAAGAAAGACGTCAAATCCCACCACCATGCGGGCAACGCTTGCCCCAAGCCATACTACACCGCCAAGAGTAAACAACGTAAGGCAGACCCTAAAGGGCCAGGAAGAGAAGGACATAGGCAAAGTTAATGAGTTAATGGGTTCATTCAAGATGAGGTACAACCCATGAACCAACTATCTCACTTCCCAGTACAATTCTCTC
This sequence comes from Ignavibacteria bacterium, assembly GCA_947495975.1. GTDB lineage: Bacteria > Bacteroidota > Ignavibacteria > Kapaibacteriales > Kapaibacteriaceae > UBA10438. The sequence continues at coordinate 154,090 of CANMBE010000003.1, read as the reverse complement.
CTCAGTTTCAGCATCCACTCTTGTTCGAGGCGTTGCTTTTTCTCATACGAGGCCATTTGTTCTAGTTGCTTGTAGTCTGCATCAATGGTTGGTGCGTGTGAGGCTATCATGCGTTTGCGGTAGAGGATGTGAAAGCCAGGCTTGGTTGGGTCAGCAGCGTATGGCATGGGCTCTGAAACACCACCGTCTTTAAGAGCGATGAGGGTAGCACGCATTTCTTCGGGCAGGTTTGTTATTTCCATCTGACCCATGGCTCCACCAAAACCTTGAGTCTCTTTTTCGTCGCTGAATTCACGCGCTAATGCCTCAAAGCTCTCGGCATTTTCAACGCGCGACTTTAAGCTGACGAGTCGGGCTGTTGCTGTATCTCTATCTTCATCGCTTTGCGATGCCCGAATGAGGATGTGTCTTGTGTTGATGGAAGATGTGGTCTTGCTAATAAGCTGTATCAAGTGCCAACCGAAAGGAGTTTCCACTGGTTGCGAAATCTCATCGGGCTGCAGACCGAAAGCAGCTGCCTCAAAGGCAGGCACAAATTTGCCTTTGTCAACAGATCCAAGGTCGCCGCCGTTTGATGCAGAAATTGGATCGCCGGAATATCTGCGGGCAAAATCGCTGAAGGAACCCCCTTTAGAAATCGAATCGCGAATGCGCAGCGTGAGGTTATACGCTTCCTTGGTTTTTTCAGCAGATGCCTGCACGTACTTTACGATGTGATAGAGGTCAATGCGCTCAGGAATCTGTGGTAATGAATCGCGATAGCGCGAATAGAACAATTCGATGTCTGCACGGGATGCTTTGGTCTGACCGAATTGCCGTTGTTGAATTTTTTCAACAAGTAGGCGCTTGCGAATCTCATCGCGGAACTCTCTACGGATCTTGGTCATGCTCATTCCATAGAGATCTTCGATGCGTTTCTCTGAACCAAATTGCTGGATAAGTGTCTGAATTTGGTATTCCATGCGCTGCGAAATCTCTTCGTCCGTAACCTCAATGCTGTCCTCTACTGCCTTGGTCATCATTAATCGTTCGTTGATGAGTTGGTCAAGAATTGCTTGGCGCAGGCGGGCGTCTTTACGGTCTACGCGAGCGTCCCGTTGCACGAGGATCTCCATTTGGCCATCAATGTCGGATTTAAGAACAATCTCGCGACCCACCACGGCAACGATGCCCTCCATTGAATCCTGCGCTATAAGAGTAGCGCTTGACCCAACGAGAAGGACAAAACCGACAATTGCCAAGAGTGTGCGCATGGGAATTGTCATTTGCGTTTGCCAGATGAAGCCTTGCCCCAGATTCTGTCGATCACTGCATTCTCATAAACTACTGGGTGTAACACGCGTACACTAGACAGCCATTGCTCGGTGAGTCGTTTTTGCAATGCGTCTTGATATGCAGGCGCAAGGTCCGTAAGAGCATTGTCGAAAGACTTCTGTTGCGGCGGTACGATGCCGTCAAGTCGAATGATGGACCAGCCAGCATCCATGGGGAATGGGCCAATCACGGCGCCAATCTTTGTGGTTGGAGTGATCTTCTGGGCAAGCTTTGATGTTTTTGGTGAGCCAGCAGAGAGAGCGCCTCTCTTGTCGCGGCCACCTTCGCGCTGTGAAAACTGTGAGGCCAGATCGGCGATGTTCTCACCATTCTGGATGCGTGTATCTAATGCTTTCGCCATTGAATCACTTAGAACATAGATCTCGGTAAGATCGTATTTCTGTTCGGACATCCATCGTGTTCGTGTGCTATCGTAAAAGATGCGTGCGTCTGCCGTGTCAAATCGCAACTTGCTCCATACTTCTTTCTCTTCGACCTTGAAGAGCAAGATCCCATCGTTAAATTCTTGCATGAGTGAAGCAAAATCGGGGTATTGTTTTTCAAGACCCATCGTGGCTTGTTCAAGTGCAAGTGGATCCGTGATCTTGTTCATCGCACGCTCTAGACCAGCACGATTGAGTGTGTAGCCGCGCATGTCTAAACGAAGACGGAGTGAGTCTGTGAACTGACCGATTGTGATTGGACCCCGGGGCATTTCGTGGATCACTTCATTTGAAATGACTGCGGTCACACTCTTATACCAAGATGTGTCTTGTGTATTCTTCGTGGTGTCGATAGTGCTCATAAAATTCACGAGCTGCTTGTCTACCCACTGATATCCATAGACCCGCTTTACAGAATCTAGCACGATCCTTTTGTCTTCTTCAAAGTACAGTCTGCGATAGGTGCGCTTTGCAGCATCACGTTCAACGATTTGATCGGGTTTCTTTGTTGAGTCACGCACCATGATGTGCGTACCGTACAGTGTCTTCACTTTGCCAGATATCTCGCCGTCTTTGAGGCTGTAGATTCCGGCTTCGAATGCTGGCACGAGTCGGGATCCATTTACATCCATACCGCCGGAGCGCGAATACGCAGAACCCAGGTAGCCACCCTTCGCAGCCGAAGTCTTATCATCTGAATACACTTTGGCAAGATCTGAGAAGGCATCTCCACTCGGCTCAATTCCTTGAGCGCGGAGTGCAAGTGCTTGTTGCGCAGGCTTCATTCTGAGAATAGCAAGCACGGTATCTGTGAACAAGTCTGTTGCGATGCTGTCTCTATCCTCTTTTGCAGTGAGGAGGATGTGCCTAAACTTCACCATGTCTCGGGGCTCTTCGCGAAAAACTTTTACAATGAAGAAGCCAAAGCGCGACGATACAGGCTGTGGCGATACTTGACCAGCCTTCAGTGAGTATGATTCATCTTCCACTGCTTTGATAATGGAGCCCCCTGAAATCCATGGAAGCATGCCGCCGCTTGATGCTGTTTCTTTATCGTCTGATGAATCGCGTGCAAGCTTTTCAAAATCTGCGCCAGCCGCAAGCTGAGCAATGATTCGCTCGGCCTTTCTTCTGCTTCCGATTGTATCCCATTGCTTTGTTACTGGATCGGGCATGGCGCAAAGAATTATGCCGATCTGCATTTCCTTTAGGCGTCTGCGCGCAAGTTGATCTACGCGTTGGTCGGCAATTGCCTTGTCATAGAAAAACGTTTCGGAAAGAAGTCTGCGGTTATTGGCAAGATCTACTTTTACCGCGGAGTCCCTCTCCAATCCTCTGTCTCGCGCATCTTGAACCTTGAGTCGGTAATTCGTATAAAGGCGCAAGAATTCTAGCGCAGTATCGCGAGCAACCGATGTGAGCTTCGTATCCCTGCGAGAAAGGTTCTTCTGATAGGCGCGCTCTACATCGGCGAGAAAGATTCTCTCATCTCCAACTGTGGCTATCACAACCGATGCCGCAGGAGGCGAAGTTTTTGTTAAGGGAGTAGACTTTTTACTTTTTTGTGCCGACGTAACAGATACGAGGCAAACGAGACAAACTGCAATCGAGAGAGCACGAGAAATACTCGTCATGGCGGCTAACGTCATTGAATAGGTTCGCTGAGATTGTGAGTAGAAACGATCGTCACAGACGCCCGAGTCACAAAAATAGTCAGCCAACGAATGACATCGTTACCTCCCAGATGTCGCCAGCCCCCATGGTAAGTACCAAATCGCCCTCAGAAACAAGGTCTTTGAGGAGGGCGGGCACGTCATCCTTATCCGCCACATAGTGCACGTTGCGGTGCCCAGCATCCCTTGCAGCATCTGCTATAAGCTTCCCAGTGATGCCTTCAATAGGGGCTTCGCGGGCAGGATAGACGTCGGTGAGAATGAGTACATCAGCGTCGTCAAATGACGTGGCAAACTCGGCGTAAAAGTCCCGAGTTCGGGTATATGTATGGGGCTGAAAGACGGCCACGATGCGCCTTTTCCACCCTCGGCGTGCTGCCGCCAGTGTGGCCTTTATCTCGGTAGGGTGATGCGCGTAGTCATCAATGACCAAGATGCCCCCTTTCTCACCTTTAATTTCAAATCTCCTGTACACACCCCCAAAATCTGCAAGGCCATCCCGAATGACCTCAAAAGGGATGTCGCACAACAATCCTATTGCGCAGGCAGCTAGTGAATTTCTAATGTTGTGATCGCCCGGCACATTGAGTTCGATTTCTCCAAGAGGGCTGTCATTATAAATGAGTGTGAACCTGGAAGAGCGCTCGTTAAAGGTGATGTCATCTGCACGAACGTCGCACTGAGCTGACAGTCCGTACGTTACCACAACACGCTTTATCGAGGGCAGGATTGCTCGCACGCCTGGATCATCTAGGCAGACGCAGGCGGTGCCGTAGAAAGGCACCTTGTTAGCGAACTCAACAAACGCGCCCTTGATGTCATCTAGGTCGCTGTAAATATCAAGATGATCAGCCTCAACGTTTGTGATAACTGCAATGGTTGGAAGGAGCTGTAAGAATGACCGATCGTATTCATCGGCTTCTAAGACAATCCAATCGCCCTTGCCTAGCCGTGCATTTGTTCCGCCAAGCCCCTTTAGCCTACCTCCCACGATTACTGTTGGGTCCATGCTGGCCTTCATCATGACGTGACCACACATGGAGGTTGTTGTTGTTTTGCCGTGCGTACCGGCAATGGCAAGACAATATTTAAGTCGCGAGACTTCGCTGAGCATTTCTGCGCGGCGAATAATCGGCACCTTGCGTTCCAACGCTGCCACAGTTTCTGGGTTATCAAGAGGCTTCACAGCACTGGAATACACAACTACTTCGGCATCAGCAATGTGTGCCGCATCATGTCCAATACACATGCGTGCGCCAAGCGATGCAAGGTGTTCTGTTATTTCGCTCTTGTGCAGATCAGAGCCGCTCACGATGAACCCTTGAGACATCAATATCTCGGCAATGCCACTCATGCCCATGCCGCCGATACCAACAAAATGGATGCGCTTAACGGAGGAAAAGATCATGATTGCGAGCTGTAAAGGTTAGGTCTTCTGTCATCAAAAATGTCGTTGAATTCATTGAAGCGTTTATCACGCGTCTTCACTGGATCCACTTCAGCAACAAGGGTTGCACTTCCTTCGGCAGAGGCAGATGTTATCACGTTGCCGTTATACGAATAGATCACGCTTTGTCCGTTGAAGGAAACCTCGTCATTGCCGTTGTGTTCTGTGCCATCACGATTTGCAACAGCCAGATAGACGTTGTTCTCAAGTGCACGCACAGGCATGGCCATTCGCCACACGTGCGTTACCAGGTTTGAAGGGCACGCTATAACGTCAGCACCTTGCAACGCAAGGGTTCGTGCGCTCTCAGGAAAACGCCAGTCGTAGCATATCATCACACCGAGAGTGCAATCGAGATGTGGTAGGTAGACAACAAAAAAACCAGTGTTGCCTTGATCAAAGCACAGCGTTTCTTTATAGAACAGATGCGTCTTACGATAGACACGTGTTGTGACATTCGGACCCGCGATCAATGCTGAATTAAAAAGTTGTTCGCCATCTCGCTCGGCAAAGCCACACACAACAACCTTGCCATGAGTTTGCGCCGCATGAATGATCTGTGAAACATATGGCCCATCAATGGGTTCTGCACAGCCCCTTACCTCATTGCGTGTAACAAAGAAATAGCCACTCGTTGCTAGTTCAGGAAAGACAATCACATCAGCATCGGTGGTAGCAATGCTGTTCACTATGAATGCAGTGTTGGCCTCGAGGTCTTTGTAGGCAGGCCGAAACTGCACAACTCCAAGGCGCATCATAGTGGAATGCTCATCGAGAAGATGGGTACAGATTGTGTTGGCGTAACGTTGAGCATCATGCCGTACAAGACTGTTCTGTCTGCATTCGGAAGAATCGGATCGGCAAGATCAAAAAGTTCACTGTTGAGCGCGTTTACTCCCAGTGCGATGCCAACACCAATTGCGTAACCAACCAACACATCGCCGAGGTAGTGCATGCCTAAGTTGAGGCGAGCAAAACCGGTATAGAGCGCGTATGCAACCGAAGGGGCTATCACATACCACTCCGGGTATCGAAGACAAAGCGATGTGGCAAGCGCTGCAGAACCCGCTGAATGACCAGACGGCATGGAGCCATCAGCATCGTGGCGGTAGTTTGTAATACATCCAGGGTATGCTTCGTAGGGTCGCGGACGATCGATGATGTTTTTGAGAGCCAATACCACGCCATACGTTAGCCCCATAGTCACAAACGTTTGAAGGCCTGATTCAGCAGCATATCGTTTTGCATTTGGATTTCTGCCATCTGTAGCGTCCACAGCTATCACACCATAGAGATACATGCCTATTGGTAGGCCAATGGACAAGGGCAGGAGTGCATCGGATGTCACCTCTGAAGCGCCTCGTACAACGGGGCTTTCGATACTATTCAACCGAGCGGTAAGATCCGCTTCCCATGGGAGATTGGCACAGTCTTGGGCAGAAGCCCTAACTGCACAGGACATCAAAATCGATAGAATGAATAGGCGCATCTGCAAATGTAGTGGTGACCGTATCTTCGTCAGCTATGAACATTGTAATTGTTGGCGCAACAGGCCTGGTAGGCCGAACCATGATCCGTGTTCTCGAGGAGCGAGACACGGCGGTTACGTCCCTGACGCTTTTAGCTTCGGGCAGAAGCGCGGGTGTGATCATTCCGTTTCGAGGGACGGATCTTGTAGTACAAGAACTGCAGCCAGACAGCTTTACAGGCATAGATGTGGCGCTTTTTAGCGCGGGTGGATTGCTGAGCAAGGAGTATGCGCCATTGGCCGTGAAGAGTGGTTGTATTGTGATCGACAATTCGAGTGCGTGGCGCATGGACCCAGACGTGCCTCTTGTTGTGCCAGAGGTAAATGCCGCCGATGCTCTCCAACACAATGGTATAATTGCAAACCCCAATTGCAGTACGATACAGATGGTTGTGGCCCTGAAGCCGATCAGCGACGTCTATGGACTAGAACGTGTTGTGGTGAGCACGTACCAAAGTCCGAGTGGCGCTGGGCAGAAGGGCCTCGACCAGTTATCCTCCGAAGTGCGCAATGAAGAGCCCACCTGCCGAATCTCCCCGCATAGGCTTGCAGAGAATGCTATCTTCCACACTATTGGTGGAATAGGCGAGGCCTCGGAAGAAGAAACAAAAATGATTCGCGAAACACGTCGGATTATGCATCTGCCTGAGTTACGTATTGCCGTTACATGTGTGCGAGTACCAGTGTTAGGCGGACATGGTGAGTCGGTTGTAGCTGAGACAAAACGTCCGTGCACGGCTGAAGACGTGCGTGCTTTATTAGCGTCGACTCCTGGCATTGTTGTGCAAGACGATCCTGCCCATGCAGATTATCCCACACCAGTCAAAACAAACAACACCGATCACGTCTATGTAGGGCGCATTCGCAGAGATGATTCTGTCGACAATGGAATTATTATGTGGGTTGTAGCAGACAATCTTCGCAAAGGGGCTGCAACAAACGCAGTGCAGATACTCGAATATCTTATGGCTCAAAAATGAACTCATACGTTGTGATCATGGCCGGTGGATCTGGCGAAAGATTTTGGCCGCTGTCTAGAATGCAGAAGCCAAAACAATTGCTACATCTTACCTCACCTAATGCGTCGATGATCGAAGAAGCAATTTTGCGTATTGAGCCCCTTATCCCACTCGAGCGCATTCTGATTATCACGAGTACCGTTCTGCGTCAACCAATCATTGATGCCCTACCACACTTGCCGCCAGAAAATGTGATAGCCGAGCCAGCAAAACGAAACACAGCTCCATGTTTAGCTCTCGCATGCAGCGTGATTGAACATCGCGAGCAGGGTGATGCGCTCATGGTAGTGCTCACGGCTGATCACTTTATTGGCAATGCAGCAATGTTCCGAAAAGACATTGAAACAGCGCTGCAATTCGCGCAAGAAACAGACGCTCTTGTGGTGATGGGTATCCCGCCAACGAGACCCGAGACAGGGTACGGATATATTCACGTGGCTGGTAGGCTTTCCGAAGACGAGGTCTCTACGGTGGATGCATTTAAAGAGAAGCCAAACTTTGAGACAGCACGTGAATATGTTCTGAGTGGGCGCTACCTCTGGAATAGTGGAATGTTTTTCTGGCGCACACATGTCCTGCGCGATGTGATGATTGACGTACTTCCCGAAGTTGGACTGCGCATTGCGGACATGACGAGGTGCATAGAAAGAAATGATAGATCCGCATTGGAGGGGGCGTTTGCCACCATGCCCGACATCTCAATCGACTACGGAGTGATGGAGCGCGCCAAGAATGTCTTTGTTATACCTGCTTCATTCCCGTGGGACGATGTAGGGAGTTGGGACGCTCTTGAACGCATGCAGCCCCGTGATACAGACCACAATGTTGTTCAAGGAGCTACCGTTCTGCTTGAGAGTAGGGGATCCGTGGTAGTAAATGCGCACAGTGGAGGGCATGTCGTAACAGTAGTTGGCATTGACGATCTCGTTGTAGTTGTTACCGATGATGCCACTATGGTGTGCAAAAAGGATCACGCGCAGGACGTAAAGAAAATTGTTGCTGCTTTGCGTGAAAAGGGGCGTGATGATATCCTCTGATTCACTTGCTGTCAGTGCAGCTGCGCGCATTGCAGTTGCATTCGACTTTGAGAATACAGAGGCCATAACTGAGCACGAGGTATTGGCTCACATCCGTGCAGTGTTGGTGGAGCGCATTATTTATCTGCTCAACGCAAATCCAGAAAAACTGATGACCATTCTTTATCGCATCGATGTGTCGGAGAGAAACGTCAACGAAATCTTTTCAAAGTCAATTCCGCCAGATGTACCCGAGTTGATTGCTGACCTCATTATCGAGCGACAACTTGCAAAGGCACGCACGCGTGCTGAGGCATCTCAATGAAAACGCTACTGATCAACATCAACTCCCTTGTTACCGTCAGCGCCAATGGAGCAGCAACAAAGACTGGTGCTTCAATGCGAGACGTTGGTGAGATCGTGGACGGCGCCGTGCTTTTTGATGAGCGCATACTCTGGATAGGTCCGTCATCAGAATCGTCAGAGTACCACGGTGATGATGTAGAGGTTGTAGACTGCAAGGGTAAGACCGTAATGCCTGGCTTTGTGGATTCTCATACACACATGGTATTTGCAGGGTCGCGCTCTGATGAGTTTGCAAGGCGCCTCGCAGGTGAATCGTATTCGGATATTGCGGCTGAAGGTGGGGGAATCCTCACTACAATGCGTGCGGTGCGAGAAGCAGACCTAGAAGCGCTCATCAATGTTGGTGATGCACTGTTAACGTCGGCACTAGAACACGGCTCAACCACTATTGAAATCAAGAGTGGCTATGGCCTTGATGTTGAGAGCGAACTCAGACTACTCGACGCAATTGGTCAGCTTCAACGCGGACACGAAGCCCGCGTCATCGGCACCTTTATGGGCGCCCATGCAGTGCCCCCTGAATACAAGACAGAACCTGAGCGCTACGTTAACCTCGTTATCAACGAAATGCTGCCGAAAGTGAAAGAACAAGGAGTAGCATCATTCTGTGACGTCTTTACCGATGCGGGATTTTTTACCATTGAACAAAGCGAGCGTATACTTCTTGCGGCACGCGAGCACGGTCTGCGGCTAAAGGTTCACGCTGATGAAATAGCGCTCATTGGTGCATCTCACATGGCTGCTCGACTCGGCTGCATCAGCGCCGACCATCTTGAGCACAGCACACGTGATGAAATTCGTGCGCTACGCGGTGCAGGTGTGGTGTGTACACTTCTTCCAGGCACTGCTTATACACTGCGGCTGCCATATCCTGATGCACGCGAGATGATTTCTCAAGGGGCTATCGTTGCTCTTGCTACAGACTGTAATCCTGGCTCGTGTTTTTCAGAAAACATGCAGACAATTTTATCGCTGGCATGTATCAACATGAACATGAGTATCGAAGAAGCCATTGTTGCATCAACACTTCATGGTGCTGCGGCATTGGGGTTGGCTGAACACCTCGGCTCGATTGAGGTTGGCAAGTTTGCAGACATTGTAGTATATGATGTGCCATCGTATAAGAACATCGTGTACCACTTCGGCGTCAATCATGTATGGGGCGCATGGGTGGGTGGTAACGAGATGTAGCGCCATGTGTGTGTTGCAATACGTATATGGCCTCATGAACAAACGGCGATCTATACGCAAGGCCATTGTCACAGTTGGATCTGGCACTATGCTCTACCTTCCGTCGCTTGCGCGTTCGCTAACAATGCCCAACCCGTTCTTACCTTTGTACTATGAACATCCGCTTCTATAACACGCTCACAAAGCGCATCGATGCATTCGCGCCACAGGACCCGTCACACGTGCGAGTGTATTCATGCGGCCCCACGGTGTATGATGTGGTACATATCGGCAACATGCGCGCATTCCTCTTTCCGGATGTGTTGCAGCGCACATTGCGCGCCGTAGGCGGCTATGGTGTTGACTGGGTGATGAACGTAACGGATATCGACGACAAGACAATTCGCGATAGTGCCGTTGGTTCGGATAGATGGCGATCAGAAATGGGTGTGCAAACACAAGATGCACTTGCCAATCTGAAAGCACTCACAAAATTCTACGAAGCAGAGTTTTTGCATGACCTTGCGGTCTTTCATATTCAACGAGAACACTTGAAGGCGATGCCGAATGCGACGGACTTCATACCACAAATGCAGTCGCTTATCGTTGAAATTCTGAAATCTGGTTTTGCATATGTCCGTGATGGTTCTGTGTACTTTAATGTGAGCGAATATTCTACGGTGCACGAGTACGGCAGACTTTTTGCAATTGACACTGCAAATTTCAGAGAAGGTGTTCGCATTGACGCTGATGAATATGATCGTGAGTCGGTTTCTGACTTCGCGCTGTGGAAGGGAAGCAAAGAAGGCGAACCATGTTGGGACTTCGAGATCAACGGCCAGAACTTGCCTGGACGCCCAGGGTGGCACATTGAATGCTCTGCAATGTCTAGGGATATTCTTGGACTCCCTCTTGATATCCATACGGGCGGCGTTGATCTGCGCTTCCCACACCATGAGGACGAACTCGCGCAATGCACTGCTGGCTATCATGAGCACGACCAAGCCACGTTCTGGATGCACAACGAATTTCTTGAAGTAGAGGGCAGGAAGATGTCGAAATCGCTCGGCAACTTCTACACTCTGCGCGATCTCGTCGCTAAAGGCATCGACCCACTCGATGTGCGTTTTGCAATGCTACAATCGCACTACCGTTCTGTGTATAATTTCACATTTGATTCTGTGCAAGGGGCTTCTGCTGCTCGCAAAAAGATTCAGGATTACATTTATGATGTAAAGGCGGCTTCGGACAACGGCTATCCAAGCAGCACGATCGGCGATACACTTCGCGATGCAGTCTTTGCTGAATTAGCGGATGATTTGCACACACCAAAGGCACTTGCAGCACTATTTACATTTATGAGCGAATATCCCGCAGCGAGCATGACAAAAGAAATTGCTGCATCCGTTCTTATTGCGCTGATAGCTGTGAATGATGTGTTTGCTGTTGCTAAAATTGAGGATCGTCCACTCATTGAGATTCCGGAGGCAATATCACAGTTGGCAAATGAACGCTGGGCTGCACGTGAAGCAAAGAATTGGAAAGAGAGCGATAGACTGCGCGCAGAGTTAACGGCCCTTGGCTGGACAATGAACGATGGCAAGGATTCGTATTCGCTTGATCCATCTGCATGATAAACAACGTTACTATCATTGGTGGAGGAAGAGTTGGTGGCTCCATTCAAAAACGTTGTGATGAACGCGGTGTATCTGCAGCAGTTGTGCTTCGCACCAACTTTGAGAATTGGTGCAAAAGCACGGAATCAATCGGCGACGTATTAGTTGTCGCAACAAAGGATAATGTTCTCGAATCTATCGTAGAACAGATTGCATTATTGCGCACAAACTCTCTTGCGGGTGTACTCGTACTACACGTTAACGGCTCAGCAGATGTTGATGTGTTGAGTCCCTTACACGCAGCAGGCGCAATAACTGCGGCAGCACATCCATTCCAAACGTTTTCTTCCAACGATCCAACTGCACTCGATGGTATTGGATGGGGCGTGCAGTGTAGCGATGAAGCATGGCCTCGCACACGGGCCTTTGTTGAAATGTTAGGGGGCTTACCGTGGCTGTTAGCAGACGTTACGCATGAGCGTAAACTTCGGTATCATGCCGCAGCCGTAGCCGCTTCAAACTTTACCTACGCGGCCTATGAGCTAGCCCGCAAGCTCGCAGAGGATGCTAATATTCCTGCCAATGTGTTCCTGGCGCCGATCATGAAGCGAACCGTAGATAATGCTACACATGCGCTCAGCAAACATGAAGCATTTTCAATCACTGGTCCGCTCGCACGAGGAGACGTAGATGGCGTGCGCCGTCAGTTCGAAGCAATCCCATCTGAACAACGCGATCTGTATCGGCACCTGTCGCTTGCGCTCTTAGCTGTTGTAGGGGAACGGCTTGGCGAAGAAACAAGGCTAGAGATGCAGAGAGTATTGGGATAGTGGGTTAGTGGGTTAGTTATAGGACTCCGGACCTCAGTACCTCTGTATCTCCGTATCTCTGTATCTCCGTATCTCCGTATCTCCTATTACCACATTATCCTTAGCCCCTTGAGCGACGTAAACGCAGCATCCTTCGTAACAAGAACACATTGTTCTTCGAGTGCTTGAGCAGCGATCATTCTATCGAATGGGTCGCGGTGATCCCAATCAAGGTGCGCCGCACGAAGTGCATGAAGCTCGTTGACAGGCAGGATAGTGAACTTATACATTCGGAGTCGAATGTGAATCTGATTCAACATTTCCTCTGCTTCAGGCAATGAGTTGAGTCGCACTTTCTGAGCTATCTCATAAAGGCTGATCGGCGAAACATAAATCGTCGCGTTTGGGTTGCGAAGTGCTTTGCGAACTGCACCAGAAAGTTTGTCTGGTTCGTTGTCGTACCAGAGAAGGGTGTGTGTGTCTACAAGAAGTGACTTATTCATTCATACAGAGGATCGTTGAGGTTCACTTCGTATACATCTGGGTTGGTTGCATACATAAGCTCAAACTCAGAGTTGTCGATTATGGGCTTACCGGTGCATCCTAGCCCAATTGGACGCAACTCTGCTTCTGGCACTGTTACAAATGGTACCAATCTTGCAACCGGCTTCCCGTTGCGGGCTAAGACTACATCTTCACCTTGGAGGACATCCTCTACAAGCTGAGATAAGGTTGACTTTGCTGTGTGCATGTTGACCATCTTCATCATGTGTCTCCAGATGGATGAAACGTGACATGGAAGTATTGCGACGCACAAATTCGTAAATAGCTAAGTATCAATCAAGTTAGCTAACCTATTAACTCATTAACTGATTAACCCATTAACTCATTAACTAATTACCCCGCGCATGGCGGCAATATGTGCTTTTAGGTCACCCTTAAAAAGGCCGCTACCAGATACGAGTATTGATGCGCCGGCATTAATGGCGTCTCGAGCATTTTCAATCTTGATGCCACCATCTACTTCAATCTCTACGTTACCAAGTCCGTTTGTATCTAACCACGTGCGCAGGAGCTCACAGCGAGTAAGAAACGATGGAATAAATTCTTGTCCGCCATAGCCTGGGTTAACGCTCATGAGCAGTATGAATTCTGCATCGCCGGCGGCCTCAAACGCATGCTCAAGTGGCGTTGCAGGGTTGAGCACAATGCCAGCTCTGCATCCAAGGTGTTTGATGCGCTGCAACGTACGATGAAGATTGGGCGCAACCTCTGCATGAACACTGATCCAATCGGCGCCCGCTTCTGCAAATTGCTCAACCTGGTGATCGGGGTTGCTCACCATAAGATGCACGTCCATTGGAAGCGTTGTAATGCTTCTGAGCTGTTGCACAAAGGCTGGACCAAACGTAATCGGCGGCACAAAGTGTCCATCCATAACATCAACATGTAGTACATCGGCACCGGCCGCCTCACAATTGCGCACTTCATCGCCAATGCGTAAAAGATTTGCTGCAAGGAGGGAAGGGGCTATCTGGATCATATAGTTTGTGTGAAAGCGAAAATTTTTATTGGGAAAGTCGTGCCAATTGCTCTGCCACTCTAAGCCAGGTATCACGATGATACGTAGTCTCTGGCATTTCTAAGACGCATAAAACGTCGTCAACGTATTCGCGGCGTCGCATGCCAACGAGTACGTTGCTAACACCTTCGGTACAGCGCAGTGCCTGTATTGCTATGTGCTGCAATGGCGTATCTATGTCCATTCCAAATTCTTCAGCGAGTGCTGTGCGAAATTCTTCGAGAGAAACGTTCTCTTCTGAGGAGTACACAACATCGATATCATCGAGCACATGATGAATGTCATGGAGGTACGAAAGCACGGCAGCAGATTCCGCAGAACGTTCCGCAATAATTGTTGCTGCTTCTAGGCGTGGTTCTAGATATGCGCGGCGGACATCACGCCAATGTGGAAGCCCTTGAAACTTTGACCATGATTGACACAGAGTCCCTGCAATCTTGAACGACTCTTGCACCAATTGTGTCTCGCGTTCAGTATGAGAACGTTCTGCCATAAGTGCATTCACAAGATCATGTTCAGTAATCTCGAGTGCATGAATCCGTTGCTCAACATCGTCTGGATGAACGATGTGCGTTGGCATTGGATGCGACACGAGTCGAATAAGATCGTTGTCTACAATGGCATTGAGTGGACGATTCACGAGTACCTGAACGCCCAATTGAACTGCACGTTCTAGAGTGGTTGTGGTGTCATCGGCTTGATTCAACACAACAGCAGCCCCATGCTCAATGAGATTCATTGGCAACTGCGCCGTAGTGAAGTGATGTCCCTCGCCCCTTACAGAAGCAGCGATGGCATAACATTGTTCAAGAGAAACAAAATCCGGTGCATCTGTACTATATGCGAATGTGTTGGATGAGATTCCGTATGAGGTGATGCGCCCAGCATCTACTTCTGATTCTAACCATTGAAATGCAAGTTCAATTCGACGATAGAACTCAGTGCGCGCTATCGTTACATCAATGCCGTCTTGGTGGGCAACCTGCAAATAATACTCTGGATTGTGCAGGAGTACAACATCAATGTGTGATACGCCTAGGCGCTCAAAAGAAGTTGCTAATGCTTGTTCAAGAAATGCAGGATGGATGCAATGCCATGCCGTATCTGAAATATGTACAACATCCGGCAGCTCAATACCCATTGCTGCTTGTGCCTTGGCCAGGTCTAAGGCATTGCCTTGAACATAGCCGTACTTCGTAACTACTGTTGGCCGCTCTTCTGTGCTTGTTGACGCCAGTACTTTGCCAACGAGCAATTCGCTACCGCCATTGCCATAGTTAGACGAGGTATCTATGCGTGCTACACCTTGGGCAAGTGCCCAACGCATGGCCTCTAGGTGCACAAGGTCAGTATGACTCACACGATAACATCCGAAACCCAAGCCCCCTACCATTGTTGTCCCCATCTGAATTGAAGTATTGTTCATCGTCCGCCGAATGTGAATCCGAATTGCAGGCCGTAGGGCGTTTGTCCGCGTTCATTCGTGTACCATGAAGACGTTACGGCTAGGTGAAGGCGAAGCCAACGGTTGAATTCGATATTGCCGCCTACGCCAAGTGTGGAAGCGAGTCCGAATGTGAGAGTAGGGTCGGAGAAAAAATCAAATCCAGAGATGCCCCGCGCCGTGCCGATGCCGAGCCCAGTTTGGAGATATGCAAAGGCTCCAAGCTTGGAATCCCCGGCAAAGAATACACCCGGCCCTAACATAAGCCCAAGGACGTCTCGGCGCTCAACGCCATTGCCACGCAGGGCAAATCCCAACCACCACCTGCGTGGTTTGTCAATGTCAAAGAAAGACTGGAAGCCAAAACCACCATTCGGATAGTCACGTTGCTGTGGCGTCCAGGTACGATGGATAGAAATCATGGTCCACGAACCGGCTGGACCAGAATCGCCACCAATTTCTTCCTGCGCTTTCACGGGGCTAAGCACAATGGCGAAGAAAAGAATGGCCGTCAAAAGGCGTATTTGTGGGTGCATCATGCAAAAATGCGTCATTCACTCGGGAGGTCGGTATTTTCGTAGGCTATGAATAAAATTACCGGACAAAAAAAGACGATCCTTTCGGGGATGCAGCCCACGAATAACCTCACCATTGGTCAATATTTTGGGGCGCTCAAAAACTGGGTGGAACTGCAGCACGATTACGATTCATTGTTTTGTGTTGTTGACCAGCATGCAATTACGGTGCGGCAGGAACCTGCAAACCTGCGTAGGAGATCGCTGGACGTGGCGGCTATGTATATGGCGGCAGGGATCGACCCCACCGTGTCCACGCTTTTTATTCAGTCGCACGTGCCCGAACACGCCCAATTGGCATGGATCTTAAACTGCCTTGCTAGCTTTGGCGAAGTTTCTCGGATGACACAGTTCAAGGATAAAAGTGCGCAGCATGCCGATAACGTAACCGTTGGACTTTTCACATATCCAATTTTAATGGCCGCAGATATTCTGGTGTATAATGCGGATCTCGTACCCGTTGGCGAAGATCAGCGTCAGCATCTCGAACTCACTCGTAATCTCGCAGAACGTTTCAACTTTCACTATTCACCTACGTTTACCGTGCCCGAGCCGTTCATTCCAAAGGTGGGCTCTAAAATTATGTCTCTGCAAGAGCCAGAGAAGAAAATGTCGAAGTCAGATGCAAATGAAAAGTCGACAGTATTTCTCACAGACACAGATGCAGAGATTCGCAATAAGATCAAACGTGCTGTAACGGATAGTGGAACGGACATCGTCTTTGATGCAGCAAAGCGTCCAGGCGTTGCTAACCTCATGACGATTCATCACATCTGCACAGGAAGAAGTCTTGCCGAGATTGAATCGGATTTTACTGGACTCGGTTATGGCGATTTCAAAGAGGCCGTAGGCGAATCGCTCGTTGCACTTGTTCGTCCGGTACGAGAGCGCTATGATGCGTTGCGTGCTGATGAGGACGGACTTATGAATACACTCAGAGTTGGTGCTGAACATGCGCGCGAGCGTGCCCGTAACACGCTTCGCAAGGTCTACAAGAAGACCGGTTTCGTTGAACTGTAGGGATCTGAATAATGCCAACGTATGACTTTGTTTGCACCACGTGCGGCAAAAACTTTGAATACATGCAAGCAATGAAAGATGAGCCCTTTACAAGATGTCCAGAAGAAATCTGCGACCAATTGGAAACAGGTAAGGGGCTTGTTGAACGCCGCATCAGTGGCGGTGGGGGCATTATCTACAAGGGTGGTGGATTTTATCACACAGACTATGTAAAGAAGCCCGGCTCCGGTTCCGGAGAGTCTGAATGACGCTAAAACTCATGCCGATGAATGACGGAGTGCCGGCGAGTGATTTGCTCAATGGGCTCAACCCAGCTCAAGCCGAAGCAGTAAGCACCACAGAAGGTCCGGTGCTCATTATTGCTGGTGCTGGTAGCGGCAAGACGCGCGTCCTTACGTTTCGTGTTGCATACTTGCTTCGCATGGGAGTAAATCCTGCGCACGTCCTAGCGCTGACGTTTACCAATAGAGCTGCGCAAGAGATGAAGGAGCGGATATCACACTTGGTTGGTGGAAACACTGCACGGACAATGTGGGCAGGTACGTTTCACTCCATCTTTGCTCGCATCCTGCGTCAATACGCAGATCGAATTGGCTATACCCCATCGTTTACGATTTACGATACTGATGATCAAGGGGCTGCAATCAAAGCCGTGATGAATCAGCTTGGTGTTTCGCAACAAGTGCTGCCGCCAAATGGCGTGCGAGGCCGGATATCAACAGCAAAGAATTCGATGATCTCGTGGCAGGAATATGTGCGCGGTGCAGATTCGATTGCCGAGAAGCAAACGGGACAGATTTTTGAAGAGTATGAGAAAAGACTCGCTCAAAGTAACGCGATGGACTTTGATGATCTCTTGTTAAACACCATCAAACTGCTGGAGCATCATCCAGATGTTTTAGAGATTCTCCAAGATCGATTTAGATATCTTCTTGTAGATGAGTACCAAGACACGAATCGTGCGCAATATCGAGCAGTAACAATGCTTGCGCAGAAATATCGCAACCTCTGTGTTGTGGGAGATGATGCTCAGAGTATCTATCGGTGGCGCGGAGCCGACATTAGGAACATCCTCGATTTTGAGCGCGACTACCCAGAAACAAAAGTTGTACGTCTCGAGCAAAACTATCGCTCAACCAAGACCATCCTTGCCGCTGCAGATAGTGTTATCAAGCGTAACACAAAGCAACTGAAGAAGCAACTCTTCACTGAAAATGTTGAAGGTGAAAAGATCACGCTCCTTGCGTGCCGAGACGATCGTGAAGAGGCAGACATGGTTGCCAAAACTATTCGCTCGCGAGTTGAGAAATATGGCTACTCATACAAAGACGTAGCAATCTTGTATCGCAC
Organism: Ignavibacteria bacterium; assembly: GCA_947495975.1. Classification (GTDB taxonomy): domain Bacteria; phylum Bacteroidota; class Ignavibacteria; order Kapaibacteriales; family Kapaibacteriaceae; genus UBA10438. The sequence continues at coordinate 135,718 of CANMBE010000003.1, read as the reverse complement.
CAATGCGCAATCGCAAGCGCTCGAAGACGCGCTGCGAAGATCCAACACTCCGTACCACATTCTGAGTGGTGTTAGTTTTTACAAACGAAAAGAAGTGAAGGACACGCTCGCGTATCTGCGTCTATTGGTCAACCCCAACGATACCGAGAGTATTCTGCGTGTGATCAATGAACCTGCGCGGGGCATTGGCAATACAACACTCGAGCGCGTGCAGGAATACGCCGTCCGTAACAACAGCACCGTGTTTGATGTGCTCTCAAACATTGAAGTTGTGCCAAATATCCAAACGCGCACCGTAAAATCCGTGAAAGATTTTATTGGGATTATTACCCGGTATCAGGAGATGATGCCTGAGCTTGCACCAGCTTCTTTGGCACAGGCATATATCGAGGCTACGGGGCTCCCTCACATGTATAAGGTGCAGCAGTCAGAAGAAGCACTTGATAGGTGGAATAACATTGAGCGACTTTTAGATCATATCGTTGAGCAGCAAGATCTTGATGAGAGCCTCACTCTTATCAACTATCTCGAGCAGATTGCATTACTCAGTGACGCAGACGATCCAAAGCTTGGAACCGAGCGTATAGCGATGATGACCATGCATGCTGCAAAAGGACTTGAGTTTCCTCTCGTTGTGATTGCTGGTTTAGAGCAAGGCCTCTTTCCGTTGGCAAAGGCCGAAGCAGATATGCAGGAACAAGAAGAAGAACGGAGACTTCTCTATGTAGGCATTACACGTGCGCGCGAACAGCTTGTGCTTTCCTATGCAGAGCGCAGATACCGTTTTGGAGAACTTGTGTTTTCGCGACCATCGATGTTCCTTGGTGAGATAGACAAAGACTGCCTTGCACCATCTGCTCGAAGCATGACTGGTAGCACACCAAGTGCGAAGCCCCAACATGCTGGCGCCTCGCCAACAAAACAGTCATCGTATTCGCAGGTTGCACAGTCCGAAACATATTCGCAGTTACCCATGCCCAAGCGATATACGAGTGTATCGCAACCGAAGGCGCGCGGCGTGCAGGGCCCAGCACCAGAAGGACCAACTACATCAACTGTGGGTCAGCGCGTAAAACACCCAATGTTTGGCGCAGGCACAGTAACTGCAGTAAGTGGCACCGGCCAAAGTGAAAAAGCAACCGTGATGTTTGATAGCGGGCAGAAGAAACAGTTGATGATTGCGTTTGCACGGTTAGAAACTTTGTAAGCTCTTGGTATCGAGAACGTAACTCTCGTCCCCATTCCCAGAGCAGAGGAAACAGTAAGCGTGCCGCCGTGAAGTTCAACAAGTCTCTTGGCGATAAGAAGGCCTGTCCGATGATGTCCGTCAGCGGGTTGCGATATTCGTGCGGAAGTGCGTAGAGTAATGAAGGTAGTGCTGTCTGATTCTGACGTACCAGCAGTAGCGTTTCGCCGTATATCGGGAGGCCGTGAACGATGAGCAATGATTGGATGCCGGCATCTGTGAGCGGGCGCGAAATCACTCCGTACGTTGCTGACGTTGCTGTCAATAGTTTGCGTTCATCTGCCAAGACGATAAACGGTGTGTCAATGTTGAGACCATGAATGTATAGCTCCTCGCGCAAATCTGGCTGCTTTACAAAGAGAGCATCGATAACCACGGCCAACGGCCGGTGGTGGCGCGCGAGCGACTGTGCTATGATAATCCGAGGGTTGTCCGTTTCTGATCTTCTTCCTATCTGCAGTCTAGGAGATCTTCATTTGGATGTCGGCACGGATTCACCCTTTTTATTACATCATGCTATTCGCTTAACTGAGAGAGGTTCTGTCAAGAGACGTGGAGGCAGTGTTGGCGTAAAAGTGGCCTTATGCGCAATAGTTGGGTTGTTTTCGGCCTCCTTCGGATATGCTCAACAATTAGCCCCTTTGTTGCAGCCAAAAAATGCCACATTTGGAGAAGGAATTGAGTTCGGTGTGGACAAGATCGCGAATACGTTCGTGTGGATATGCAATGCCGACATTCATATTCCGACGAGTTTTGGTGAGCTTCGTCTCTATAACAACTACCGTTCTTCTGCCTTTCGCACGGTCACACTGACTACGAGGGATGACCAGTTCTCCCAACTGTCATGGTCCTACCCGCTTTCGCAAGACCTCAAAGCGTTGGTTCGTCAGGGGTGGGTGCTTTCACGAGACTCCCGTTCTGTGGGACTCAACTCGCTTGAGCGCCTCAATGCTGCTGCCGGTGTCCGATATGAGCCAAGCCCTCTTGGAATGATCGAGGCAATTGCAGGTGTAGAAGCTTCCTCGCAGCTGGCAGTAAGCGCAGCGGGGCCACTGGCGGGAATTTCAGGTCGACTCACTGACCTTGATATAGAGCAGTGGATGTTATCGGGCAATGGTTTGGCAGACTGGCAGCGCCTCGATGCCCAGCGCACAAACACAGACGTTGATCTTCGTGCTCAGGTGGTACGATCACTCGCCGAAGGCTCAGTGCTACGACTGTCCGTTGAGTCGGCGAATCTTGGACGTGAGTTCTACACCACCATCGACGCTACACAACCACTGAATGTTGAGCAAAGAGCAGAGAGAAGGCTCGTTGTAGGTGGCGATGTGTCATACGCTGTTACTCAGGCTCTTACGCTTGGACTCGTTACCTCCTTGCAATCAAGTGGGGTGAAACGGTCATACGGACAACCCGTGGGATTGATTTCGTTAACGTCGGTGGAAAGGCAGCTACAAGAGCTTGTTATTGAAGTAGAGGGATACACGCAGATCACACTGCCAACGATCACATTCACAGGCGGCGGGTCGATATTTCAGCGAAGTGAAAAGAATGGTGTTGACAACATCCACGGACTTGACGAGGCAGCCCTCAGCTCAATCCGGGCCCAGGAATTCAAGCGAGATAACCAGACTCTCCGAACTCGGATGTTTGGAAGGGGCGAATGGCGCCCTTCTTCTGTGGATACTGTGCGCCTCGATGTTACTGGCTGGCTGTTGAGATATGATACGCCGAGTTCATCGAATGATGACGATAGAGATGAACTTGCCTCTGTTGCAACCCTAACGTATGCACGGCGGCTGTCACGTAATCTATCGGCAAGTCTTGGACTCTCCGGACAATACCTGCACTTAGTTTTTTTGAAAGCATCACGCAGCGCGCTCAACAACGTTAACCGAGCGTTGCGACTATCACCCACGCTGCATATCACGGGAAGTGTTGTCCGCATGCAGCCGCAATTTGAGATTCTCGCTAACTACACGGTCTATGACTATGAGGGCTCGTCTTCATCGGTACGGTCGTTCAGCTTCAGACAAATGTCGTATCGAGACTCCATACGCGTGCAACTCACGCCACATTTGCATGTTGAGTCACAAGTTCTCCTGCGCTATTACGAACGTTCTACATTGCAGTGGGCCGTATTTGCTGAATCGCCTGAAACGGGCGGCCTTGAGTACCTCACCAAACTACTTATCTTCTCAGCACCGAACGAACAATGGAGCGTAGGAGCAGGAATCCGTGTCTATAATTTGAATCAGCGATCGATTCTCCTCGCTATACCATCGGTAAGTCTAGGTTCGGTTCAGTCTGTTGGTCCAGAAGCTGTGCTACGATATCGGGCACCGGATGCCTCAACGTTGACATTGACGGGTTGGTATGAATTCCAGAAGATAAATTTTTCAAGTCGACGGGAATTGCCGAACCTTTTACTGAGAGCTATCATTCGTCTATGAGTTTATGAGCAACGTTTTTCAATACTCGCTCTATGTACCAAGTGATCGCCACAGCATCACGATGGTAGAGCCGTTTTTGCGATCAATCCCAGAGCTGCAGGTACTAGGTTCAGGCAGGTTTCATGATATGCATGTTGCCGTAACAGAAGCCGTAAACAACGGTATTATTCACGCGCATCTCTGCAATCCTGATAAACGTGTTCACCTTGATATCGCCATTTCTGCTCATGAAGTAATTGTAGTTGTACGAGACTTTGGTGATGGATTTGATCCTGAATGTGTACCCGATCCTCGGCTTCCTGAAAATATCCTTCGAGAGGGTGGTAGAGGAGTCTTTCTCATTCGTAATCTTGCCGACGTGGTTGAATTTCGTTATGCCGATCCTGGTATGACAGTCATGATTAAATATTTCCTATGATGCTCATCTCCCTCATCTTCGCACTTGCCGCATCGGGCGCCACTGAACCAAAAGCATTCCCGCCTGACGCTGATATCCGCTTTGACACAGTGGCAGCTCGGCGCCACTTGGAATATCTTTCGTCCGACGCAATGCGTGGAAGAGATACACCATCTCCTGAGCTCGAAACGGCAGCCAACTATATCTCAAACACATTTAAGCGTGTAGGCCTCGAACCTATCAATGGGTCCTATGACCAACCGTACGATCTTGAGCGTCTAGACTTGGCCTTGCCATCCTCGCTCATGCTACGGCGAGGAACAGATTCGTTACTCTGCGAAGTGAAGGCAGACTTTATTCCATTCGAACAAACTGGGGAAGCTTCATTTTCCAATGCTCCAATTCTATTTGCAGGCTTTGGGATTGTTGCTGATGAATATCAATACAATGATTATGCCGGAGTGGATGCCAAGGGTACGGTGATCGTCATCCTGCGTGGCGAGCCAGAGAATGACGACACAACTCGTTTTCGCGGAAAACAAAATACACGGTATAGCTCACTCGGAGACAAACTCAAGACTGCGCGATCACAGGGTGCCATTGGCGTTTTAGTTATTGATGCATTACGCGCTCTGCGCAAGCCATTTGTTTCTGGTTATCCGTGGCCATCAATCTATCCGAATCTATCGCGTTCTACTCGCCCCTTACAAATGCCTGACACAACGCTGCGTCTGCCAGCATTGCATGTAGGGGGACGCGTTGTTAATTTTCTTCTCGATTCTGTTGCAGAAGTTGTGTCGCTCACACGATCGATTGATTCAACGCTCACACCTCATTCACGAATGTTGCCGGGCGCTCGCGCATCGTTTTCAATTGCGCTTGCTCGTGAAATTATCACGGTGAGAAACGTAGCTGGTGTGTTGCGTGGAAGCAAATACCCAGACGAATATGTTGTGATGGGCGCACATTATGACCACGTTGGCGTAGGAAAGGCAAATGCAGAAGGCGACTCTATTTTTAACGGTGCTGATGACAATGGATCCGGTACAACCGGATTGCTCCTTGCCGCCGAAGCTCTTGCGTCAAGCTCAGAACGTCCAGCACGCAGCGTTGTGTTCGTTGCCTTCTCTGGTGAGGAAAAGGGGCTCTATGGTTCCAAAGCCTATGTGCGTGCATCGCCCCTTCCACTTTCAAAGTGTGTTGCCATGACAAACATGGACATGATCGGCCGGTGCGAATTCAACAAGCTTTCAATTGGAGGCAACGAACGCTGCCCGGATATATCGAGAATAAATGCTGAAGAAAACGCGGCACTCAGTGCACCGTTTGATCTTGCATATGATATCGAGCGATACTTCTTCCGCAGTGATCAAGCGTCGTTTGCCATGAAACGTATACCAGTGATATTCTACTTCACTGGCGAACACAAAGACTACCACAAACAAGGCGACGAGATTTCTAAGATCAATATGCGAGATCTTGTGGCCATCACACGCCTTGCCACACGCGTTACCTGGCGCACAGCACACTTGCCACGCACAACGTATGTACCGGCAGGGTTCGAAGATTAGCCCCTAAGCTCCAAGGCCTTCTTCGTCATCAAGCATCGTTGGCAATGCAAACATGCTACCCACCAGATCCTTGTAAACAGTATGAGTTTCTGAGTCATCCTTTGCAAGCTTTGAATGCTGATGCAAAGCATCTAAGATAAACTCCATTGCAGTTGCAAGACTCACAGTGCCTGTCAAAGCGATATTGAAATGCGAAGATGCAAGCTGAGCAAGAGTTGGCACCGCAACAAGAGTGTTGTAGAACTCTTCATTCGTCATCCGATCATCTACGTTCACAACATTGCCTTGTTCAAACCAGCGCACGATAGCTGCATACGGATCAGGTCTATCAATGGCTGCGCCTGATCGTGATTTGCGAATGTTAGGGTCGGGCATGAATAGTCGAAACACTTCGCGTACGGCCTTGCCGATGAGAGCGCGTGCAACTTTTTGCGGACCTTCTTCTTCGCCTTCAAAGACAAGTTCTACCTTGCCGGTTATGCCAGATAAAGCCTGCCCTAAGTCGCACAATCGAGGTGCTACTGCGTGCTCGCCCGTAATAAATGCCCTACGCTCTGCGTTGGAGATCATGTTCTCCATTGTTGAGATGGTAAGACGTGCACTTACACCACTGGTCTGATCAACAAATTCACTCGTGCGAGCGATCATAGCAATAGACTCAACGATTTGACGCAAGAATTCAGGTATAAGAAGGGGCATCTCGGTACGTTCTACCCATGACTCTTGTCGGGTAATAGTCATGCCGTCTTCTAACGTGCGAGGGTAGTGTGTTAAGATCTGCGATTGAATGCGATCCTTGAGTGGCGTAACAATGGAGCCTCGGTTGGTGTAGTCTTCCGGGTTTGCTGTAAACACCATAACAATGTCCATTGGAAGCCGCACGTTAAAGCCTCGTATCTGAATATCGCGCTCTTGCAAGATGTTGAAGAGTGCTACTTGAATACGAGGTTGCAGATCTGGTACCTCATTGATGACAAAGATGCCGCGATTGGAGCGCGGAATAATTCCAAAGTGTATTGCGCCCTCATGAGCATAGTGTAATCGTTGTGATGCAGCCTTAATGGGATCGATATCGCCAATAAGGTCGGCAACACTCACGTCAGGCGTGGCAAGCTTTTCGCCGTACCTACTGTCGCGTTTAATCCACTCAATTGGTGTGTTGTCTCCATATTCTGCAACAAGCTGTGTGGCCTGATATGAAATGGGGCGAAGCGGGTGATCGTTGATCTCTGAGCCCCGTACAATGGGAATAAACTCATCAAGCAAAGTTGTGAGCTGACGTGCAATTCGCGTTTTAGCTTGACCTCGTAGACCCAACAAGAGTATGTCGTGTTTTGCAAGTATTGCGTTGACGATTTGTGGAATCACGGTGTCATCAAAGCCAATGATGCCCTGGAAGAGTGGCTCTTTAGCACGCAGGCGCGCGATTACATTGCGACGAAGCTCGTCCTTTACAGATTCGTAAACGTAGCCTGCTGATCGAAGTTCACCGAGTGTTGTAGGGAGACTCATAATGTGCGATAAGTGGTGATATTCTCAACGTATTTTGCTAGGACGTCAAACTCTAGATTAACAAGATTGCCAACGTGCAATTCAGACAGAGTAGTAACTGCGAGTGTATGAGGAATGACGGCAACCTTGAATGCACTGTCTGCTAAATCAGCAACAGTTAAAGAAATGCCGTTGACGCAAACAGACCCAACTGGAATAAGCCACTTACGTAACTCCTGAGGGAACGATATCCACATTTCCCATTCGGTGTTTTGTTTTGCAATGACTGTTACCACCCCAGTTGCATCAACATGGCCCTGTACCAGATGTCCACCGAGGCGATCACTCATGCGCACCGCACGCTCAAGGTTTACAGCATTCCCTTCCTCAAGCAAACCAATAGTTGTCTTGCGCAAGGTCTCTGCTACAACGTTGCAAGTAAAAGATTCGGATGTGTACTCAACAACTGTAAGGCACACTCCATTAACGGAGATACTGTTGCCCACGGCAATATCTTCCATAACGAACTTCGCGCGTATGGTCAATTGGCTACCATCAACAGCTTTGACGGTAGAAACAACTGTAGCTTTTTCTTCGATCAGTCCAGTGAACACAATCTAATTTCCTCGAATAAATGCTGTGATCAAATCGATGTAATTCTGTGTTCCCAATGTTTGAGGAACAGATGTATGCCCAGCCCCCTGCACCTTTACAAAGGTTTTTGGCTGACGAGCAATGTCATACAATCGTTGTCCGCTTGTCTCAACACTTATGAAGGTATCTGCGGTTCCATGAAGCAGCAGCACGGGACAGGTCCGTTTTTGCATTGGCGCGATGTTATCGAGAGGATCATTCAAAAGATATGAACCAGGAATATTCAACAGCGTCCCACTTTGGACTAAGGCCTCACCTGATGCAAAAATACTTTCGGTGATGAGCGCTCGTGGGCTATGAAGTGCCGTTGCGCTGTAGAGAGCCGGATAGCCACCAAGTGAGTAGCCATACTGGATAATGTAGGAGGTGTCCACATCCTTGCGGCCGCGCACATACGTAAGCACTGCGCGAGCGTCTGATTGCATCCCGGCCTCTGAGCATGTGCCGGAACTTCTGCCAAAGCCACGGTAATCATAGATAAACACGTCGAAGCCTGCTTTATAAAGAAGCTCTACACGCTCCCAATAATTTTCAATGTTGTCGCGGTTTCCATGGTGATAGATAACTACCGGATGAGGCTTCACACGCAAGGAGTCTGTTTGGCGCACATAATAGCCATAGATCGTTTCGCCATCAGACGCCAGAGCAACTTCAATGCGACTCGTATCGGGAATAACAGCGGTGCTTAACGCATAGCTGCTAAGGGGCAACGAATTGTACATGATGCCATCCATCGAGCATGCCGAAAGCAAAACGCAGCCAAGAAATATGACGATGAAAATTCTCATAGCGTAAACACTCCAGCAACAAATCCACCAAATGATCCCATGCCATCGATAGAAGAAAGTCCCTCAAAGAGGCCTACACGTGTGTCATGATTCGCTGCCTGCCATATAAGTTCCGTTTGCAGGCTAAAGCGCGACGAAATGGGAAATTGTACACCTATGAAGGGGCTAACAAAAACCTCGCCTGGTTTCCATTGGAAGGTTGCATGTGTTCCAACGTACATCAATGTGCGATCGGCTACTTCCCAGCTGGCATTGAGCGCTACATCTGGATACAGTCTTGGTGAAACGGGGCCGCCAAATTTCATAAAGCCGATTAGACGAGCACTCGCTGTGACTTCGGGCAGGAATGTGTTTTGGTGCCACAGGCGTGCGCTTGCGCCAATATCCAGGCCACCAACTGCAAAGAAGGCCATGAGAAGATGTAGGTTCCCATGCACCGTAACGTCATCAGTAATGCCATGTTCGATGCCAGCGGTGAGATAGGGCACAAAGCCTATCGGTGATCGTGATGGCTGTATGGGTCCGCCGATCGAGGCTACAACAGCTGTTGAGCCCTCTGAAAGTACGCGTACCGGTTGACCCGAGCCGCATCCTGAGCAGATTAGAACAGATAGTGCGAAGAACACCTCAATAGGATGCAAATTGCGTAGTCGAGATGTGGCAGTCATATTAAATCCATGCACAAAGCAGTGCGCAAAGATACCGCCCCCTAACCGCTAAGTCACCACGATGCCGCTTTGGACAATATCAGATGCCACGTCTGCACTCAAAGGTGCAGTAAAAGCGTTGACCCTTGATGAAAGGATTGCGGCATTGCCGGAGGGGCCGCTTGTTGTTGTAGTCCCAACCGCGCGGCAAAGGAAGAGTGTTCTCATTTCATGGGCAAAGCTGCACGGAAGAGGCGAGCCGCCAGAGATATTGACGATGTCGGGCTTCATTCGTGCGCTAGGACATCAACTACTCCCGGATGGACCACGAATTATGCCAGATGCGTCCGTAGACGTGCTGTTACGCTATGCAGCCCATGCAGCGGGAAGCCGGCCAGGAGCGCTTGGACTGCGCGCGTCTCGCCTCTCGCGTTGGGCGCAGGAGGGGATGTCTGCCGGGCTCGTTCAACAATTTTCGAAAAGCGCAGATGGACACCGCCGCAGACGCCACTTGGCATCGCTAGCATCTGTGTGGTTTGAATATGATGTCCTCATTGGACGCCGTGCATGTGATAGAGGAGCGTACGCTGGTAGAGTCGCAGACGAAGTCTCTCGCAGAGGCGATGTAGATTTTGTTCGACCATCTGGTGATGTAGTACGCCGCGTCCTTGTTCTTGACACACATGGTGTGACATTTACAGATAAGATGTTGCTACACTCCCTCTGTAAGTGCAATTGGGACATTGCGATTGCATTCGCACGTGAGCTCCCTTGGCGCGAAGGGTCAGCGCCGTCTCGCACAAGAACAGATCACATGTGGTTGGTATCGCATGGGTGGATTTCTACTGAAACCATTGCTTCAGTAACTGCCCCGGCTGAAGCTGTTGTGCGGTCATTCCCAACGCGCTCTGATGAAGTGCGGCGAGCGCTGGCCTTAGTGAAAGAGGGGGTTGCTCGTGGCATTGACCTGCGTGCTATGGCTATCTGTATTCCTGGCTTGAATGACTACGAGCGTATCATTACGGAGCTTGCACGCGATGGCGGCGTTCCGCTAGACCTTGAGACTGGTACTTCACTTGCGTCTTCTCGAACTGCCTCGGCAATTCGTTCTGCCTGCTTAGTAATCGCAGGTGAATGGCAGCGAAATGATGTTGAAAGATTGCTCCGAGATCCGCTCGTGCGAGATGCAGTTCCCGATGTTTCGCATCTATTGCGTGTTGCACGTGAAGACCGCATCATTGGCGGAACGGGCCCGTCCGCGTGGCACCAACGATGTGAACACAAACGATTCGATGCCTATCAGTTTGCAATTTCTGACCCCGAGAATTCTGAAGAATGGAATAGAAAACGAGTGCGCTACGAGAGAGCACTCCGGGCAATATCGGCGCTTGGTGAAAAGCTTGATATTCCGATTACATATTCAATTGATGCCGAGAGATTTTCATCAATTGTCCTTGAGAACATTGGCAAGGGGCTCCACATATTTGATCGTGCAGTATCATTTGAGAAGGCCGCAATTGCAGCTATTGAAGAATCACTGTCTTCATATCAAGCTGTTGCAAAAGATCATCGGCTAAAGCCTGTTCACTTCTCTGAACATGTGCGCTCGTGGTGGACCATTGTGCAGGCTACAACCGTGCCAATTGAAAATGGTGTCAGGCGGGGCCTTGCCATTGTGCGTCCAGCAGAACTGCGAGGACAGCACTGGCACATCGTTGTTGCTGTGGGCTGTGTTGAAGGAGAGTTTCCACGTACATCACAAGACATGCTTGATGAAGATCTTACGCCGGGACTGCGAGCAGCGATTGCGCAAGAGTCGATGGCCGATATTAGTAATTCAGTCACGTCGGCTGGGCTGCTTCTCTGCACATATCCAGAGACAATAGATGACGCGCGAGCACTCCCATCTTCTCTACTAGATCGCATCGCTACACGTTCTGAACCTATGGTAGAGTGGCAATCACTCGATCGTACCTACGGCATCTTGCTCGATGAGCGAGACAGACGAGTGCGCTCTGCAGAGCCCCCTACAATGGATAGATCGCAACGCGGAATTGTAAGAGACTTGCTCGGTGAGGAATCTCGCATTTTGTTTGATGAAGACATCGCAAAGCCTGTAAGTCCCTCAAAGCTTGACATCATTGCTCAGTGTCCGTATAAATTTCACGCTCAAAAAACGCTGCACCTAGACAATCAAGCGTCGGACGACACGAAACTCACACCTATCGAGCGGGGAAATCTTCTACATGAATTGGTGCAGCGATTCTATAGATCGTATCAACAATCGGGCAACGTTGATGTCTCAAACGCTGTATCGCTTGCCGCTTGTTGTGTAGACTTGCGAAATGATTCTTTTGAATATCATTGGCAGAAACTATGTGCAATACTATCGGAGTTGCTGCGGGAGTTGCATCTTGATTATCTGTATACGGATGTTGAAGTCCGCACTCTTATCGGCACGGCAGATCGTGTTGGACTCCTTCGTAGATGGCTTGCGTATGAGATACACGATCAAGAGATTAGTGGCTTCTTACCCGTGCTGTTTGAACTGGAGATTGAGACAGAGATTGATGTGCCGTTTGGTGATGGAACAAAACCGGTGCGTGTAAAGACGCGTATTGATCGGATTGACATAAAACTGATGGAAGGTGGACTTGAGTTTGTTGTTAATGATTACAAGTCAACGATTGGCGCTAATCTCACAACACCAATCATCAGAGATGGAAAGGTAACACAGATGCCGATCTATGTAGCCGCCACAACATCGTACTTTCAACAGCGAGATATTCTGGCTATACCGGCGAAGGCAGTTTATAGAGCATTCGGATCTGCTATATCGTCGCCTGAAAAAACAAAACAAAAAGCTGTATTGGTAGATGCCAAACAATCACTCTCAGAACAAGTTCGAGATACGCTCTGCGTCATTTCAACGTCAATCACTGACCTACGTAGTGGCGATTATCCTGTTCGGCCAACAAAAGATGCCTGTACATATTGTGCCTATACGGCACTGTGCAGAATTGATCATTGGGGAGCTGCATGAAGAATCACATAGTTAAGCCGTTAGTTCCATCTGACCTGCGATGGAAGTGCGCGCTTACGTCGCTCCCTTTCAAATTGTCAACAAAAGAAGTGAAGCCGCTCAACCGCATCGTTGGTCAAGAGCGAGCAGTTGAAGCGATCGAACTTGGTGCACGCATACGAAGTAAAGGGTATAACATTTGGGCGTCGGGGGTTGTTGGTACGGGGCGTATGACAACCGTCAGGCAGATCCTTGATACACTGAAGCATGAGAAGGCAGATTTGTATGACTTTGTTTACGTTCACAATTTCAGGCAGCCCGAAGCACCAGTATTGCTTCGTTTCACTGCTGGCGAAGGACGTGTATTCACAAGAATGATGTCTGATGTGCTTATCGTAGTACGCAGACGTATACCACAGCTTTTTGAAGAAGAAGCATTTCAGGCAGAGCGCAAGGAGATCATTCAGAGACATCAATTGCAAGAAAAGAGACTGCTCGCTGAGTTTGATGCAAAGATTCGTCCGTCTGGCTTTATTGTTGGACAACTACAAGACGAAGATGGCACCTCTCGCACTGAGGTGTTTGCCGTGATCGAAGGGAAGCCACTCGCAATCGATGAGCTCGATACGCTTGTGCAAGCAGGAAAGATGACCATGGACCAAGCGCAGGCACTTAGTGATGCTTACGTAACACACCGCGATGAGCTTTCAGAGATTAGCCGCAGATCAATGCGTGTGATGGTGGATTTCCGCAAGGAACTTGGGAAGCATGATCAAATTGCCGTTGGCATTTTGCTGAAATCAATCTTCGATGATATCAGATCGAGCTTCCCGCGAGACCGTGTAACTGAATTCCTAAACGGAGTTACGGTACATATTCTAGAGCGACTTGAAGACTACGTGCGGGTTTATCAAACAAAACACAGTGGCATTGCAGATGAGAATATCGAAGAGCTTGCGCGTCATCTCGAGCGTCTAACATCGGTCAATCTCATCGTTGACAACTACGATGCAAAGGTTGCGCCTATCTTGGTAGAAACTGTACCTACGTATGCTTCGCTTTTTGGTACCATAGAACGCAGAGTTGATGCTCGTGGATTTGCAGTGAGCGACTTCACACATATCCGTGCAGGTGCACTGCTGCGTGCCGATGGTGGCTATATCGTGCTCAATGCGATGGATGTGTTGATTGATGCCAACATCTGGATGTCACTCAAGAAGGTGATGCTATATGGTCGGCTCGATATTCAGTCGATGGACTCGCAGTTTCAGCTCAACAATCTAAAACCAGATTTCATCAACATAGATGTAAAGATTATTCTCCTTGGCGATCCTTCTGTCTATCTCGCATTGTGGGCAGCAGATGAAGACTTTCACAAGATGTTTAAGGTGCATGCCGAGTTTGATGCACTCACAAAACGCACAGCAGAAATGATCCGACATTATTGCGGATTCATTTCACTCATTGCTGCTGAAGAGAAAATTCTGCACTGTGACAGAGGTGCCGCTGCTGCGATCATCGAATGGGCCGTGGCGTTTACAGAATCAAAAGAAAAGATCACATTGCAATTCAGTTATGCTGCGGACCTGCTTCGCGAGGCTTCACACTTTGCGCTGCTAAAGAAGGCGCGCATTGTGCGAGCAGAGCATGTGCGTCATGCGATTGAGATGCGACACCGCAGAAGCAGTAGGGCTGACGAAGAGATCCGTCAGAGCATCGCCAAAGGCGTGCTCCTTATTGATGTAAAAGGTGAGCGCGTAGGTCAGATCAATGGACTCTCTGTTTATAGCAGTGGAATTGTCTCTTTTGGTAAGCCTACTCGCATTACTACAACAGTCAGTGCTGGAAATGCCGGCATCATCAACATCGAACGCGAAGTTGAGATGAGCGGACCCATACACTCAAAAGGAGTGCTGATTCTATCGGGTCTTCTACGCGCACTGTTCTCCCGAGCACAATCAATTTCGTTCTCAGCAAGTATTGCTTTTGAGCAATCGTATGGCGGCATTGATGGAGATAGTGCCTCCACCGCAGAAATAGTTGCACTTCTGAGCGCTTTATCAAACGTGCCCATCAGACAAGACCGAGCAATCACCGGCTCAATCAATCAGAAGGGCGATATTCAAGCCGTGGGTGGTTTGAATGAAAAGATTACCGGCTTCTTTGAAGTATGTAAGGACAGGGGGCTCACCGGCACACAGGGTGTAGTTATGCCGATTCAGAACGTTGGAGACCTCATGTTGTCCGATGAAATTATTGATGCGGTGAAGCATGGCAAGTTCTCCATCTATCCTATTGCAAGATTGGAAGAAGCGGTAGAGCTCATGATGGGTATGCCTGCCGGAAGAATCGCAAAGAATGGCACGTTCCCCGAAGGCACCGTCTTTGCCAAAGTACAATCGAACCTTGATGTGCTGCATGAAGCGTCGAGGAATCGGTAGAAGCTCTTTAAACGTCTCACTGAGCCACTTTGCAAGGGACTTTACACGTACCACTAATCCACGAACTCATTAATCCGGCTAGTGTCTAAAGTGCCTTGTACCGGTAAACATCATTGCTAGGCCTTTATCGTTAGCAGCCGCAATCACTTCTTCATCACGCACAGAGCCACCTGGTTGAATAACGCATGCTGCACCGGCTTCTGCTGCTTGGAGGAGTCCGTCCGCAAAAGGAAAGAATGCGTCTGAGGCAACAGCACAGCCGGTAAGATCGACGCCTGCGTCTTGGGCTTTGCGTACGGCAATGCGAGCAGAATCAATGCGAGACATTTGGCCCGCACCAATTGCAAGTGATCTGTCATGAGAAGCATACACAATTGCATTACTCTTTACATGCTTCGCAATCTTCCATGCATACAGCATCGCATCGCGTTGGTCATCAGTTGGCTTAATGGTAGTTACAACTCGCACGTCGGCTTGATTGTATAAAATCGCATCTGATTCTTGCGCCAAGAAGCCCCCTGCCACCGAACGCAGGTCTGAGCGAGATGCATTGCGAAGTTTTTGTGGGTCCACGACCATGAGACGACGGTCCTTCTTCTTGGCCAATATGGCAAGTGCATCTTCATCAAACGAAGGAGCAATGAGTACCTCTGCAAACAATGAATGCACTTCGTTTGCAAATGCAACATCGATAGGCCTGTTCACTGCGATGATTCCACCAAAGGGGCTAACGTTGTCGGTAGCAAATGCCTTCTGATATGCTTCTACAAGATGTGATCCGGAACCTACGCCGCAGGGATTGTTATGCTTAACGATCACAACAGTTGGCTCTTCAAACTCTAGACTCAATCTGGCGGCAGCATCGATATCTAGAATGTTGTTATACGAAAGCTCCTTGCCGTGAAGCTGACGGAAGATGCTCGTGAATGTGCCGTACAGCACAGCCTGTTGATGAGGATTCTCACCATAACGAAGTGGCTGGTCAATACGTAGTGGAATAGCAGTTTCGTCTGGAAACGTACGTCCAAGATGTTGCGCAAAATAGCCTGCAATACGAGCGTCGTATTGTGCTGTATGCGAGAACGCCTCCATTGCCAATTGCTCACGGAATGATACTGGTACTCCACCATCTGTTAAAAGATGAGCTATCACCGTTGAATAATGTGCTGGATTTACAACGATGGTGGTAAATCGATGATTCTTTGCTGATGCACGAACCATAGCTGGACCACCAATATCAATGTTCTCAATAATATCATCGTATGAAACACCATCTCGTGCAGCGGTCTGCTCAAACGGATAGAGGTTCACCACAACAATGTCGATCTTTTCAATTCCATGGTCTTGCATTTGTTTGACGTGCTCATCATTGTTGAGCACTGCAAGGATGCCACCATGAATCTTTGGATGCAAGGTCTTTACACGGCCATCCATCACCTCCGGAAAACCCGTTATGTCTGAAACCTTCGTAACCGGGATACCTGCATCGGCAAGGGTTTTTGCCGTGCCACCAGTAGAAATAATCTTTACACCAAATGCGTGTAGACTGTGGGCAAATTCAATGAGGCCGGTTTTGTCCGATACGGATAAGAGTGCGTTCATTTGGAGAGCTTGTTTTATGCAGGAATGCTTAATACAGCAAAGATACCGCTCAGGTATCGACCGAAAGGTCGGTCATAGCTATTATTGCTACGAGATTATTCTATCATCAAAACGGAGTTATGCCGTGGCAACTATACTCGATAAATCTGTGATCACTTGTGACATGGAGGGCGTCATTGAGACCTTCAGTGACGGTGCTGTTGCGATGTTTGGATATGATCGAGTTGAGACAATCAACAAGCTTCGCGTAAGTGCATTCTCGCCCGGACAGATTGTCCTGCAAAATCTTGGTATATGGTTGTCCACTGCCGTCAGGGAAGGAGAGTGGATAGGTGAGACCAACTTTGTGCGAAAGAATGGAGACCTATTTGGAGCGAGAATCCGCATCACTCCAACCTTCAGAAATGGTGTTCAGATTGGATTTTGTGGTGTAACAGAAGAGCTCGATGCGGTGGTAGATGTCCCCATCACAAGTGCAACGAAGGCAATTACGTGGCTGGTGATCACAAGGGCTCCATTTATAACGGCCGCGATCACTCCGTGCTTCATCGGTATCGCATTTGTAGGGGGCGTTCTTGGGTTGCCTATTTCATGGATGTATGCAGTGCTTGCCATCCTCGGAGTTTCGCTGCTACATCTTGCAAGCAATGTGTTCAATGATTACTTCGATGTGAAGAGTGGCACGGACCAAGCCAACACCAAATATTTTGTACAATATTCAGGTGGTTCACGTGCGATAGAGATGGGGCTCATTGATTTGAAGGGAACGCGCAATGTTGCTCTGTGCTTGGCAGGAATTGCCCTTTGCATTGGAGTCTATGTAACATTTGCTGTTGGTCTAGGTGTGCTTGTTATTGGACTCAGTGGACTAGCCCTTGGCTATTTCTATACAGCGCCGCCACTTCGGCTCGTTGCTCGCAAAGGTCTTGGCGAAGTTATCATTGGAATGACGTTTGGTCCGCTCATCACACTCGGTATGTATTACGTGATGACGGGCGTCTATTCCTTCGACGCATTTATTGTGGGAATACCTACTGGTTTGCTGACGACAAACATTTTATTAATCAACCAAGTGCCTGATGCAGAAGGCGATGCAGTAACGGGAAAGAATCACCTTGTTGTAACCTTCGGACCGCAGGCAGCCGTGTGGTTCTATGGCTTTTTTCTTGCCTCAGCGATACTTGTGTCGGTTTGGCTAGGATTGTATCACCATAAACCATTCCTCCTCGGCGTTGCCGCTCTTGCTATTGGGTACGGTGGTTGGATTCTTTCCTACATGAAAAAACATCTCAACAATCGTAGCCTTGTAAAGGCCAACGTGCATACCATCTATTTGCAGATAGTGTTTGCTGTATTGTTCGCAATCGCTCTGGTACTCTAACGCACGAGCATCACTTCGTCTGCAACATGAAAGCTGCCGCACACAACGGTTGGGCCATGCGCGCGCGCTGCATGGTATGCATGAGATACACTCTCATGGAGCGCGGTATTTGTGATGCCTTGTGCAGTTGCAACTTTTGCGAGATTTTCAACGGACATTGATCGTGCAATTGAGGGCGCGCACAAGTGAATTGTGTGCGCCATTGGTACTATTTCCTTTAGCATGGAGACCACGTCTTTGTCAGCCATCGCACCAAACACAACTTGCATGCTCTGTTGCTCACGTCCCGATGCAAAGAGAGTCTCGCAGAGTGCTGCAACGCCCGCAGGATTGTGTGACACGTCAAGCACCGTGAACGGATCGTTGGCTATGAGTTGGCACCTACCATAGAGTCCTGAAATCTTCGTAACGTTCTGCAGCCCTTCTCGCACATGCTCTTCATCCACGAAGTACAATGAGCGTATGAATGGAAGTGCAGCTATAGCCGTTGCAATGTTCATCGTCTGATGTTTACCACAAAGGTCCGTGGTGTAGTAGCGCAACTCGTCATTGCCAACAACACTTACAGTCATCGTCATGTCGGGATGAATCGTATCTAACTCCACAAAGACTGCATCTTCGGCAAACTGAATCTCCGTGTACACATTCTCTGCCTTGCGTTCGAAAACGCCTCGAAGTATGGGAAGGGGCTCACGGTGGCCGATCACAACAGGCGCCCCTTGCTTGATGATGCCTGCCTTCTCACCTGCTATCAACTCTAACGTTGTGCCGAGATACTCGGTGTGATCTATATCGATCTGGGTAATGATGGACAGAAACGGTTGGCAAATGTTTGTGGCATCGAGGCGACCACCGAGCCCCGTTTCAATGATTGCAACATCAACACGGCGCTCCGCAAAATATTGGAATGCCATGGCAGTTGTCACTTCGAAGAACGTGCCGCCATTTCCTCGGGCTTTTCCCATCAAGGGGCTCGCTATTCGTACTACGTCTTCATCCGAAATTGTCACACCATCAACACGTATGCGTTCATTAAATCGCATGATGTGCGGTGAAGTATACAGCCCGGTCTTGTAGCCAGCCCGTGTTAGAATAGATGCAAGAATAGAACACGTAGACCCCTTGCCATTCGTGCCTGCAACATGAATGATCGGATAGCGAAGATGAGGGTTGTTAAGACCCAAGCATAGATCTTCTATGCGCTCTAAACCGGGCTTGATGCCGGCGTGAAACGTCATTGCAAAGAGTTCATCTAGAATTGGTTGCAGTTTCATTGCGGTAACATAAAAAAAAGGCCCGCCAATGGCGGGCCTTTGTTGATTGCAGATTAGTGCGGTTACTCAGTAGACTCAGTAGACTCAGTAGACTCAGTAGACTCAGTAGACTCAGTAGGCTCAGTAGGCTCGCTGTCTTCTAAGTCTTCTATTGTTGTGTTTGGATTTGCCGAGCCATCTGCATCGTATTTGTCAGCATTCGGGACTGGGTGGTTTACGTTGTACGTAGCCACTTCGTCATCAGAACGTCCGCGCAAATATTCTACAACAGAAAGGACAATTTTCTTTTGCTCTTTGTCGAACTCAACAACCTTCAACGGAAGATTGTCTCCAACGTTAAAGAAGTCTGCAATAGTGCGAACAGGAGCAAATGATAGTTGAGAGACAGGAACAAAACCGTCAACACCCTGTGGCATTTCAACGATAATACCCTTATCTATCAAGCGTACAATCTTGCCTTCCGTCTCAGTGCCAACACCGAATTCACCTTCGAACACATCCCATGGATTTTCGTTGATTTGCTTGTGTCCAAGAGAGATGCGGCGATGCTCGTTGTCAACTGCAAGAACAACAACCTGAATATCGTCGCCCTTCTTCACAAACTCACCCGGGTGACGGATCTTCTTTGTCCACGAGAGATCGGAGATGTGCACGAGGCCATCAACGCCTGGCTCGAGTTCGATGAAGACACCAAAGTTTGTGAGGTTCCGCACGTCGCCCTTATGAACCGACCCAATAGGGTACTTCGCCATAAGATCATTCCATGGATCAGGCTCGAGTTGTTTCATGCCAAGAGCAAGCTTGCGATCGCCCTTGTCGATGTTGAGAACAACCGCTTCTACCACTTGACCAAGAGATACTACTTGTGATGGGTGCTTCACGTGCTGAGTCCATGACATCTCGCTGATGTGAATGAGACCTTCAACACCCTTTTCGATTTCAATGAATGCACCGTAGTCTGTAAGCGATACAACTTTACCGCTAACGCTGGCACCTGCTTCGTACTTATCTGCAATTTGATCCCACGGATGGGATGTGAGCTGCTTCATACCAAGGGAAATGCGCTTGCGATTTTCGTCGAAATCGAGGACCACAACCTTGACTTGTTGATCGAGTTGTACGATTTCGCTTGGGTGTGCAACGCGGCCCCATGAAAGGTCTGTGATGTGCACAAGTCCGTCCACGCCACCAAGGTCTACAAACACACCGAAGTCTGAGATTGCCTTTACAGTGCCTTCGAGTACGAGACCCTTCTCGAGCAATTCGAGAATCTTGCCACGCTGCTCCGTGAGTTGCTCTTCGAGCAACACCTTGTGCGAAACAACAACGTTCTCACTTGGGTGATTTACCTTCACAACGCGAACGTCAATCGTGCGGCTAACCCATGCATCAAAGTCACGTACTGGGCGCACATCGATCTGCGACCCAGGAAGAAACGCTTCGATACCCAGAAGGTCTACAACCATGCCGCCCTTGATACGGCGAAGGATGCGTACTTGTGTAACTGTTTGTGTTTCAGAAAGCTTGAGAATTTCGTCCCAGGTCTTCATGAAGTCTGCACGGCGACGGCTGAGCATGAGACGACCTTCGCCGTCTTCAATCTTCTCAACAAAAACATCTACCGTTTCGCCTGGTGCAAGGAGTTCGGCGCCAACGAATTCAGCACGTGGAACTACACCAAGAGATTTAAATCCGATGTCTACAAGGATCTCGTCCTTTGTAACAGACACCACAGTTCCATGAACAAGATCATCTGCTTTCAGTGTAGACACCTTTGTGTCGAACAACTTGAGAAATGCATCATCATTCATTGCTGCAGAATCAAGTTCGCCGCCTAATAGGGCGGCAACAGTCATACGTTTTGGTGACTGTTCGGCTAACACCGATTGTACTGGTTGAGCCGCGGCAGCAGCAACAGTCTCCATAGAGATGTCGCCTTCTGTTACGGGAATTTCTTCTGACATATGTACTCCTATCAAAACGTTGGCGCGGCCCTCCGCCATCGAGTTGACCTGCTAAGGGAAAGTGAAACAAAGTTTGGGCCAGTGGAAGACGGCTAAAATACGGAAAACGATCATTTATCCGCATCACCCTGAGCCCCTTCTAAGGATTATTCATACACCCTGTAACTTTGGCACGACATTTCCTGTTTATCATAATAGTCTGAGTTTCACCTAAAGAGGCTGCAATGGAATGGTTCGATGCATTCGAGGAGTTAATGACCTCAATCGAACGGTATGTTGAGGAAAACGGGCAGGCGCCTCGCGAGGTAGCCGTATCTGCGGACCTCTATGCTTGGCTTTCTGATATTCGGAGAGAGTCGCACTTCCTCTCTGGAGGCGAGATTGGCGACCCAGATCTCCTGCCTACCCCTCATGGTTCAGTGCGCCTTGTCATAGACGAAGCACTTACCTCTTTCGAGATCATTCCTTCTTGAGATGGCTTGGTACGAAGGACGCAGGACTGTGCCCTAGTTACCAATTGTTTAACTTTGAGCCATTGCGCTCATAGCTCAGATGGATAGAGCAGCAGCCTTCTAAGCTGCGGGCCGCAGGTTCGATTCCTGCTGGGCGCACAGAACGATTTGTAGTTCTTCAAAGGGGTCTGTCATGGGGTATATGAGTGGCTTCGGTAACGACGTTGCAACAGAGGCAGTGAAAGGGGCTCTCCCTTTTGGGCAGAATTCCCCGCAAAAACCCCCTCTTGGTCTGTATGCTGAGCAGATCAATGGAACGGCATTTACCGCCGTTCGAGCACAAAATAAGCGGTCGTGGATGTATCGCATCCGCCCGTCCGTTGTGCACCAGCCGTATGAGCGAATCGATAATGGGCTCATACGTTCTACGCCGTTTCATGAAGTAGAAACCACGCCAAACCAGCTCCGCTGGAGCCCCTTACCGTTGCCTACAAAGCCCACAACATTTGTGCAAGGCATAGTGACGATGGCAGGCAATGGAGACCTCACAACTCACACGGGAGTTGCGCTGCATGTATACGCAGCGAACACGTCGATGACAGATAGCTTCTTTTATAATGCCGATGGTGAGCTTCTCATTGTACCGCAGCTAGGCTCGCTGAGAATCCTTACGGAAATGGGGATTATTGATGTAGAGCCTCAAGAAATATGCGTGATACCACGAGGAATCAAGTTTCGCGTTGAAGTAAGCGGCGATGTGCGTGGATATATGCTTGAGAACTACGGCGCCTACCTCAGACTGCCAGATCTGGGCCCAATTGGCGCAAATGGCCTTGCATATCCTCGCGACTTCCTCATTCCTGAGGCGTGGTTCGAAGAGCGTACAGGCGAATTTGAAGTAATCACAAAGTTTCAGGGAAATCTATGGCGTGGCACGTATGACCATTCGCCCCTGAATGTAGTGGCATGGCACGGTAATTACGCGCCGTACAAGTATGACCTGCGCAGGTTTCAGTGCATCAATACGGTTACGTTCGACCATCCGGATCCTTCGATTTACACCGTACTTACGTCGCCGGGAGACACCCTTGGCACAGCAAATGTTGATTTTGCGATTTTCCCTCCACGTTGGTTGGTTGCCGAACACACCTTCCGCCCACCATGGTTTCATCGCAACTTCATGAATGAGTATATGGGGCTTATCGCTGGCGTCTACGATGCCAAAGAAGGTGGTGGGTTTATACCTGGAGGGTCTTCGTTGCACAATTGCATGAGCGGACACGGCCCAGATGCCGAAACCTACAAGAGGTCCACGCAAGCGGACCTTCAGCCGACTCGCCTAGAGGATACGATGGCGTTTATGTTTGAGACGCGTTTCGTAGCAAGGCCAACTGCCTTTGCTATGTCTGCGGCAGAACTCCAACGCGATTATTGGGAATGCTGGCAGGGATTAGTGCCCGAATTCAAAAAACCCTAGTATATTTGTGGCTCAATTAGAAATGCGAACAACACGGCCAAGTCCCGTGCGATCGTACCAAGCCCAATCCCGCCAGGTCCGGAAGGAAGCAACGGTCAGCATGCGTACGAAGCGCCACGGTCAACTTGGCTGTATTTTTTAATGGTTCGTCGAATTCTCATCAGTGCAACAACAGCTCACCTCCGGATTGCGATCACGGAGGATGGAAAGCTTGTTGAGCTCTTCACTGAAACGCCAGATACCGAACATCACGTTGGTAATATTTACCTCGGCCGCGTAACAAAGATCATCCAAGGGATGAATGCGGCGTTCGTGAATATCGGACTTGAACAGGACGCATTCCTGCACTTTAGCGATGTAGACTCCACGATGGAAGACGTTGCTACTGACGATGATGAAGATGACCGTCCAGTATCGTTAGCAGTTGAAACAGCCGATGTTGCACTTCGCACGTCAAAGGCAGGGTCAAACAAAAAGCTCCCAACGTTTACCACGAAGCGAAGTGGTCAAGTAACGATCAATCTGCAGGCGAAGCAGATGGTTGTTGTACAAGTAACGCGTGAGGCATACCACCAGAAGGGTGTGCGCGTAACAACAAAGGTTGGTTTGACCGGACGGAATGTAGTGCTGCTTCCGTTTGAAGAAGCCGTTGGTGTTTCGCGAAAGATCTTCTCAGTAAAAGAGCGCAAGAGACTTCGTGGGATAGCGCGAGAGATATTGCCTGAGGGCATCGGATGTATCATCAGAACAGCGGCCTCAGGACTCCCGAGTGACGATGTGCAGCGCGACTTTTCGTCGCTCTTAGAAGACTGGCGCGAGATGGAAACAGAGATTCGCAACGCAAAGGGTCCAATGTTGCTTCTACAAGAAGCAAGTGTTGCACACAGTGTGATTCGCGATCTTTTTAAAGATGATGTATCTCAAGTTGTCGTTGATGATCGGAAGCTATTCCGAGACCTCAAAACGTACGTACTGCGAACAGCGCCGCATCTTGATGGGAAACTGGAATTCTTTGCTGATACAAAGCCGATGTTCGATGTCTTTGGCATTGAACGCGATGTGCACCTCACTCATTCCAGACGGGTGCCTTTACCAAGCGGCGGTTCGTTGATCATTGATCATACCGAAGCTATGGTTGTTGTTGATGTGAACTCTGGACGTGCTTCAAATGAACGCACGCAAGAGGCCAACGCGGTGAAAACCAACTTTGAAGCAATGAAGGAAGTTGCAAAGCAACTGCGACTGCGTGATATCGGCGGAATGGTTCTCGTAGACTTCATCGATATGCAGCAAGAAGAGAATAGACGCAAGCTTCTCAACGAGATGAAGCGAGAAACGTCTCGAGATAGGGCAAAAACAATTGTCTATCCCATAACACAGCTCGGCATCATGCAGATCACACGTCAGCGTATACGCCAGAGTATGGCCGAGCGCACGAGTGAGGAATGCCCATTCTGTCTCGGAACAGGCCGCGTTCTGTCGGCTTCAAGTACAGTTGCAAGTATTGACCGTTGGCTGCGAAACTATCGGGCTCAGACGTGGGGCGTGCGAGTAACGGTTGCAACACATCCATACATCGTGCACTACATCGAGCGTAACAAGGCGCTCACTTTGCGCAAATGGATGCGAACGTATTTCCTCTCCGTAACCCTTCGTGAGGACGACACCATCGAAGCAGGAGAGTTTCGCTGCTACGCCGGCTCGGGCACGAAGGATATTTCGCGTCAATATTTGTGATGCGTTCAACATCGCTACGCCAAGTGTCCGTCCTCGGGTCTACGGGCTCAATCGGAAGACAGGCACTCAACATTATTCAACAGAATTCTGATTCTTTCTCTCTTCGTTGGATCACGTGTAACACACGATGGCAGGACCTGGCTGAATGTGTGCGCACGTATAAGCCATACGGAGTGGCTTTGCGCGAGGAAGCAGCATGGAAAGCATTTAAGGATGAGGTGCCAGAATTTGTTGGTCCAGTGTTGTGTGGTGAGCAAGGTATCTGTGATGCAGCAGCAGATGGAGAGAACGATGTAGTACTCTCGGCAATGGTTGGATTTAGTGGCGTGTTGCCAACATTGGCTGCAATTCGTGCGGGGCACGTTATAGGTCTAGCAAACAAAGAGTCACTGGTAAGCGCGGGGTCAATACTTATTCCTGCAGCGTCTAGCCACAATGCTTCGCTGATTGCAATCGATTCTGAACATAGCGCAATCTTGCAGTGTCTTCTGGGAGAACGTGCTGAAGATGTGGAACGATTCATCATCACTGCATCTGGTGGACCATTCCGCAGCCTCAGTACTGAAGAAATGAAGACTGTTACGCGGGCAATGGCATTGAAGCATCCCAACTGGTCAATGGGTTCAAAAATCACCATTGATTCTGCAACGCTCATGAATAAAGGATTTGAAGTAATTGAAGCGCGGTGGTTGTTCGATGTGCCTGGAGAAAAGATCAGCGTATTGGTTCATCCCCAGTCCATTGTCCACTCAATGGTTGAATTTATTGATGGGTCAGTGAAGGCACAGTTGGGTCTCCCCACAATGCTGCTGCCCATTCAGTATGCGCTTACGTATCCGCACCGTAAGCCCCTAGCCACAGAGAGGTTAGACTTAGCCGCTCTTGGACAGTTGACGTTTGAAGCGCCCGACGTGGAGCGTTTTCCGTGTTTGCGTATAGCTTACGAAGTATTGAGGGTAGGGGGCTCTGCAGGAGCCGTGGTTAACGCAGCAAACGAGGTGGCTGTTGCGGCCTTTTTGGATGAGCGAATTGCCTTTGCGGCCATCGCATCAACAATTGAATACACACTCGAACACATGGAACACGTAAGTCATCCGTCAATCGATCACATCATCGCGATAGACGCAGAATCGCGTAGGATTGCCTTAGATTTTACCCTCACTTGCTGAATTTCCGTTGAACGTCATGGACATCATACAACCGACAATTGCCTTTATCATCGTCATCGGCGTGCTCGTGTTCGTACACGAGCTTGGACACTTCCTTGCGGCAAAATGGACTGGCATGCGTGCCGACGTGTTTGCTATTGGAATGGGCCCGCGTGTGTTTGGATGGAACCGTAAGCTTGGCTTCACCTTTGGGAAGGTTCCGGCTGATCTTGATCTACACGGTGGCACCGATTACCGACTCTGCGCGCTTCCTATTGGTGGATACGTAAAGATCCTGGGCATGGTTGATGAGTCAATGGACACAGACTTTGCTGGACTTCCACCTCAGCCGTATGAATTTCGGTCGAAGAAGAATTGGCAGAAAGCATTTGTGTTGAGCGCCGGTGTTATCATGAACTTCATTCTCGCCATTCTGGTATTCTGGCTATTGCCGTTGTTTTATGGTCACGAAGAAATGGCTACTACACGGGTGGCGTGGGTAGACCCTTCATCTGGCATGTACAGAGCAGGTATTGCGCCGGGTGATAAAGTCATCACTGTTGATGGAGTACGGGTAGCAACGTGGGAAGATCTTTCTGAAGAACTTGGAATGTCGAGCAAAGCAGGGATTCGCAATGTAGACGTCATGCGCAACGGAGAAAAGAAATCTCTACAAATCTCAAGCGAAGACATCATTCGTTCGATGGCGCAAGGTGTTGGTCTTGGACTCTATCCATCGGATATTCAAATCTCCTTTGGAGGCGTCGTTACGCTATCTCCAGCCGGCCGGGCCGGCGCTAAGGCTTCCGATGTTGTGCTTGCCGTGGATTCTCTCCCCGTAAGAGCACTGCCACAATTCCAACGCTATGTTCGCAGCCATGCCGGCAAACCCATCACGCTTCATATAGAGCGTGGTGGAAAGACCATGCCAATAAACCTCACAGTGGGTGCCGACTCAACCATCGGCGTGCAACTCGAGGGATTATATGTGGGTGCCCGGCATAATGAATCGTTTGCTGTTTTCGAATCATTGGGAATGGCCTTTAAAGAGACTGGCAATACCATTGCAATGATCGGCGCATCGGTGGCGCATGTGTTTCGTGGGACAGTGTCTGTGAAGCAAAGTTTTGGTGGACCAATTCAGATCGCCAAAATGGCTTCGCGTAGTTCTGAGCTTGGACTAGAATCATTTCTGCGTTTTATGGCTCTGATATCGATTTCACTTGGCGTTATGAACCTCTTGCCACTGCCTGGACTCGATGGTGGGCATCTGGTATTTGTTGCGATTGAATCTGTTATTCGCAGAGAGATTTCCACGAATATCAAGATTCGCTTTCAGCAAGTGGGCATTGCGTTGTTGTTAGGGTTGATGGTATTTGTATTCTATCTCGACCTTACTCGATAAGGGGCTCCACCATAATGCGAATTCTTGTTACAAACGATGATGGCATTGATTCAGCCGGAATTTATGCCCTTGTGCAGGCCATGCGTCGGCTTGGAGACGTTGTTGTTGTAGCTCCCGATAGACAACAAAGTGCTGTTGGACATGCCCTCACAGTGGCAAGTCCCTTACGCGCAACGAAGGTCCACCGCGATGGATCATTTTATGGATGGGCTATCAATGGTACGCCAGCAGATTGTGTGAAGCTTGGTGTGAGCACATTGTTAGATCATCGTCCAGACATGGTTGTCAGTGGAATTAATCACGGTTCTAACACCAGCGTCAACGCCATCTACTCCGGCACTGTGAGTGCTGCAACGGAGGGCACATTGATGGGCATCCCTTCCATGGCAGTTTCTCTGGCAACCTTTGATGTAACTGCGGATATGGCATTGGCTGCAGAGGTTGCTTATGATGTTGCATCGCGGTTGTTTGATTTGCAGTTACCTGCGGGCACGCTGTTGAACGTAAACGTCCCACCTATCGCGCGTGTAGATTTTAAGGGACTTCGAGTCACGCGTCAAGGTCGCAGCGAGTGGAAGGATGCCTACGACGTGCGCACAGATCCTCAGGGAAAACCATATTATTGGCTTACAGGAGAGTTCGTTACAGTGCGGGAAGTTGAGGACGCAGATGATCTTGTAGTGAAGGATGGCTGGGCTGCAATAACGCCAATTCATTACGAGCTCACAAACTTTGCGGTATTAGAAATGCTGAAAACAACGTTTGTGTAGAAACACCCAAACAGAGAGTCACGTGAATTCAAGTATCAATGCCGAGCTGCTTTACAATATCGACGCGCATGCGAAGCGTCTACAATTTCTCTATCGCATAAAAGGGTTTGGTTACGAACGCGCAATCGAGCTGCCATTGTTGGCAGAGAAGCTTCAGCCGTTGTTTGATAAGCCCCTTCGCTATCTCGATATAGGAACAGGGCCATCGATATTCCCATCATGGGTAGCATCGAAAACGCAGTGGGATGTAACGTGCCTCGATAAATTTGACTGGGTAAAAAAGCAAAACGAATACGCCAAGAAACTTGGATTAGATCCAAAGAGATTTCATGTTGTGGTTCGTGATTTTCTTGAAGCCGAGTTAGAGCCAGAGTCTTTTGATGTAATCACGAACATCAGCGTTATAGAACATTTTGAAGGTGCACTAGACTCAGTTGCAATGGAGAAAAGTGCGCGGCTGTTAAAGCCAGGCGGCATGTATCTGCTTACAACACCATTGAACGAAGGTTACGCCCGCGATTGGTTCTTGCAGCAAGACGTTTACGGCGAAAAGTTTACTACAGAACCTGTTTTCTTTCAGCGTCATTATGACGTGGCTTCATTCAATAGGCGCATTGTGCAAGCGTCAGAACTCACCGAGCGCGAGCGCGTTTATTTTGGCGACTATGAAGAGCCATTCTTCAACGATAGAATCGTTGACAAGAGCGGTCTCGACAAAATCAAACGTACACTCTTACAGATGAACACTGTTAAGCATGCACTTCTACACGGTAGCTACCGAAACACGCCAGTTTCGATGTCCGGTATGAAGATTTATACTTCAGCCGGCGTGTGCGTTGTGCTAACGAAGCCGGAGCGCTCGTAAACTTTAACAATCTGATCTGCAATGTCAGAATATTGTGCGTGTGATATCGGCAGGCGTCCTGCGCGCGCCTTTACGATTGACTCACGTAGAACTCGTGCAAGATCTACATGATCCCCATTTCTAAAGAGATCTGTTCCATCTGGGCGAGGCACAGCATCTGAACCTATTGCAATGCGACCAAGCTCAATTGCTTCACTTAGTGTTAATGAAGGTCCACCCTCGGTGCGGGTAGGGCGCACAACGACATGGGCGTGCTTCACAAGGGGCGCGAGAGGACTTGCAAGGTTGCGAACTATTGTGATACGTGGATCAGACCCGATGCGTTGCTCGTGATTATTCCAGAGAGCTTCATCAACCACGTCGCCAACCGCTATGCAGAGTTTCGCATCTACGTCGTCGATCAACGTAAATGCGTCGATGAGCACGTCTATTCCGTAGAGATCACGTCCGTTGTATGATACCACACGTCCGGCATTGGCCAAAATCCGAATAGACGCGTTTCTCCAGTTCTTGGCAACAGATGGCGGAAGCACGGCAGCAAGTTCCCACGAGCTGAGCGGCAGATTCGATGGGATGACGTGCAGGTTCTTGCGATGTAGTCCTAGTGTTGAAGCAAGAGAGGCTGCAACCTCATTGCTGATTGCTATGATCGCAGAGGCATTAGTGTAAGCAGATGCAAGAGAACTCACCGTTCGTGCATCACGAAACTCTGGACGATGACGAAAAGAGTGCACAGTAACGATGTACGGTGTACGCGTCAAACCCCATATTCTAGAGAACAATCGCATCCATCGGTGATTACCCTCATCCGTGTGATAATGGACGGGTGAGCGAGATAACATCGTCCACGGTCTCCATTTTGAAACGCCAACAATTCCTGACGGTACTCCTCCAAGTGATGTTGCGCATACATTCAGCCCCTTGCCGCGGAGTGCTTCAAGAAGACGAACGCAATGCAAAGCTACGCCACCATACGGAGGTGGGAAAGGTCCGAGAATGCGGATCATTGATGCTTCCGCCCAACAAGGACGTGCATATCCGAACATTGCCCTTTGTATTTCGAATACTCCTCTATGCCATAATGCGGCTGATAGAGGAGATAGGACTCATCGCGAATTATTTCAATATTCAGTTCCGCAAAGACATTCCGTATTGCCAACCACTCAATGTGATCGTCAGGCCAAACATGAATATCTCCCTCTTCCGCATACTTTGGGTTAATTGTCTTTTGCACTTTCTTTAACCACCATGAAGGAGATGCGAGCCTACCTAAATACCACGATAGGGAATGATGTTTCTTCACCAGAGATCTGAATTCTGCAAGTGCTAGCGAGGGGTTCCAGTGTTCGTTGGATGCCTCATGATCAAGATAGATGATGCCGCCTGGCTTAACGACTCGGGCCATTTCGCGAATTGCAGTGAGATAGTCAGGAATGTGATGCAGTACGCTATAGGTTGCAATGAGATCAAATGAGTCGTCATTGACCCCCTCGAGGTCTCTGCCATTAAGAATGAACGGTTCAACGTGATCCGGTGCCAAGGAAACAGTAATTCTTGCAAAACTCGGTGTTACGTCAGCAGCAACAACATCCATTCCAAGCTCTACCAAATGGCTCGTTAAATTTCCGGCCCCACAGCCATAGTCCATAGCCCTTGCGCCTGGTGATCGTATCGACGCTACAGCGTCCTGTAAGGATAGCCTCAGCCGCTTTTGCTCGTGATCATTATAGATCTCGTTGTGACGTGTATCATAACTGATAGCAATTTTTTCATGCAGATAGATATTTTGCCGAATGAGCTCCGACTCGTCATGTTTTTCGATGCTCAAAATATGATCCCCGTTTTCACTGTAACTGAGTTTAGTAGCGATGATACGCAATCTGCTCTCGATGATATTCGTTTTTACCTTTTTAGCTTCGGTGAATGGCCCAGCTCAAGACGCGTGGAACATCACCGCACAAATGACAGTTGGTCGTTACTTCTTTGAATCGCAGGCGCTCAATGATTATCAGGTACTTATAATTGGAGGCATGTCTGGCACAGGCGTAACGGCCTCCGTTGAATACTACGACGCTCGAACAAAGTCTTGTACGCAAGTGGCACCAATGAGAGAGCCTCGTTACGCTTTTGCATCTGTTCGACTCCCAGATGGTCAAATATGGGTTTGCGGCGGCTCGCAGGATGGCGTTGGCAATTCAAAATCTATAGAGATATTTGATCCCAAAACAAATATTTGGTCGAGCGGTGGCAATCTGCTCTATGGTAGATGGCAACATTCTGCTCTGCTTATAAATGATCATGAAATTCTGATCGTAGGAGGAAGAAACGGGCGAACTGAATGCGAAGTTTACGATGTCTCTACCAAGAGGGGGCGAACAGTTGCTTCCTTCCCCTACATCAATACTTTTGGGAAGCTACTGCTCAGCAGTTCGAATGAGATTCTTGCATTTTCTGGAAGAGTAGATGGGCCAAAATCATTTCGAACCGAAACAATTCATCGATATGATATAGCCAGCAACACATGGGTGGTTGCAGGAACGATGTGTTTTAAAATGTACTACCCTTCCGTGACACAACTTGTTGATAGATCAATATTTCTAACCGGAGGATCATTTGCTGAGACGAATGCTGGAGGATCGTTCTCCACTGATGTTCAGCAGCTATCTGGCAGCTCATTCCAGTGCATGGGGAATATGCGCTATGAGAGGGCAGGACACTCCACTATTCAATACGGTCAAGATCGATTGCTCGTGATCGGCGGAATGAATAACGCGTCCGTTTCATATACTTCATGCGAGTTTGTAGACGTTGCAACAGGCCAATCGACGATGGCGCCTTCGCTCAATAATGAGCGCCGTTATTTCAGATCTGTTATGCTGCTAGATGCGGCAAATGTTCCGGTAGCAGTAGCAATTGGAGGACAACAGAATAGTGGGGCTACGAGCTCGATCGAGGAACTATCGGAGTGTACAGGTGGAGACCGAACGGTAAATTTGGCGTCGGATGATGTGATTCTCGTGGGTTCTTCGGCACAATCGACACCTGGCATCCAACTCACATCCGCGCTAACATATCAAGCAGGTGCTGCATGGATGCGTGATCGTGTTTCTGTAGCAGGAGGATTTGACATCTCCTTTTCATTCAGAATCGCCAATGGCAATGACAACGATCAGATTGACGGTGGACCACAAGGGGCTGATGGTATTGCACTCGTGATTCAAAACGAAAATGCTACTGCCCTTGGTAAGCCAGGTGATGGGATCGGATATAATGAGATCCCCCATGGTATCGCTATCGAATTTGACTCCTACCTGAACGCGGCATTCACTGACCCATCAGGTAGCCACATAGCGGTTCAGGTTGGAGATGGTGCAATCCTACGTCCGTGGCATGTACCGCCATATCTCAAGGGTATCACAACTACTGGATTCCCTCCATTTGTTGCAGATGGTTCGGTTTATCATGCACGTGTAACGCTTGAAGGCACAATGCTCAAGGTGTATTGTTCAAAGTATTCAATAAATAATACACCTGCACTTGTTGTTGAGGGCATAAACATAAGTGAGTTGCTACGGCTTGGGCAAGATGGCGCAGCCTGGATTGGATTTACGTCGTCAACAGGGTTTGCTTCAGAAATTCACGAACTGCTCTCATTGCAGCTTAGCGGATGCCGCAGTTTGGTTTCAACGGTAGCAGGAGAATTCAATGCACCAGCCATTTCTTCACCTATGATATTGCCGACACCTTCACAAGATGCTGCCGTGCTGAAAGTACCAACATCAGCGCAATGCGATCAGTGGTGCACGGTTTATGATCTGCGAGGAAATGCAGCTTTGTCGTTTGTCCTGCCAGCAGGGAGTTGTGATGTAACAATCCCACTCCTGACACTTGGAAATGGAGCCTACCGGATGCTCATTAAGGATATAAAAGGCGCATATAGTGTACCGCTGATCATTGCCCGCTAAGAGTCACTCTTCAGACCAGCGAAGCTTTTGTTTTAACGGGTCCCACTGCCAGTGTGGACCCGTTATTGTTTGTGTGAGGCCGCCCAAATCCATTGTTGCATGGCCTGCTTGAATTGCGGAAGCAAGTTTTCTCTCGCGAATGATTTGTACATCGCCCCATCCATATACATTTTGGTCTAGTGCAATGAATGCCTGTACAAGGTCTTCGGTTTCAGTAAGCCCCCTATCGAGAATCTCTAGAACGAGTTCTTGTGGCCGACCATATCCGGATTGTGTACTCGGAAAGCGCACGAGGTGCGCGCGCAATGCATCGGTGAGCGCAATGAGTGAAGGTGGGGACTGCAGGATGAGGTCTTCTAACATTCGTGGGTCTGCGCTAGCATACGCGCGCCAGCACGACGTGATATAAGCGCGGTCCATCGTGCTTAGGACGAACGGAGCTGCGCCAACATCCCAAACAAGGCGCGGCATGCTACCGAGGACTGAAACAAGAAACATGAAGTTCACACAACAGAAGAGGTCTTTATCAAAGTGCAGAACAACTTCTTTCCATGTGCCGCTCATGATTTGCTCAAGCACGCCTACTATTGCGATGTCATATTCCTCAGCTGATGAACTATATGCTCTTTCTACGAAGTCTCGGCGAAGATTGACAAGGTCGATTGAGCGTGGCCTGACCGGACCGTCTGCAAGTGCTTCTCGCCATGGTACCACGTGGTCATACCCAAGTGCACGCAAGCGCGGCACTTCCATATCGCCATGAGCAATGTGCAGAGTTAGAACGGCCATTGTGCTACAAACGGGAGTGTTGCAACTGAGACCAGTGTAGTGACAAGTATGGCCTGAGCCAAGGCTGACTCATCGAGTCCATACCGCTCCGCAAAAACCATTGTGAGCATCATTGTGGGCATGGCGGACTCGAGCACCACAGCTCTCGCCACATCATGCGACGAGCTCACAGCGCCAATGAAGGGGTAGACCGCAATGGGCACAAGGATGCAACGAATAAGCGCAACGGGCGCTAGTATTGGCAATGTTGATAGTCGCGGAAAGTGTAGGGCAAGCCCAATGCTGAAAAGCATGAGTGGTGCAACAGTCTTTCCGGCACTTGCACACACGTCAAGTATAAACGGGGCAATGGGAATCTGTGCCACGTTCATCAGCACACCAAGTCCGACGGCAATGGTAGGGGGCATCTGCAGCGCCTGCATAAGACCTGCACGTAACGTGTGCTTCTCTCCGCGCCGTCCATATTCTACCGCTACCACCGTACCAAGTATGAACAAGAGTGGCGTCATTCCCAGATAGTCATAAAGAATTGGTACGTGTCCTACGTGGTAGCCAACGATTGCAGTCGTAATTGGAAGACCGAGATACATCGCGTTGCACCATGTTGAAGCGATGATGAGTGCACCAATGGTTTCAGTTGCAAGCCGCGATCGCAGAAGTCGCGCAAACACAACCCACGACATCGCAAATCCAAGAACAACAGAGGTGATGGACACAAGTGGCACGGACCAAAGATCGCTGCTCAATGGTGTGGTAGACACCACGCCAAAGGTCAAGAGTGGTACAAAAACATTGAGCACGATAGACCCTATGACGCGCCGCACAATGAGTGGGTCGGGTACGCCGGGGATGCGACGGTAGACAATACCACAGAGGACTAAAATGCCAAGCGTTGCGAATACTGTACTCATCATAGGAGCCTAACATACGATGTAACCCCCTGAGATTTATGTAATAGTACTCTGCCATCTACAGTCATACGTTGGTTTCAGATCATAGCGATGGTTGTATATGGAGGTCCTCATGCAAGTACGTGCACTTTGTATCCTTCGTGAGCCCGATGCTGAGATGGCACGGGCGATGACGTTAGCATGCACAACGCATGATGTAGTAATCGTAGGCTCGTCGCAGCGTGTAAGTGACGTACGCACATTGACCAAATCAACGCGGCCTGATCTCGTGTTTTATGACCCATCGCTTGACAACGGTGAGCTACTCATCACCTGGCAGGCAGAAATTGGCCTGATGCCAGTTCTCATATGTTGGTCAAGCGAGGCAGCCTATGCACAGATGGCATTCGAGGCTGGCGCTGCACACTATCTCATGGATAGATGTACGCATACAGTCCTATCGCTGGCTCTTGACAGGTGCGCACGTCGCATGGCACGTAGGTCTCAACACATGCATCTGGCAGAACGAGGTCCGGAGTTTGCATATCATGCAAATGTTGTTGCACTACCTGTTGCATCGGGCATTGAAGTTCGCAATTGCGAAAACATTGTGCATGTACATGGAGAAGGCAACTATACCAAGGTGATCTTTGATCATGAACCTGCAATCCTGCTCTCGCGTACGATTGGCGACTTTGAGCACGTGCTTCAGCGAGCCGGCTTCCTACGCGTCCACAGATCGCATCTTGTAAATCTGTCTCACGTACGCCGTCTCATGCGAGGCAAGTTCGCTCGCATTCTTATGAGCAATGGCGATGAAATTGAGGTATCTGACAAATACCGCGAAGGCCTGTTCGATGCACTTAATATAGTACGCAGGCGGTAAGGGGCTTACAAGGATTGTAAGAACTTACGCAGCATTACAAGGCGCCACACAAAAAGGGCGTTGCTGTTATCGCCCTTGCGATAGGCGTCAAGTACCGTCTTCAATTCTGACTTGACAACGTAACCATCTAGTTCGTCCCAGTTGCCGTCAAGAAGGTGTGACAATGCTCCACGCAACCACGACACATGGCCCGGAGTAATAAATCCCGTCTTGTCTTTTCTATCGAGTACTGCATCGGGAACAATACCCCGCATTCCGGCACGCAGAATACGCTTCGTTTCACCACGATAGATCTTGTGATCATTCGGCATTGAGAAGCAAAGCTGCACAAGTCTATGATCAAGAAACGGCACACGCGATTCAATACTAAACGCCATTGCGTTAAGATCTTCAGTATGTAACAATGTTGGCAACAATGTAACACGCAGAAGATTGTACAAGAACGCGTTGAGCCGCGGACCAGATGGCACCTCTACGTGGATTGGATAACGGGAGCTCGGCTTTGTCATTATCCATGGATAGGTGCGAGCGAATTCAATTCCGTAGAGTGCAATCTCATCCCGCGATGATGCAAGTATGCTCTTCGCCATTACATCAAAACGTCTCTTCATTGAATATGATTGACGTTGCGAATGGGCATTGATCTCAGCCAAGGCCTGCGTTAATCTGCCTGCGCGAATATGGTCTGCCACAACTCGATACATGGAATGCATGTATCCGCCCATGATCTCATCCGCCCCTTGACCATCTAGCACAACCTTTACTCCGTGCTTTGCAGCAAGCTCCATCACGAAGTATTGAGAGATGTAAGATGAGGAAGGCATAGGAGCATCCATCATCCATGTTATTCTATCTAGTGCGCTTGCAACATCAGTATCGGATGGTGAAATGTAATGCGGTGTGACCTGAGGATACTGTGCAAGTACGTGATTGATGTATGGCCGTTCATCTACGTTGCCGGCACCCGTGTAATACGCTGTAAACGTTTTAATCTGATGTTCATCGGTTGAAGACGCAAGAACGCTCGTTATGGATGTAGAGTCTAGACCCCCACTTAAGCATACACCCATGGGCACATCTCGGCGTGCGGTGAGCCGCACAGAGTCAATGAAGAGTTCTCGAAACGCCTCACTATTTTCTTCGAACGTATTCTCGTTGCGCACCATCGTATCGATGTCTGCATATGCCCACACGCGAACGGTGCCTTTGTGCCACGTAAGATTGTGCGAAGCAGGTAGGGCTTTGATGTCAACAAAATATGTTTCATCCCAATGTTGCATCCATCCTAAGTACAACCCGCGGGCAACTTGCGATTCATTGATCGCTCCACGAAAGAGTGGCGAAACACGAAGCCCCTTGATCTCAGATGCAAAATGTAGGCGACCATCGCGCTCGATGTAGTGAAATGGCTTGATGCCAAAGTGGTCTCTCGAACAAAAAAGTTCTTCCTTGGACTCGTCCCAAATGGCCAAGGCCCACATCCCAATAAATCGCTCAACGCATGATGCGCCCCAACGGTGATATGCTGCAAGGATAACTTCGGTGTCGCCGCTTGTGGAGAACGTATATCCGTCTCGCTCAAGTTCGGTACGAAGTTCTAGGTAGTTGTAAACCTCGCCATTGTACGTCATGGTGAGCCCGCGATAGGCAAAGGGCTGATCATTTGCACGAGACAGGTCGATAATGCTAAGGCGATTGTGCCCCAGAAATACTGGTGGTCTAGCCCACACACCCGTATGATCAGGGCCGCGATGGGCCATGATCCCTAACATCCGCTCGCCTATATCGGCAATATCCGATGTGCCTAGGCGTTCATCCACAAGTCCAGCAATTCCACACATAGCGTCAAATCTACGGGAAGTTGAATGCGAAGAAGTACATTGTGCGTATGAAGCTCCCGTGGAAAGTGCGAATACTCATTGGGCCAATGCGCCCATTCTTGCTGTTGAAGGTCCGAGATGCCATTCGCGAGCGAATATTGAGGTCTCGGTTACGCTCGCTCTTACCCGTCAACACTGCGGATGGCGTCAGTCTCCGCGCAGGCATAACCCCACTGCCTTCAGAGAGCTGGTTTGCGCAACACAGCGCAGATGTTTTGGGTTTTGCAGAGCGCATGCGTGAAGGATCGGTTGATGCCTATAGTGTAGAACACTGGCGCGTGGGACAAGACGAACCCGCAAATGTTGATGTTCGCTCAGTTCACGAGCTCAGCCGCATGCATCATTGGTGCGCCTATGCTCTTGCATCGCACATAGACGCTGATCGGCGTGATATGTGGTGCCAGCTGCTGTATGAAGAGATTGAAACGTTCATGCGCACCTCACCTGCAGAGATTGGCGTGCATTGGGAGTTTCCGATGGGGACGGCGCTGCGACTGCACTCAATGCTTGTTGCGTGGGATTGGGCCAGACGGAGTGGCTGGAGCGATATCCAGGCCGACAATTGCATGATGGAATATGCCGCTGACCATGCAGCGAATGTGGTTGCGCGCAGAGAATCGCGTGGTGGACTTTCTACCTCGCACTATGCAGCCAACCTCTTGGGGATTCTTGCTGCTGGATGCTATATCGACGGCCATCAGAGTGCAGTCTCATGGCAAGATCTGGCAACTCGTGAACTCCAAAAGGAATTGATTCGGCAGATTTTGCCTGATGGTATGGCAAATGAGGCAAGCACTGGGTATCATCGGCAGGTGACGGATATTTTTGTGCAGGCGTCTTCCCTCATGACGTTCACACCTGAACACCGCCAACGGATACTGAAAGCAGTAGAGTGCTGTAGGTTGATTGAGCATATAGGCATGCCCCTTATCGGTGACAATGATGACGGGCTCGCAATGAAACTCTCGGGGTTTGCGCCGGACCTGTCCTACCTCTATGATGTTGCCGCTCGCACCTGTGGACCAATCGATACCAAAAGTACCAACAGCATTCTGCCAGATTTTGGTCTTACAATTCGCCAACATGCGGGCTTCATTATTACACTGAGAAACGGACCCGTTGGACAATTCGGAAAGGGTGGCCATGCCCACAATGATCAAAACTCGATCACTGTGTCAGTAGGGGGCTCTCCACTCATTGTAGATCCGGGTACATCATGCTATACATCGGATTGTAAGCAACGTAATCGTGAACGGTCTGTGAGCTCTCATGCTACCATGTGGTCAACAATAGCCGAACAATGTTCTTCTCCTCATGGAGAAGAAGGATTGTTTTGGATGCTCCAAGATGAGACGCGCCTAAGAATGATTGCGAATACAAATCTAGAATGGCATGGAATTGTTGAGCACGCGTCTGGAAGAAGTCATAGCCGACGAATTACATTTGTCCCCAATGGCATTGAGTGCCACGATGAATACAGGCATCCTGCAGCTCGTGGTGAACATGTAGAAGTTGTCTTTCCACTAGCAATGAGCGTAGAGGTTGCGCTCAATCATGATACCGCTATTTTAAGAAGCTCAACTGCTACTGTGAAGCTAACATGGTCTGCCGGTGATATGAGCATAGAGCCGATAACGGCCGCGCCCACGTTTGGTAGGACAGAGTTATCTCAATGTTTACGCCTGCGAACAAAGAGTGTTCATTGGACTCTCGTCCTACTGACTAATCCCTAACTTCGCACTATGAAACTCACGGCGCATCTCGGAAAAATCACGTGGTCGTTGGCAGATAAGGTTCTCTATGTGGCCTTTGGACTTGTGCAATTTGTTCAGATTGCAGCATTGCCAGCCGAGGTGTACGGTGTATTCACGTTGTTGGTAGCGCTTAACACCTGGATCATGATTGTATCAGATGGATCGGCTCTTGCCGGCATCATTCAATATGGTGTGCACCCAGAGGAACGTAAGAGAGTGAACCTCATGGCGTTAATTATTCACACCATCGTTGTGAGTATTGCTGCCGGCGGGATATATCTTTTTAGAGATACACTTGTTCATTTTTTCCGCGTAGAGCAATTCGCCACTGTTGCCGCATTGCTTCCTCTGTATTGTTTGCTTTCGCTTCCGCGGATGTTCTGCCTCAAGATCATCTACCGCGAGATGCGGATGAAAGATCTTTTTGTGGCGGATGCAATCTGGTTTGGTGTACGAACAATTCTTACGTTTTGGGCTATATCTAATGACACTTTGCATACACTCAATGACATCGTGCTTATAGATTTTGCTGGTATGGCTGCAAGCTCACTTGCAACCATGGCTCTCACGCGCAAGGATCTGATCTTTGGATGGTCAGGAACAATCTCCCTGGCTACATACCTGCGCTATGGAGTGCCCCTTGCCATGGCAACTGCATTGAACTCCGCACCTCGCCAGCTTGATGTATACGTCATTGCGGCATACTTCGGTGTTGGTGTTGTAGGCGTGTACAACCCGGCAAAAAATCTCTACCGATTCTTTGAGCAAGCATTTGATGCCGTAACAACGCTACTCTACCCGGCGGCGGTGCGGATGTATTCACAAAATAGAATGGAAGACCTGCAGATACTTGTTACAAAAGCAATAAGTGTAACGCTCATACCAACGGTTATTGTTGTGATTGCCCTTGAGCTAGGTTTGAGTCGGCTTCTAATCCCAATACTTGGACAAAAATATGCTGCTGCTGTTGATCACTTCAACGTGCTTTCACTAGCAGCACTTGGAATGCCTTTTGTGCTTATGAGCAGCATCATTGCCGCAATGGGGCGCAGCACGGTTATTGTGAAGTTTAGTGCCGTTGGACTTCTTGTGGCAGGGGGCGTGCTCTTTGTTGTTGGTGAGCTTGGACAACCTCTTCTCGTGGGCCTAGGGCTAGTTGTCAACACAATAGTTGTAGGTACTCTGTGCACAATGCACGTAAAGAGAGAACTCCATTTTCCGTTTAGCTCATTTGGCAGAATATTTACAGATGTGAAGAGTGCGGTTGTAAACAGAAAGAGTAGAGCGTAACCATGAACATTTGGTTTCATATTCAGGGGTCTTCTCGCCTCTTAGCTCGACGCAAAGGGCCGGTTGCACGGATGGTAGTTGTTGCTGCGGTTGGTACACTGTGGTGTTTGGCAGGTGGAATGTGGGGTGTAGCAGTGTGGCGTGATCTTGACAGACGGGCAGAGCAAATGTCGATTGATATTATCGGTCCTGCGGACAGCACCAATCAGGCGATACGTGCTATGGCGCAAGACATGCGGCGCAGGCCGTCGGTTAAAAGCGTACAGGTTTTGACGAGTGATCAAGTGTGGAGTGAGTTTGCAAATGAAATGCATTTGGAGTCCGACGACCTACGTGAGGTTGCTGCAGTGCCGTCAATCTTGAGAATTCAGCTACGTCCACCTATGGTTTCACTGTCTGCCACAGAGAAATTTGTTCGTTCGCTAGTAGACATGTATCCCGAAGCAACGGCGCGCATTGTATGGCCGAGGCCGTACGTAGAGATGTTGGATGCCGGCAGGGCGAACGTGATAATTTTTGGTAGTGTGGCAGGATTGTTGAGTCTCGTTCTCTTCCTTTGGGCACTAACGTATGCGTTTAGAGCAGAGATTCATCGCGCTGGGTCTGACCTAAAAGTTGCCGCTCTGCTTGGCGCACCCAACGCCTGGATTGCTGCGCCACATCTGCTGGTAGGTAGTGTTGCGGGAGCCGTGGGTTTAGTGCTTGGATTAGGAATACTTTGTATTGCTCGTCCCACCATGCTCACGCAGTGGGTATGGTTAGGCAATGTCTCTTTGAACGAGATTTTTATTGGAGCATGCGCAATTGTGTTTCTTGGTCTGTTGTTGTGTTGGTGGCAATCTATCGCTTCTGTAAAGGGGGCTACGCGAACCCGATGACAATCCTCGATAGATATGCGCTTCGCCAGTTCATTGTAACGTTCCTCTTTGCAACTGGAGCGCTGTGCACAATTTTCATCATCATTGATCTGTTTGGCCGGCTTGATGTCTTCATCGACCGGAAAACCCCGGTTGAACAAATCCTCTTATTCTACCTTGCCTATGTACCAAGCATACTAGAGATACTGATACCTGTATCACTCATGCTTGCTGGACTGTTTTCCGTAGGAAGACTAAGCAACAACAATGAGATTACTGCAATGCGAGCAAGTGGACAAAGCTCCATGCGTTTCCTTGCACCAATTCTCATTTTTGCATTTATGGTTAGCGTGGGTCAGGTATACTTTAACGGTTGGTTCGCACCAGAAGCGGCAACAGTGCGCTTGGACATTGAACGGGAGTATCTCACGGGTACAGGTGGTAGATCAAGCCTCAACGACCTATACTTTCGTGAGAGTCCATCGATGAACATTTCACTTCACCGTTATGATGCAAAGAGAATGTTGGCAGTCGGCGTGGCTATCGAAGAATTTGGATCAGAAACAGTGCCTCGGCTTCAATGGCGAATTGATGCTGATACGATGAAGTGGGACGCCGTTGGTGCGTCATGGATTATTGTGTCCGGCACAAAACGCACTTTCTACAAGGACAGCGTTACAGCAGAGCGAGTGGCACAACAGAAAGCTCCCTTTACTATTCGTCACGACCAGATATCAAAGTTGCAGCTCAACGAAGAAGAGATGACCTTCAACGAAATGGAGGACTACATTGCAACGATGAAGCGAGGCGGTAAGGACACGCGTAGGCAGGAGATCGATCTTTCTGGACAGTGGGCTTTCCCTTTTGTGAACATCATTGTAGTGCTTATCTCCGTGCCCTTTGCATCGGTGCGCCGAAAGGGTGGGATGGCCGTGAACATAGCCGCTGCAATGGTTATTACGATTACGTACATTGCCTTCACAAAGGTGAGCCAGGCAATAGGAGTTTCTATGGATTTGCCTGTAGATGTAGTAGGGTGGGGTGCGAATTGCATATTTTTTCTCGTGGGCTTAGTGATAGTTGCTAGGACGCGTTCGTAGTTGTTGATATTCCACGTACACGAGGTGGATTTGTGACGGTATTGCTCGTTGTAGCATGCATAACACTTTATGCTTCGGTCGGACTGCACGCTCAAATGTTTGAGCGAATAGATCCAATGCGATCTGGCATTGCGTTCCGCAATGATATCGTTGAGTCAAACTCTTATAATGTCCTAACAGATTTTTATGCATACAATGGCGGCGGTGTAGGCGTTGGAGATTTAGACAGTGACGGCTTACTTGATGTAGTGTTCACGAGCACGTCATCGGGCATTACGCATTACCGAAACAAAGGCGGAATGCGATTTGAAGATGTGAGCTCAAAGAGTGGACTTCAAATTCTTGACTCCAAGATCAATACTGGTATCCTCATCGCGGACCTAACCGGAGATAGTTACGCAGACGTTTACATTTGTCGTAGGTATGAACCAAATAGACTATTTGTCAATAACGGCAACGGTACGTTCGCTGACAGGTCAATTGGCTCAGCATTAAGCGTTGCTGTCTTTTCAACAAGTGCGTACGCATTTGACTATGACCGAGACGGCGACTTAGATGTGTTCCTCGTTAATAGCGGCGAACCGCGGCGTCAAGGTTATCTCAACCCTGGTGTGTCAGATCGACTCTTCCGCAATGATGGCAATGGCGTGTTTGCTGATGTAACCGCGAGTGCTGGAATTTTAGATAAGGGGTATGGCCTGAGTGCTAGCATTGGCGACCTCAACAATGATGGCTGGTTAGATGTATTCGTTACTAATGATTTTGAAGAACGTGATAAGGTGTGGATGAATTCTGGCGACGGTACGTTTGGTGACTCTTCTGCAAATGCAATGGCAAATATGTCTTGGGCATCGATGGGCAGTGATATAGCAGACCTAGATGGAGACGGTTTGGTAGATGTGATCACTCTTGACATGTTGCCAAGAGAAAACTATAGAAGGCAGACCCAGTTAGGTGGCATGTCCATCTACGGTCCGTTTTTCGACTCAACTCAGCGTGTACACAATGCATTGCACTTGAATCGGGGCAACGGCAGATTTTCCA
The DNA here is from genome assembly GCA_947495975.1 of Ignavibacteria bacterium. Classification (GTDB taxonomy): domain Bacteria; phylum Bacteroidota; class Ignavibacteria; order Kapaibacteriales; family Kapaibacteriaceae; genus UBA10438. Next base: position 92,478 of record CANMBE010000003.1, on the reverse strand, counting down.
ATGTGTGTTACATGGCGGGCGTGGCCGCCACGGATTGGAGCTGGTGTGTTCTTGCGGGGGACTTTGATCTCGATGGCCGACAAGATCTCTTTATCACGAATGGTACAAAGAGAGACTTGGGCGATCAGGACTATGCAAACAATCTCTTTGCCAAATCAGACGCAGCGCAAACTGATGCTTATAAACAAATGCCAAAGAGTAAGCTTTCAAACTTTCTCTTTCGAAACGTTGGTGGGTTTCGCTTCTCGGATGTAACGGCTGTTGGCGGAGTCTCAGATCCCGAAGTGTCAAACGGCGCAGCAATGGCAGATCTTGATAACGATGGCGACGTAGATCTCATCGTTAACAACACAGACACAACCGCCACTGTGTTCATGAACCGAACTATTCAGCCATTCGATCACTCGGCTAATTGGATAGGTGTTTCTCTTCGCGGTGGTAGCGCCAATTATACGGCAATAGGAGCGCGCGTAACCGTGTATTCAGGGGGCGCAACTATCGTGCGCGAAGTAATGGCGGCACGAGGTTTCCTTTCTACATCGGATACGCGCATACATATTGGGTTGTCCAAGCAAGATGTTGTTGATTCTATTGTTGTACGGTGGCCTACGGGAACTGTAAGCAAGCACACAAAGCTTATCGCAAAATCATACACAACAATAACCATGCCTTCGGATTCTCCAACATGGTTGCCCCCTGCCAAGAAGCCCACGATCATGGGGAAGCTGCGTGAAGCAACGATTCCATTTCGGCACCAAGAAAATTCGTATGACGACTTTAAGCGAGAGAGACTCCTTCCATATCGATTCTCGAAGGATGGACCTGGATTAGCAGTAGGAGATATTAACGGGGATGGATTTGCAGACGTGATAGTGACCGGACCCAAATATCAAGCCACGCAATGTTTTCTTCAAAGACCGAACGAGAAATTTGAAGCTTTTGCATGTGGTATAGACGATGTTGTAGAAGCAGAAGATGTTGATGTGGCGTTGGTAGACATAGACGGAGATAAAGACTTAGACCTAGTTGTGATCTCAGGCGGTTCCGAGTTTGATGAAGATGATCCTGAGCTAGAAGATAGACTCTACCGAAATGATGGTAAGGGGCAATTCAAACGTGTAGTAGGAGGATTGCCTGGTGGAAATATATCTGGCTCATGCGTTGAGGTTAACGACTATGATCTTGATGGTGATGCAGACCTCTTCATTGGTGGACGCATTACGCCAGGGAAATTCCCTCATCTAGCTCGAAGCATTCTCTACCGAAATGATAAAGGCAAGTTCAAAGACGTCACAGATGAAATGGCCCCGGGTCTATCTCTCGTAGGAATGACAACGCGTGCTATCTGGGCAGATATTGACGGCGATAAAGACGCAGATCTTATTGTGGTTGGTGAATGGATGACGCCACGCATCTGGATAAACACAAAAGGTAGATTCAAAGATGCAAGCGATGAATGGGGTATGAGTGACCATGAAGGTTGGTGGTCTGCAGTTCATGCAGTTGACATCGACAACGATGGAGACCTTGATCTCATTGCTGGCAATGTTGGACTCAATTGTCGGTTTGCCCCTGAGCCTGGCAAGCCTCTTATCTGCTACGTTGATGACTTTGACGATAACGGCTCTATTGATCCCATCGTTACCTACGTTGTGGATGGCAAGCGCGTGCCGACGCGCGGAAGACAGACGCTCATGCAACACATGCCAGCGCTAACACGCAAATTCAATACCTATGCTCAGTTTGCCGTTGCAGGGATTGATGATATCATTCCATCCGGACGCAAGGACAGCGCACGTGCTCTTGTTGCTCGGGAGTTTGCATCGTGCGTGTTTATAAATCAGAAGGGTCGGTTTACGGCACAATCACTTCCAGACCTTGCACAGATATCTCCCATTACGGCAATTATTACTCGTGATTTGGATGCTGATGGAGATATGGATGTTGTTGTAGCTGGCAACACAAAGACGGCAGATGGCGACAACATTGCCTATGATGCCGGCATTGGTCTTGTTCTGATAAATGACGGAAGGGGCTCTCTAACCCCACTAGGACCACAAGAAAGTGGATTTACTGCTCCGTATGAAGTAAGACAAATGGCAATACTGCCTATCGCTGGCGCGTCAGATATCCTGTGTGTTGCCGTGAACGGACGCGCACCTCGGCTTTTTCACCTCCCTCCCGAGAAGTGATCGCTGAATAGTCAACAATCCGCCGTATTTTTGGACTTATGAAAAGACTGCTTTTTCTTCTTCTGGTTGTTGCATATAGCCAAGCAATTTTGGCGCAAACGCTTGACGGCGCACAAATCATACATCAGTGGAACAGATGTGTGATTGGAGTAATTATGGAAGATGGTTTTGGACCTCCCATTGCTGCACGTATACATGCATATTCGAACCTAGCCGGCTATCAAGCATCTTTCTATTCTGAGCCCGGATACGCCTCTATGGTTGGAATGCTCAATGGCTTTACCAGCTGTCCAGTTCCAAAGCCCAACCTCGTCTATGATTACCGCGTAGCAGCGGTTGCATCACTCCAGGTTGCATGCAGCAAGCTGCTCTATAGGGTTTCCATTTCAGATAGTCTTGCAGCCGTGCATTTCGTAGCACTCTCAAACGAAGTACCTGCGGACGTCTTTGCGAGATCCAAAGAGTTCGGAACGGATATAGGCAATGCGATCATTGCCTATGCAAAAGGTGATGGCTACGCGCGAACACAGGGACTGCCAGATTACGAATGGCCACGCTGCGATTCCTGTTGGGTGCCAACACCGCCAAATTATGCAAAGCCCCTTTCCCCATACTGTGGGCGAGTGCGGACTATTGTTCTTACGGGGCCAAATGAGTTTCCTGTCCCACCAAGTATTCCGTTTAGTGTGAAAAAAGGTTCGCCCTTTTACAATGCCGCTCTTGAAGTGATTTCCACCAACAAGAGTCTAACAGATGAGCAACGCCAGATAGCCAATTTTTGGAATGACAACCCAGTTCTGACCAACTATCACGGCCACTTTATCTTTAACTCGCGACAGATCTCTCCTGGCGGACATTGGATGAATATTGCTGAAAGAGTTTTGAGGGATAAGAACGCCTCAATGGTGCGATCCCTGGAAGTGTATTCGATGACCGCATTTTCTCTCTTCGATGGTTTCACCGCCTGCTGGGCAGAAAAGTACCGGGGCAACCTTATCCGACCTGTTACCTATATCAACTCTTACATTGACAAGAGCTGGGAACCATTACTGCAGACTCCACCGTTTCCTGAACATGCCAGTGGACACTCAACAATTACTGGTGCAGCGTCAGAAGTGCTGACTCATCTTTTTGGCAACATGGAATTCGTGGACAGCACCGAGGTGCCATTCGGTTGGGCGCCGAGATCTTTTGCAAACTTTCGTGAAGCAGCCGCTGAAGCGTCGGTGAGCCGTATGTATGGCGGCATCCATTACCGCCGTGGATGTGAAGCCGGCAGTGAGCATGGGATGATGATCGGAAAGGCAGTTATTGATCGTGTTCGTGTTCACAAACCATAAAAACTTGCAAACGTTAATGAACAGACTATTCTCTTTCGCAGTTATTCTTGTTTTCGTCTTGATGCTCCTATCTGGTTGTGGAGCGGAAGTAATAAGCCCATCAACTCCTGTTGACACTACTGTTGTTGTGCGGAGTGATATCCGAGCCGATAGTGCTTTGGGCTTTGTGTATTATTCTATCGATGGTGATTCAATTGCACCACCCGATAGCACGGCAACAAGCGCATGGGACATTAGGTTGAGCTACCTACGATGCTGTGGCAACACGCGCAATATATTGATTCGCTTAAACTCCGGAAATGCTGGAGTTGGAAGTACAAAGGGTGCGGTCATTGCATCTCGATTTGAAAATCTTTCTACGTTACCTGCGGGCACTGCGCTGCGAAACGATGATACGTTGGCCCCAGTGATCATGTTCGTAGGCATAGACCCTGTATGGGTGTATCAAGGTGCTCCTAACCATACCCTTGCACCTAGCCCAGACAAAATAATCGCAATCAAGACCCGCAAGGGTCGGCTGGTGAAGTTTCAGTTTACGAGTATCTATGAAGGGGCTCCTGCAACACCAACGCAGGCGTCACCTATTGGATTCTATCATTTCCGCTATGCAAATTTGAGACAATAGGAGACATCCATGTACGGAAACATTAGCATTATCGAAGGCCCACCATCTGATCAAGTAGCAGATGATCCTGTGAAGCTTGCAGAGTTCGAGGCCAAGATCGTTCGTGGTGAGAAGATTGAACCGCACGATTGGATGCCGTTCGAATACCGCAGGCAGCTCATTCGAATGATCGAACAGCATGCGCATTCCGAGATCATTGGCTCGTTGCCAGAAGGTACGTGGATTACACGCGCGCCAGGCTTCAAAAGAAAAATTGCATTGATGGCTAAGGTGCAGGACGAAGTGGGCCACGCTCAACTTCTGTATAGCGCAGCCGAAACTCTTGGCAAGCCGCGAGAAAAAATGATTGATGATTTGCTGACGGGCAAGTCGAAGTATTCGAATGTTTTCAACTACCCAGCAATCACGTGGGCTGACACTGCGGTGATCGCTTGGCTCATAGATGCATCGGCCATTATTAATCAGGTTGCAAATTCGAAGGGGTCATACGCCCCTTACTGCAGAGCGCTTGAACGTATTTGTCAAGAAGAGGCATTTCATCTCAAGTATGGGTATGACAATGTTGTTGTGCTCGCAACAGGTACACCAACACAGCGCCAGATGGTGCAGGAAGCGTTGAACAGATGGTGGCGCCCAATCATGCACTTCTTTGGACCACCCGATATCGCAAGCCAACACACTGAAAAGCTCATGAAGTGGAAGGTGAAGATGGCTACTAATGACGATATGCGTCAGCAGTTCTTTAATCAATACGTGCCGAAGATTTGGGAATTAGGGTTAACGGTTCCGGATCAAGAGCTCACGAAAGATCCCGTAACGGGCAAATGGACGTATGGTGATCCCGATTGGGCTGAGTTCAAGCGCGTGATCAACGGTGATGGTCCGTGTAATAAGGAGCGCCTTGCAGTGCGTAGAATGGCAGAGGAAAATGGACGTTGGGTACGCGCGGCACTTGCTCGTCCATCGGACGAATACGTGGTGCCGCTGGCGTAATGCCAACTCCAATCCCTTTTCCCATTGATCCTACAGACGCGCTGTCTTATCTAGATGCTTTTATCCGTCTAGTAAGGATTTTGCGTGAAGAATGTCCGTGGGATGTAAAACAAACGCACGCATCAATTTCTCACCTCCTTATTGAGGAGGCGTACGAGACAGTAGATGCAATTGCTGCAGGTGATGATGCGGAATTGAGCAAAGAACTAGGAGACATTCTGCTGCACGTTGTTATGCATAGTGTGATGGCTGAGCAGCGCGGTGCCTTTGATTTGCGTACCGTGATTGACAACGAGTTCAAAAAATTAGTCAACCGTCACCCCCACATTTTTGCTGATGCAACTGCCGTTACTGAAGATGCTGTTCTCCAGAATTGGGAGCGATTGAAGATGAACGAAGGTCGCACATCAGTTCTTGACGGCGTCCCGCGCGCACTGCCAGCCGCCTTACGTGCGCAGCGTGTGCAAGAGAAAGCCGCCAACGTTGGCTTTGATTGGAAAGATCGGCGAGACGTGTGGGCAAAGGTTGATGAAGAGATTGCGGAACTCAAACACGAGATTGACACGAATAATATCGAAGGAACGAGACGAGAATTCGGTGACGTGTTCTTTGCACTTGTGAATGCTGCGCGGCATGAAGGTGTGATTGCAGAGGATTCAATGCACAGCACAACGAATGAGTTTATGCGTAGATTTCAGCACATAGAGCGCAGGGCGATAGAAGCAGGAAAAGATTTACATACCATGACGCTAGAAGAAATGGACGCGTACTGGGACGAAGCGAAGGGAAAGGGGCTTTGATAGTTCCACGCACATGCTGGATGGTTTTTCTGTGTGTGGCACTGGCTAGTTGCGAGAAGAGCGCGGACGATACGCCAGCCGGGCAAAAAATCGAGACAAATTCAACCACCACCGCTATTGTTTCAAAGGGTGCGGCGCACCTTAATGCGGACGGCATTGATACAGTTTCGTTTCATGTAACGGACTCCACGGTTACACTGAAGTCGAGCGGTTTCCCGGCGCCCCTTGGCAGAGTCATTAATGTGATGATCACTGGTGTGGACTCGCGTCTTGGCGATCCCATGGGACACGCAGATGCAAATCACCTCGTCCGGTTCTTTGTGGACTCTGGCTGTGTAGAGATCATTTCAATTCCACGAGACACTCCGTCAGACGCAGGATTTGAAGATACCACAGGGCTCAACAAGCTTACAAACGTGCGCGCAAATCGTGGCCGTGCAACATACCTCAAGGCGATCTGCGAGATTGCCGGCGTGCAAAAAATAGACTATTGGGTAGAGCTTGGATTCTCACAAGCCATTGGCTTGCTTGAGCTAATGGGATATAAGGACAATGCGTCATCAACACTACGAGTGTTGCGATCTAGGCAGGCATATAGCGCGGGCGACTTTCAACGGGTCTATAATCAGGGTCAATTTATCCGTCAGGTGATGCTGCGTGCTTTTGACAATACGGACAACATCGTAGGTGAACTTGCGCTTCGTGCATCACTTTCGGTTGTAGAAACCAACATGACCTATGATGCCTGCGAGCAGATATTGAATGATCTGAGAAGTCATGGCTTTCATTCTGAGAACCCAGCACGAATCTGGGTACGAATGAAGCCTGCCCTCATCGCAAAACTCAAGGTGTATGCGTTTGACTCAGCAAATGTTGGTGAGATCAACAAGCAGATAACCCATAGAATTGGAAAGCTTGGTCTCGATAGCATTCCTATAAATCAAGAGACATATGAACGCCGATTTGCGAAGCTCATTGAACGTGCGGCAGCAGATAGTGCGCGCTCTGCTAGTAGTGTAGTCCGACTCTTGAGAAGGCCATTTGAGCAGCGCGCATGGCTGCAGGTGTCAGATCCTACCAGGCGCCTGCACTATCGCGACCGTTTGTGTAGCATGCTGGTATCCTCACACCGACGTATGAAGAATGCCAACGCAGTGAAGCAAATACAGGACTATATAGCCCTAGACAACAGGGTTAACGCAAGTAAGTAAGAGGGTTGTGCCTGTCTCGGCCAAACCATATCTCGAAGTGTACAAGTTTACCGTCGATGTTCTCACCACTCGAACCAACTGTTGTGCCAGTGGTTACCGCGCCGCCATTTTTCACTGCAACTGTCGCAAGGTTCGCATACACAGTGCGAAAACCATTTTCGTGATCTACGATCACCAACGATCCATATCCAGGCAACCACGTAACGGATGAGACTTGGCCTTTTGCAACGCACGTAACGCGTGTACCGAGCGGCGCCTTTATATCAATGCCTGGATTCTCCAACGTAGTCCCTGTTTCGGGGTTTCGGTACATACCATAGCCGTGCAAAAGCGAAGTAGACGATGTTGGCCACGGCAGTGAATTTGAACGAAAACCTTCGCGCTCCGGTGTTGCACCAGTTCGCACATCGCTTTGAGGTGTGTCTACTGTGCTACCCCTAGAAGCAGCGTCTGACTTCTTCGCACGCGAAAGACGACGTCGTTCTTCTTCCTTTGCACGTTGCTTGGCAACAAGATCACCGATGAGGGATCTCACACGCCGCGCGCTCTGTTGCTTCTTTTGCAATTCTGCAACTAAAGTCTTCTTGTTCGATCGAAGTCGCTGTAACTCTTGCTGACTCTTCGTTATAGTAACAACGAGTGATGAACGCTCGCGCTCCTTCGCAGAAATAATTTTCTCTTGCGTTGTAGATACGTCAAGCAGAAGTTGCTTCTGAGATGAAAGTGAGTCTTTCAGTGTAAGCATTTCACTTCTGTAATTCGCCAAAGACGTGGTTGTCGCTTTGTAGACGGCATCAATGCGCAATGATGCAGGGGGCTGGCCTCGGTGCTCGCGGCGGTACATGATCATGCTCTGGGAAGCGTTGCGCCATGAGCCTTCCGCGCGGGATAGTGCAGACTGCGTATCGGTAATCCGTGACTCAACAACTCGAGCTGTGTCTTGCAAACGAGAAAGATCTGCCTCAAGCTGATTGATAAAAACAGAAAGGTTGTGCCGCTTGCGCTGAAATGAACTAAGTGAATTCATTGCAGATGATTCTCTGTTGCTTAGAGCCTCAATGCGCGCACGGGTCTGGTCGATAGACTTACGGAGCCGCGACAATTCGTTTTGTGTTGCTGAAATCGACGTTTGGCCTGACGCCATAGCTGTCAAGCAAAAAAGAACCGAGAGTATCGTTACAACAGTCTTCAGAAGTCTTCGGTTGTCTCTCGTTCAATGACTGCGCCCAACGAGCCCAATTTCTTTTCGAGCGCTTCATACCCACGATCTAAGTGATACACGCGCAAGATTTCTGTTCTGCCTTCTGCCACAAGTGCCGCCATAACAAGACTTGCACTTGCGCGCAGATCGCTGGACATAACAGTGGCGCCACTAAGGTGGGCTCCGCCTTTCACTATGCAATAGCCATCACCCGTTTCGATGTCCGCGCCAAGACGCTGCAATTCCGGCACGTACCCAAATCTCGTAGGGTAGATCGTATCCTTGATTGTTGAAGCCCCCTTTGATGTGAGCATAAACGCGGCCCACTGCGCTTGTGAATCTGTTGGATAGCCAGGATACGTTCTGGCTGTTATGTCAACGGGCTCTGGGTTGTCATCCATCACAACGCGGATGGTTGAAGTGCCAACTTCTAGTTCGCAGCCAGCCTTCTCCATTTTTTGAATGACGGCAGTGAGATGCTCTGGCTCAACATTGGTAAGTGTTACATCTCCCTTTGTCATCGCTGCACCAATGAGAAAGGTTGCGGCTTCAATTCTGTCAGGGATAGTTGCAAACTCTACGGCATGCAACTCATCAACGCCATCAATCTCTAGCGTTGTCGTGCCGGTACCTTCAATTCTTGCACCCATAAGCGAGAGCATATGAACTACCGACATTACTTCGGGCTCTAGCGCAACGTTCGTAAGTGTAGTGTGACCCTTGGCAAGGACGGCAGCCATAAGGATGTTCACTGATGCACCAACACTCGAAACATCAAAGTGAAAGTGTGCGCCTTGCAATCGCGGACACTTTGCAATGATATAGCCCCCTTCTACTTCAATTTGTGCTCCGAGTTTTTCTAAACCTTTTAGGTGGAGATCAACAGGACGCGGGCCGAAGTTGCATCCGCCAGGCAATGACACACGGGCCTCACCATATCGTGCGATGAGCGGCCCAAGCACGTAGATCGATGCGCGCATCTGCTTCACATAATCGTAAGGGGCTTCATGGCTGGTAAGATGTGATGCATCAAGAGTTAACACATCTCCCTGCAAATCTGTTTGCACACCCATGCTGCCTAACAAGCGACTCATCGTCCAGAGGTCTCTGTTATTCGGCGTGTTGTTTAAAGTAAATGTGCCTGGCGCTAAAAGGCAGGCGGGCATTAATGCAAGTGAGGCGTTCTTGGCACCGCTGATTGCGACTGTGCCTTTGAGGCGTACGCCTCCTTCGACGATAAATTTATCCATGCACAAAGATAGGAGGCAGGCAGTTGCTATATTCGCGCTCCCCGTTAGAGGTGCCGTTGAGTTCAACGGCTGAGATTACACTCTTGGAACCTGATCCGGATAATGCCGGCGAAGGAAAACGGAAATATTATGCCCTACGTTCGCGTTCTTGTTGTTTGCTTTTTGGCCTGCTGCCTATCAAGCGTTGCAGTGCCCTTCCCTCATGGAATCTCCGGAACAGTGCTAGACGCCAGGTCTCAGCCAATTGTTCGGGCCACGATAAAGCTCAACGGCACTCAACGAGGTGCCTTTTCCGACGTACGAGGTCACTTTCGTATTGATGACATTGCTTCCGATACTGCGCACATAACCATCTCATGCATTGGCTATGAATCAAGAGTTGTACTCATTGGTCAAGGCGCCAGCAACATCGGTGAGGTTGTGCTCCAAGAAACGTCACTATTGTCCACCGGTATCAATGTTACGAGTTACCGTGCTGGTGCGCTCGACCCAGTAACACAGACAACGGTATCAAAAGAGATTATTGATCAAATCTACATTGGCCAAGATCCGCAATACGTCCTTGAGCGCACCGTACCGTCTGTCATCGCATTCTCAGAGTCAGGAACATCCGTTTCTAACTACGGCACGTTTCGTGTGCGTGGCATTGACCAGACACGGGTGAATGTTACGCTAGACGGAACTCCGCTCAATGACATGATTGACCAGGGTGTATTTTTCTCCAACATGGGCGATCTCACAAACGGCATGCGATCAGTTCAGGTGCAACGCGGCACAGGAATGAGCACGAATGGTACAGCGTCATTCGCAGGCTCTGTGAATTTTGAAGGCGTTCCACTCAACAGCAATGCGCCATCTGCGGATCTGCAGCTTTCGGCAGGCACTTTTGGGCTACTGCGCGCTAGCGCCGCAGTAGCTACCGGGCGTATGGAAAATAATGTCAGCGTCTTTGCACGATTTACATCTCTCCGCTCAAATGGATATCGCGATCACACCGGCACCGTTGCAAACTCATTGTATGCATCAGCCGCATGGTTTGGACCATCAGATGTAGTGAAGTTGACTGTAGTATGGGGTAGTACGCAGAACGAACTTGGATACGTGCCGGTACCAAAATATCTAGCAGATTTCAATCCACGCACCAATCTCAATGATAGAACCGACGTAGATGACTTTGGGCAGCAGCTTGCTCAACTTCAGCATAGCCACGCATTTTCAGAGAATATCACTCTGACATCATCGCTGTATTACGGCATGGCAGGGGGCGACTTCTTTGCTGGTTATCGCGACACGTCTGGGTTGCTTACACAGATCAACTATCCGCTTCAAAACCAGCATGTTGGAGGTATGACTACGTTGGACGTGTATGACGTGATTCCAGGTTTCAAAGGAACGGTGGGTATTCATGCCTATACTTTTAGCAGGCGCAATTGGGAGTACGTTTCGCCCGAAGCGCAACGTCCGTATTACGATGACAAGACGTCGAAACAAGAAGTCAGTGGATTTGCGAGAGCAAAATATCGTATCGGAAAATTTGAAGCGTTTGGTGACGTGCAGATTCGCTCCGTGCGACTCAACTTTCAACCAGATGCCCGCACGGTTGGAGCAAACGTTTCGGTTCCGGTCCACACGTGGCTCTTTGTTAATCCACGTCTTGGACTTAGATATTCCATTGTTGATGGTATAGACGTCTATACGTCGTTTGGACGGACTGGCAGGGAGCCCACACGATTTGATCTTCTTGGTTCTACTCAGATCAATTCAGCCAACCTCTTCGTCTTGCAAAACCCCGGAACCGTTCGTCCTGAATATGTGAACGACCTCGAAATTGGTGCTCGGTTCCAAGCGCCATACGGATACCTGAACGTGACAGGATTTGCCATGATGTTCACCGATGAAATCGCGCCAATAGGTCAATACATTGAACAACAATTTGTGCAGCTTCGGAAAAACGTGAGCTCCAGTAAGCGCCTTGGTATTGAGGTTGAGGGTTCGCTGCACGTAACAGACAACCTTTGGTTAGACCTCACAGGTACCCTCATGAAGGCAACGATTGACCAATACATACCTGAAAATATTGGTCGCGATACAGTCTACTCCAACGTAACACCTGTGCTTACGCCATCATATCACGTAATGGCTACATTGCGTTGCAAGCCTCTAGCATCAATAGATGTAAACGCAAGCCTGCGGCACGTGGCACAGTCTTTCACTGATCTTTCAAACGAGGCATCACTTGTGCTGCCATCCTTTACGCAAGTAGATGTGCAGCTCTGGTGGGCTTTTGCAGGCGCCCATAGGCTGGGTGTAATGGCCAATAATATTACAAATGCATACGTGATAACAAATGGCGGAGTTGGATATGTTCAAGGGGCTACTGTGCCCACGTATTTTGTTCAAGCAACACGGAATTTTGCCGTGGTGCTCAACGTTAGGCTCTAAACAATAGAGACTACGCCAGGCAGAAGGCCTATATTCGCAACCTATGAAACGACACTCAACGAACGTTACTCGCCGATGTGCGCATGTTGGCGACAAAGGGCGATGCAAACGAATGACGATGATAACGCACCCTTTCTGCGGTCAACACACAAAAGAGCATTTGGGCATTTCGGTACGCAAAAGCAATATTCCTCAGGCCGGGCTTGGACTTTTTGCTGAAAAGCCATTCGCCATAGACGACCGAATAGTGGAATATTCGGGTGAAAAGCTCACAACAGACCAATATGACCGTCGATACGACAAAGATTCGATGGGTTCCTATGGAATTCAGCTCTCCGAGAAATTCGTCATAGACGCTCACCTTACAAGTAGTGGAGTTGCCCGTTATGCTTGCGATTTTCACGGGTCTGGCAAGAAATCCAATGCCGAGTACGTAAATTTTGGCAGCCGGATCTGGATCGTTGCCATCAAGAAGATTAAAGTAGGAGATGAGATCCTGACTGACTACGGCGATGATATGCACCGAGCACTAGGGCTAAAATGACGCCTGCACCGTATTTTAGAAGCTGACTGATTTAACAAGGCTGATTCTTATGTGCGCGATGTTTGTTTCAAATCAAGACGAAACGGTAAGACTCTTCAAGAATCCAATTCTTGAGTTCTTCTCGCACATACATCCCGTTACGCCAATCGTAGTATTCGTGCCGGTAATTGTGTGGATGATGATCCTCAGCCTTGGAACAGTAGCTGTTTGGGCGGCCATCCTTTTCTTTGTGGTGGGCGTAATAGCATGGACGTTAACTGAATACACCATCCACAGATGGGCATTCCACATTGTCCCCACAACGAGTCTTGGTAAGAAGTTGCATTTCCTTGTCCATGGTATTCATCATGATTACCCGCGAGATTCAACCAGACTTGTAATGCCGCTTCTTGTCAGCGTCCCGCTGGCCATAGTATTTTTCTGGCTCTTCAAGGGTTTCGCATCGCCCCATCATTATGCGTTGTATGCTGGATTTCTTGCAGGGTACGTGGCCTATGACAGCATTCACTATGCAACACACCACTTCCCGATGACCAATAGAGTAGGCCGGTTCATCAAAGAATATCACATGAAACACCACTTTATAGATGAGCACACGGCTTTTGGCGTGAGCAATCCAATGTGGGATTATGTGTTTAATACGGTGCCAGAGTGGGCGCGTCGTAAACGTACAGTCACAAAACCAGTGTCGCAATCCGTAGGCAAATAATATGGCTTTGAGCAACAACGATATCATTCAGGTGGCAAAGGCTGTGGCTGCTGACGTAAGTGTAGTGGAACACCACGGAGACTTGACGCTCGTTGTGAAAGCTGCGGATTTGCTTGACGTGCTGTATGAGCTAAAGGACAACCCGCGAACGACGTTTAATTTATTGATAGACATCACAGCAATCGATTGGGCAAAGCCAGGCGAGCGTTATGAGGTTGTGTATTTCCTAAGCTCTCTCGCAAACGCTGCTCGTTTGCGTGTAAAGGTGGGCGTGCACGAAGACGCATTGCACCTTCCTACATCCGTAGATGTGTGGGAGGCCGCAAACTGGTACGAGCGTGAGACGTACGATATGTACGGCATCATCTTTGACGGTCATCCAGACCTGCGCAGGTTTTACATGCCGGAAGATTTCATGGATGAACATGGAACGCCCCTTTACCCATTGCGCAAAGATTTTCCGCTTATGGGAATTCCGGGGTCACTTCCACTTCCGCCAAAAGACTAGGCTTAAAAAGCCAGCACGGGGCTTAGCTCTGCAGCCACGCTACAGCGTCGGCTATGGTTGGCTGGAATTCGAAGAGATATTCGATCTGCGAAATCCGGAACAGGTTGCGTACCTGCTCTTGTAGCCCAACGAGGATCACAAATCCTTCATGGTCCTTCATCTGGCGATGTGCCAGAAGAAGTGAAGATAGGCCTTGCGAATCACAGAAGTGGACCAGAGAAAGGTCTATCACCAATGCCTTTACCGAAGGCTGGCACAAAATCAAGAGCTCGCCCTTCACCTCTGGGGCATTTGTTGAGTCGAGCATGGGCTCTTTGATCGTAAAGACAACGAGTTCGTCGTCCTGTTCCACGGAAAATCTCATGTTCTTTACATCAAAGTGGTTGGTGATGTCGCAAAGATCGCAAACTTCGTACCAATGCGATCTATACTGATCATCAGATTGTCTTCTTTAGGAGACGTTGTCCTTGCCACACCCTTGGTGCGGCAATTACACCGTACCTATCCACGCGCACGTATCGATGTGGCCGTGAGCTCCAGATTTGCCGGAGTGTGGCAGAACAATCCGCGAGTTGCACATGTATGGCCCATTCTCACAACGAGCGCAACTGACGCCACGAGCGACGAGATAAAGTTGAAAATACTTGAATCGCTGTCGGGAGAATGTGGTGGGCAATATGATCTTATCGTTGACCTGCAGCACAACCTCCGCTCGGCCGCCCTGCGCCATGGCTTAGGGTCAACAGTTGTGCTTGCTCCAAAGCACCGACTTGAGAAGTTAGCCCTCGTGTGGCTTAAGAAACGGCCAGCAAAAACGCAGTCAATCGTCTCGCGCTACCGCAAGCTCCTTGAACATCTGCCTCTTGTAGGTGATATTGAGCCGTGTGAGGTGTGGTTGCCTGAGGAGCGCCGTGATGGAGTCTACCTCAACGCACAGCCGGCGCGTGGCGCTCTGCATAGAATAGCAATAGCCCCGGGCGCACAACATGCCACAAAGCGTTGGCCAATAGCGAAGTATGCCCAGCTCGTACGAGAACTAACAGTGCGCGGTAACAAAGAGATTGTACTGATAGGGGGCCCAGCAGATGTAGATATCTGTAGTGCTGTTGCTGAGGCATCTGGGGTGGACGTTTTGCGGGCGGATGGCTCGCTTTCCGTTGAATCCACCGTCCGTGCGCTCGACACATGCCAGGCGATTATCACAAATGATTCCGGTGTGATGCATCTGGCATCGGCACGCCGGCTGCCAATTGTGGCCATTTTTGGATCTACGGTGCAAGAGTTTGGCTTTGCGCCGTATGCCGTGCCATTCAAAATTGTTGAACACAACGTGTCGTGCCGGCCATGTTCGCACATTGGACGAGCTTCATGTCCGAAGGGTCATTTCTTGTGTATGGTATCCATCGAAACAGAGCAAGTTCTCTCTGCGCTCGCAGCTTTAATCTGACGGCATGATTGTTGCTTTGCATTTTTCATGATTGGAATTATTCTCGTCGGTGCCGGCAATATTGCCCAAGGAATTCACCTCCCGCTCTTAACTGCTGCAAGCGGAGTGCGCATTGTGGCTATTTGTGATCGGCAGATATCAAAAGCTCGCATTCTTGCCGAGAAATACAACGTGCCGCATGCGTTCCGCACCCTTGAAGAGGCTCTGCACCTGCCGGACGCAGACGCCGTGTTCGTGACAACCAGCACCGATGCTCACGCTGCCGTTGCAATGCTGGCGATTGCCGCAGGAAAGCATGTGTTTGTGGAGCGGCCAGCAGCGCGTACGTTGCAAGAAACAATGGAGATGAAGACTCTCGCTGAGCGCTATGGGGTTCACGTCATGGTAGGAATGAATCATCGGTTCCGGCCAGATGTAGCAAATATGAAGAATGCCGTTGACCGCGGCGAGATTGGGAATGCGTACTACGTTAAGGCGGGTTGGGTTAAGCAGCGCTCTACAGACGCCCGATGGTTGGCCAATGCCGATATGTCGGGAGGGGGTGTACTTGTTGACCTTGGGATAGCCGTATTGGATATGATTCTGCACGTTTTTGATTTTGGTAGAGTGCGTAGTGTAACAGCGTCAACATTCCACCACGAAACAAAAACTGTAGAAGATGTAGTTGTAGCCATGCTTCAATTCGAAAATGGCGCGGTGGCAACTATCGAGACAAGCTGGTCGCTCGTTAGAGCAGAAGATCTCTACTACTGCAACGTTTTTGGAAAAAAAGGCAGCGCATACATCAATCCTTATCGTCTGGTTCGCAAAAGCGGAGCAAATATTTCAAGCACAACTTCGCCTCAGAAGAAAACGCAGCTTGAAATTTACAAGAAGAGTTATGAATCAGAGTTCAAACACTTTTTTAATGCCGTGCGCGGACTTGTACCAATGATTTCTACGATAGACGAAGCAGTGGAGCGTATGAAGGTTGTAGAGGCGCTCTACGCCAGCGCTGAGTTAAAGCGCGAAATCGTTCTACCGTAAACTGATTAACCCACGAGCATGGGGATAATGCGTTAGTAATGCTTGGATAACAAAGCGGGCTGATTACCTAGATTGCTCATATGTCATCGCAACCTAAAAGAGATCAGCGCTCTTCTTCAAACCGCTCCCAAGTTTTACCGATCGACGAAGTTGTTGGTAACATCCCGCCCCATTCAACAGATGCTGAAGTAGCTGTTCTTGGTGCGATGCTTATCGATAAAGACGCCGTGGCAAAGGTCATAGAAGTGCTCGATGCCGAGTGTTTCTATCATGACAAACACGTGTTGATCTTCAAGGCCATGATGGCCATGTTTGAACGGGGCGTTACAATTGATCTTGTGTCGCTTACCGATCAACTGCAACGTGAAGGTACCCTTGAACGTGTAGGCGGAATGTTTGCGCTCACGGAGATTAGCGTACGCACAGTCTCGGCAGCAAACGTTGAACATCATGCACGTATCGTGTTGGAACGATATCTCAAGCGTCAGCTCATCCGAGTAGCGGGTGAGATTATTGGTGATTGTTATGACGATACAACGGACGCACTCGATGAAGTTGATCGTGCCGAACAGCGAATCTTTGAAGTAGCCGAAAAGAGACTTCGTCGCTCGTATTCGGGCATGAAGAAACTCACAAAGGAAGCAATTGAGAAAATCTTCGCCATTGCCTCGGGCGATGGTGATGGCGTAACGGGCGTACCAACTGGGTTTACGCAGCTCGATCAACTATTGAGTGGACTCCAGCCGTCTGATCTCGTGATTGTTGCAGCGCGCCCATCGATGGGTAAAACTGCATTCGCATTGTCAGTTGCTCGTGCAGCATCACGCCGTGGAAAATCCGTTGGCATCTTTTCGCTCGAAATGTCGGCACAGCAACTTGTACTGCGTCTCATTTCTGCCGATGCACAAGTTGGACTTCAGGCGCTTCGAAGTGGTCGACTCTCAAACACGGAAATGCACGAGATCGTAACTCGTGTTGATAGTCTCATGAATGCTCAGATATTCATAGACGATTCTGCTGCGCTTACGCCAGTTGAGTTACGTGCAAAATGTAGACGCATGAAGGTAGAGCACAAGATCGATCTTGTGATTGTAGACTACCTGCAGCTTATGCACGCACCAAAAGCAGAGAGCCGTGAGCGCGAGATTTCGATGATCTCACACACATTGAAGGCCGTTGCTAAGGAACTTCAGATTCCGATTGTTGCTCTCTCGCAACTCAATCGTACACTTGAAGCACGCGCAGACAAACGCCCAATGCTATCTGACCTGCGGGAATCGGGCTCAATTGAGCAAGATGCAGACGTTGTGATGTTCATTCACCGCCCAGAATATTACAAGATCGCCCAGTTCGAAGATGGCAGGTCCACGGAGAATGTTGCAGAAATCATTGTTGGTAAGCAGAGAAACGGCCCCACAGGTGATGTGAGGCTCTATTACCAGAAGGAACTGGCTGCATTCCACGACCTTTCGTTCAACCGCGACGCCTTTGACTCTCCGCCTGAAACGGGTTTACTCCCAGAGGGTAAATCAGCGTTTTAACTTCGTTGGTGTTTGGGCTCGTTCATCGTAGATTACCATTTCAACATAAGGGAATCTATTCTTTGAAGAAAGCACATCAATGGGCATTTGCAATTGCCCTAGCACTCCTTTGCATTGTTGTACCAGTGGCCGCTCAGGATACTACACTGACGCTGGTAAACCCTGTAGGGGGCCAGATATACTACACCACGCGTGATACAATAGTAATCGTGCGTTGGACTGGCGTGGATGATACCGTAAAGGTTCGGCTCGAATATTCACCTGATGACGGACGCACGTGGTCAAAAATGGCAGATAGTGCCTTCGGTTGTCAATTCGCATGGAATATTAGAGGATTAGCCCCAACATCATCATACGTAGTGCGTGTTTTACAGCTTCGTCCTCCCGGTGCCGCGGACAATGTGATCTATAGTGGTCACGGAAGCCCCGTGCGAGACGCATGGTGGTCCCCGTCCTTTGATAGGGTAGTGAGCGTTGCGGCTGATGCTCACATCTGGGATGCCCAACAAAGTAGCGCGGTACCGCTCGTAGTTGTGTCTGTTCCTCGAGCTACATATTATAGCGTGCGATGGAGCAGGGATAGCACCAAGATCTACACGGGCTCAGATGATAACACGGCTCGCGTTATTGATGTTGCTACCAACACAGTGTCGCAAACACTCACACATCCCAATACGGTATCGAAAGTAGAAATCGACCCAACGGGTTTGTGGCTCTTTACAAAGTGTGATGACAATCGCGTAAGGGTGTTCAATCTCCCAAATACACTTGTAAGGGCCACGCAAAGTGCGGGGTCTACATTAGATGACATTGCCATCAATGCAGACGGCACAAAGGTTCTGCTTTGCGCCAGTGAAGCACGCATTTATGGAAGAACTGTTGGCTTGCCGCTAGCATATGCTGGTCATGGTGTTGGCGTGATCTCAGGTGCATATAGTCCAGACGGCACAAAGGTCTGCACAGTGGGTGGAGACGCTACAATCCGGCTCTGGAGAGCTTCCACGGCTGTGCAGTTATGGAATGTGAATGATCCGCAAGAAGGTGTTCGCAGCGTAACATTCTCTCCTGATGGTACACTGGTTGCCGTTGGCATGTCCGATTCAACTATCACTGTGTGGAATGTTGCAACTGGACTTCGGCAATCACAGTTTGGTGGATACAGTGGCGCTGTTCGTATGGTTGCATTCTCGCCCAATGGTTCGCTCCTTGCCGGCGCCTCTGATGATAATTTCGCACGCATCCACGAGCTTGCAACGAATACAACTATTCGAAATCTTCAACACAATGATGACGTAAAAGTTGTGCGATGGAATGATGAGGGTGATAGACTTCTCACTACATCAAATGATGGCACGGCACGTATTTGGCAAATCCGAGAAATTGTACTTCAGTCAGACACGAGCAGAACTTTCTCAATTTCCCCGCCGCCCCCCGCCTTTGCACGATTCGTTGCCACTGGAGACACGATTGATATTCAAGCGTTTACTACGATTACGGTTTCGCTTGAAGGCGCACAGTTTCTCGAACTTTCACAGATCGATAGTGTGCGGCTACGATTCTCCTATGACCCGTCCATTCTTTTCCAGACCGCAGCTTCACTTCCACTTGAAAACGTCATCAACGATGTGATTATTGATTCAAACGGAATTAGAAGAAGCAGACAATATTTTGAGATAGCAGTGCCACTGCCGCTCGTTAATGCAGACCTGTTGACAGTTGCGTTTCAAGGGACTTTGGGTCAGGACAGTGTTACTGCTCTCGACATTATCCGCGTGGATCAAATGGGAGCCGGCCCAGGGATGCGCGTAGAGACTCGAAGCACTCCTATTTTGGTGCGGGGCATATGCAGGTTAGGGGGTGGCCCACGCATGTACACGTCACTAGGTACACCTCTGTCCGTGCAGGCTGTGCCAGCGGCTGAAGGGATACGTGTTAACGTAAACCTTGCGGAATCAGGACCCATATCGATGATCGTGTATGACCTGCGTGGCAAGAATCTCTGGAGCAGCACATCAACCGTGAACGAAGAATCTGCACGCTTTGTGGAGCGTATCATTCCGCGAGACATCCTCAGCGGAGTTTCTGTTTTAAACGTCACCACTGAAACGCAGAGCACAAGTACTCTCCTTTTGGAAGGTACACGATGAGTACTTCTTTCCTCCGTATTGTTATCATCGTCTTTTCGTGTCTGAGCATTTGTCCGAGTGTTGCGCACGCTCAATGGTGGAAGGTAACCAGACCAGAAGATGTTTGGCTGTTTCAAATTGGCATGAGTGCAGATCTTGATATGGCGATGCATAGTGGAGATTTTATTCTTCCCCAAGCGCCAACATGCTGTGTTGGATATACGAGCGCACTCAGCTTTGGTCCCGCCATATCCGCATTTGTTCGACAAGAAGTAACAAAGACTTTTCGCCTGACGCTGAGAGGCACCTTTGCCTCGTATAATGGATCGTTTGAAACTGACGAAAACATCTTTGTAACGAATGCCGCACCCGGGGTAACGCGCCACTCTCTTGATGCACGAATGAATTGGCTCGGTGGAGAATTCCTGGTAGATATCCGTGTGGTTGATCCAGTGCGACTCATGGTGGGTGCATCTGCGGGGATTATGGCTCAGACATCTTTCACGCAGAAGGAAACACTTATTCTTCCCGGCACGGGCACGTTTGAAAATGGCAGAAGAGTGCGAAACGAAACAACAAATGAATCGATGAAGGGGCTTACCACTCCACAACTTGGTGCCGTTGTTGGACTAGGTTTTGATATCCCGCTCACTGAAAATCATTCAGTTGTTCTTACACCTGAGGTCCTCTACACCATTGCACTTGGCAGCGTCATTGAAAGTCAGCAGTGGAAGGCAAATATGCTTCGTGTGGGCGCCAGCATTGCACTCTCTTTGAATGCCCCGGAGCCGCCAACACCTGTTGAGCGTAGGCGAGAAGTGTTCGTTGACTCTGTGTTTGTGGACGTAGCACCAGATGCCGAAAGGCGTCGTGTTGATGGCCCAGAGCGAATTGTAACGGACACCATTGTGACCACTGACCTTGTGACAATTACAGACAGGGCTTACCGTACCGATACTGTTTACAGTCCGCCCCTTCCAGTTATTGTTGCCAAGATAGCAGCGCGCGCAGTGTTGCCATCTGGGGCACTGAAGGATGTTTTCACGATCAACGTTACAACCCAGTTCATTACTGAGGCACTTCCAATTCTCCCAGTAGTGTTCTTTGAAGCTCAATCAATTTCGTTGTCGTTCCGCTACCGGCAGATTGCAGATGCACAGGCATACAATCTTGATGCAATTGGCACACGCACGATTTCTGTTCACCGAGAAATTTTGAATCTTGTTGGCGATAGAATGCGGCGATTGCCAAATACATCGATACGGCTTCGTGGAACTGCAGATCCAACAACAGAAGGATCTGACTGTGAACTCGCGCGTAAACGTGCTGGGGCCGTGAAAGACTATCTCACGCGAATATGGGGCATTAGTGATGATCGCATTGCCATTGAAACAGGAAGCGGCTCCTGCGCGCCAGAGCGTATAACGCGTCAGCAAAGTGAAGAAGGATATTCTGAGAACCGACGTGTAGAAATCTTGACAAATGATCTTGAGCTTTTGGCTTCCGTTGCAAAACGCCGCTTCAATGAGGCACAGACAGTGGATCCTCCCAAGATTCTGTTTGACCCTTTTGGAACGAGTCAGAAGTACCTCACGGATTGGACGCTTGAAGCAACATCGGGCTCTGTTGTTGTATTCTCGCAATCCGGCAAGGGTGTACCTGGGCAGATTACTCAGGTGCTCACACCTGCCACTGCAGACCTCATGAACGACGGTAGACCCGTGGATGTAAAGCTGCGTGTAAACGCGATTAGAAACGTAAGCGCAACTGCAACAACGCAACTTGTTGTGAAGAAGGATACAACAACGATTGAACTCGAGCGCTTGACGCTTACACTCTTCGATGTTGCAAGTGATGAGATCACTCCCATTTCAGCAGAGCAGATCAGGTTGTTTGTAGCAAACGTGCCCGCAGGTTCAACCGTGATTGTACGCGGTTACGCAGACTTGCTGGGTAACGCTGAATTCAATCGTAAGCTTTCACAAAAACGCGCTGATGCTGTTTGTGCAACAATCAAACAGCACATTACGAGGAAGGTTGAGTTGCAGTGCAATGAAATTCGCACAGACAGATTCCCGCCGGGCATTGAATCCTACATCACGCCAGAAGAGCGATTCCTAAGCAGAACGGTACAGATCGAAGTTAAGAGAGGGAGGTAGGGGGCTGTAAGGACATCTTTACTGGACACGTGGTTTCACCCGCACGCTCGCATTGGTGATCGCACGGTGTTACGTACACGCGTGGGATAGCAGTAGGAAATTTCCCATGAAGCCCCTTGAGTATATCGGCTTCTAAGAAATACAAATGCTCTAGGGTGTAGTCGAAGGGCATCACGAGGTCGATCTCAATGAAGATGTCCTTGCCCGACTGCCGTGTGTGTACACTTTTGAATTCACACAAGCGGTCGTGATTCTCAGCAATCACAGCAAGGATCTCATACTGCATTTCATCGGGTAGAGTGCGATCAAGCAATTGCCGGAAGGCTTCCTTGCCATGTTTGAGGGGTACCTGTATTGCGGCAAGTAGCAACCCAATAGAAATAACTCCGTCGAATATGGCCGCATAGGCAAAACGACCAGTGAATTGCAACAAGCCGCTTAGAATGAGACTGGCAAATACCCCTATCTCCATCCACGAGTCAACACGCCACAGCTCTGCATCATAGCGAAGCATGGGCATGTGAAATCGATTCGCATATTTCTCTAGCAGTCGGCCAGTGATGCGCATCACAAAGAAGGAGATTGCGCTCCATGCAAGCAGAAGAAACGTGTTTCGGTTTTCAGGCGGACTCTGAAAAATGATCACAGCTTGTTTGTACAATAAGTGACCGTTGAGACAACCCGATCACGAGAGAAATTATGGCAAGGGCGATACAGACAAACAGCGAGATGGTAGATGCGTACTGTGGCGCATCGCGCCGCAGTATTGGGCGAATGATATGGCGGACTGTTGAAATCGCATTGAACATGGAAACGAATGTACGCAGATGCGGAGATACAGAGAGTGACGCCATGGCGTCACTCTCTGTCATACATGGTTACAGGGTTACACGTGCTACGGCAGTGACTCTGCCCCACCGAGAGCGTTCAACACAGAAGACGAGCCCAGTGGCGCGCCCAAGTAAAACGTCGCGTTGGGTTATAGGCCCAGCGGCGATCTGCCTTCCGAGCACATCGTAGATCTCAATTGTTTCCGCGAGTGCATCATCGTTCCAAACGAAGTCCTGTACGGACGTTGCTGTTGTTGTTGTAAACACGGAGACCTCACTGTCTACACCTGGACCTGCAAGATTGACGCCACGAACACGCCAGTGGTATTGCTTCGATGGCTTGAGAGGCGGGCTCATGGTGTAAGAGGTATCGCCTGCCTTACGTTTGATGGCCGTTGCAAACGTTGGCAACGTATCTACTTCTAGTTCGTAGCCTTTGTCAACCTCGGGCATGCGCGTCCATGAAAAACGTGGACGCATAGTAACATTTGTGGCATTGTTTTCCGGAAAGACAAGAGTAACGGGCGAGGGCGCATTGTAGGTGGTAAACCGGCGAACCTCTGACCAGTTTCCGTTTTGCCATTGATTGTCGGCACGAACACGCCAATACACTAGGCTTGCAGCACCTATGCCTGCGGCTCTGACGGTTGGTTCGCTTTCACTCACACCGGTGAAGCGTTGGAGTAGCACAGTGAAGTTGGGATCGGATGCAAGCTCAACGGTATACGTTACTGGAAGTGAGAGCGTTCCCGGATATACTGCTCTGTGCCAAACGAGTGATACGTTCATTGAGACGTTGATGGCTTGGTTTGAGGGCGCATCGAGAAGCACGGGCAGCTCTGCTGGTTCACCAATGGTGAAGTTCCAGACTGGCGACCATTGCTGTCCGCTGAGACGGACCTGCCAAAAATAGGTGGCACCGAGAGTCCCGTTGGTGAACATGAGCGTGTCGCTAGTGTGACCCATTACATCGCGAAGAGGCTGCTCAATGTTGGGTGTGCGACCAATCCGGACATCGTATAGAGAACCACGAGGTCCGGCCCACTGCATAGTGACAGGTGATGCATGATTGATGGATCCTGTTGCAGGGGAAATCTGCAATGCGCGTCCTTGCGATAGAAGTACGGCGGCTCCGCTACTTGAGAGAATCCAAGCGTTGTTTTCGGTGGCATTGGTAAAGCGCGTGATGCTGCCATTGGGCCATCGCACCACAACACTATCAACGGTGCTTCTTCCGATGCCGAAATGCAGATCATGCGACATCTGCGACATCCGTCCACCAGAGACGGTGCCCGGCATCCACCTGTGGAACTGCTTGCCCCCTGCATAGACAAACGCGTGCGCACCATACGCATCGTGATGAGCTCCGGCAGATACGTCGTGTAGGCGGAGCGTAATGCCGTTGCCCAACTTCGGTACATCGTTCCGGAAGAGCTTTACATTCTCTGTACCACTGGAACAAAGAAGATCGAGATCTCCGTCGCGGTCAACATCCAAGCGAACAGCTGTCCATGCGCCATGGATAAAAAGGCCAGTCTCCCAGGCACGATCAACATAGGAAGTACTTGGTATGGGTGAACCAAAGTATAGGTGGGCATAGCGGGTGGCGCCTGCACCGAAGGCTTCATACGAGATCTGCCCGTGCCAGAGATCCGCACTTCCATCCAGATCTAGATCTCCAAAGCACATTCCTGCATTCATCTCTCGGAACTTTACGCCATGCCATCGGAGGGTGCCTTGTGCGTCTGTGCTATACCAATGTGTAAACGTTGGACTGGCGTTCGTACCGGTGTTGCGGAGGATGAGTGATGGGTTAGAGTATTGGGCACGTGAATCTGGGTGGCCAAGATTACCAACGGCCAAATCGAGGTCGCCATCGTTGTCGATGTCTGCCCAATCACTTCCCATACCATGTCCAAAATAGTCGGGCTGCGTTGTCGGTATCCCAATTGCGCCTGTTTGCCGGGAGACTTCGGTGAACGTCCCGTTCTTGTTGTTGCGATAGAGCCTGTCCGGTGCGAGGCGATAGGTAGCTACAAAGATGTCCGTCCAACCGTCGTCATTGAAGTCACACAACGATGAGCCCCATGTATCATAGAAGGGGCTTGGCTCTCCCGCAGCGATTCCCGACGGAGTAGTAACGTCCGCGAAGACCATGCCACCATCATTACGCCACAGCTTGTCTTGAAAGTAGGTTTCCTGGCCGCTTACTTCTCGGCGACCGTTGCCAAGGAAGAGATCGAGATCGCCATCATGATCCATGTCAAACCACAGTGCAGTAACGGTGGGTGCATCATTGGTGATTCTCGACGTAGCAGTAGCGTCTACAAATGTCCCGTTGCCGTCATTACGCCAAAGCTTGTCATTCGTGTTCCCGGCTGCAACAAAGCAATCCATGTCTCCATCGTTGTCGGCATCGGCCCACGATGTTGGGCCTCCTTGCATCGGGAGCGGCGCGCGCGCAAAGCGTTCGCCCCGTTCGTTATGAAAGAACAAAGATCCAATGCACACATCATCATATCCATCGTTGTCCCAATCAACAATGCTGGCATGATCGGCAGCGATAGCCGAGCCGTCGGTATTGATAAGCCCCATAGCTTTTGAGACATCGGTGATCACGGGGGCGGGACGGAAATCGTATTCGTTTTCTACAACGAGGCGGACCATGTAATCGCCCGTAGACCGATAGTAGATGCCTGGGATATTAAAGAAATTCGGGTTGGGAGTGATGGGGTCATAGACGAAGGACGTGATGTCAGTTTGACTGTTGTTGTCTTGTGACCATACCGGTCCACCGGTCCTCATGAGATGTTGTACCACGATTCGATCGTAGCCACCGATGATGATACCATGAGCGCGTACATCGATCTCCATCCATCCGGTGCCAACAACAGACACGGGCAAGACTGCAAGCGTGTTATACGAGAAACAGAATTGTGAAGGTGGTATGGTGCCTTCTGAAGCGTCTCCTGTGATGCGTATCTCATCTGTACCGGTGCCTGCTCCATAGTACACGAGGATCTTCTTCAGGATGCATGGTCTGCCCGGACTAAGAATTACCGATTCTTCCCATTGATTTCGGATAGGATTTGTTGGGCCCGGAGAGCCGTTGTCTCGTCCCACAGTATCTATACGAGCTGATGCGATGGTAGAGTTGAGGAACAGCACTGTTAAGCAAATACACAACACAAACGAACGATGTTTCATCTTTACCCTCTTTCAAACTAGAATGATACTACCAGACGAGCGTATTGCAGAACAATCAAGACAATGGATGTTGCTAGGCCGACGCCGAATAGCAGCGGGACAAAAACACCCCAGAATCCACTTCGAAAGGCGACCATTGTGAAAAGTGCGTCGTACGCAACCACATCCGAGTACTCAACAGCAATTGGGCTTATCTCTTTTACGTTTGCCGCTTTGATGATCACTGCTAGTCTTCGTTGTTCACGTAAGTAGTCGAGTCCCCAAAGCGTCATGAGGATGAAGTAGATAACGGACTGTCCCGCACGCAGCGTTGCATGCTTTTCCAGCGGGAGCATGTAGATGGCTATCCAATAGAGTCCAGCAAAGCTGAAGCACAACCGCAGCAGCCGTGTGTATATGGTGCGGTGTTGAACATATCGTTCTGCAATTGAGGGGTGAAGCATTCTCAAAAATACGTGATAATGAGATTCAGGAATGGAGGTGTGATGCCGCTGCTACATTTAATGAAAAAGCGCGTCCATCTTTCGATGAACGCGCTTTTGTCGTCTACTTCTTAAGCAATGTTATTCAGCTTCTTCAGGAGCTGCATCAGCGGCAGGTTCTTCGGCAACAACAGGAGCTGGTGCTTCTTCTTCAACAACAACAACAACAGGAGCTGGTGCTTCTTCGGCAACAACAGGTGCTGGTGCTTCTTCTTCAACAACAGGTGCCTTTGCTGCTTCTGCACGAGCCTTGTCGCGATCCGCACGGCGCTGCTTAAGCCTGTCGTGACGTGCCTGAGACACTTCCTTATGCTGGAGTACTGCTGAATCGATCTCTTCGTCTGTCTTGCCCTTAAATCCAAGGTGACGACGCAAGAGAATTCCTTCGCGGCTGAGAATCTGGTGAACAATGTCTGTTGGTTGGGCGCCTACACTGAGCCAATAGATGGCTCGTGAGACGTCAATAACAACGTGTTTCGGTTTGGTCATTGGGTCGATATAGCCGACCCTTTCGATCGAAGCGCCGTCACGACGAGCGCGTCCGTCGATCGCAACGATGTCATAGAAGGGATGCTTCTTACGACCGCGGCGACGCAAGCGGAGTTTTACCATGTTGTCTCCTTAAGGGACGTTAGGTATGAAAAAAAAGGAATTGAATTCGTCATTGTCATCGTCTTGTACCGAGGGAAGCTTGTTGTTGACGGCCGCCCATCATGTTGGCCATTTTCCCCTTGGTCATGTTCTTCATCATCTTCTGCATGTCTTCGAATTGTTTGATTAGTCGGTTCACGTCTTGAATAGATGTGCCACTTCCGGCAGCAATACGCTTGCGACGACTTCCGTTAAGAACACGTGGATTACCACGTTCGTCCATCGTCATCGAAAGTATGATTGCTTCCACACGACCAAACGCCTTGTCATCAATCTGCACGTCTCTTAAAGCACGGTCTACGCCTGGGATCATGCCCAACAGATCGCGCAACGAGCCCATCTTCTTAATGATCTTCATTTGATCGAGAAAGTCTTCGAACGTGAACTGATTCTTTTTGAGTTTTTCTTCGAGGCGTTCTGCTTCCTTGTCATCGATCTGGGATTGAGCCTTTTCAACAAGGGTTACAATGTCTCCCATGCCAAGGATGCGAGATGCGATACGCTCAGGATAAAACGGCTCGAGCGCGTCAATCTTTTCGCCAGTACCAACAAACTTGATTGGCTTGCCTACTACTGCTCTAATCGAGAGTGCTGCACCGCCACGTGTATCGCCGTCAATCTTCGTTAGAACAACGCCAGTAAGCTCGAGACGCTCGTGAAACGCAAGAGCAGTGTTCACTGCGTCTTGACCAGTCATCGCATCACAGACAAACAGAATCTCGTGAGGTTTGAGCAGCGACTTTAGGTCAGCTGCTTCTTGCATCATTTCTTCGTCAATCGTGAGACGACCTGCCGTATCTACGATGACAACATCACGGCCATACTTCTTTGCGTAGACAAGCGCGTCTGCAGCAATCTGCGTTGGCGTTGCATCCTCTTTTGAAAAGACAGGCAATGAAATCGACTGCCCAAGCATTCGTAGTTGATCAATAGCTGCCGGACGATAGATATCGCATGCTACGAGAAGGGGCTGACGGCCCTTCTTCATGAGACTGTTTGCGAGTTTGCCACAGAACGTTGTCTTGCCAGAACCTTGAAGACCAGCGACCATGATGATCGTTGGAGCTTGCGAAGACATCACAAGATCAGATTTAGAAGCACCCATCAGCGTTACAAGCTCATCATGAATGAGCTTGATCATGAGCTGACCAGGGAGGAGATTTCCTTTAACCTCTAGACCAAGAGACTTCTCTTTTACATCGTCTATGAACTTCTTTGTGACGTTGAAGTTCACATCAGCATCAAGCAATGCACGACGCACCTCGGCCAAGGCTTCATTCACGTTGTCGTCTGTCAGTTTGTTCTGACCGCGAATGGCCTTGAGGGCGTAGTCTAGTTTATCGCTGAGTGATTCAAACATTGCAGTTTCCGGAGAACCGCAAATATACGAATCATCTTGTCACCACAAGCCCCTGAGAGCCAAGAATTGAACCATTATTTGCCACCACACGAAGGCGGTAGGTGCCACTAGCAAGGCTTGTAGCTGCAATAGCTGCTGTATATGAGGAGCCGGTGCTTGTCAAATCTGCACTTCCCACAACCAAGCCAGTCATGGAGATCAATTCGGCTTTCATCAGCCCTTGGTTTGGGAAAATGTCTGCTGGAATGGAAACATTGAGGACATCACGCAGAGGATTTGGGCCAATCGACCATGTAGCTGCGATGCCAAATTCATCCTGAACAGAAACAGGTCCGGGGAGGATTTCTTGCAGATTAGAATTTACAGCGCCGCTTGCATCAACCAGGATGAGCTTGAACGCGGGCCCTGTCATGTTAGAATCGGGGCTATCAAATCCGGAAGCGAGGAGTAAGAATGCCTTGTTCATTCCACGAAAGTCGCAGACGTAGCCTTTCGTTCTTATGGACCCTGAGTCTAAAACCCAGACGGTATCCAATGCAGGCGCCACAAAATTATAGCTCGCAGACGCCACTCCGTACGAAAGCTGCGTGCCGTAAATGGCCGTTCTGCTCGACAGTGTAAAATTTCGTGTGTCAGTGGAATAGTGTCCAACACGAACAGCGGTTTTTCCGGTCTCAGAAGATTGTTCAAGAGCGCCTTCGAGAACGGCAATGTTCAAATTGATTGGTGCGCCAGTGGGATTGCGACGAAACTTTGAGGAGTCTCGCACGCCCGAAGCGATAAGGGAATATGTACGGCCCGGACGCAAGGGATCGAGTGTAATCGTTCCCAAGGTGTCGCGATATGCAGACGATGTTGCAGGTGCAAAGCCTATCACAACGGGCGTGTTCGCAGGTATACTCGAGAACGCAAATGACTTGCGGAAACCAATGTTGTCGTATGTCTTTACGCCGTTTACCCACACATCAATTGTTGTGAGCGCGGGATCTGCGGCGTTGTGCACAAACTGCACGCGGCTTGTTTGAGAGCCAGCAATTAATGGCGACTTCACAACTCTGCCATCCTCGAGGATGGCTAAGAGAGCAAGTGTGTCGGTACTTGCTGCATTTGCTTCTGGAGTTTTAAATCCACTAATTACACATACCACAATTGAACTACCAAGCGATGCAAAGTCTACACCGAAGGATGCAATCACCTTCGTTTTGTCGCCAGTTTTTGTAAAGTCAATCGTTGTTTGCTTGCGATCTGCAATTGTTGCAGTAAGACTACGATCGCCATAAGGGATGCCAGCAACAGCTGCTTTCGTTGCTCCGCGAATCCAGATATCGCCCCCTTCAAGATCAGTTGAGCCATGTACGAAATACAATCCTGACTTATTCGGATCTGCAACGTCGGCGTCTACCAAGAACGAAATGAGTGATAGGCCGATATCTTTTCCGTTAGGATTCACAACGTACGACGCTGGAGTTTTTACACCATTGAGAACCACCACGTATCCCTTATCGGGAGCAGGCATAAAAGTGTATTCAACGATTGCCTCACCAGCGTTAATACTAGAGCTAGGTGCTATAGCAAATGTCACCTCGATGTCGCCGAAGATAAAAGCAGAGTTCAAGTTGTCTGCACTCTGAAAATTGATGTCTTCAATCTTTGTTGTTGAACCAACTTGAGTTACATACAAGTCTGCTGTACGAAGTTCTGGTTCCGCACTATTATGAAGGAAAGTAATGAGTGAAAGCTGAGCAATACCGGGGACCGATGCCATAAAGACAAGGCAAATCGCTACAGCGATGCGGACGAACATGAAAACTCCAGGTTTACGACGGTGAGACGTTTCTATCATACATAGAGCCGATGCGGCTTTAGAAGTTTCATTAATCTCCATAAGGATAGGCAACTCTGTGCGCATCTGCAAGTGAAGGCAGAGCCGGATGAACCGGAACAACGCGCACAGTGCAGCCATTCATCCCGCTATGATCACATTCATATTCGCCTTCAAATATGGAACCATGATCTTCATTTCGAACAAAGGTCATTGGAGTTGTTCGCGCTGGCCGGATTTCGCCTTTTGAGTCTATCGTTCCGTAGACAATCTGCATTATCACGGCTTCAGGCGGTATTGCACCTAGCGTAACCCGCGCTGTAACGGCGATCCGCGTGCCCACATTGGCATGTGGGGCTCCATGGACCTCTACATTTGAGACATGAACGGATGGCCAATGAGCCTCGATTCCGTCAAAAAAGGTGACCATTTCGCGGGCTTGTTGTCCATTATTTGCTGTAATTACCGAAAATCGCTCCATTGCTGGTACGTAAGCCTTGAGGGTGTAATCCCGGACCATCCGGTGCGCTGCGAAACGCCATGCGTTTGTGCGGATACTATGCTTCATCATCGCCACCCAGCGTTCAGGCACTCGGCTGCTGGCAACGTCATAAAAGAGGGGAACGATGCCGTGCTCTAGCACATCATACAAAGTGATGCTGTCGGCCTGATCTTGTTCTTCTGGGTCAAAGACTTCTCCTCTACCGATGGCCCAACCATTCTTGCCATCATAACCTTCTGCCCACCAACCGTCAAGAATAGAACAATGCAGCACGCCGTTCACTGCAGCCTTCATTCCAGACGTACCTGAGGCCTCGTGCGGACGACGCGGGGTATTGAGCCACACATCGCATCCTCTAACCATGAGCCGCGCTGTGTCCATATCATAGTCTTCCAAGAACACAATTCGTTTTTGAAGGTGATGATCTTTGATTTTTTGATGAACGGCTTGAATAAGCTCTTTGCCCTGGGTGTCTTTGGGGTGAGCCTTGCCTGCGAGGATAATTTGCACCGGACGTTCTGCATCGAGGACTATCCGGCTGAGACGCTCCATATCTCGCATTACCATATCTGCGCGTTTGTAGGAAGCAAATCTGCGTGCAAAACCAATAGTCAATACGTCGGGATCAAGGCATTCATTGATTGTGGACGTCTGTTCTTGCGTTAGCGAAGCGTGGTGCTTGCTTAGGATGTGCTCGCGCGCACCAAGCACAAGTCTGTCTCTCCTTCGCTGATGAATGCGCCAAAGCTCAATGCTTGGAATTGCATCTACATCAGCCCAGGATTCTTTCTTCCAAGGTTCGGTCCGCCACTCACTTCCAAGATAGCGGTCATAAAGCTCAGCAAGTTCCGGAGCAACCCACGTAGGTGTGTGAACTCCGTTGACGAGACCTTCGATCGGCACCTCTTCCAACGAGAACTTATCCCAGACTTCATGCCACATTGATCGTGCAACCTCTCCATGAAGCTCGCTTACACCGTTTCGAAACGATGAGCCGCGCAAGCCAAAAACCGTCATGGAGAATCCGTCTGAATTTTTCGCTTCTCCCTTTTGACCAAGTGCAACGAAATCTGCCCAGGTGAGCCCCATACGTTCAACATACTTTTTGAAATACGGCTCAAGCGTATCGATCTCAAAAACTTCGTTGCCTGCTGGCACAGGCGTGTGAGTAGTGAACACACTGCTTGCCTGCGTCATACGCCATGCTTCGCGGAAGTTGACGCCAAACTGCTCCATGAAGCGGTGTGTGCGCTCAAGCATAAAAAATGCGGCATGTCCCTCATTTGCATGGCACGTGCTAGGATCTATCCCAACAGCACGCAACGCACGCATCCCACCAATGCCCAACATCATCTCTTGCATGATTCGCGTTTTAACGTTTCCGCCATAGAGCCTGTCCGTTACGTCTCGCAAGTCGGGGTCTGTATTCTGCGGTACGTTTGTATCGAGAAGGTACAGCGGAATGCGACCAACTTGAACTTTCCAAATCTGAGCGTAACATTTTCCGGTCGGCATGTCAACGCTGATAAGATGGGGCGCACCTTCTGTATTCGTTACGCGTGTTAGCGCAAGCGCAAAGAAGTCAACCTCTTTGTACTGCTCATTCTGCCACCCATTCTCTGTGAGATATTGGTGGAAATAACCCTCCTGATACAACAGGCCAACGCCAACTAAAGGAAGCCCGAGGTCGCTCGCACTCTTTAGGTGATCGCCTGCCAACACACCAAGACCTCCTGAATACATTGAGAAACTCTCGTGTATGCCAAACTCAGCACAGAAATATGCGATGTAAGAGGCGGGCTTGGCTTCTAAGGATGAGTACCACCCCGGCGATTCCATGTACGAACGGAAACGGGCCAACACGCTTGTAGCAGCGTTGACGTATTCCGGCCTGCGCGACAAATGTTGGAGTCGTTCCTGTGAAAGTTTGCCAAGCATGGCCACAGGGTTGTGCCGCACGTCTTCCCACAACTGAGGGTCTAGCCGGCGAAAAACTTCAACTGCCTCAGAATCCCAGCACCACCAATAGTTGTTGGCAAGCTCTCGTAGGGGCGCAAGCTCTGGGGGGATAGATGGTGAGACAACAAATGTTGAAATGGGACGCATAAAATCGATCGGTATCGTGGTGATGGTTTCGATGCAAAGGTAGGGTATGGCTTCCGTACACTATACTTGCCTCATGATCATGGCTCCCACTCAAGAGAATGTTGTTAGCGCAGGTGCTATTCTGCGCTCTGGCGGAATCGTAGGAATGCCTACTGAAACTGTCTATGGCTTGGCGGCACGGTATGATGATGACGGCGCAGTACGGAAGATTTTTGAGGCTAAGGGGCGCCCTGCCGATAACCCCCTCATCGTGCACGTAGCGTCGGTTGAGCAAGCAAAAACGATGGTGAAGGCCGAGCTCCACATGCTTATGGAGTTACTGGCCGCTCATTTGTGGCCCGGACCGTTCACAATGGTCCTGGACAAAGCGGATCATGTATCAGACCTCGTTTCGGCAGGACTGCCTACCGTGGCCGTTCGGATGCCAAATCACCCAGTTGCACTCAGACTGATTGAGGAATGTGGGAGCCCTGTAGCAGCTCCAAGCGCCAATACCTCAGGAACACCAAGTCCCACCACGGCAGAGCATGTCATAGAGGATTTGGGCAAGGACGTGTTCATTCTTGATGGTGGATCATGCCTTATTGGAATTGAAAGCACCGTGGCGCTCGTCACTGCCGATGGCCTCACTATCCTACGTCCAGGAGTCGTAACCGCAGAGACATTGGCGCAGATCACGGGACTTCCTGTGAGTAGCAACGCCAATGCAGACCAGCGCATTGCCTCGCCAGGAACCAGATACCGACATTACGCTCCGCGAACGCCGATGAAACTGGTAGAGACTGCAGGTGAGGTGCGGTCTGCTCTAGCAATGGTAGAGCAAAAGGTCATGGTTCTTGCTAGAACTGATGTGTGGCCAGAATTTCCTGGGCTGCTCATGGGGTCGCTAACCGAGCATGACCTTTATGCCGAACTACGAAGGGCAGATGATTTGCATGTTGCGTGCATTGTGGTACTTTGTGACGGGGTTTTGAAGGGGCAGTTGGCATTAATGAACAGGCTTCGCAAGGCAGCAGGCGAGGATAATGACGAGGAAGCTGGGACATGATCACAACGATTGTGCGGGTTCATAATAGGGCCGGGGTTCATACAAGACCGGCTGCGATGTTGGTAAAATTGGCGGCTCAGTACAAAAGCGAGATTTATCTCGTTCGTGATGGGTTCAATATCAATGCAAAGAGCATTATTGGAGTTATGACGCTTGCTGCTGAACAAGGCTGTGAGCTTGAGCTTATCGTTGAAGGTCCAGATGAAACTGATGCTGCTTCTGCAATTGCAAAATTGTTCAATAGCGGGTTTGGAGAGCAGATGTGACCACGCTGACATCACATGGTACTCGCATAATGAAGGGAATTCCCGCCTCGCCGGGAATTGCTATTGGCAGAGCATTCGTCTTAAGCACGGACAGTCCTAGTGTACAACCGGACGTTCTAAATGAGCACGAAATTCCCGTTGAACTAGCGCGGTTTGCAACAGCTCTTGATGCAACAACAACTGAACTTCTCAATGCAATCGAACTAGCTCGTAAAGAATCGAGCACTGTGATTTCGATAATTGAATCGTATGTGCTGATCGCAAGTGACCCCGTCATGACGAGTGCGATTGTTGGTCGTATCAAAAAAGGCGTGCCTGCAGAAACGGCAGTGCTTAGTGAGTTTGATGTGCATAAGACAATTCTGTATGGTGCTCGAGATTCATTACTCCGTGAGCGAGTGCAGGACTTTGAACACGTAATGGAGCGCATAATTGCTGCCCTGCGGAATCGCACATTGTCTCATGAACAAGCAGGCAACTCCATTGTAGTCTCAGGGTCTATCACACCGCAAGACATGCTGTTTTTTAAACAGCTTCATACGCTTGGATACGTAACAGAGATTGGCGGAATAAATTCCCATTCATGTATTCTTGCGCGCGATTTTGGTATCCCTGCTGTGATAGGTATTAGAAACGCAACAGATATCATCGAGTCAGATTCCATCGTCATCGTGGATGGCTTTGCAGGCATCGTGATTGTGAATCCCGAAACGGACACCCTGAACGAATACATTACAAAACATCGCGAAGTTGTTGAGTATCGAGGCAGGCTAGGCGCGCTTGTGGGTGAACCCACAACAACGAAGGACGGAATTGCGCTAACACTCAAAGCAAATGTAGACTCGCCAACACAGGTAGATGCTGCCATCATGGCTGGATGTCAGGGCATAGGTCTTGTAAGAACAGAGATGTTGCTCGTGCAAATCGGACGATATCCAACAGTTGACGAACAGACGGCATGGTACAGAGACATTGCTGAGCGAGCATACCCTCTGCCTGTAACCTTCCGGGCTTTTGACGTAGGGAGTGATAAGTTCAGAGACGGAATTCCCCATCACGAAGAAAACCCCGCACTTGGACTACGAGGAATACGTTTTCTTCTGTACCGTCCAGACATTTTTGAGAATCAGATCTGCGCCATCTTGAGAACCTCAGCGAATAGAAATGTGCGCTTGATGCTTCCAATGATCTCTACACTTGAAGAGTTAGAGATTGCAAAACATATGGTAGAGAAGTGTAAGGCCAGACTTGCATTTGAGGGTGTTGATTTTGATCCTGAAATGCCCCTTGGTGTGATGGTTGAAACGCCGGCTGCTGCACTCATGGCTCCGATCTATGCATCGCGCGTGGACTTCCTCTCAATTGGAACAAATGATCTTGCGCAGTACACACTTGCCACTGACCGCACGAATGAACTCGTGGCCAACATCTTTGATGCGATGCATCCCGCCGTAGTGAGACTCATTGCCATGACCGTTGAGGCTGCTCGCACGGCAGGCATACCTGTAAGCGTTTGTGGTGAGATGGCAGGCCACGCCGCTGCAACAGAAATGTTGGTAGGAATTGGAATTCATGAGCTGAGTGTTTCGCCCCCTCTTCTATTAGAATTGAAACACCGCATCCGCTCCGTCTCACACGCAGATTGTGTTGAGCTTGTTAAACAAATCTCGCAGTGTAACACCACCACAGAAGTATATGCCGTACTTGGATCGCTGCAGTCGTGGCGCGACGGGGGCGAGTCCTCGGTATGATGCGGATCGTTGGCGTTTTGGTGATTTTCTTTTCTTCGATGGTGTGTTCTGCGCTAGAAGCAGACTCAGTGCCGTTGATTGTACGGTCGATCACCATTGATCGTCGCGACATCTTTGATGCTGATTCAAGCGATTGGTTCTTTGCTGCTTCAATTTTTAATGCACTTCATACTACTACGAAGCAGCATGTTCTTGAGGATGAATTCTTGTTTGAAGAGGGTGATGATATTGATGTTACGCTTCTTTTAGAAACGGAACGTATTCTCAGACGTATCGGAATTTTTGCAAACGTGAGTGTCCGCTATACGCAGGTACACCCTGATAGTGCTGATGTTTTTGTGTCTACGCAAGACCGTCTGTCACTGCGCCCCGCAATACTATTTGGGACAGGTGGGGGCATAACAAACCTTGGTGCCAAACTCGAGGATGTAAACCTCTTCGGCACTGCTACACAAGCAATGGTGTATGGTCTGCACCGTACAGAAAACGATATTGGTTGGGAGGGCATGGCGCAGATCACTCAGCGTCGATTGTTCCGCACTGAAGTAAATCTCAGAGCAACGCTGAAGGCCAATCGGTTTCGCACTGACCAAACACTTGAACTTGTGAAGCCATACCGAACCATGGCAACGCCATGGGCGTGTGGTATAAGTGCATCCAATGGTTTTGGTGGTGACTTTTTTTACGACGGACTCGCCATTCAACCAGCGATTCTTCCTTTCCACGACCGTGAGATTGTAGGATGGATTTCTCAGGCATCGGGCGTGAGAGATCGCTTGTTTACAAGCGCAAGTGTGCGCCTCTCTGATGTTGATAGAGCAGTTCCCGCATCGAGACAGGCCTTTGATAACACTGGCCACTTTCTTGTTGCGTTCTCATCCATATCGCAAACATTTAGGCGAAGTCAGTTCCTCAACGGATATGAAACAGAAGACGTTCAGGAGGGGGCTTGGGGCTCAGCCATTATTGGCCGTGTATTCTCTTTAGGTAGAGGCGGTCAAACAATGTGGTATTTGGGTGCACAGGCAGAACAATCTCGCTACGTTACATCAGATGTCTATTTGTTTGGTCACGTTGGCGCGGGTACCGGATTTGCAACCAACCGTGCGTTATACACCTACCTAGAAGTGTCTGGACTTGGGCATTGGCGCATGACAGACAACCTCCTTGTTGCCGCCAGAATCAATTCGCAGACTGCATGGAACTGGACAGCATTTCGCCAGCTGGTGCTTGATTTTGAATCAGGCCTTCGCGGTTACACCGCTAATGGCCTCAGCGGTGACAACCGTATCGTCACCAACGCAGAGTTGCGATGGTTTCCTGGATGGAAGGCATGGGTAGGAGGCTTTAGCGCTGTTGCCTTCTATGACGTAGGTGCGGTGTGGAATCAGGGAATCGGAGTGCAGAGTGCGCGTTTCCACAATGCGGTTGGTTTAGGTCTTCGCTTCCATAACCTAAAGGCTTCCGGGCCTGATGCAGTCTTTCGATTTGATTTTGCGTATAACATGGACACACGAAGTTTTTCGGGCGTGATATTTACAGTGAGTCAACTCTTCTCTGCTTTTGGCTCGCACCAATATCAACCACCTGATGTCTTAGGTAGTGACCTCGACTTGCAATAACCTGGAGTATCGCTATGGATCTTGCGCGCTTTATAGATCATACGTTGCTAAAACCCGATAGCACTGCACAAGAAGTAGATGTTCTTTGTGCCGAGGCAATTCATCATGAATTTGCAAGTGTGTGCATTCTGCCCTGGCACGTTGCGCGTGCGCATGCCATACTTAGCGGAAGCGATGTTGCCGTTTGCACCGTTGTGGGATTTCCACTTGGTGCAACGAGTACAAAAAGTAAGGTCGCAGAGACTCTGGACGCCGTCACTCGTGGTGCACGCGAGATTGATGTTGTTGCTTCTATCACGGCCCTCAAAAGTGGAATGTTTAATGATGTACTCGAAGATCTGCGAGCGGTTTCTATCGCAGCGCACGAATACGGCGCAATCGTGAAAGTCATCATCGAAACGTGTCTTTTAACGGAAGCAGAAAAGAAGCGTATGTGCTCGATTGTTACTCAATCTGGTGCCGACTTCATTAAAACGTCAACAGGATTTTCTCATAGTGGCGCAACCGTGGCTGACGTTGTTTTGTTGAGACAAAATGTTGGCCCGCACGTTATGGTGAAGGCCAGCGGAGGCATACGAGACAGGCAAACAGCCATCGAAATGGTGGAAGCCGGAGCAGCGAGATTGGGTACATCCAGCGGCGTGAAGATCGTTTCGTAAGAAGCACGAAAGTAAATCTCTTGACAAAGCGTGTTGCAACACATATATTTGTGTTGCAATGCGCTTTTATCATATTCGAGATGAGAATCATAGTGACAACATGGACAGTCGATCCGGCGCACTCAGATGCGCAATTTAAGGTTAAACACCTTATGATTAATAATGTTACGGGTGAGTTTACATCGTTTCGTGTAAACGTTGAGACTGAATCTGACAACTTTGCAAGCGCACAAATCAATTTTGAGGCTGACATTGCTAGCATCTCAACAAAAAACGAAATGCGCGACAATCACCTCAAGAGCGACGACTTCTTTAATGCTGAGAAATTTCCGGTTATAAGCTTTCATGGTAAGGGCATCACCAAGGTTAAAGGAAATGAATACGTGCTTGTTGGCGATCTTACGATTCGCGACGTAACGAAAGAAGTATCATTAGACGTTGAGAATGGTGGTCTGATGACAGACTTCTATGGTAATACAAAGGCAGGATTCGAGATTTCAGGTAGCATCAGCCGCAAAGATTTTGGTCTACTTTGGAATGGTGTAACGGAAACTGGTGGCATCGTGGTTTCCGATATTGTGAAACTTCAGCTTAACGTTCAACTTCAAAAACAAGCGTAAATACATGAACAAGCAAACACCACAATGATTCGCCCTGTTCGCCTCATTACAAACTCTTTGATGACAAGCGTTGGCCCATTTACAGTGGCTCAATCGCTTCCAGTTCCTGCTCTACACAACGCCGATCCGTTTCTGTTGTTGCATCATGCAGGCCCTCAGAAATTTGAAG
This sequence comes from Ignavibacteria bacterium, assembly GCA_947495975.1. Taxonomy (GTDB): domain Bacteria; phylum Bacteroidota; class Ignavibacteria; order Kapaibacteriales; family Kapaibacteriaceae; genus UBA10438. Next base: position 53,269 of record CANMBE010000003.1, on the reverse strand, counting down.
TGGGCACGCCGGCGCATCGCATCGAGCCACACCCGCATCGCGGGTTTGAACCTGTAACGTTCGTGTACCGAGGGAGCGTTCTGCACCGCGACTCTCTCGGCAACGAAGGGCAAATTGGTGCTGGTGAGGTACAATGGATTACCAGCGGCAGTGGAATTGTGCACAGTGAAGGTCCAACGCCTGAGGTACAAGAGTCAGGCGGAGAGATTGAACTCATCCAACTCTGGATCAATCTTCCAGCAGCAAAGAAGATGACCACCCCATCATATCAAGAACTTCACAAGGCAGACATACCACGCATAACAAAACTTGATGGTGCTCTTACGTTGGAGCTCATCGCAGGATCATATAGCAATGAAACCGGCCCAGCATCCACACATAGCCCCCTTATGGCAGCAATGGGGCATTTTACGGAAGGGGCTATTGGCTCGATTGAATCACCTGCGCATGAGCAAGTGCTCATGTACGTACTCAACGGTTCCATTCGTGTGAATGGTGAAAACGTTGTTGAAGGTCATAGACTGGTTGTCTTTGAATCAGAAGGCGACACAATCAACATTGAAACACTAACGAGTGGATCTCTGCTTCTGCTTGCAGGTGAACCACTGCGCGAACCGATTGCAATGCATGGCCCCTTTGTTATGAATACTGATGACGAACTTCGCGTTGCATTCAGAGACTATGCAGGTGGAAAAATGGGAACACTTGCTGAGTAAGTTTTGCTCAGGTGTTATTGCACAATAATTGCAACTACGCGTATCTCGCCAGCGATGGTAGCTCGCAGCATATAGGTGCCTGCGGATAATTGCGCAACATCAAGCGCTAGCTCGCGCTGAAGAGTTGCAGTTTGCGATAGTACAACATGACCAAGTACATCTACAATCTCGAGATGGATGGTGTGAATACGCTCATCATCAAGGCGAATTGTTAAGGCTTCTCGTGTGGGAAGGGGCTCTGCTCTCAGTACGCCAATTCCGTTGAAGAGAACAGATCGGATGTTACGTCCTGAGCATGGGTCTGCAATGATGAGCGTGCCATCATCATATTCAACTTCAGACACTTGCCCAGTCCACACGAAGGCAGGGTCTCGAACAAACAACAAATCCGTGACAGCCGATGTAGATAGTAGAGTTGCTACTGGAATCAGCGCCAGTGTATCTGAGCCAGTCCATGTGCCTACAATGTCTGTCACAAATTTCGATCCCACTCGTTGTGAAGTCCACGTGGATCGTGCATCGGAACCTGACGTAACACTAAGCTCTCTTGCGTTCCATTCAACGCTAACCCGGAACTCTCCAAGAAGAGTGCTGTCAATCTCTGGGAGTCGCAAGAGTATTACGGGTACTGTGTCTCGCACGCCAATTCCAGAAATGATATCTGGCATAGCTATTACGGTTCGGGCTGTTGCTTCTGACTCAAGTTGTGTTGTAAGCGTACCCAGACATGGTGTGTCAATAGTTACAACAACGCTGTCCCTATGAATGCCAACTTGCTGCAGGATCTCAACATCAACAGAAAGCTGTTGTCCTGGTACAAGTGTACACGGTACCGCCGGCGTGGTACCAATCACTGAAAAAGGGGCTTGCGGTGGGCGAACGTTTTCAACGTGCAGATCTGCAGTGCCAGTATTACTATAGATTGCCCGCAACGTTTTACGTCTACCAACAATACGCTCGGTGAACGTTAAGAGCGGAGTGCCACTCGAATTCACGTTCAGAGCATTGCCGCGTATACGCACGGTTACGGTTGTGTCACACGGTTGCAAACGGACTGTCATCACAATCTCATACGGTCCCACCTGCGATGGCACAACATCTACACGAACTATCTTTCGGCTAACAAATCGTGCACCTTGAACAAGATCGGATGTTGCACTTCCAACAATAGTAACGTCAACAACTTCCCATGTGGTTGTATCTGCTGACGTAAACTCAACGTCAACCTCTGCGCGAGAATTCTCACAGAGAATAAGTGTGCTTACATCAACTGCAGAGGTAACGTTGATGTGTGGTTGAGTTACGGGGCCGTTCATGTCTACCCAGAGTGTATCGAGACATGCCCCGTCACGCACAACAAAGCCGATTTGTCCTGCAGTAACGCCAACGGTTGGTAGCCACTCAAGATCTACTGGTACTGCAACACCAGCAGCAGTGGTGAACCGCTTGGTTGACGTTACCCGACTGGTGCCAGATTCAATAATGTCAATTATTTCTACACTTGCCCCCGCGAAAAGAAAGTTGACGGTGGTGTCTCGCATTGTAGCCGTGCACACAACAATGGACTCCATAGCAATCTGTGTTGGGGTTACTCCAAATACACGATCATTGCGCCGAACAACAATGTCTGCTGAAACCATTGTATCACATGGAGTGATTGTAGCATCAATACGTGTAGTTATGAGTGTACCATTCGTAGGGAGTGTTAGCTCAACTGGTATGCGATATCGTTCGCCGGGCTTCAAAAGAATGGGCGCTGTAAATATAATGATAGCGCCGGCAGACGGTGACGTAACGCTAGTGATCGTTGCATTCGTGAGAGAGTTGTTGAACAGCCACAGCGCAGTGTCGATTTTTGACGTACAGCTTGCGGCCGTAAGATTGACATTTGGGAAGTCCATAACCCATTGGTTGTGTACGCTCACTTGCACGGTATCTCGAACCACGCATCCATAGTCGTCTGTGATTGAGACAATGTATCTCTGCGTTGACGTTGCTTTGAATCGAAGATCAGTAGTGGTTCCAACTACTGTTCCGTTGATCAACGTCCATACAACACTTTGAAAAGTGCCGGTGGTTGTTGCAATCAAATTCATCGGCATGCCAGAACAAACAACAGTATCTGCAGGTGCCTTTACACTGAGGGCAGGGAATTGACCCTTGTTCTGGAGAATGGCGATCCCGAAAGAGCTTTGCCCGTCATTGCCTGGACTAGCTAGATACGATTGGTCTACTGCGCTTGTCTTGTTTACGTTGCGACCATTCGTACCAGCAGCAACAGAAAATGTTAACCCAGCAATAGGGTTTGGCGCAGAGAAAAAGAAGGACCCACCTCCACCGCCACCACCGGGCCCGTGCATTGACCCCGTGCGAACGTTTCCACCACGTCCACCATGTACATCAACAAAAACGCCACCTGCAACAAACTGCGTCATAAGCATGACAGATCCGCCAGCGCCCCCTCCACCTGCGGCATCATTTTGTGCATCTGCAAGGGGGCTATCACCATTTGCAGAAATTAGCCGACCACTACCACCAAGTGTGATGCAGCGAATGACGATTATTCCACCGCCATTTGCACCGCCAGTACCAACGTCGTTATTTACTTGTCCGGCACCACCAGCGCCACCACAACGCATGCGTGGAGTGGCTCCAACGATAGCCGGAGCGCTTACACCACCGAGGCCACCATTGTCAAAGAAACTCGTACAACCTTCCCATTGAGCGCCACCACGTCCGCCTGCACCGCCATTGCCACCGCCACCGCCACCGGAATTGTGTGCAACGCCACCACCGCCACCAGAGAAAAGTTCCTGCCTCCCGGATACATTCATCGCTTGTGGTTCAACGAATGTTTCGCCCTTCATTGCAGCTGTTTGGCTATTGATCCCATCATTCGCAGTCATTGTGGAACACGTTCCGCCGCCACGCCACGTGCTACCTCCACGAAAGCCAATGCCATCAGCAACGATGTTCGCATTGAGCCGAAGTGTACCGCGCACATCTATAGCAATGACGCCTCCTGAAGAACCATCCCATGGACCACCACGCAGTGGCACGGTTACGTCTGCATCCGCATAGATCGGAACACGCACAATTTGCACTCGACCACTAACATCATACTGGTTCAATAGCGGATAGGAAAGATCGATTGTGTTACCGGTTATCGAGGTAATAACGGCAAACTCATAGAGCCCTACGCCCTGCGTATTGTATTGTCCGCTCTGGAAAGCCCCCTTCATTTGAATGACGAGGACAAGATCTTTTGGATTGAATTCAGCCGCAGACGGCACCGTTACATGGGAAGCGCAGTTTGCCTCCATGATGCTTGTGACCGGGGCGTAGGCATTGACGATATCGCCGATGGATGTTTGCGAGCGCACGGTTAGTGCTGTTAGAGCAATAACGATGAACGTAACGATGTAACGCAATCTCACAGTCATCCTGCGGTAAACTCCATGATTGTTCTCAACGATACGGAACCTCTAGGTAACAACAGGAGGCACTTCTGAAAGTTCCAGCCCCTCGGATCGCTGCATAACGTAATCAATCTCCCAGTCATTCTTAAAGAGAACAACCAATCGGTCATTTTCGTCTCTCACGATCGGTGCGGCGGTTGCTGGACGTACATCGGAAAGGAGCCAGCGGGTACGCGTGTAGGGTAAACGTTCAAGCTTCACCTTCTCGTTGTATTCGTTCTCCATGCGCCAGGCAAAAAGCTCAAGCTGAAGTTCTCCAACTACACCAACAAGTGGGACGGGGCTTCCGTCAGCCTCGGTAAAAATCTGAATAACCCCTTCTTCTTTGAGCTGATCAATTCCCTTGCGAAATGACTTTGAGAACGATCCTGTTGCTGGCCATACCTTCGAGAATATTTCTGGAGCAAAACGCGGGAAAGACGGGATGGTGGCGTTTGTCTTCTCCGTTATTGTATCACCAACTTGAAAAAGTCCGGGATTGGTGAGTCCGATCACATCGCCTGGATATGCTTCATCTATGATCTTGCGATCTCGTCCGAAGATTTCAAATGGATACGTGAGTTTAGTCTCACGTCCAGAGCGCGGATGGAAAGCAGTCATGCCACGTTCAAACTTTCCGCTCACTACTCGTAGAAATGAAATGCGATCGCGGTGCGACTTGTTCATGTTGGCTTGTACTTTGTAGACGAAGCCCACGAACTCTTTGCTGTTGGGTTCAATAGTACCCGTTGACATTTCAAAAGACTGAGGAGAAGGGGTAAGAGTAAGGATAGAGCGAAGAAAGTGCTCGAGACCAAAATTGGTGATTGCAGATCCCCAATACACCGGAGTGCACCGTTCGTTGAGGTATGCCTCGCGGTCAAAGGCAGGAATAACGTGGTCCACAAATTCTAAATCTTCAAGAAGTTTATCGTGGGCCATTTCGCCGATGCTGGACCGAAGTTCAGCACCACGAATGTCGCCAATGCTCACGGGTGCTTTGTAACGGTTACCAACTGTACGCTCAAACTTGTGAAACTCTTTGTCGGTGCGATCAAAGATTCCTTTAAAATCTGGACCGTCGCCAATTGGCCAGGTCTGCGGTATTGCAGTAATGCCTAACACTTGCTCAACTTCATCTAACAACTCAAGTGGTGCCCGTGCCGGGCGATCCATCTTGTTCATGAAGGTTACGATTGGAATACCACGGTCTCTACACACCTTGAAGAGCTTGATGGTCTGCTCCTGTATACCACGGCCGGCGTCGAGCAACATGATTGCTGAGTCTACTGCCATCAGCGTGCGGTACGTGTCTTCGGAAAAGTCTTGGTGACCTGGTGTGTCGAGGATATTTAGCAGCAGACCATCATATTCCACACGCATGGCGCTTGAGGAAACAGAGATACCCCTCTGTTGCTCAATCTCCATCCAATCCGATGTGGTGGAGGTGTGTTTTCCGCCAGTAACGGCACCAGCACGGTGAATTGCTCCTGAATACAGGAGCAATTTTTCCGTAAGTGTGGTCTTTCCCGCATCGGGGTGACTTATGATGGCAACGGTTCGTCGTCGCCCAATCTCAGTAGCAAGGTCGGCCATAGCCAACCAAGTTACGGACTCAAGGGCGACGCTTGTTGCTCAAAGCGCATTACATCGAACAAAACCGACAATCCGAGGCGGATTGGGGAAATCTTCCATGTGGCGTCTGATACTACATTGGTGAACATTGGTGAGAAGGTTATCTCAGGAACAAGAGACATTGTCCCCGCTACGTTCAACGGCAGTTGATACCGAGCGCCAAGGACGAGGCCCATTTGGAAACTGCTTTGGTTTGGTAGGTCGCCAGAGCTCGCATTGCGCACAGACGCGCCTCCCGTAAAGTCATAGGGAAGTGTTGGGTCTGCGAACGTTTCCCTCTGGTCATATGAGCCCCCTACCGAGGTCCCAAGTCTTAATCCGCCAATGAGAGAAAGACCACCAGTAATTTGGTAGTCAAGCATCGGCTCCAACATCAGGAAGGAAGCCTGCGTCTCAAGGGTATGCCGGAAAGCCGTTTCGATTGCTTGATTTCCCACACGCAGCGTTGTGGGCTCGTCAGTCACAAACGTTGATGATGATGATTGGAAAACGAGTCTGGCAACGAGGTCTAACTTGTCAGACAACGGAAGGTTAAGCTCTACGCCACCAATAAAGCCGCCTCCACTTGTAGAAGAATACCCCGGACAACACGTTGGCACGGTTGGCAATGAAAATTGGTCGGCACTATTGAGCATAATCCCATAAGCACCGGTGAGACCGATTGAAAAAGCACGCATAGCTTGACGCACGATTGTAACGGGTGCTTCTGGCTTTATAGGAGCCTCTTGCGAAATGGTTTCTTGCGCAACTGCTGCAAAGGCAGAAAACACGAGGATTGCCGATACAGTCAAAGCATTGCGAAGGTTCATAGGTAGGTCTTTCATCAGCGTTGAATGAGCACGGTGCTACGATACGTCGTACCTCGTGCATCCATAGTGAGGAGATACAGTCCAGCGCTCAACGAGCGCACATCAACGATTGCTACGTCAGTGCCATCGGCATCAGGAGCAATTGTGCCGCTCACTACATCAGACCCAACAAAGCTTGACAATCTCCACGGTATGGGGCTTGTGCCTGCCCCCTTCACATCAATCGTCATGTTGACTGAAGCAGGTGTTGGGAATACGCTTATAGAAAATCCACTTGCCTTTGGCGTAAGAAAGCGGTCATCGCCCTCGCGGCAGATGTCTGTGATTACAACCTTGCCATCACGAGTGGTGACCTGTGCGGAAGGCATCGCTGTCCACACAAAATTTGTGAGCGTAAGCATGGTTACGTCCGTGGTTCCAAGCACCGCTGTGAAGTTGAGAGAATAGAGAGTCCCAACTGTGTCATTGCCTCGGGCGCCGTTGATAGAGATTGTGCATGGTGTGAACTGTCCGGCCACAAAACAATCTGGTGTTGTACCAACACCCACAACCACCATCGGATTATAGGTTACATCTGCTGTCCAGGCCCGCAGGTTGTTGCTGTTCAGCCCACTCGATGAAACAATGCGCATTGGCACGGTAAACGTGTCTCCAACCTTTACGGCTGCAGTGTCAATGACAATATTGCTCTGTGCTTTACCTGATGTAGTGCACGTACCAGTGAATGAGCTAAACGCACTTGCTCCGCATGGTGCTGCAATTGCGGCCTCAATGGAATCGACAAAAGAAGATCGACCCGCGCAGTTGACTTGATAGTCAACTTCGATTTGTTCACCAGGAAGGATAGCACCGAGTGCTACCGGACGTGTTGCAGTAAAGATGGTGTTGACCGATCGCGATGTTATTGCAATGCTAAGTGTGTCAGAGCCATCGTTGGTAAAACGAACCGTTCCTGTAGCAGTGCCGGGAACAGTGCCAAGTGCAATGGAGGGGTTGTCTGCACGCAAGGAAGGGCGTGTACGCGTCCCACTGAGGCGAATAACTCGTCTTACGCTGCAAGGCTCAAAGACGACAACGACACTGTCAACGAGTGGACCTTCTGCTGTTGGCGTCCAGACCACGGCAAAGTTTACAGCTTGGCCGGGCGTTAGCGTTTGCCCCGATACAAGTGATGACGTAATCGATGAGCCCGATACAACACTTGCAATGGCTGCCGTGCCCGTGCCATCAAATGAGAGCGACGCAGAACGCGAAGACGTTGATGCTGCTGTGCACGTAGAAAATTCACCAAAGTCAATTGAAGGTGGCGTCGTAAAAGCAATGCCATTCTTCTGAGCTAAGAATGAGACTGGGATGCTCACGCTACATGGTTCTGCAACAAGTGTTGTTGTTTGTGTAAACGCACCGGATACGGATGGACGAATTGCAACACGCACGCCAACCGAGGAGCGCGACGGAATAGAAATCGGACCTGGAGGTGTGAAGACCACTTCGGCCGTTCCTGGGAGCGTTACAACAACAGCTACTGAAGATGTATTGTTAATGGTAATCAGAGTGTCTCGTTCGCTTTCACATCCAGAAAGTGTTCCTACATCAATCGTTGTTGGCGATGCCGTAACAGTTACGACAGAAGTAAATGCATTGAGATTTACACGGAGCGTATCTGAACATGCTCCAACGGTAAATGGAAACTTGGCTACATCAGAAAACGCACCTGCACCAGTAGGCGTATAACGGAAGTATACAACCTGCCCCTTGCCGGGATCAAGGCTAACTGCGCTCGTTGGCGAAACGATTGTGAAGGGGGCGAGAACAACCCCTGGCTGCAACACAAGTACCGATGTTCCACCATTTCTAATGATAGCTGAATCAGTCTTTGCCCCTTGCTCGCAGATCACCCCTGCACCAAATCCAACATTGCCAGGTGTGACCGTAGCAGAAAGTTGTTGTTTGTCTACCTGATAGGAGAAGTTCCCAATCCACGCACATGGAGTGCCAGACACAACAAAAGTTCCTACCGTTACTCCAGAAACAGTTGGCGTGATTCGCACTCGAAGTTTAACACTTGAGTTTGGTGCAACACTGATTGGCGGTATTAGGGATGTCACTAAACTCAACCGTGGATTATCTGGGGTAAAGCCGCTGATGCGAACTTCATACGGCATTGGATTCGTAATCGTAATCTCTTGTTCAGCAGATGATGCGCAAGCATCAAGAGCAGCAAAATCCACCATCACGGGAGCGAATGTTGGTTTTGGCGTGATCAGTGTTACAAGAAGTGTGTCCTTAGCAATGCAGCCAGATGAATCGGTGACTATCACTTCATACCGCGACGTAGCACTTGGGTTTACGTTTGGCGATTGCAACGTGTCATTATCTATAAAGTCCGGACCGGCTTCAATACGATTCCATTTGTATTTGAAAGGGGCTTTCCCACTGCCCGGTGTAGCCGTTATCTGAATTGGTACATTCAAACACGCCGATGTATCGGGACCCGCCGAAACAATCGGCTTTGCATTGCGACTAATGAAGATCGTATCTCTGTAACGGCATCCATCAAGAGTTGTGGCTAGTACGGAATAACTGCCCGAGTCTACAACAACAATGGAACGAGTTGTTGCGCCAGTAGACCAGAGATACCTATCAAAGCCGGCGGTTGCTAAAAGCTGTCGAGAGTCAACGCCACAAAGCGTAGATGATCCATTAGGAATAATCGTAATGACTGAATCTTTGCAGTTGCTGAAATACGAGATAAAATCATTCGCCCGAATTGGGTCTTTGAATAGATCGGATGAATCTTGGTATGCACCTGCAGTGGTATCCATCCGAAGTGAAGTAACGAGTCCAACAACAGTAACGTAGGCATTGCCTTCGCAGACGATATCACTCAGCTCGTCTCCTCCAAAATCGGAATTCGCTGGTGGGCTCGGAAATCCCGGTGGAGGGTCTTGAGGGGGCGATCCATGAAATGATCCATAGAGAACAGTGCTTCCCGTCGGATTAATTTTTGCGAAGTATCCGTCAAAATTGATTGAGCCATTTGGTAGAGGTTGAAACGCATCACTTGTAATTGGAATGTTTGGCGCACGATTCGTGTAACCTGCAATCCAAACATTGTTTGATTTATCAGTTGCTACGCCATTCAGTCCACAAATGGAATCGCTTCCATAATAGGTTGACCATTGTGCAATTCCGTTTGCGCCCAGTTTCCGAATAAATCCGCTTGCACGAGGTCCGGTTGCCTTATTCGCTTGTAGTGGAGTAAGTGTTGGAAAATTTGTACCCACAGTAGTCCCAACTACAACCGTGGCTCCAGTTACATCAACTGAGAGATCGCCAAACGTTTCGAAAGAATCTGACCCGAACATCGTAGCCCATTGGCGGACTGGTGTTGGCCCAAACTTGACAACGGCAATATCCTCAAGGCCTTTGTAAGCAGTCCCGTCTGTCACCGGAAAATTCGATGAATAGGTGATGCCACCAAAAATCACATTGCCAACAGAATCAAAAGCGATTCGGTAGCCAAAGTCTTCGCCCCCTCCGCCGTAATAAATCACATAACTATTCATCCATCGTGTAGTGTCGTTTGTCTTTGGTTTTACTACGCTAACAAACATGTCCGTGTTGTTGCTAAAACTCGTTGGGTCCTTGCGATATGGCTGGTCACCAAAGAGACCGCCAAGTTTTGGACTGCGTGTATACCCTACAATGGCGATGGCTGTTGCACTCACAGCAATCCCGGTAGCAACGTCACTTTGAGAGCCATATACCTGCCACGAATCTGACCAGGCACCTTTGGGTGTAAGCTTTAAGACAAAAGCCTCGGCACCTTGAACTGAATCCCAATCGCCATATGGTCCGCTACCAACAGCAAGGAGAGGCAGATCTGCTGAATTTGTTTGCCCGCAGGTCCAAACGTTCCCCTGTGCATCCGTTGTGACATCACGAATTCGGTCGTTATTCGAACCACCATAATAGGTGTGCCACAAGAAGTCGCCAGTGGCACTAAATTTTGCAACAAAGCCATCAAAGCTTCCACTATTGATGCGTTGCAAAACACCAGGAATGCTGGGCATGTTTGTTGCTGTTGTTGAGCCACTGGTGTAAATATTTCCAATGAGATCTGCTGCAATGCGCGGGGCTTCAATGTTTTGATTAAAGCCGTAATACGTGCCCCATACCCGTTGGGGGTCTACAACTAATGTTGACGCTCTATCATAATCACCAACATTGAATCTTACAGAGTGCCCACGTACAGCGAATGAAGTAGGGATTACCTTGCCAGGTGCACCACTTTTTAAAGACTCAAAAACATATGGGGCTTGTTCACCAATTGAACCTAGGGGAGTTGTGATTTCAAGGTCACCAGTAGATGTAACTATTGGTGCTGAGCCCCCTACATATTGAAATGCAATTTGTTCCGGGTTGGCTCCAGGATGCACCAGGAAGTCGTACTTCACTCCCTGTGTGTTGACGTTCATACGCAAATCGATCCCTGGCCACACATCGTGGTAGACCATTGCGTTGTACCTTTCTGCAACCAAGCCATTTGCATCCGTTCCTGGCAGGAGATAGCGGACAATTCCCAATTCTTTGCGCACCCATTCAAGACGGGGCGAAGGGTTGCTCGCAAGTAATTGCATGTCCACTCGGAATGCATCCACTTCATACTCGGGTTCATGTTTTGGTGAGGTAGGATCCTTGGAGATTCGAGTTTGGAGCATGTGGAGGCCTCCCTTGTGCACGTAGGCCATCACCCCATTCACACGAATGACGGCATCAACATAGGAGCCGTCAACATCATTGCTGAAGCGCGCTTGGCCAACATTGGTCTCAAACGCCGGAGGTGTGTTGTGCCCCTTCTTTGTTGAGGGTGATGTGCCGGCGGCAGACGTTGCAAGCGCTATGGCAATGAACAAGCATATGAGGAAGGGCAGTCGAAAGAGATTCATGGATACTCCATGTGGCAAAACGGTATGCGAGGATACGACAGAAGCAGGTGACCACAAAGGACAACCGCTCAGATTCCGTATCATTGAAGATTAAACGCCATGATCTTTCCCTTAGCATGACCACCATCGAAACATTGGCGAGTGTACACGGACGTACACTCCTGCGAGACATCTATCGCGAGCTTCGCTTTGAGCGTCAAGTAAGCGCTTTGGTGACCCTCACCACTCTGTGGCGCATTTGCACCACTGAGCGGGAGCTTATTCGCACTACAAAGCGAGACGTAGTTGTCCTGCACCCCCTTGGTATATGGGCGGGAACTGCCTTGTGGATGCAAGAAGTGGTCAACCGCTTTTTCTATTCGGCCGTAAACGCCTTTGTGTATTTCGGGGCGTCTGTCCTGCTCGTTGCCGTGGGGCTCAATAGAACACGCGTCATAGATACTCCGGCTATCGTAGTGGCTGGCGTTATTCTGGAGGCGCTCCTCCTTCTTATGCTGTTTGTTGTGATGTTCTTTACGCCCCCTGAGGACGTAGAGGCTTCATCATCTACAAGCCCGCAGTCTGGGGCCGCTGAAGAACTTCTGCGCGAGTTGGGCGAGATTGGGCGCGACTACGCCGCCATGGCCGTGCAGCTCGAGACCATCGCCGGCACGCTGAATGACCTTGTTGATCGCCAGGACACCATGATTGTGCAAATGCGCGATGGTGTTGAAGCTGCTATTAGTGCCGTGGCTCCTAACCCAAATCTCATGAACGCCATGCGGGCTACAACCTCTTCCCTCGAAAGATTTACAGATAGTATTGATACTCTTGGCGAACGCCTAAAAGCTGTTGAACGTCAAGAAGTAGAGCGCCTGGTACGGACCGAACTAGAACGAATTCTCTCTCGCCACATTCTGGACCGCGATGAACGATCGTCATCGTCGACGCAGACGGGTTGAGATCTATTTCGTTCTCTACCTCGTGGCTCTCGTCCTCTTAATGCCGGACCGAGTTGACCTTGTAGAAGCGAAAAATGACACGTCTACCCTTGCCAATGCTCGTCTGGAGTTTACTCCGGACCGTATGAGACTTCTCTGTAAGCTCACACGAGACAGTGCAGGGGGCGCACGAGTAATGGCACTAGACTCGTTCAATGTAATCCGCTATTCGGCTACCGTTAGCGATGTGCGCGTGAGCGCTCGAATTGAAGAAGTTGAAACTGGTCAGGTCTTAACAATTGAGCCCGGCGAGTCATCAACACCAATGTTTTCTTTGGAGCACCAACCACAGCGCAATGCCGTTGTGTTTCACTGGCATCCTGATCTTGCAAATGCATTAACGCGCACATTTCGAGTAACAGTGTTAGGCAGTGGCTCACCCTTGGCACATCTGTCTGGAGATGGCTCTAGCGCAGATGGCCTGCCAACTGGACTGCGTATGACCGGCTCTACGCAGTTTGTGCTTGCAACAGTCGTTGAAAATGAAAATCCATCAACGATAATCACGCTGCCAGGCGGCAGAGATACAGTTATCGTGCGTGATACCGTAGGTGGTAACATGCTTGCATCTCTCGGTGAGTTTTGGATAGATCCTGCGCGCGATAAAATCACAACGGTATCCTCTCGGGAATGGACCAATCGAATAAGTGTTGGTGGCGCAGATCCCGCTCGCGATCTCACGGGTCTTCCTCGTGTGCGAATCATAGGCGAGAATATCGGCGACGTGCAACGCTACACCGATCAGCGCACAATTCTGTTAAAGGGGCGCGCACCGCGCAGTGGAACGATTACGGTGGAGGTAACTGCTCAACGCCGAGATGGGCAATCGCGAACGGCAATATTTACTGTAACTGCTCAGCCCCTTGCAGTGGTTGACGTTCCAGATGTGATGTATCCGAACGTGGAATACGTTGTTGACCCACACCTGCCATTGGTAGAAAATTCTCGGGCCATTGTGCGAGACGGCGAGAGGGAAGTGGCTTCTACGAATGAAGGCTTGTTGCGCATCAAGCCTATGATGCGAGACACTGGGCACACGTTAACATTTGAGCGTGTCATCGATGGAAACAGAGAAGGCGCAGCACAACAAATTCTTGTTCGCAGTTATTCATTCCCCGTCATCCGAGATGTAAAGCGCGATGCTGACTCACGAAAGAAGACTGTTGTTGTGCAGTTTTTCTCAAATGATAGAAGTGTGAATAGACCGTCACTGCGTGTTCTCGATGGAAATGCTCTTGAGCCCAAAAAACTATCTGGCTATTTGCGGGCTGCAGATAGCCAACGCCCTACAACGTCGTGGCTTGAAATTTTTGAGATTACACAGGGCGATCAGAACCGACCTTTTACGTTCCGTATTCAAGCCCAAGATGATCGCGGACGCGCAAGCGCGATTTGGGTTGAAGACTAACGACGGGCATTTCTGTAAAGCCGCACGTTCTCCATATGCTCAGCACCAGTATGAGCGAATCTGTGGAGCCCCGTGCCATCGCCACGTGCAACAAAGAAGAAAAAGGTGTGCTTCTCAGGCTGGATAGCTGCACGAATAGCGTCTACTCCAGGGTTGCAAATTGGCCCAGGTGGCAAGCCTTCATGCATGTACGTATTGTAAGCATGTGCCTCTGCAAGGTCGCGATACAACACACGCTTTTTTTGACCCTGCCCGTATTGAACCGTGGGATCCGCATCGAGGTGCATCCCAGTTCTCAATCGATTAACATATACTCCAGCGATTCGTGGCATTTCGCTTACAACTGCTGCTTCTGCTTGCACAATTGATGCTAACGTAAGAATTTCATTTCGAGAGCGTGTTGAGGTTGCAGTGCTCCAAATCTTCTTTGCTTGTTCTGCTAACTTATCGCCGGCTGCGGATGCATCATCGCGCCATAGCATGTCATACGTTTCGGGCATAAGATAGCCCTCCATCGAAGGCGCACCTTTTGCACGTGTTTGCACCACCGAATCGTTTTCGCACCATTCGATAAATGCTGCGGAGTCTATCTCTAACTTTCTATGCAACACGCTGGCAATTTCGCGATAGGTAAAACCCTCTGGAATGGTTACGCGAGTGGCAGGTCTATGTCTACCAGTGACAAGAGCAATCACTACGTCCCATTGCGTATCCTTGGATGAGAAAACATACCAACCGTATTGCACAGGCTTCTGCGTAACGCGCACAACAATCCGCGATACCATTTTTACGATCATCGGAGTTGGCAAGCCACATTGTGCGTCCACACTATCAATGGCCCTAGACATCGTTGTGCGCCTAGCAATATGGACAACGCGATCGCCATGAAGAGGTAAGGGGCGAAGCATTGCCCATGCAACACCAACACCACACACACCTGCAATGAGGCTAACAAAGAGGATGAGCCGAAATAGTGAACGTTTCATGAAGAATTCTGTGTTGAGAAAAACTTTCCTCGTGTTGGTCTTCTTTACTCATTGCGGTGTGGAGTATCTGATCGAGATGCACGTAAACTTCGGTACAGTGAAGTGATAGGCGAACAGATTCACACCAATGACATCGTAACATTACCTGTTACGGTCTGAACAAAAATGTCGTGAAGCGACGGCTCGGCAACTTCAAAACGTGTGATCTCCACAATGTTGAGCACATATCGAAGAATATCTGTGGTCTGAACATCCGTATTGTCAATTCTGAGTTCTACCCGTCCAGCCGCAGAATCCACAACAGATGTGCCCGGCACGTTCCTCATGGCAGCGTCATCACCATGGTAGTCTACATACACACGGTCGCTGCGAAATCCAGCTCGTACCTCACGTACACTCCCCTGCAAAACAACACGGCCTCGGTTAATGAGAGCAATGTCATCACAAAGGCGTTCTACTTGATCCATTTGATGTGTAGAGAGAATGATTGTGGTACCACGCTCTTGAAGCTCTTTGATGACTGAGATAAGTAGGTCGGAATTTAATGGGTCTAGTCCACTGAAGGGCTCATCTAAAATCACAAGCTTTGGTTCATGAAGTACGGTAGAAATGAATTGAATTTTTTGCTGCATTCCCTTTGAGAGCTCCTGAACTTTCTTTGACTCCCAGCCAGAGGCGTCCATGCGGTTGAGCCACCACGAGCCGCGCTTGAGCGCTTCGCGTCCATCAAGCCCCTTGAGTTGACCAAAATATGTGAGCTGCTCAGCGATCGTGAGTTTTTTATACAGCCCGCGCTCTTCTGGTAAGTAGCCGATTGTGTTTTGTTGGATGGCAGACACAGGAAGTCCATCCAGGAGAATTTCGCCCTCGTCTGGCATGATAATGTTGGTGATCATGCGAATGAGAGTTGTCTTGCCAGCGCCGTTGGGCCCAAGCAATCCATAGATGGCCCCACTTTTTACTTCAAGTGAAACATTATTGTTTGCGAGCTGAACTCCGAAGCGCTTTGTGATGTTCTTGATGGTTAGCATGGGGCGAAGGTACGGCGAGAGGGTGAGATGGTTGCACCAATTGGTAAGGAGCTCGTTCGTAACTTTGACCAAACTTTTTGATTGACGGTGAATGTTACGAGGAAATTCATGAGAGCGTTCGGCGATGTTTGGCGTTCGAACATATTCCAAAAATGGGTGATGGCTACCACGGGGCTTCTGCTAGTGCTGTTCCTCGTTGGACACCTCTCTGGCAACTTGTTAATGTTCCTCGGCCCTATGCATATGAATGAATACGGCCACAGTCTTCGTGAAATGCTGCATGGATCTGCCATATGGGTGGTCCGCGGTGGGCTGTTACTCTCGTTTATTCTCCACATATGGTCTGCGATTGTCTTAACGCGGCGTAACCGCATGGCCCGACCTGATAAATACGTAAAGACCTCTACCCTGACCTCAACGCTTGCCTCGCGTTCAATGGCCTTGTCTGGCCTGCTTATGCTAGTGTATGTGTTGTACCATTTAGCACACTTCACATTTGGCGGTGTCCACGCTCAGTTTTATGCGGGACAAACAGGGTGGGAGTATGTGTTGGCTGACGGAACGGTTGTTCCAGATGTTTACAAAATGGTGCTTCTGAGTTTCCGAGAGCCCCTTATCACCGTACTGTATTTGATTTCGATGGTACTGCTCGGAATGCACCTAAGTCATGCAGTGGCAAGTGTCTTTCAAACGTTGGGCGTAACGAACAAGCGCATCACTCCAGTCATCAAAATTGCCGGCCCATTGCTCGGTATCGGACTTGCCCTTGGTTTTTGCTCCGTACCGATTTCGATCATTGTTGGACTTGTGCATTAAGAACGAAAGAACTCAGCACCCTATGGAACTCAACAGTAATATCCCTGACGGACAGTTGCAACAGAAGTGGGATGAATATCGTGCGCATTTAAAGCTGGTGAACCCGGCGAATAAGCGCAAGTACAACGTCATCGTTGTAGGCACTGGTTTAGCAGGCGCCTCCGCTGCAGCAACGTTGGCCGAACTCGGTTATAATGTTTCGGCTTTTACCTACCACGACTCAGCACGGCGTGCACACTCCATTGCAGCCCAAGGCGGAATTAATGCAGCAAAGAATTATCAGAACGATGGTGATTCAACGTGGCGATTATTCTACGACACGATAAAGGGCGGTGACTTTCGTGCGCGCGAGTCAAACGTGTATCGCCTTGCTCAAGTCTCAACAAGCATCATCGATCAATGTGTTGCGCAAGGTGTGCCATTTGCGCGCGAATATGGTGGTTATTTGAGCAACCGTTCGTTTGGCGGCGCTCAGGTCTCAAGAACATTCTACGCACGGGGGCAAACAGGCCAACAGCTGCTCATTGGAGCGTATCAAGCGCTTATGCGCCAAGTAGGTCTTGGCAACGTGAAGCTCCACAATAAGCAAGAGATGATGGACCTCATCGTTGTTGATGGTCATGCGCGTGGAATTGTATCGCGAGACATGGTCACAGGAAAGATTGAGTCGTTCATGGCCGATGCCGTTGTACTTGCAACAGGTGGCTATGGTAATGTGTTCTATCTCAGCACCAACGCAAAAAAATGCAACGTCACGGCAACATATCGTGCGCACAAAAGAGGCGCATTGTTTGCAAATCCTTGTTACACGCAAATACACCCAACATGCATTCCACAGAGTGGCGATTATCAGTCAAAGCTTACTCTTATGTCTGAGTCTTTGCGTAATGATGGTAGAATCTGGGTGCCAAAACAAAAGGGCGACATGAGATCGCCAGATCAGATTCCTGAATCTGATCGCGACTATTATCTCGAGCGTAAATATCCATCGTTTGGTAATCTGTCTCCGCGCGACATCGCGTCGCGTGCGGCCAAAGAAGCATGTGATAATGGCCTAGGCGTAGGTCCTTCTGGGCTAGGCGTCTACCTCGATTTCTCCGATGCAATCGCGCGGCTTGGCCGAGACGTTGTTGCCGATCGTTATGGCAACCTCTTTGAAATGTATGAACGCATTACGGGAGAAGACCCCTACAAAGTGCCAATGCGTATCTATCCTGCCGTGCATTACACAATGGGTGGACTATGGGTTGACTACGATTTAATGTCGAACGTGCCCGGTTTGTTTGTTCTTGGCGAAGCTAATTTTTCTGATCACGGGGCAAACCGGCTTGGTGCTTCTGCTCTTATGCAGGGATTGGCAGACGGATATTTTGTGATTCCATATACACTAGGTGGATACTTTGCCAGCGGATCATTGAGCCCCGTATCAAGCGAATCACCAGAAGCACGCACAGCAGTAAAAGAAGCAGAAGAAAAAGTAAAGCTACTTCTCTCAATCGATGGAAAACGCTCGCCAACATCATTCCACCGCGAGCTTGGTTCTATCATGTGGGATAAATGTGGAATGGCACGCAGTGAAAAGGGGCTTACCGAAGCGTTGCAGCGTATACCGGAGTTACGAGAAGAGTTCTGGGAAAACGTTAAGATTCCAGGCGCGGGCGCAGAGCTTAATCAGTCTTTGGAACTTGGACTGCGCGTGGCGGACTTCCTTGAGTTCGGAGAGCTAATGTGCTTTGATGCGCTTCATCGCAACGAATCGTGCGGCGGTCATTTCCGTGAAGAGTATCAGACGGAAGATGGTGAAGCGTTGAGGAACGATGATGACTTCTGCTATGCAGCAGCGTGGGAATACACAGGCGTTGGTTCTAAGCCAACACTCCACAAAGAGAAGCTTGAATTTGAGAATGTGCAATTGGCTACACGGAGCTACAAGTAATGAATTTGCGCCTCCATATCTGGCGTCAAGCCGGACCAGATGCCGCTGGTATGTTAAAGACGTATGACGTGGCAAACGTAAGCGAGCACATGAGCTTTCTTGAAATGCTCGATGTGCTCAATGAAGATCTCATCTCGAAAAACGAGATTCCCATTGCGTTTGATCATGACTGCCGCGAGGGAATTTGTGGTACATGCGGCATGGTTATCAACGGACGTCCGCACGGTCCCGTTGCAAAGACTACCGTGTGCCAATTACACATGCGAACGTATAAGGACGGAGACGAGATTTACATTGAGCCGTGGCGTGCGCGGGCATTCCCTGTGATGAGAGACCTCATTGTAGATCGCAGTTCGTTTGATCGTATTATTCAGACTGGTGGTTTTGTTAGTGTCAACACCGGCAATGCGCAGGATGGCAATGCAATCCCGATCTCAAAGAAGCATGCAGATCATGCGATGGACGCAGCAGCTTGTATTGGATGTGGTGCATGTGTTGCGGCCTGTCCAAATTCATCGGCTATGCTCTTTACCGCAGCAAAGATTGGACACCTCGGTGCGTTGCCACAAGGTCAGGCAGAACGCTCAACACGTGCAATGCACATGGTGATGCAGATGGATGCAGAAGGTTTTGGCGCCTGCTCAAACCATCTAGAGTGTGAGGCCGCCTGTCCAAAAGGCATCAGCGTTGAGTTCATTGCACAGATGAACCGAGACTACATTGCCAGTGCACTTGGTGGAAAAGACTAGGTGACAGCTGCAACGAACTCTCGAACAGCTTGTTCAAAGCCCACAAAGAGAGCACGTCCAACAAGGGCATGACCGATTGAGACCTCCTCGATTTCCGGTATGGAGCAAATCGCCTCCAAGTTTCGGAGGTCTAGCCCGTGTCCCGCCGTTACAATGAGTTCAGCTTCGGCTGCATACCGTGAAGCCGAGCGTAGGCGCTCGAGCTGTATTCTACGTCCAGCTCCGCTCCTAGCATTGGCGTACGTGCCGGTATGGAGTTCGATAATGTCCACACCACATCGCACTGCCGCGTCAATCTGAAGAGCTTCGGGCTCTATGAAGAGGCTCACCAGGATGCCACGTTCGTGAAACATCCGTGTAACGTCTGCTAGATATTCCTCATTTCCGGCAACTGCCAAGCCCCCTTCCGTAGTAAGTTCTTCGCGCTTTTCAGGTACGAGCGTTATCAGGTCTGGCACTATTTCTAGCGCAAACGCGATGATTTCTGGGGTTGCTGCCATTTCGAGGTCCAGTTTTGTAGTAATGACGTCTCGAAGTACACGAACATCGCGGTCGTTTATGTGCCTCCGGTCCTCCCGTAGGTGGCAGACAATGCCCACCGCACCGCCCAGTTCTGCCAAAACAGCTGCATGGACGGGGTCAGGCTCCATTCCGCCACGAGCCTCCCGAAGGGTAGCTACATGATCTACATTTACAGCGAGATTCATCAAGGAGCCTCAAAAAAGTATGTTGTAAAATTATCGTAACTATTCAACGCGTGTATTGTTATAATGAGTTGGAGCAAAACAGCTTTTTATCGTAATCCGGGTCATATTCTTGAGCACGCACAATACTTTCGTTTCAAAACTCGGCAGCCTTGCCGTCCTTTTATTAACACTCGTTTGCACAGGTGTAGGCGCTCAAAATCCTCAGACAACAGTAAAAGGCTTCATTGCAAATGTAGGCCAATGGCCGTCTGAAGTTTTGTTTGCCCACCGCGATGGCAATCTCGACATCTGGATTACACAAAACGGCATTGTGTTTGATCAATTCGAAGTTACGCGAGCGGCTGATAAGCGAGAGGGAGAAGTTGTTCGACTCGGCTGGACTGGCTCAAAAGGGGGCTCGCCAACAGGTGAGGTTTATCTGCCAGCCCAAATGAACTTCTTTATCGGGAACAACCCGTCGGCCTGGTATACAAACGTACCAGTCTACAGCAAAGTACGAGTTGATGGTATCTATCGTGGCGTAGATGCAATCTATTACATGGACAATGGCCACGTACGTTATGACCTAGAGGTGCACCCCGGCGCCGATCTCGCAGCCATTGGCATGAGTGTTGAAGGCGGCAATGGTGTTACGATAGACCCCGAGAAAATCTCCATTGCAACGGACAAAGGTACGATTGTGATGACGGACTTGTTCGCCTATTTCCTGAATGATAAGCCTCTTCAAACGGCCGCACGTTTTGTAACTCGCCCTAATGGTTTTGGCATTGACGTTCCTGATCATACGTCAGAGAAGTCGCTGCTCATTGACCCCGTTGTCTATGGCACCTTTGTGGGCGGCGACGCCTATGATAGGATTGTTGGTGTGGAGTCTGTATCTGGTGGTGTTGTGGTAGGGGGCTCAACAGAGGGCATGAGTTTCCCCACAGGCACAGGAGGCTATCAGTCCAATCTACAGTCTGGTCTTGACGCCTTTGTTGCTCTCCTTTCGAAGGACTTACGTCATGTTCTGCGCTACAGCTATTATGGTGGCTCTGGCGTTGATCGAATGAAGGCACTAACCATCGATGCTGCAGGATCGGCATACTTCGTTGGTGAAACAAACTCTCCCAATTTGCCAATTTCCATAGGTGCTGCAGGGCAGATCTATCGTGCGCAATTTGATTGCTTTATTGTGAAGCTGGATTCTGTGCTTACAAAGCTTGAAGTGAGCACGTATGTGGGAGGTAATAAGGATGATCTGCCTACTTCCATAGCGGTTGATTATTCGGGAAACATCTTTATTGCTGGCGGAACAAACTCAACAGCAGATTTCCCAACTACTCTTGGTCATCAGAAGACCATGGGCGGTCAAATTGATGGATTCCTTTGCCGACTCTCTCCGAACGGCTCTACGTATGGCTTTAGCACATACTTTGGCAAGGAAGGAATTGAAACATTCACCGCACTTGCGCTGAACTCAAGTGGTGAGCCTTTTGTAACGGGCTCTACCACGTCAGCAAATTTTGAAACAGCGCCCACACCAGCTCGATTTTCTTCTGGCCGTCTTCCCTATGACCGAACGTATAACGGTGGAAATACAGACGCCTTTGTCATCAAATGGTTCTCGGATGGCACATTGTCTAAGAGAGATGATGGTACGTACTCCACATATTTTGGTGGCGCCGGCGATGACGCTGGTACGGGCTTGTTTGTAGACCTTAGTGGGAGAGCCGTTGTGGTTGGAACCACAACATCAACAAACTTGCCGGCCCTTGGCACGTTTGTAACACAGGCTATAGGGCAACGCGATATCTTCATGGCAATACTCGCTGATGATGGCCGCGCACTTGTTGGCTGCACATACTTTGGTGGAACAGGAAATGACAATGTGGCTGGAGTTCGCCCGCTTAATACAACAGCTACCGGTGTATTGTATGGCACAACAACATCGAACGACTTCCCAACCTTTGGTGCAGGAGCAGAGACAAATCGTAATGGACAAAGTGATGGATTTATTACAGTTCTCAATACGGCGTCGCTCATTCATTCAACGTTAGTGGGTGGATCTTCTACAGACACAGTGAACGCGATAGCATTGAACTCAAATGCTGATATTTTCTATAGTCTCACTTCTCAGTCTCCAGATCTGTTTGTGAGTGACTCTGCGTACTCAAAGACGAATAGCGGCAACGCCAACGGTTACGTTGGCAAATATGCCTTCGGAACCTTAGCCATCCAGTCGCCAAGTGGTGGCGAAACATGGTGTGCTGGTTCAACCAATGCTATTACATGGGGTGTAGAAGAAATGCTCGTAAACGAGAAGTATCAGGTGGAGCTTTCTACGGATGCAGGAACTACGTGGACCATCCTAGCAAAGGATGTTGTGGCCCGCTCGTATGCATGGAAGCCTGGTGCCGGAGCAGTCATTGGACCAAGTTATCGCATCAGAATCTCAACCTCACGTGGACACGCGTCAACGAGTGGCGTATTCACGCTTAATCAAGGCCCCTCAATCAGTGCACAGCCAGCAGACGCGGCAGCTTGCATTGATTCACCTATAGAGCTCGCTGTGGCTGCATCCGGTACTGGACTCAAGTATCAGTGGCGTCGTAATGGTGTCAACATTGCTGGTGCAACAGCATCGAGATATTCTATCGCATCGCTTACTACAGCTAACTCCGGTTCATATGACTGCGTTGTAAGTGGATCATGCAATCCAAGTGTAACATCTCGCTCTACTGCCGTATCGGTGGCACAAGCTACTGCAATCACAGTGCAACCTGAGTCTAAGAGTGTTGAACAGGGCAAAACACTCACACTGTATGTGACTGCAACAGGATCTACATTGGCGTACCAGTGGAACAAGGACGGCACGCCAATCACTGGTGCCACACGAGCGGAATACAAAGTGATGAATTCTGCCCTGACTGATGCAGGCAAATATTCGTGCGACGTTACAGGTGGATGCGGAAGGATTGTTTCTGCTGAAGCAACCGTAACAATTGCACCTACTACCTCTATAGTAGCTGATGATCTTGCATCAAACTCATGGGCTCGCCTCGTTGGTCCAATCCCGTCTGATGACTACGTGATGGTACAGACAACGCTTGACCAGCCGGCGAATGCAACAGCGCATATCTATAACGAGCAGGGCAGACTAGTGGCAGTCATTCGATTGGGAGTTCTTTCGAATGGAGAAAGCCTGACTCGAATTTCACTCGCGCAATGCCCCCCGGGTCTCTATAGCATTGAGCTAGAAGCCGGAGCGCATGT
The DNA here is from genome assembly GCA_947495975.1 of Ignavibacteria bacterium. Taxonomy (GTDB): domain Bacteria; phylum Bacteroidota; class Ignavibacteria; order Kapaibacteriales; family Kapaibacteriaceae; genus UBA10438. The sequence continues at coordinate 29,831 of CANMBE010000003.1, read as the reverse complement.
TGGTAGTTTTGCAGCTATTATAAAGCGGTAATCTAGTGAGCCCTATCGCAGAAAGGGCAATTTCTAATGAGTATATCGCAATGGAGCAGCACAATGCAGGCACTTCACTTGTTCGGTAAAAATCAGGCAAATCAGGAGGTATTATGAATGTTTTGACAGAATCCATCATTCGGCTATTTGCACTATTCACGCTACTCATTTGTGCATTGCCTTCGTCGGGATATGCAAACACAGATGTTCACCCTAACCTCGTTGGCTTCATTTCCAATGTAGGACAATGGCCGTCAGAAGTGCTTTTTTTCGTGCGCCAAAATGGTGCTGATGTCTGGATCACGAGGACAGGTGTTGTCCTTGACGAGTATCAGACTTCAACCGAGAGCCAGGAAAGAACTGGAAATGTTATCCAGGAAGCATTTAGTGGCGTAAATCCTCAACTACACGTCTCCTTGGGAACAGCAGTTTCTCAGGTTTCTTTTATCAAAGGATCCGATCCTAAGAACTGGTTTAGCGCGCCCGTGTATAAAACCGTGGCACTAGTAAATTATTATCCTGGAGTAACCTTTACATACACGTGTGGCTCGGACGGAAGGGTCAACAGATCCGTATTGGTGCGAGAAGGAGCAGACGTTTCAAAAATCTCTTACGAGATACTAAGTGGTAGTGGACATAAATCTTTAGACGTATCTCCCATCACATCTACCGTGTATGGCTCATACTTTGGCGGTACGTATTCGGACGTTCTGACGGGCCTCGTCTATTTAACAAATGGCGACGTAGTAGCGGCGGGCACCACTACGAGCATGGAGTACCCAGGAAGCACTGGCGGATATTCAACAGCTATAAAGGGCACATCCGATGGGTTTGTTGTGCGCTTTGATTCCAAGCTCCAGACTGTACGAACCTATACCTTTATTGGCGGTTCAAGTGACGATAGAATTCGATCCATAACAAGGGATGCATCGAATAACATTTATGTAGCTGGAGAAACCTTTGCAAATGACTTCCCTACAACGTCCGGGGCCACAGGAAAGCTATATAAAGCAGGAGCTGATGCTTTTGTTGCGAAGATTGATTCAACGCTCACGAAACTCATCGTGGGTTTCTACCATGGCGGAAATAAAGAAGATATAGCCCGTGCAATCTCTGTGGATAAAAATGGGCTTATCTATGTAGCCGGCAGTACAAGTTCCACAACAAATTTTCCCGTTACTTTTCCGATAACGATTCGCATTACTATTCCTGGCAGACGCCCACAAGATCCTGTTACCTACAGGGATGATCCAGGGGGTGGGGCAAACATGGGGCAAACTGACGGGTTCATTGCCTCATTCTCACCAAATGGCTCCATTCAACAGTCTCGATTCTTTGGGCGCGAAGGCATCGAATTTTTTACCGCTATGGCGGTTGATGCATCAAGTAGTGTTTTCCTCACAGGTGCTACTACCTCGGCAAACTTCGAAACGGCTCCTACTTCCGATCGATTTACAACTGGTCGGGTTCCTTATGACCGCACGTTTAACGGTGGAATCACTGATGCCTTCGTTGTAAAACTCAACAATGAGTTAGCCCTTGCAAAATCGGACGACGGCACATATTCAACGTTTCTTGGTGGTAGTGGCGAAGAAGAAGGCAGAGGAATATTTGTGGATGATTTGGGCCGCGCTCATGTAGTTGGCAATACAACCTCGCCAAATCTTGAAACTATCGGTTCACTGTTTACCCAGTATTTTGGAAGCCAAGACATATTCTTGGCTGTGCTTGCAGATGATGGGCGGGATCTCAATAGCGCAACGTATTTCGGTGGAACGGGGCGAGACGAGGCGTTTGGGGTTCGCCAATCTCTATCGCCAACAAACGCTGTGATTTATGGAACTACAGCGTCAAATGATTATCCAATCATGGGCGAAGGAGCAACAGGAGTCCGCGCTGGAGCAACGGACGGATTTATCTCTCTGATCAATACGGCCACGAATATTTTCTCAACACTCATCTCCGGAAATGCAACTGACACCATCCGTTGCGTGGCTGTAAACCCAGTTGGCGATCTGTATTTCGGTGCACATACCACATCGTCAGATATGAGAACTGTTGACTCTTCTTACCGGAAATATGCTGCTGGTAGGAGCATGTATGTAGCAAAATTCGCGTTCGGACTCTTAGAGCTCACGGCACCGGCGGGTGGAGAAACGTGGTGTGCTGGATCTAATAAGTCAATTTCTTGGTCCGCCTCGGGGATTCCCGATACCGCCAAATTTCACATCCAGTACTCGTTAGAGGGTTCAAATGTCTGGGTTGACGTGAACAAATCGGCAGCGGGCAGAACGTATCAATGGAAAGTACCTGCGATTTCAAACGGGAAGTATGTGCTTCGTATCACTTCGGGTAGAGGGCATGTCAGTGAACTCACAACACCGTTTACAATTTCTGCACCTCCTGCGATTACAACGCAACCTAGAGTTACAAGTGCCTGTGCTGGCAAGCCGGCAACTATGAGCGTGGTGGCAACTGGATCATTACTGCGGTACCAGTGGCGAAAGGGAGGCGTTGATGTAGCCGGATCAACATCTCAATCCATTGAAATTACATCCGTTGACGCTTCAACTGTCGGTCAATATTCCTGCGTTGTTGCTGGTGCGTGTACTCCAAGCATTACATCGCAAACGGTGACGCTTGCAATTGCCCAGGCAACAATTATTACAATGGAGCCTGTGAGCCAGACGGTAGAGCAAGGGAAGCCCCTCACACTAATCGTGCGTGCTTCAGGATCTGATTTATTGTATCAGTGGAACAAAGATGGTGCGCCCATAACCGGCGCCACCTCTTCTGAATACACAGTCCCATCTTCAGCTATAGCGGACGCTGGAGAATATAAATGTGAAGTCACTGGTGGCTGCGGAAAGGTTATCTCAGCTTGGGCTCAAGTAATTGTTACGCCATCAACGTCTGTGTATGATCAGGGTGAATGTGAATCTGAATTTATTCAGTTGCGTGGCCCATCGCCAACTTCAGGCGTAGTGACAATTCGAATCCTCAATGCAGAATCCTCGCGGGCCATTGCCCGAGTTTTTGATGAGCGGGGTCTCGTTGTTGGTTCATTTACCTTTGGCCCTCTTACTTCCAATGAAACGGATGTACAAATCTCACTGTCGAACGTGGCTTCAGGAGTCTATTCAATTGAAGTAAATGCTGGATTTGTTTTTGGATTTGTTCGAGTGATTGTTAGCCGATAAAAAGTTTCAGTATGAATGTCACGTTTGGACCTTGTGGCTAAACGTTACATCGTACAATGAAAAACACACCAATCATCCGCCCCCTTTTCCTGGCTCTTCTTCTCGTGGCAATTGCTCCGACAGTGAAGGCTGGAGAAGGGGGCGGACCACTTGTAGCCGGGACGTTGTTTGGTGGCTCAGAGAATGAGCATGTAACGAATTCTGCAAGGATGGCCAACGGCGATATCGTTGTGTGCGGCTGGACGGATTCGGATGACATACCTGTTCTTGTACCAAGTTTTAAAGCCACAACTTCCGGCGGTCAAGAAGCCTTTGTTGCAGTATTAGCCCCAGACCTCAAAACCCTAAAGGCATTTACTTTTTATGGTGGCGAGCATGATGACAAGGCAACGTGTGTTGCCGTTGATCCAAATGGTAGGATTATACTGGTTGGTGAAACGCAGTCTTCTGGCCTTGCGTTGGGTTCCGGATCAGTAAGCCAAACATACTCCACAGAGGTTGATGGCTTCATTGCGATTTTTGATGCATCGCTTACCGTGCTTCATCGTGCAACGTACATCAATGGTAACTATGATGAACACCCAACTGATGTTTCGGTAGACGGTAATGGCAGCATCTATATCTGCGGATTCACAACGTCAAGTAATGGCTTCCCAACCAATAACGGATATGACCGTAGCTTCAACGGTGGCGCAGATGGTTTCGTTTCTAAGATTGATGCCTCGCTTTCCATCGTGCAGTTCTCAACATATTTCGGTAGTGAGAACGATGACTTTTTCTATGACATACATCTAACGCCTGATGGTGGCGTAGCTCTTGCAGGTTCTACATCATCGGCGAATTATGAAACGTATCCCAAGGTGAATCCACAACAGTGGTGGACTCAGAGGAACCGTCCGTATGACTGGACGTACAACGGTGGATTGACAGATGCAGTTTTAACAGTCTTTTCGCAAGATGGAGCTCAGCTTGTAGTCTCAACTTTTTTCGGTGGCAGCGGCACAGATGTAGGGAAAGCAGTGTTTAGCGACTCTCGAGGTGGGCTAATACTCGTAGGCGAAAGTTCTTCCACAGATTTGCCAATCATTGGTGGACTCCAAGCATCAACGCGTGGGGGATCTGACGTAATGGCTGGTCTCTTTGTGAACAAGGGGCAGTCACTCTCGGGATCCACATATTTTGGTGGGTCAGGTGATGAAAGAGTATCGCGAGTGCTCCGCGAAACCGATGATATCTGGATTGTTGTTGGCACCACATCCTCAGATGATCTCCCATCGATTGGCGCAGGATCAACGTCGCAGCTCCGTGGCCGGACAGATGGATTCGTGGTAAAAATGGGGCTAGCTGTTAACACATTCAGCACAACAATTGGCTGGTCTCACGACGATGAGCTTACAGCAATCACTGTTGACGATAGCGGCGACCTCTATGTATCAGGTAACTCAAACTCACCAGTAATTGCGCTCGATCGCGAAGAACTGACGGGCATCGCTAGAAATGATGCAATCATTATAAAATGGGCTTTTGGATCAGTTAATCTGACGGCTCCCCGTGGTGGAGAACGTCTATGTGTTGGCCAATCAATCAATATTTATTGGAACACGATCGAAATGGGCCCACTTGAGCCATTCACCATTGAGCGTTCTGAAGATGGTATAAACTGGTCTCCGATTATCACTCAAGTAACTGGTAGGGCATTTACATGGCGACCAAAACCTGAAGAGATAAGCAGCGACGGCGTCTTCATGAGAATCATTACAGAACGCGGTCATATTTCTTCGATCCCCGATAGGGTCAAAGTAGATCCTCGGGTTTCTATCGAACCTCTCCCAACTTTGGTAGCAGCATGTTTGGGCAAGCGGTTTGTCTTGGAAACCAGAGCAACAGGCGTTGACATTCAGTATTCATGGCGCCGCAATGGAGTAGCTCTTACACAAAAAGGTCCCGGTCTTGTGTTCGATACCGTCACGTTAGCTTCCCCGGGTAGATACGAATGCTTTGTCACTGGAGGTTGCGGCCAAACTGTGGCCTCTTCTGTTGTGACAATCACAATACCAGCCGTTCCAACGTTCACACAAAAACCAGTATCTATAATGGTTCGTGAAGGTGGGGCAGCCGAGCTGCGCGCCACCACATCGCCGCTTTCACAATTTGTATGGTTCAAGGTAGGTACACAAGGTTCTGTGGGTATTGGCGCTGTGCTTCGGTTTGATCCTGTTCGTGCGTCAGATGCTGGACGATATTTCTGCCTAGCAAGCAGTCAATGCGACACTGTTCATTCCGACACAGTTTACCTCACAGTGCAACCTGTCTCGGTAGCAGAAGGTGCACTGCAGAACGTGCGGCTCATTCTATGGCCAAATCCAGCAGATTCTCGCATTGATCTTAGCCTTGCGATTTCCCCAGTTTCCATTTCAGTTATCAACCTTCGCGGGGAACAGGTCCTCTTTTCAGCGGTTGTTGCTAAGGAAGAAGTTGGCTCTGTTGCAATTGACGTCTCCAGTCTCCAACAGGGAGTGTATCAGGCGGTTGTGACCTCCGCCAACGGCCTGTGGAGTAGTACTCGACTCGTTATCACACGGTAATACCAATCAAGGACTAAAGAGGTCGTATATTTGTGCTATGGCACAAGATTCTGCGATACTTGACGAAGTAGTCCAAAACGACTACAAATACGGATTCACAACAGACATCGAACAAGACCTACTTCCTAAGGGGTTGAGCGAGGATGTTGTGCGATTTATATCCGAAAAAAAGCAAGAACCTGAATGGATGCTTGCCTGGAGACTAAAGGCCTATCAACAATGGCTGAAGATGAAGGAGCCTGCGTGGCCTAATGTGACCTATCCCAAGATTGACTTCCAAGAAATCATCTATTGGGCATCACCAAAGAAGAAGGAAAGTTTAAACTCGCTCGATGAAGTTGACCCCGAACTCCTTGCTACATTCGCCAAGCTTGGCATACCACTAGAAGAACAGAAGTTTCTCACGGGTGTTGCAGTAGACGTTGTTCTTGATAGTGTGAGTATTAAAACCACATTTCAAGATAAGCTCGCAGAACTGGGCATAATTTTTTGTCCGATGAGTGAAGCTATACGCGAGCATCCAGAACTGGTTAAGCAATATATCGGCTCCGTTGTACCAACCAATGACAATTTCTATTCGGCGCTAAACTCCGCTGTTTTTAGCGATGGATCATTTGTCTACATTCCAAAGGGTGTGCGTTGTCCCATCGAACTAAGCACGTACTTCCGTATCAACGCACGAAACACCGGACAGTTTGAACGAACACTCATTGTAGCAGATGAAGGCAGTTACGTAAGCTACCTCGAGGGCTGCACTGCACCACAACGTGATGAAAACCAACTCCATGCTGCGGTGGTGGAACTCGTTGCCCATACAGACGCCGAGATCAAGTATTCAACAGTGCAGAACTGGTATCCCGGAGACAAAGAAGGCAAAGGCGGCATCTTCAATTTTGTTACCAAGCGCGGGATCTGCCAAGGCGATCGCAGTAAAATTTCCTGGACGCAGGTAGAAACAGGGTCAGCGATAACATGGAAGTATCCAAGCGTCATCCTTAAGGGTGATCATTCCATTGGTGAATTCTATTCTGTTGCCGTTACTAATCATCTGCAGCAAGCAGACACAGGCACAAAGATGATGCACATCGGAAAGAATACACGCAGCCGCATCGTGTCGAAGGGAATCTCAGCCGGAAACTCACAGAACAGCTACCGTGGCCTTGTGAAGGTGCTGAAGGTAGCAGAAGGTGCACGGAACTTTTCGCAATGTGATTCGCTTCTGATTGGCGATGCATGTGGAGCACATACGTTTCCGTATCTAGAGGTAGCAAATAAGACTGCTACCGTTGAACATGAAGCCACAACGTCAAAAATCGGCGAAGACATTCTCTTTTACTGCAATCAACGCGGGATAGATACCGAATCGGCCGTTGCTCTCATCGTAAACGGCTATGCACGCGAAGTGCTCAATCAGCTTCCAATGGAATTTGCCGTTGAAGCACAAAAACTACTAGCAATATCACTCGAAGGAAGCGTTGGATGACCCCTATACTCCAGATCACAGATTTAACGGCGGGCATTGAAGATCGCGAAATACTGAAGGGGGTTTCTTTAACAGTAAATCCTGGCGAAGTACACGCTATTATGGGTCCTAATGGCTCTGGTAAGTCAACACTCGCATCTGTTCTTGCGGGTAGAGAAGAGTATGCCATTACCGGCGGAACCGTTGTTTTTAGAGGTAATGATCTCCTCGAGTTATCTCCTGAAGATCGTGCTCGTCAGGGGATGTTCCTTGCATTTCAGTATCCAGTTGAGATCCCTGGTGTATCAACGGCAAACTTTCTCAAGACATCTGTTAATGAACTCCGCAAGTTTAGAGGCCAGGAGCCCCTTGCCCCAGCAGTTTTCCTTGCCCTTATGCGCGAACGAATGAAACTTGTGGAGATGGATCAATCCTTTCTCAGTCGATCACTCAACGAAGGTTTTTCAGGGGGCGAAAAAAAGCGCAATGAGATTTTTCAGATGGCAATGCTAGAGCCAATTCTAGCTGTGCTTGATGAAACGGATTCAGGGTTGGACATTGATGCCTTGCGCATCGTTGCCGGTGGTGTGAATGCACTGCGAACACCAACAACTGCAACAATCATCATCACGCATTATCAGAGGTTGCTCGACTATATCATTCCTGACGTAGTGCATGTGCTTTGGGATGGCCGCATTGTGCGTTCTGGCGGCAAAGAACTAGCACTCGAACTCGAAAAGCGCGGCTATGATTGGATCAAGCAAGAAGCCGCGGAAGTTGCCTGATGCCACAAGCCGCATTCAACGATGTTATCAAACGCTCATTTGACGATCTTTCGAAGAGATTGAATGGAAGTGCTTCTGGCCCTTTGCACAAGATGCGCGAGGCTGCTCTTAAATCATTCATTGAGCAAGGTGTTCCAACAACACGTCATGAGGAATGGAAGTACGCAAATGTGTTGCCTTTCATTGGACTCGAATACTCGCGCGTATCAGAGATAGCGAAGTCTGTAACCGAGAAAGATATCGATGAAGCGCTTGGTGAACTTGTCTCTGTGCTCGAAAGTGGGTGGCGCGTAACAATTGTCAATGGTCAATTCAGAGGTGATCTTTCTTACTTGCCGGCAGCAGTCACGGGAGTTTCCGTAGATGTGCTTTCGGATAAGCTCATCGCCAATGATGAAGTGGTGCGAGCTGCTTACGGTTCCGTTGCAAAATCTGATGCACACCCCTTTGTTGCAATGAACACAGCACTGGCGTGTGATGGAGTGGTTATTCGAGTGGCAAAGGGTTCAGAAATGAAGCGACCTCTGCACATAGCCATTATCAGTGATGCACGTCAGGTGAATGTGTTGACAACACCACGCATTTTGATTGTAGCCGAAGAGGGTAGTGAAATTGATATCGTTGAAACGCACAGCACAATTGGTGATCAACAAGCGCTTGATGTGAGTGTGAGTGAGATTGCTGTGGGATCCAACGCTCACGTCCGCTTTCATAAAGTGGCCGATGATCAAGATGATTCTCGGCACATCGGCTATACAGCGGCAACTGTTGCTCGAGATGGACGGTTCACTTCACACTGCATAAATATTGCCGGAAATTTTATCCGCAATGATCTTGTCATCAACCTTGCGGATGTTGGAAGTCAGGCATACCTCTACGGCGCATCAGTATTGGGCGGCGTTCAGTTCGCTGATAGCCATACGGTTGTGGATCATGCCGTGAACAACTGCCACAGTGAAGAGCTCTACAAAGGCATATACGACGGTTCTTCCATCGGTGTTTTTAACGGTAAGATCTTTGTTCGCCCACAAGCGCAAAAGACAACTGCATATCAATCAAATCACTCGGTTCTGTTAAGTGACAAAGCTCAGGTCAATGCCAAGCCACAGTTGGAGATATGGGCCGATGATGTGAAGTGTTCACATGGTGCAACGTTAGGTCAGCTCAATGATGAAGCCATCTTCTATCTACGTTCACGTGGCATCGATGCAGACAAAGCGCGTGCTCTTATGACCTATGCCTTTGTTGCCGAGGTATTGGAGCATATCGATCATGAGGGACTACGAGAGTTCTGCGAGAAACGTGTTGCTTCGAAGCTTGGAACGGAGCCTCTCTCACTATGAGTGACGTAGGAGCCATCGTGAAGCCCACCTTTGACGCAATGAAGCTCAAAGCGGAGTTCCCGATCCTTGCACGAACTGTGCATGGCAATGTTCCTCTTGTTTATCTCGATAACGCAGCAACGTCTCAGAAGCCTCGTGCCGTGATTGATGCGATTACGAAGTACTACGAATGTTCAAATGCAAATGTTCACCGTGGTGGCCATGCCCTTGGGGCAGAAGCAACTGCGCTGTATGAGGATGCTCGTAGCATAGTGGCGAGCTTCATTGGCGCGCAACCAAACGAAATCATCTTCACGCGAGGAACAACTGAAAGCATCAACCTTGTTGCTGCATCCTGGTCATCAATGATGGGCGAGACCTTGAAAGGTTGCACAATAGTTGTAACTGAAATGGAGCATCACGCAAACATTGTTCCGTGGCAAATGGCGTGTGAGAAAACAGGGGCGGTGTTGAAAGTGATTCGTGTTCATGATGATGGTACGCTTGACATGGAGCATGCGCGTGAACTGATCAACGATACTACTGCGTTTGTTTCTGTTGTACATGTTTCGAACACTCTCGGTGTTGAAAATGATGTTCGCACGATTTGTGCACTCGCACGGTCTGTTGGAGCACTGTCGCTGGTAGACGGAGCACAGTCGATTGTCCACCATGCAATTAATGTAACATCGCTCGGGTGCGACTTCTTCGTGTTCTCCGGTCATAAGCTGTATGCGCCAACCGGAATTGGCGTGTTGTTTGGTAGAGCCAACGTACTCGAATCTTTGCCTCCATATCAGGGAGGGGGCTCTATGATTCTTGATGTGACATTTGAGCGAACAACATATAATGATGTGCCCGTTCGCTTTGAAGCAGGAACTCCAAACATGGAAGGTGCAGTTGGACTAGCTGCAGCCATTCGTTGGTTTACCGCGCTCGATCTTGAGGCGCTTCGCGTACACGAAGCAGAATTGTCAGAACGCCTCCTTCGTGATCTCAATACAATCGATGGTATGCGAGTGTTTGGTCCGCAAACGTTACACGCTGGCATCGCCTCATTCGTCATTGACGGAATGCATGCACACGACCTTGGAACATTACTCGATGAGCAAGGCGTTGCAATTCGTACCGGACATCACTGTACTATGCCACTGATGAAGCGATTTGGTGTAACATCCACTGCGAGAGCCTCGATCGCTGCCTATACCACGCACGACGATCTTGATGTTCTCTCTGCGGCCTTGTTGCGATCAGTTCGCTTGTTACGATAGAAAATGAAACAAATATGACCATCGATCAAAACATCAACGTAGTGCGCCAAGAGTTTGAGTCCTTCCCGGACTGGGAAGATCGATACATGCACATCATTGCGTTGGGTAAAGGATTAGCCCCTTACAATGAAGTTCATCTTACCGATGAATTCAAGGTAAAGGGATGTCAATCTCAAGTGTGGCTACATGCTGCCATTGTTGGAGGCCGTGTGCGATTCGAGGCCGAGAGTGATGCACTCATTGTTAAGGGGCTCATTACAATTCTGTTGCGCCTTTTTAATGACCGCACGCCCAAAGAAATTCTAGAAGCACCATCTGATCTTGTTGCGAGGCTGGGATTTGAACAACACTTATCACAAAGTAGAGCAAATGGCGTGGCCAGTGTTCTTAAACAGGTAAAGCTCTATGCATTGGCATATAGCATGGTGAGGGCATAATGTCAGAGAGTAGCACACAGCATAGTCTCACTGGTACTGCGTCCTTGCGCGACCGAGTTATTGAATCGTTGCATACGATTTATGACCCAGAGATACCGATTGACATCTATGAACTCGGATTGATTTATGAAGTACGTATCGAAGATGTAAACAATGTGGTTGTTGTAATGACTCTTACTACTCCCAATTGTCCATCGGCGCAGGCTATTCCGGCTGAGGTTACGAAGGCAGCCAGGGAAACAGAAGGTGTTGGAGAAGTTGAAGTGCAGATTACCTTTGATCCGCCCTGGGATAAGTCGATGATGTCCGAGGCAGCATTATTCTCAATTGGAATGTTCTAAACACATGGCCGTACAATTTTATACGCTTACAATATCCGATGTTTGGCATGATACGCCAGATACAGTTGCGATATCACTTGAGGTGCCCGAAGAACTCAAGCCAGTGTTCCACTACAAGCATGGCCAATACATCACAGTCAAGACTGAGATTGACGGCGTAAGTCATCGCAGAAATTATTCACTGTGTTCAAGTCCCGTTCTTGATGAGCCCCTTACAATAGCTGTTAAGCGAGTAAGCTCTGGCGTTGTTTCTACGTGGCTTAAAGATCACGTAAAGCCTGGGTTGACACTTGAAGTGTATCCGCCGATGGGGAACTTTACAAAGGATCTACATCAAGATAACGTGAGGCACTATTTGCTTTTTGCCGGAGGCAGCGGCATTACTCCTGTGCTCTCCATCGTAAAGAGCATACTGCGCATTGAACCAAAGAGCGTTGCGACCCTATTTTATGCAAATCGTAATGAAGGGTCAATCATCTTCGATCGCGAAATTGCATCGCTTGTGGCAGCGAATGCTGACAGGTGTAGAGTTGTGCATGTGCTTGAAGAGCCAGCGAGTTCTAGTCGAAAGCACATCGTAGGACGGCTCGACACTCTGATGTTCGAAAAGCTTATGCAGGAGTACGCCCCTTCGATTGAGGCCGTGGATGCATTTGTATGCGGTCCGCCAGGAATGATGGACGGCGTGATTGCAGATCTGCATGCGAGGGGGCTTGACGACAAACACATTCATCGTGAATATTTTACTTTGTCGAAGGACTCAATGGAACCGAATACTCAAGCGCCGGCTGGATCTGATGCAACAAGCGATAAACTTGTTACTCGAACAGTGCGTATCCGCTTGTATGGTAAAGAATCAGAATTCACAGTAGAGCCAGATGAGACAATACTGTCTGCTGCACAGAGGGCAGATCTTGATCCACCGTATGCATGTCAGATAGGTGCGTGCTGTACGTGTCGTGCGAAACTTGTTTCTGGAACAGCCATCATGGATGAACGCGAGGCCCTTTCTGATGATGAGATCGCCGATGGATATGTACTCACCTGCCAAACCCATCCAACGTCTGATGGTGTTTTTGCGGATTATGATCAATAACATGCTGAAACTTTCCAAGCGCGTCGAATATGCCCTTCTTGCTATGCAAGACATGGCACAGCATCCTGAGAGTATCATCTCTGCAAAGGATGTTGCCGATAGGTATTCGATTTCTCAGTCCCTTGTTGCCAAGGTACTGCAGCAGCTTGTAAAAGACGGAGTTGTGCGTTCATATGCGGGCACACATGGTGGTTATGCATTGGCCCAAGATGCATCACACATTAGCATTCATCGAGTCATACAAGCCATTGAAGGCCACACGCATGGGCTGGTTGATTGTCAAGACACAGTGGATCACGATTGTTCCGCTCATAGCACGTGTACGATTCGTGAGCCCCTTACCGTTTTACAAGAACGGATTAGAGAAACATTCCGCTCAATGACAGTAGCGGAACTTGCATTACCAAAAAATCTTATTCAATTGGAGGTATCATGAGCGTTGCAATTATTGGATCCGATGTGCTCTCAGTTCCAACTGGTGTATCCGGTGCCGATGAGTCGGACAACATCATCATCACAACAAAGGCAATTACAGAAGTGAAGAAGATCAAGGCTTCTAATACAATAGCCGATGACTTTGGACTTCGCCTTGGCGTAAAGGGTGGAGGCTGCTCTGGCATGTCCTACACATTGGGATTTGATGCATCTTCACGCGAAAGTGATCTTATTCTTGACGCTGAGGGCGTTCGAGTCTTCATTGATGCCAAGAGCATGTTCTACCTCATGGGTATGACGCTTGATTTTAGTGATGGCCTCATGGGCAAAGGATTTACGTTCAACAACCCAAATGCAACAAAGACCTGCGGCTGCGGAAGCAGCTTCGGCGTGTAAGAGATCGTTGCGCGCCTCTTTGAGGGAATCTTTGAAGGTAACCTCGTAACCCTGTAACCCCGTAACTGTATCAAAGGATTCATCATGGCATACGAATGGAAATTCAACGCTCGTCCTTATTCTGATGACGAGGCAAAGGAACTACTGAAGAATGTTGTTTCACCTGAAACTTCGGACTGGCATTACAACACCCACCACAAGGGGTATGTAACGTTCCTCAACAAGATTGAGGTTGCACTCGAAGGCGCCGATAAGGCATCCGCCAATGGAAATTGGAGTGAATTTGGCGAGCTCAAACGTCGCCAGACATGGAACCACGGCGGTACGGTGCTGCATGATGTCTATTGGGAAGTGCTAGGGGGCGATGGTGATTCAACGAAGGGTCCAGACGTGCTTGCTGCGATTGTGAAAGAATATGGTTCGTTCGATGCCTGGAAGGCAGACTTCAAGGCAACAGCAACAGCAGCGAAATTATCGGGCTGGGGAGTCTTGTGTATTGACGTTTTGTATTCAGGCAGACTACTCAATGTACTTGTTGATGAGCATCATTATGGTGCAGTATGGGGCGGAATTCCACTGATCTCATGCGACGTGTTTGAGCACGCATATTATCACAAGGATGGACCAGGCCGTGTAATGTACATCGATGCATTTCTCAATAATCTTCATTGGGGGCGCATCAACGATCGATACTTAAAGTTTGCAAAATGACCATTAGCCTCTTTCCGCTGAACTTGGTATTGTTTCCGTCTGTGCGATTACCACTTCATATTTTTGAACCTCGTTATAAAGAACTCATGAACGAGTGTGTAGAACGCGGTTCAGAATTCGGCATTAATCTGGTTGTTGAAGGACACATGCATCCTGTGGGGTGTGCAGCACGTGTTGTTGAGGTAACGCAGTCTTATCCAGATGGACGCATGGACGTGATCGTAGAAGGAACACGACGGTTTAGACTATTGGAACTGAAAAACAATGATCGTCCCTTTGCAACAGGTGAAATTGAGGGGCTAACAGACGATGAGATCCCAGTGGATCAACTCCTGGTGCAGAATTGCTTGGAGAAATATAATCTCATCGTATCACTTGTATATGGCACGTCTGCGCAACGATTGACGAATGATGATCTTGGAAGCTGTCCAGCTTTTGATATGGCGCCGAAGTCGGGTCTGTCCATCGACCAAAAACAAGGCTTGCTGGAGGTGCCGTCTGAAAATGCTCGGCTTGAATTGCTTCATGATCATCTAGCAGATCTGTTGCCAATGATCAAGAAGGCAGAGGCTGTGCAGCGTGTTGTGCAAAGCGACGGATATATTCGTGCGGTAACGTGAAGAGCTCACTAGAGCACGCACACCTACAAGATCATCGATAGGATCTTGTCGATTCGTTATAAGAATCAGTTAGGCTTACTCTCGGCTCTTGTTGGCGACGTTGGAGGTAGCGATCTGTTCGTTACATCCTACGTTAGTCTCGGTTGATGACGGGGCTTTAAGCGACCCAGACCGACGTGAGTATGCACGTTCAGGTGAAGGCGATCTGCTGCGCAGAGGCGATACGTTGCGATGGACAGAAGTATTCGGTCCTAGCCTCATACCCAGATGACAAGACCTTGGTAGTAATCAAGCGCGATTAAGCTTCAGTCGCGCTAACTCAGGTCCCCCCTTGGCTATCTCTTCTATTGTAGCTACAGCTATACTGATCATACTCTTTAGCAACTCGGCCTCATGTATGGGGAATGGAGCGAGCACATATTCAACGAGTTCCCCTGATCCAAAGTTGCGGTCTATGCCACAACGGAGCCTCCAGAACACATCACTGCCCAAATTTTCTATGAGAGAAGAAATGCCGTTGTGACCGCCAGAGCTGCCCCCTAGCCTAAGATTAATCCGACCTGTAGCGAAATTGTATTCATCCACTACTGCAACAATCTTGCTAGGTTCAATACCTAGCGACCGGGCTACCTGGGCAACCACAATCCCAGATAGATTCATGAACGTAAGTGGCTTTATGATAAGAAGTTCCGTAGCCAAGATGCGTATAGAGGCAATCTCGACATCTGGCGTGTCTCGTTTCCATTGTGCACCATGTTTTGCTGCTAGCGCATCAACAACCATAAAGCCAATGTTGTGACGAGTTGAAGAGTAACGGGTTCCTGGGTTACCTAATCCAACGACGAGAAATGATGTTTTCATGGGGTGTCTGTAGAGATTTTTTTGATATCGTGCGAAATGCGTAAACGCACGTAGTGATAATTGCTAAGGATGGGAACCCAGAAATATTCAATAAAATATATGTGAATTTCAATTCCTTGCATCAGCAAGCTCTCTGGGTATAATGAGTACCACGAAGCTAGGTATGCCAAACGGTTCGGCGATTTTCGAACATTGTTCCAAGTGTAGAGTTGTGCAAAAGAAATGGTGCCTATGACCATCGCTGCTCTGATTGGTACACGTATAGTGATAGTCTTGTTGTGTGTTTCCTTTAATGTGGGTATTGGGACTTCCAACCCTGACAATTCTACTCTCGTAGAGCCCCTCCGGCGAAGATGCCCAGCGGCGCCCATTTCTGGGTCGTTCGTGGAGTGCCTGGCTAGGTGCCATGTTCGTATTGACGATAGCCCAGGAAAGTAAGCAATCCTCAGGCTGCTTTGCTATATTGCGCCGCTTCACAACGTATCGTCCACCTCGAATAACGGAACTGCTCGCATATGGGCGTTATCGCTTTGCTTGCTACTCTTTTCGTACCCCTTGCTGGTGCGATGATACTCCTGTTTATTGATCGCAACCAGGAAAAAGCGATCAAGGTAACAGCACTGGTCATAACCGTAGCAACGTTTCTGACGTCTCTACTGCTCCTGCCTGCTTTTGACGCCTCAACGGCCTCTATGCAGTTTGTAATCGATATGCCGTGGATTACATCGCTTGATGCGGGTTTCCGCGTAGGCCTCGATGGCACTTCGCTCCTTATGGTGTTGCTCACCACCCTTATCATGCCGATTGCGATGTTAACGTCGCTCAATCCGATAAAGAAGAGCATTAAAGAGTACTACGTCCTCATGCTTATCCTCCAGTTTGGCATGGTAGGCGTTTTCATGGCGCTTGATACATTCTTGTTCTACGTGTTCTGGGAATTGATCCTCATTCCGATGTATTTCATCATCGGCATTTGGGGTGGCAAGGATCGTATCTATGCTGCGATGAAGTTCTTCCTCTACACGTTGGCCGGCTCCTTGTTGATGCTTATTGCCATCATCTGGCTTGGACTTGCAGCAAAGACGGCTGGTATTGGGTTCACTGCCGACCTCATGAAACTCAGGATGATTGGCCCAGCCATTCCAATGGATATACAGAAGTGGCTATTTCTGGCGTTTGGGCTATCGTTCTTTATTAAAGTGCCCTTGTTCCCGCTACATACATGGCTCCCGGACGCACACGTACAGGCGCCAACAGCGGGTTCTGTTATTCTAGCGGCTGTGCTGCTCAAACTTGGTACCTACGGTCTTATTCGATTTAACCTCGAACTATTTCCGCAAGCATCTATCGAATTTGCTGGGGCAATCAGCGTGCTGGCAGTCATTGGAATTATCTACGGCGCGTTGGTGGCCATGGTACAAACCGATATTAAGAAGCTTGTTGCATACTCTTCTGTGAGTCACCTTGGCTTTGTAGTTCTTGGCATCTTTTCGCTCACGGTAGAAGGTGTGCAAGGCGCTGTGATCCAAATGGTGAACCATGGCATTTCTACAGGAATGCTCTTTCTTTGCGTGGGTGTATTGTACGAGCGCAGGCACACTCGCGAGATATCTGAATATGGCGGCATCACCAACGTTATGCCTCGCTTTGCAGTCCTGTTTGCTATTGCAATGTTTGCCTCAGTTGGACTGCCCGGTCTGAACGGCTTTGTTGGTGAGTTTCTAACGCTCCTTGGCGCATTTAGAAGCCCCTTCCTAGGTAGCTGGACGTATGCCGTGATAAGCGCCACAGGAGTCATCTTTGCCGCTGTCTATCTCTTGTGGATGTATCAGCGTGTGATGTTCGGCACAAATGATAATCCCAAGAACAAGCATCTTCCTGACCTAACGAAGAATGAATATTGGCAGTTGGTGCCCCTTGCAATCTTGATCATTTGGATTGGAGTGGCGCCTCGTACCCTAATGAATCTCTCGGAACAGAGTGTTCGCGCAGTGGTAAGCAAAGTGGAGCACTTTCATGCACATTGATTTTTTCGGTTCATTGCCACTCCTCGTCATCTGGTTAGCTCTTGGCGCCATTGGTATTGCCATCCAAGCATTTGTTCGCAACAACACACGGTTGGTGTTTGGATATTATTCCGGCACGCTTGTTATCACTGCGTTGCTGGCTCTCATTACATCGGCACATAAAGGCACCACGTTTGGAGGCATGATCTCGATAGGGGGCTTTGCAAACTACTTTGATGTGTTGTTTTGTGGAGCTGGTTTGTTGGCAATGTTTGCTGCTCGACCCTATTTGCAGCGCGAAAATTCGGAGCTCGACGAGTTCTATACGATGTTGGTGTCTGCAGTATCAGGGATGATGCTCATGGCACATGCAAACAACCTGCTGGTATTGTTTGTTGGCATTGAGCTCATGTCTATCTCGTTTTATATCATGGCTGGCTTCTTGCGCACAAACATTCGCAGTATTGAAGCAGCACTGAAGTATTTCTTGCTTGGTGCTTTTGCTACTGGATTTCTTGTCTATGGCATGTCGCTTATTTATGGAGCAACTGGATCTCTGCAATACGATGTTATTGCATCTGTCATAGGTGAAAATAGAAGCCAATTCCCAACATTGCTTGCCATCGGTGCTGTGTTCCTGGCAGTTGCATTGTCATTTAAGATTGCTGCTTTCCCATTCCATCAATGGGCGCCGGATGTATATGAAGGTTCGCCAACGGTTGTGACGGCCTTTATGAGCACGGCCGGTAAGGCTGCTGCCTTTAGCGCGTTTATTGCGGTATTCGCAGTGCTCATGCCGGCATCATCGTTGATGACTCCCCAATTGCAACTCATGTTAGCTGCCGTTGCCGCTATCACTATGCTTGTTGGTAACGTAACTGCTGTTGCGCAAACCAACGTTAAGCGCATGTTGGCATACTCATCAATTGCACATGCGGGCTATTTGCTCATGGGTATTGTGGCCAATGGAGAAGCTGGGTATAGCGCAATTACGTTCTACGTTACGTCGTATACGTTTATGCAGCTTGGCGCATTCGTAGTTGTTGGAATTCTAGAACGTGGCAACGAAGAAAATCTGCAGATCGATGACTATGCGGGACTTGCTAAACGAGAACCAGTGCTCGCGTTCATCATGGCAGTCTTTATGTTCTCACTCGCTGGCATTCCGCCATTCGCTGGTTTTTTTGGTAAATATCTGTTATTCGTTGCGGCCATTGAATCGGGATATACGTGGCTGACGATTGTTGCCGTAGTATCATCAGTAGTAAGTGCGTACTTCTATCTTGGGCTAGTTGTAAAGATGTATTTCACTGAGCCCCATAAGGAACATTCACATGTTTCGCCCGGCCTTGCTGGCATTACACTATTCGTCACCGTTGCCGTCAGTATTGTGTTGGGATTGTTCACATCGCAACTTCTCTCGATATTTGGTACGTGGTGGTAAGGCCACGGTCCTTACCATGAAAAGCCCCTTCATCATCTTCTGCTATTTACTGTTTGGTGTAGCTCTTGGGCTAGCGCAACCAAATGTAGAGGTGTATTATTCGAATGCCAACCGCGCGGATACCGTGATGGATTTTGGCGTAACGCTAGAAGGGTCGCCAACAACGCGGACATTTACCGTTGTGAACAAGGGACCAGCGACGGTGGGAATCCTAGCTACAAATCCCAATGCCGATCCCTATTACATCATCGTGAATGTTCCGGGCGTGCCTCCTGAAGATCCGCGCAAGGAAGAGTTTGAACGTGTTGAGGGTCTCTCGTATTTCATTCGCGCTGGTGAAACACGCTTATTCACAGTTGTATTTAGAGCATTCGTTAACAGCCCATTATTCCCACCAGACCGAGTTGTTGAAGCACTCTTAACCATTCGCGTGGTTGACAGCACCGCACCACTCGCCGCATCATTTGACAAGACCTTTCGGCTTCGTGCATTGAAGACCACAAGTATCCTGGCAACCACCACTCCGTGGATTAGCTATGATTCAGTGTATGTAAACCCGATGCCCCTTGCTCCATCAATCCCATATACAATTGACAACGCAATGTTGAAACGTGTAAAGGTTGATAAGCAACTATTCGAAATGCAGACCACGGTTGTTGGGACATCTGAAATTATCGTTGATACTTTCCCCGGTGTTGAATTTAGCCCGGAAGACTCTGTTGTTTGGACAACTCGATACTCGCCCTATAACAGGGGGCTAGACAGTGCGCACTTTCTGGTTGTCTACCGGCCAGATTCAACTACAAAGTCAGATACTGTACTTACCACGATATCTGGTATTGGTGTTGAACAAAAACTGACACTTATTGGAGCAACAGGAGTTCCGCTACCAGTTGTTGTACGAGGAGATACAGTAGATTTTGGTGCAACACCGTCAGATGGTACGGGTATTGTAGCGCGCATCATTGTCCGCAACGAAGGCAACAATAACATTGGTATTGTCTCTGAATCAAAAGTTGGTATTGCGCGAGACACTGCAGCATATTCTGTGCGACGTTTCTTAAGCGCGGGTGGTCCAACTATTCGCACAAATTCTTTTGATACGTTGGACGTGTCGTTTGTGCCTATTGAAGGTGGTGATCATCGCATTCGATTTGTTGTTGGCACTGACTTGCGAGACCGTGGTATTGACGGTGTTCCCGATGGAGCACAAACAACGCAGTGGTTTTTCAAAGGATTCGGTCAGCGTCCTCAAATTCAAGTCACTCCCTCTGCACTCAACTTTGGAACGGTAGTCTTACTCAAGACATGTACATCATTTGTTGAGCGCACCTTTGCAGTGCGTAACGTTGGTAACGCAGAGTTGAGAGTGGACTCTATTCTCATCACGCCGGGCACATCGCGAATTACTATTGACCCGCCGTCATTTCGCATCGCTGCGGGGCAGTCTCAGCTCGTAAAGGCAACGTACGAACCAGAAACAATTGGTGCCACTACAGGGGCTATAACCTTGTTTACGAACAGCCTCGTTCGTGCTTATGATGTGCGATTCGATGCTGTAGTTGTAAATCCGGATAGTATCGTTGTGAGCGTGCCGCTTGAGACTAAAGTTCGCCCAGGTTCCGCTGTTGCTGTTGATGTAATGGCAACCGCGGACAAGCTCACTACAACGGATAGATGTGTGTTGTCAATGAACTTTAATCCGTCACTACTGCAGTATCGCAGCGTTCAACAATTAGGGACAGCAAGTGAAGGGGCACAAGTAATCGATGCCACTGAGTTGCCGCGAGGAACGTTGCGCCTTGCGCTGCAGGCACCAACAAACTTCTTGTCTAGATCAACACTTGTCACTGTTATCTTCGACAGTTTTCTTGGAGAGACTGCATCGAGTGATGTGTCGTTTACAAACGGTGCTACCATATTTGGCAATGCAGGCTGCAGTTCTGTGTTATCCGTAAGAGTAGAGTCTGGCCAGTTCTTTCTTGATTCCCTATGCGGACTTTCATACAAGACTGTGGGTTCGGGCTTGCGTATGATGTCGGGATTATTCCCAAACCCTGCGAGCGACAACGTAAACGTAGCCCTCGTTGTACCAACAGAGCGAACCGTCTCCATTACACTTGTAGATGCCTTTGGTAGAGAATTCGTATCAATTGCTCCATTATCATTTTCGGCTGGTGTACATCTCATCCCATTCTCAGTAGCTCATCTTCCACCGTCGGCATATACTGTCATCGTCCGCTCGGGAAATGTCTACACTCCATTGCCACTGATGGTGGGAAGATGAAACGCTTTGTAGCTATCATTATCTGCATGCATTGTTGTTTGATCATGACATATGCGCAAGGTTTTGATTGGCAAACATCGCCTAGAGCCCCGTACCAGATTCCGAAGCGATACATCGGGCTCGAGATAGGGTCGGGGTATACGCATCATTACGGCTCGCTAGAATACATCGAGCAAGAGGTTGGAATTGTTTGTTGTGATTATGGATCCGGAAGTGGTTTCCCCCTTTCAATAGGTGTGACGGGCGAACAATGGATTACGCCAACCACATCCGTAGTTGTGGGGCTGGGTATTACGCGCTTCAATGCAATGTTCAATACTCTATCGGCACCCGTTGTGCTTTCAAATGGCGAGTTGTTGCAAACAGAATATGTTTTAGAAGGGGCTCTTACCTACATCGCCCTGACAGGGGGAGTGCAGACGCGACTTTTTGGAACCCATTTGACAGTTGGCGGGGGATTGAGATTGCTTCTCAATGCAGGTGGCAGCCTCAATCAAGAAGAGCGGGTGCTTACACCTGCAGATTTCCTGTTCACAGAAAATCCCCGATCCAGAGTGAAGGTATTGGGGAATACGTTCTTGGATGATGCCACTCGGCTTCAGATTGAACCATATGTACAGATTGGCTACAATCTCTCTGTTGCAAGCGGATTCTACCTCAGCCCGTCCATTTCTATAGGAATTCCCCTGCTTACGGCAACCGGGAGTGGCAGTTGGAGAATGATTGATTTTGGAGCTAGAATTCGCCTGATGAAGGGTCTCTAGTTCCGCAATACTATATTTGCAGCTACTTCGTCAATCGACGTTCACATTAAAAATATTGTCAGGAGTGACTTCGCATGATCAAAAGACTTTTTGTTCTCTTCGCCTTCATCGGTCTTGCAGCCGGTACAGTCTATGCCCAACCAAAACTTGAGATTGTTGGTGGTGAAACGTATGACTGGGGTAAGGTAAAGCCACCGGCGGCAGGGCATCTTGAGGCAGAGATCAAGATGAAGAACATTGGAGACCGGGCGCTGAAGCTTACTGAGGTCAAGCCAGGTTGTGGTTGCACAAAGACTGACCCTGATAAGTTTGAACTTGCACCGGGCGAGATCAGCACCATGAAGGTAAAACTGAACATCAGTCCTGCACAGTCGGGTCCTGTGATGAAGAACATTACAGTTTCGTGGGCAGATCTCGAGGGCAACAAAGCACTCACCTCTTTCCGCGCAAACGCAACGCCGATTCCAATGGGCGCCGATACAGCTGTCCGCTCAGGGTACATTTGGCTGAAGGCCGATGTTCAGCGTGCACTCATGTTCACACCGTCCTTGTATTTCTCGTTTAATGACCTGAAGGTTGGACAAGAATCAACATCAAAGACGGAAGTGACGAACAACACAGAACAAGACATCGTGTTTTCTGACTGGACAACGGAAGGTGGCATTGTGTGCAACCAAGCAACACGTGTAACGCTTAAGCCAGGACAGAAGCTCGAGATCATTGCTAAGCTTGTTCCTTCGGCAAAGGGCAACTATACCGGCGGAGTAAAGGCCAAGACCTCACACCCAGACCACGTAGAGATCGATCTCAAAGCATACGGCTTTGTTCAAGAATCTCAGAGCCCAGTGTTTCAGAATCCCGCAACCCCGAAACAATAGTTCGTTAGTTGGTCCATGAGGGAATTGGGGAATTGGTTTTTAGACCGATTCCCCAATTTTCGTTTATCGCATTATCTCCACTTCCCACGCCTTGCCGTGTGGCGGAGCAGGGAGTCCCCTAACAAGAATCCATGGGTTAAGCAGCTTTACGTCCTTATACGTTGTACCGTTAGCAATGGCCCATTGTGTGAGATTCGATATAGAACCGGTCTCACGTATTGTTCGCGTGGGCTCTTGCACGTAACGCTCTGATGCAGGCACAATGATGCCATAATCATGTGCATGTTCCATGAGGTGTTTGATCATGGCAATGCGCAGTATATAACGAGATGTCTCTTCGTTTAAGAAGAGATCGTAGTATGCACGCTTCTGTTGGAAAGCGAGATTCCCCTGTAGATTTTCGTGACCCATGTTGTAGCCCGCTGCAGCGTTTGCCCACGAACCGTTTGATGCGAATCCTGCACGCAAGTATCCGATTGCTGCGTTTGTGCTCTTAACAACATTGCGACGCTCATCTACCTCATCTGTGATCATGAGGCCATATGCACGTCCAGTTCCAGGAATAAACTGCCATAGACCAACAGCATCTTTTGGCGAGCGTGCCATGAAAAGTGCACTCTCTGCAACACTGAGGTACTTCAGATCATCCGGCGCGCCAGAAGCACGTAAGAGTTTTTCAAAGGTGGGGAAGTACCGCCCAGACCTCTTGATGTAGAGTATGATCTGTCCAGGAGTTTGCAGGTTTATATAGAACTCGCGCTCAGCACGCTCGCGTACTTCGGGGATCTCTAGCGGAACGCGCTCACCACAAAATGTAAGCTCTTTGGGAAGTTTCCATTTGCTGATTGCCATGGTATCATGCTGTTGCCGCGTTTCATCGGCGCGACCCTGTGCATCGTCCGTACACGAAACAATACATGCTACAGCGCAGATGCTTGCGAAGCTGAATGCGATACGTTGATGGAGTGTGTGCATAGTTCTCTTTCTCGTTCGTCGTTTGTTGCAAGAAGGACAATCCCACCTCGATGCTGGTGCGCCTCTACTTCGCGGGATAGTATCTGACGCCCATCCACATCAAGAGTAGCAGTGGGCTCATCAAGCATAAGGATAGGAGGCTCCAAACATACTGCCAACGCAATGGCAACACGCTGACGCATACCGCTCGAAAATGTACGAACAATATCATCTGCGCGTAGTTCGATTCCAACTCGCCCAAGTACAGCCAAAACTGCTGCATGAGAAACGCGCTGATTGTGAAGCTCTGCATGCATGAGGATAAGCTCTCTCGGTGTAAACTCATCATAGATCTGCAGATATGGTGCAACATAACCGCAAAGAAATGGACGCTTGTTATCCGCAACATGAACTCCATTCAGTGTCATGCTAACATTGCCACTATCTGGACGTAACTCACCAGCGATGATGCGCATCAACGTGGATTTGCCACTGCCGTTTGCACCAAAAATTCCTAACACATCACCCGATGATGCCTCTGCCGATACATCATATAGAACAAGGCGACCCATAAAGGACTTCTTGATGCTCGTCATCGATATGGTTGTCATCGTTTCACCGCAATCTTCATCAGCATAGAACTCATTTTGCTTTCTACACGCACAAGATACGTTCCTGGTGAAAGATCAGTAGGCAAGTCGAATGGTGCAACGATGAGGTCGCCATCAAGTTCAACTGTAGCAATTGCAGATGTAATGCTGATTGTCATTGAACTCATAAGTGTGAGCGTCACATTATTGCCCGGCATGTTGTCTGTGATAGGCACATACAGCCTGCGTGTTGTGCTCAGTGAAATCGGCTGTGGATAGGGAGAAACAGGTTTGCGAGTTTGTGCCCCAGAAAAGTAGGAGCAGATTTCAGCAGGGGATACCCGCAAGCCCCATGACGTGCCAGCGATTACTGCATCTGTTGGCAAGGGGCTACTTGTTACAGTTACTGTATATGGAAGCAGTGTTGTAGAATTGCCATTGACAAGTGCAATCTCGTTGGGCCACGTTAGCAGTACGTCAACACTTACAGGATCTGCACTATTGATTGACGGGACAAGGAAGCGCATTGCGCGCGTTTCAAACGCATGAATATTTCCACCAGAGATAGCAGATGGTGGCACGGCACTTTCATTGTTATAGAAACGAATTTCTTTCAACGCCGACGCATCAGGTATGATGGTATTGGCGGCACCTCGCGAACCTGTCCGATACATTGTTGGTAAATGCCTGCAAAAGACATCGGCAAATGATGAGCCCCTTTGCAAGCACACATCAACAAGTGCTTTGAATGGAAGCGAGCCTAGCGCAATCTTCTCCCATGTAAGACGCATAGTAGACGGATCTACCTCTGCCAGTATATTGCCAAACCAACCCCATACGTAACCAGTACTAGGCGAGACATTTGAAAATGGCCACCGCTCGGGATTCTCAAAAAGTGCGTTTGCATAAACAGTCCAATCTTGCACATCGGGCCATACACGAAGCTCCATCCACGTGGATGTAAGCTCATAGAACATCAAATGTGTATTTGCTAGTCCGTATGAACCATTCTGAATCGTGTGGTGAAACTCGTGCGCGCACGTTACATTCAGAGCGTCAATACCAAACGTTGAATATGCCATAGCACCGGTTGCGTCTCGGTTGTCTTCAGAATAATCATTATCAAGCTCAATCCAGGATGTATATCGATCTATAGGAACGGATCCAATGAGCTTCTCAATCGACGTAACACCGTAGTAGCTGGTTCCTGATGGTCCAGCTTTAGAAAGGTCGCGCACGTACACATCGAGTGCGGCGCTTCCACCTTCACTGCCATCTGCAGGGGGTGGCAGATAACCAAGCGTGTCAACCTCGGCGCGCCACGTTCTACCCAGCGCATTGAAGCATGCATCAATGTAGTCGGGAAGAGCATTGCCATCGGAATCTACATTTGGAACGGCGTCAGGGCCAGACGTAGCATAGTGAATGCGAAACCTACCGTCACCAGACTCCACAAACTCAGGCAGGGTGGGACGCAAAACCGCCTGTACACCTTCATGAATTTTGCTGATAAGATTGGGTGTTACGCGCTCGGCAAAACCACAGCGAGCCGTGGTAGGGGGCTGGGCAATTGCAGCTAGGCACAAAAAGCAAAACGCGAACAGGAGAGATCCGGCTCGCGAACATAACATTCGATGTTGCTCCACCAACAAGTTTAGCGGAACATTTCCTTGATCATTCCCCACGTGCGTTTGATGCTGCTAACGTTATGTGTAACGCCAATGGTGTTGGAGTATGTTGCGTTCTGATCCGATCCTACCAACCTAAGCCGATACGTAAAATAATTACGAGCTACGGTACCGTCATTCCCATCGCGTTTTCCAAATGCTTCGTCATCACGATACGAATATGACTGGTTGCTACCCTTGGACTGAAGCGTGGCAACGTAGCGGAATTGATTGTCCTCACCTGCGCGCTCAACTTCATATTGCAAGCCTTCAGGCTCCGTGCCGGATTTCCACTCAATTGAAACGGATGTGCCGTTCGACTTTGCTTGGAAATACTGCAACGTTACTTGTACAGCATACCCTGTGGCAACTGTAACGGCAAGCAAACATGCTATGATTGCAATTTTTCGCATTGAACAAAGATACAAATGAGAATGTGGGAAATGCTAGTCTGTTGTGGATTGACTACGTGGGGCTAAGGACAGTGCTCCACTAGGACAACCTAGTACTACGGATATCGTCTCCGCAGAAGAAGCGTTTTCAGGTTGTATCCAAGGATTCACTCTCGGGTTGAACACAGTTGGAAGGTTCCGGAAGCAGTTAGCCGAATGGATGCACTTTTCAGCCTGCCATACTACCGTGATCTCGCCATTTGTGTAATGTTTTACGACGTCAGCCATGGACCCCTCCGTATGTGTCGACGTAATACCCGTAACGTAACGAAAGTGGGCAATTCCTACAAGAAAAAACTTGTTCACAACCCATTGGAGACGTATTTTGTCCTAATGTTCCTCATGAGACCGTTCATCGCCCTTTTTGCTGTGGTAATGTTTGTGACAGCCATCGTGGGGCTTCCTGTCACAATTCATTATTGCGGCGGCGAAGCAGTCGCCACAAAGTGTCCGCCGGATGAATGTTGCTCTGAGCAGGTACCAGATGACGCCTCTCAAGAAGAGCCCTGCTGTACGGATGAGGTTTCAGTTGCCTCCATAGAAAGTCAAGTTGTTGTTGCGCAGATAACTCAGATCGGCCCTGTGTTGTGGGTGGTTCGTGTTATTCAAGCGCTCCACATCACCACACAAGGCCTAGGCCATGCGGTTGCATCAAGCCCACATGCCGAACACCCATACCCACCTCCGGATCTGTCCGAGCTCTGCATTTTAAGAGTCTAGAGCGCCCCATCTCTCGTTTTTTTGACGGTTGGCACTACGCTAATTGTCACTTCTTCGTAACGAAATGAGGGTAGTATGCGATTTCTCCGAAATACAGTAATAGTGTGCAGTCTGGCCATTGGCTGGGCTTCAACTGCACACGCCCAGAGGATGCTCCATGGTCGCGTGTTTGGGCAAGGGGCAAACAATGAGCGAGAGCCATTGCGCAGCGCAACGGTGCTATGGCGGTCTACCAAGGATGGTGTGTTGACCGACAAAGACGGCATGTTTATGATAAGGCGCTCATCAGCGACCGACACGCTAGAGATTCGATACGCCGGCTATCAGACTCAATTAGTTGTCTTTGCCGGAGATTCAGTTGAAGTTGTTCTTAGGGCATCAACAAATGATGCCATTACTGTAGAAGCAGATCAACCTACAATTTCTCGCGCTCCGCAAAAAACTGAGATAATTTCAAAGAAGGATCTCACAAAGGCAGCATGTTGCTCACTCGCGGAGTCTTTTGAGAAAAATCCTTCGGTAGAAGTTTCATTTGCTGACGCAGTTACGGGGGCAAAGCAAATTCAGTTGTTGGGTCTACGTGGACTCTACACGCAGTTCCTCATCGAGGCTGTTCCTCTTGTGCGATCACTCGAGATGCCGTATGGCCTCGATCACGTGCCAGGTCCGTTCATGGAATCTGTAAGTATCTCTAAAGGGGCTTCCACCGTCACAAATGGCTACGAGTCGATGACAGGATTGATCAATATCTGTATGCATAATCCACGGACAGCCCCTTCCCTGTTTGTAAATGTCTATGGAAGTACCCAGGCACGTTTTGAGCTAAACATCTATGGCGCGCAGCAGCTCACTGATGAGCTCAGTACGATGACTCTTGCGCATGGTAGGATCTATGACATGGCAATGGATAACAACAAAGATGGCTTTGCTGATATCCCGACATTTAGACAGTTCAACCTCGTGCACCGTTGGTGGTATAACAACGATGAAATTGAGTGGCAAGTATTTCTTCGTGGGATTTTAGACCGCCATGAATCTGGACAAAAAATAGTCTCACATCTCGGCGCGATACATGCGCATGAAGACTCAGCAAATCCTTCCACGTATGACATCCTCACAGATATTGGACGAGCCGATGGCTTCGTAAAATTTGGACTGCTAAATTTCATAGATGACATGGAAGGCAGCGGGCTTTCACTCGTTGTTGCTGGTGTGTATCACGACCAAACTTCCACGTTTGGCATACGGCAGGCACGGGGACTACAGCGTACTGTAAACGTTAGAGGCGTTGCTGCTCTACCGTTCTCTGAATCCGTTAAACTTGTAGGGGGCTTTTCATTCCTCTACGATGATGTGCAGGAGTCGCTCGTGTCAAACTCGTTTGCTCGCATTGAGCGCGTGCCCGGTTTGTACGCAGAGTTTACGTTGCAGCCCGTGGAGCGTGTTACAGTGCTTGCCGGACTCCGCGCAGATGCGCACAATATGTACGGCACGCGCCTGGTACCAAGAGCGCATGTGAAATGGAGTGTGAGCGACTATACAACCTTGCGCGCATCGGCAGGTAGAGGATGGCGTGTTGCAAGTGTCGTAACTGAAAATCTCTCATCTTACATCAACTCACGTCAGGTCAACTTCGATCAATCATTTCAACCAGAAGACTCTTGGAATGTGGGAGCTTCTTTTACCTCAACGATTGAGATAGCAGATCGTCCATTCACATTCGATGTTGAAGCCTACACCACTACGTTCCAAAATCAGATTGTTGTGGATCTCGACCGCTCAGTGCGCGAGGTATGGGTTACCAATTTGTATGGATCGAGCTACGCAACAAATGTGATGGCGCAGGTCCTGTTTTCTCCTGTACCTCGTTTGGATGTGCTTGTTGCGTATCGCTGGGTTGATGTGCAAGCCCCCTATGGTGGTATGATGCAGCAACGAGCGATGGTGAGCAGGTCGAGAGTGCTATCTACGTTCTCCTATTCAACAATTGAAAGCGAATGGCAAGCAGACCTCACTATAGCGTGGAATGGTGAAGGTCGATTTCCTACTACCGTAGACAATCCAGGTGCAGACAAGCGTCCAACAACATTTCCTTCGTGGTGGCGCGTGAGTGGCCAGCTCACCAAACGGTTCGGAGCGTTTGACATCTATGTTGGAATAGAGAACGCAACAAACTTTATTCAGCAGAATCCAATCATTGGAGCGGAAATGCCATTCGGCAATACGTTTGATGCATCCCTTGCGTGGGGTCCATTGGACTCTCGAATGGTCTATGCCGGAATGCGGTTTACCATTCAGTAGTGGTGATCACGAGTGTGGAAAATTATTCTCCGGCAATCGGATTTGCTAGCGACGGTGGCTTTGGCATATCGCCATCTAGTGGTCGTACCTCAAGATCTTCAAAGAGGAGATCAGGTGTGATGACTGTTGCTATGATGTATGCAGAGCCGCCACTCATAAAAGACGGAATAACGCTTGGCGCGAGGAAATTATGGACAGTGGAAGACTTTGATACAG
>CANMBE010000002.1 GCA_947495975.1 Ignavibacteria bacterium | reverse complement strand
GATTTTGTAGAAACAAGGTTGTTGCGTGTGCGTTCGCTGTACATGTCAGAACCACCGCCATCAAGGAAAACGCCAATCATTCCATACGATCTGCGAAAGTCTGAGAAGCCCATTGTATTTGATTCGTTCGATGCCACGTATGCATCGTTGCCACGCTCATCTATAAAAAGTGAAACGCCGTTGGCGTTGCCACCGCCAAGAGAAAGGCTCTCACATACGTATACGTCATTGCCTGACTGGTCTACCAGCGCGCCGAGGGCAATGTCATGCCCGCACCCTTGCGATACTCCGTGTGAAACATAGACATCATCTCCTGCGCTGTCCTGAAGAATCCCAGTAGCAAAATGTACTCCTGCACCTTGTGCATATTGGTACGATTCATATCGGTCATCTCCACCGCGATCAATAAGGGAGCCAAGGCCAAACCAATATCCCGTGCCTTGTCCATAGATGTCGGATGTATAGACGTCATTGCCTGATCCATCTACGAGTATACCTATACCTCCCGATGCAACAGGACGAGAGCCCAAGGCCGCTCCTTGAGCAAAGGTCACTTGATGGGCGTCATAGCGAAGTACATCAACATATGGGCTAGCAGCTATGTATCGGTCATTGCCAGAAACGTCACTCAGCACTCCCGCGCCTCGAGTGCCGCCAAATGCTTGAGCTTGGGCATGACACCGATAGGTGTCATGCCCTGAGTCATCAAACAATACGCCAATACCAAAGATCCCTGATCCCTGTGTATTAGAACCAGAGATGTATGCATCATCACCGGCCATATCGTGCAAGATTCCCACGCCCATCAAACCAGAGGCTAGTGAAAAGTCACCCGCAGTGTAGGTGTCATTGCCAGCGCGGTCTATAAGAATTCCCACGCCCCCAAATCCAGATGCGTATGAATGATCGCCCCCTGCATAGAGATCATTTCCTGCAAGATCAACGATACATCTGATAGGTAATGCCAAGGCATCAAGTTTTGTTGTGTCGTCAAGTCTATACACATCATTGCCACCGATGTCTATGATCACGGCATACGAACCCACGTAGACATCGTCGTACGGTCCGCCAATGGCTACGCGGCCAAGTGGTGTTTTGAATGTGAATGACCGCACACTGTCTCGTAAAAGGTCCATGTTGTCATCACTCTGAACCAGGTACGCAAGAAGCTGTTGATAGAGTGAAAGTCCATGGACAAAGAGGTCTTCTGCTACGTGTGGAGCGGCTTGTGCGTATACTTCTTCAGCAATGCGTTGTCCGGCCTTCTCTTTTTCATGGAGTGACCATAGTGTAGACGATTCATCTTCTCTGCTTAAACTCCACAGAGAATCAATCTGATCAAACACTGCTGTTTGCTGGAGCAATCGTTTCCGTGACTCCTCCATGCCATCGGCGGCTTGCACAATTGCAGAGAGAAATCGCAGGACAAGAAACGAGCTAACGATATCGAGTCGAGTTGTTGGATCATTCCCAAGAAGCTTTATCGTCTCGTCGGCGGTAATCTGCCCATCATAAGAAACGCGGTTATAGACACCCAGATTGAGATCGTGCATCAAAGTTGTGAATAACAAAGAGCTGTTCTGCTCCGTTCTTGTGGATGCTGCATCTGCAATTCGCTGCGAGATATTAAACGCTTGGAGTGGATCACTAAACAGCACATCATGAAAGACCATGCGATGTCTGTCATGCTCAATCAAATCACTAGGCATGCTCAAATCCGATTGACGCATGCCTAATGCAAATAGCGCTGAATCAAGCATCGCTAGGGTAGACGCAGAAAGAGAGCGCTGGGCTAGCCCCGGTTCAACTAATCCAACAAATGCTACGATGAGAACAATAGAGCGGTAAAGACAAGACATGTACGCAGGTTTCCTTGTTAGATCTTTATCATGAGGCGAAGCTGCTCGGCTAGGGAAGGATCGAGCGTGTCAAGTTTTGCCGCAATGACCATAGCGCGATCGATATCTCCCGTACGTATTAAGCAGCACGCAGACGCGTAGAGTATGTTAGCGTCATTTGGGAATCGCAGAAGTTCTTGTAAAATGAGAATCTTTGCAGAGTCGCATTTTTGCGCTTCATAATAGCTGTTTAATTGCGAAGCATGAAGTATGGCAGACGAGTCTTGCAATGCAATAGCTTGTGCATGCATGGCGATTGCTTCTTGAAAACGTCCAGTCTTTCTATACATAATTGCAATCGTGTTGTATGCGGCAGGCGCGAGTAAGGGGCTAATTGATGCAGACCTCTTAAACGCCATAGTTGCATCTTCACCAAAACCTCGTTCATCATAAGCCAGCGCAATGTTGAAATACGCTTCTGCGTAGTTTGGTTTTAGTGCGATTGCTCGTTTGAAGACGCGAATAGCTGTGTCGGTTTGTCCTAATGCAAGACTCAGCAGTCCAACGTTATACCATCCCATGGGATCTTCAGGAGAGATCATCGTGAGCATTCGAGAAACCGCAAGTGCCTCTTCTGATTTCTTCAGTTCTTGAAGTACGCCAGTGAGCGCCAGATATGCGTTGCTCATTTTGGGATTCTGCCGAATGACCTCGGTAAACTGATACGCTGCTGAATCTAGATCATGATGTGCCATGAGTGCCTCTCCGTATGAGAGGCGAGCGTTAACATCTGATGGGTTGCGTTCAACTGCTCTGGCATAGAGTTCAACAGACTCTGCAATGCGGCCTGTTGCAAAGTAGCACTGCGCTAGCTGCTGCGTGAGACTTGCAACATCAGGTCTTCGAAACATAGTCTCTTCCAAGGGCATTATTGCCTCGGCGCATCTACCAACACGAGCATAGGCCATGCCCAGCGCCCACGTTGGTTGCAGCGAGTCTGGGAATCTCTGTTGAGCCTCTTTTAACGTAGCAATTGCATCTTCAGATTGTTTGAGTTGTGTTTGACTTTCAGATGCAAGGAGCCAGGCCTGCATCATTGAGGAGTCTAGGGCAATGGTGCGATGTGCTGAGGCTAGAGCTTCAGCAGCCTTGCCTTGCCGTAGTTGCGCCATGGTAAGAAGCAGGGATATTGTTCGGTCGGTCTTGTCTTTCTTCAGTATTCCAAGAGCTAGACGCTCTACTGTAGGCCAGTCGTTGCGCGACGCTGCTTGGCGAATATCAGTCGCTGTTGGGGTCTGTAGTGCAACCAAGTCAGTAACGATTGAGACAAGTATCACGATGAGAAGGAGTATACGCTTCACGTTGAGCCCACGGTATAAACAAGGTGGATGTCCGGTCCTACCACATCACAGGAGTGCAAGGCAAGCGAGTCTGTGTGGCTATGAGAATTAAACCACCGAGCTCCTGTGGCATACACAACTGGTGCCATATGTATGTTGAGTTCATGCACACAATGGGCACGAAAGAATGATGATACCAACCGAGGTCCACCTTCTAGGAGAATTGACGCTATACCCATTTTACCCGTGGTTCGAATAATTGACAGAGGGTCAAGTCCTTCCGCAGCTGTTTGAGCAGAGAGAACCTCAATCGACTTCGCACGAAGGTCTTCAGCGCGTGTGCCATGCAGAGACGACTCATCACAAAAGATAATCGTGCGAACATTGTTGGCTGTTTGAACAAGGTGTGATTCAATCGGTAGATCGCAGTGAGGATCTACAATGATTCTCATTGGGTTTCTGCCTGCAACATCTCTAACGGTCAGGAGGGGGTTGTCTGCCACAGCCGTGCCAATGCCTATCATGACTGCGTCCAGTTCGTTCCGGAGTGCATGAGTTGCAGCACGGCTAGCTTCTGATGTAATCCACCTGCCAACAGTACTTGGTGCTGCAATTGCCATGTCTATTGATGTGGCAATCTTTACGGCAACGTAACTCAACCCGCTAGTAACGTGATGAGAGAACCATCTGTTCGCCCATCCACACTCTTCTTGCAGCACGCCAACAATTACCTCTATGCCACGTGCACGAAGCGAGGCGATGCCTCTTCCTGAAACTCGTGAATAGGGGTCAATCATTCCAACAACTACTCGTTTGATTCCGGAGGCCACGATGGCATCAACACATGGCGGTTGTTTATCCGTGTGACAACATGGCTCAAGAGTCACATACATGGTTGCGTGCTGCGGGTCGCCACTAAATGATCGCAAGGCATCCACCTCAGCATGCACATCGCCATACCGATGATGCCACCCCTTTGCAACGATCTCACTGTCTCGAACGATAACGCAACCAACTCTTGGGTTGGGGCTTACAGCTCCTGTACCTAGGAGTGCGAGGTTGAGTGCATGGCGCATCCAATCATTCTGATTCAACGAGGTGGCCACATAAACTTGATTGACGTTGCATATGGCTTGGGACGTGATGGGATGATCAAGTCTGCCGTGTATTCACCTTCCGGCACTTTTTGTCCGCCAAGATCTACGCCATCCCACGGCATTACGTATCGGTGAACAGCGTTTGTGGCTTGCGGTTCAACAGCAGTAACTACAGATAAGAATGCAAGACCTGCATCAGACCGCCACACAAGGTTTCTTTTTCCGTCGGTTATCAGTACACGAAAGGATTCCGACGTAGGCAAATATTCTCCCTGCAGCATGTAGATACGTTTTGCCAGCACGCCTACGTCAATGCCCGAACTACCAACTGGTATAGCAAATCCCAAAATATCCACAGGCTCGGCTTCTTGATATTCAACAACTGAGCGAAAGATTGCGTGGTCTGTACGAGTAACAACATTCACATCGATGACCGCTCTGCTTGACGCACGAGCGGCTTGCGAATCCCAGACACCTTCGCCGAGGAATAGAATCTCTCCATGAACACCAGGAGCTCCGGCCATTAAAGGGTTCGCCATTATTGAGTCGTGTAAATGATCTTCATCTGGGCCAACAAAGAAGTAAACGTATCTGATTGCTTTGTCTGCAGCACGTAGAGAAGATGGAGCTATGAAGCTCAGTTGAACAGTAGAATCGCTCAGCCGCACCCCTTTAATTTCAAAAATCGGCCTCTCCACGCAATAGCCCTTTGTGTTCAACATCAGTCCACTGTTTACAGTGGACTTACAACCAAGCATCATTACAAAAATGGCGAAGGTGAAAAAGACTCTAAACAGTACGTATTTCATTTGGGTCATCTTGCAAAAATAGCCTGTCAAGGGGCTTCATGGAACCTTTCTGATGTTGCAATTGCTACCAATAAGATTTGGGATACTTTTTCACGTACAGATTCGGCAACACTCATCACTTCGCTATGTGTTACTGGTCGTGACTTTGCGTCTGTTAGTACGTTCGTAACGAGTGACACAATACTTACGTTTGCCCCCTTCGCAGCAGCCCAGGCAGCTTCTACTGCGGTTGACATTCCCACAACATCTGCACCAATTCGCCGCAACATTCGAATCTCTGCCCTGGTTTCATATGACGGTCCATGAACTTGTGCGTATGTGCCAGCCTTGACTGGAATTCCTTGACGGCAACATTCAACAGAAAGTCTGCGCCACCAATCTGGCTGTATTACCAGAGTGCGAACGTTATTTTCTATACGAATGGACCGATACGCGAGGTTTAACACGTCTGACGTTATCAGTACATCGCCTGTTTTGAGTGAAGGGTGTAGACCTCCACAAGCGTTGGTTAACACGATGTTTTTGACACCGATACGCATTGCCAAGGCCACGTGGGCAGCACAAATTGATGGGCGGTTACCTTCATATGCGTGGGTGCGCCCAGTAAACAGCAACACATTGCCGTGTTGAGTTGAAAGGAGCACTGCTTCCGAGCCATGACCTTTCACCGCGCTCTGTGGGAGTCCAGGAATTGATGAATAGGGTATACGGTCAACAACCGTCCCAACCTGCGCATGATGTGAAAATCCCGAACCAGAAATAATCGCTGCGCGAATGGGCACCTTCCACCGATCACGGAGAATGGAAGCCCCTTGCTCAACGGCAACTCGTGGGTCGAGATCGTCTACGTAGTACACATGGGAAGATACCAACTCGATGGGCGCGGTGTAGCCGTATCTTTGCGTTTTATTAGAAAACGAACCATCAGGGCGCACGATGATCAGAAGTATGACTGGGTATGGCAAGGGTGAGATTGTTGTGGATGGTGCCTCCTGCACCATAGAAGCAAAATGTGTGAACGGCCGGTACCTCGAACTCTCAACGCGAATGCCGAAAGAATGGTCAGACAAAGAGGGCCTTGTTCGCGAGACTGTGCGCGAGATGGTAACGAGAGGTTCACTGAACATTTTCGTGAGACTCGAGGATAAAAGTCAACAACAGTTGGTGCAGATCGATACGGAGATAGCGCGGTCTTTTGTTCAGGCAATGAGACAGCTGAAAGCGGACCTCGGGCTTTCTGGTGAGGTGTCGGTTGATCACCTCGTGAAATTTCCAGCAATCTTTCAAGCTCCTCCGGATACAGGAGAGAAGGCAGACGTATGGCCTGTTTTGAAAGAGGGACTTGTACAGACGCTCGTTGCACTCAATGCAATGCGAGATAAAGAGGGCGCCGAACTTTCGCGTGATTTTAATGAACGATTGCAGTCGATTGAAACTGGTCTCATAGACGTAGAGCAGCGAAGCGCTTTGCGAATCCCACTCGAGCGAGAACGCTTGCGAGAAAGAGTACGCCTTGTTGTTGAAGAAGGATCGATCGACGATGCGCGTATGAATCTTGAGATTACATTGTTAGCGGAAAAGCTTGATATTGTTGAAGAGTGCGTACGTCTCAAAAGCCACATCAAGCACTATAGGCAATACATGGCCGATGAAGCGCAGGCTGGACGAAAATTGAATTTTCTTCTTCAGGAGATGAACCGCGAGGTTAATACCATAGGTTCAAAAACGAACGACGCAGAAATCGCCTTGGTAGTCATCAGTATGAAGGAAGAACTCGAACGCATGCGGGAGCAAGTTCAGAATGTCGAGTAAGAAACATCTTATCGTCCTCAGCGCACCAAGTGGCGCTGGTAAGACAACAGTTGCACGTCACCTGCTTTCTACCTTCCCCCAATTACGATTCAGCGTAAGCGCTACAACTCGCACCATGCGCGCTAGTGAAGAGCATTCAAAAGATTATTTCTTCCTCACCCGCGATGCATTCAAGAAAGCAATCGAGCAAAATGATCTCATTGAATACGAAGAGATATTTGGCAATTATTACGGAACAATGCGATCAGTTGTAGAAGAGTCGATTTCACGGGGCGAATTCCTCATCTTTGATGTGGATGTTAAAGGGGCTCTCTCTCTCCGGGCAGCGTTTCCAGATGATACACTCTTGATTTTTGTAGCGCCCCCTAACCGAGAGATATTGGCTGAGAGACTACAGAGCCGTCATACGGAATCAGACGAGCAGATTGAACTACGGCTTTCTCGTGCGGAAATGGAGATGGGGCACCAAGACAGATTTGATCAAGTCCTTGTAAATGAAGACCTTGCGACCACGTTCTTACGTGCTGAGCATATCGTGAGGGCTCACACTGATGGCGCACCCCAACAACCGTCGCTCTTCGGCGAGCAGTGATCACGTCGTAACTTTGCATCCTATGAAGAAGACAACAGTATTACAGCCGCTAAAGGCAGTCAAAGCAAGTAGTTGGAATGCTGCTGACGTTCTGCGCGATTACCGCATCGCAGTTGAAAGCCGTCAGGCATCGATTCTTGGCCGCAAAGAGGTTCTAACAGGCAAAGCAAAATTTGGAATTTTTGGCGACGGCAAGGAGCTTCCACAGCTTGCAATGGCGAAGGTTTTTGCACCTGGTGACTGGCGTAGCGGTTACTACCGTGACCAGACGTTTATGTTTGCCATCGGTGAGAGCGACGTGCAGAAGTTTTTTGCTCAGCTCTACTCTCATACAGACGTTGTAGCGGAGCCTTCTTCTGCTGGTAGGTCCATGAACGGACACTTTGGTACCCGCTTCCTTGACGAGGATGGATCGTGGTTGCCCCAGTCATCAAAGCGCAATGTATCTGCCGATGTATCACCTACGGCTTCTCAAATGCCAAGGCTTGTTGGCCTTGCATATGCTTCTACGTTATATCGCGAAGTAGAAGAGCTGAAATCATATACGCAATACTCCAACGGCGGAAACGAAGTAGCGTTTGGTACTATTGGTAATGCCTCCAGCGCCGAAGGGATGTTTTGGGAGAGCATCAACGCAATTGGCGTGCTCAATGCGCCGGCTGTTGTTTCCATTTGGGATGATGGGTATGGCATTAGTGTCCCAAACACATTTCAAGTAACGAAATCTGATGTAGGTGAGCTTCTGCGTGGGTTTCAACGAGTACCTGGCAAAACGAATGGCTACGACGTGCATGTTGTAAACGGATGGGATTATCCAGCGCTCATTGCTACCTATGCCAAGGCAGCTGAAACAGCACGCACAGAGCATGTACCCCAGATTGTGCACGTAATTGAAGTAACTCAGCCGCTCGGGCATTCCACGTCAGGTTCTCATGAGCGGTACAAGAGTCCAGAGCGGTTGGCGTGGGAAACCAAGATGGACTGCATCTCACACATGCGGTCTTGGATTCTGAAGGAGGGCATTGCTACATCGGATGAACTCGATGCAATAGACTCTGCTGCATCGTTGTTTGTCATGACGTCGAAGCAGGCTGCATGGGACGCATATGTTGCCCCAATCGCTGGTGAGATAAAGGACGCTTTGCGCGTGCTTGTGAACACGTCTGGTGAGCTTGAAAAAGCTGGACTCACTGAATCGTCAGGTGATGTTGCTCAGCAGGCGCAAGAACTTCAAAAGATTCGTGAGCCGTTCCGCCGCGACATTATGGTCGCAACGTTTAGAGCTCTCATCGCTATGAAGTCTGCTCCGCAAAACATTCGCGAGCCCCTTGCTCAATGGAGACGATCGTACGACGCTCAAATCGCACCACACTACTCAAGTCATCTTTACAGCGAATCACTGTCTTCGCCACTACAGGTGCCAATTATTTCTCCCACGTATGATGAAAGTCAAGCCTCTGTTAACGGCTCAGAGATCATGCGTGCATGGTTTGAGCAAGCCCTAGCCACGGAGCCCCGTTTATTGATCTTTGGCGAAGACACAGGAAAATTAGGCGATGTAAACCAAGGGACACTTGGTTTACAAGCAATCTTTGGTGAGATGCGTGTAGGTGACACTGGCATCCGCGAGTGCACAATTCTTGGTCAGGCAATTGGACTTGCAATGCGCGGTCTGCGTCCAGTTGCAGAGATTCAGTACCTCGACTACTTACTCTACGCCCTGCAGCTCATGAGCGATGATCTTGCAACGATACAGTGGAGAACAAAGGGCGGACAAAAGGCACCGGTTATTATTCGCACGCGTGGACACCGGCTTGAAGGCGTCTGGCATTCCGGATCACCGATGGCAGGGATAATCAACCTTGTTCGTGGAATCCATGTCTGTGTGCCACGCAATTTTGTTCAAGCAGCCGGTATGTATCAAACACTCTTGCAGGGTGATGATCCTGCATTGGTTGTTGAGGTGCTCAATGGGTACAGACTAAAAGAACCATTGCCCACGAATCTCGGCACATATACCGTAGAGCTTGGCGTACCAGAAGTGATTCGCCAAGGTACAGATCTAACTCTTGTAACGTACGGAGCAACTGTCCGTGTTGCGCTTGATGCAGCAACTACGTTAGAGGCACTAGGTGTTTCCGTTGAAATTGTGGACGTACAGACTCTTTTACCGTTTGACCGAAAATCAGTGATTGTGAAGTCGCTTCAAAAAACGAATCGATTGTTAGTCGTAGACGAAGATGTACCAGGTGGAGCGTCTGCATACATTTTGCGTGAAATTCTTGAAGTGCAAGGCGGATATGCGTGGCTAGACTCGGCTCCTCGCACCCTTACGGCAAAACCTCATCGTCCGGCATACGGCACTGATGGTAACTATTGGTCAAAGCCAGAGGCAGAACACCTTATTGAAGCTGCGTACGCAATCCTTCATGAGGCAAACCCAATATTGTATCCTCAGTTTACGTAGGTGTATCTGAATGAGACTCTCGAAGTCTTGCGCACGAGATCATTGTGTGGATTGGTTTGCTCAACACTAGAGCG
Source organism: Ignavibacteria bacterium (assembly GCA_947495975.1). Taxonomy (GTDB): domain Bacteria; phylum Bacteroidota; class Ignavibacteria; order Kapaibacteriales; family Kapaibacteriaceae; genus UBA10438. Next base: position 162,512 of record CANMBE010000002.1, on the reverse strand, counting down.
CAGACATAAACGTTTTCTCCGCCTCACTCATTCTGAGAGAATTCCATTTACTATGCAAACGAAAACGAACATGAAGGCGATTGCAACCAGTATTCTGTGCTCTGCACTAATGCTTGCTTCAAGTGCTGCGATGTGTGCCCAGGACAAGGCTGCACTGATGGCAAAGGGGCAAAAAGTGTACAATGAGTATTGTAAAACCTGTCACCAAGCCAATGGTCAAGGTCTGGGAGCTGTTTACCCTCCGTTGGCAAAGAGTGACTATTTAAAGAGCACTCCTATGCCAAAGATTATAAAAGAGGTTGTAAAAGGGAAGTCAGGGAAACTAAAAGTCAACGGCAAAGAGTACAACGGCGTCATGGCACCACTGCCTAAAAAGTACACGGATGAAGACATTGCCGGTGTGATAACCTACGTCTACAACAGCTTTGGTAACAGTGGGCCGGTGGTAACGCCAGCCGACGTTAAGAAGCACAAGAAGTAGCTCCTTTTTCGTCCAAGCATACCTGTTGAAAAGTTTGGGTCTGCCACGAGCATGATTCGCGCTATTTTTGAAGTATATCATTTAGGGCTCAGATTCATGTCCAAGGTTATTTTTCGTGTTTCATATTCCATTGCTGATGGAAAGCGTGCCGACTTTTTGGCAGCCATCGCAAACGTTCGTGCTTTTTACGCGGGAACGGAGATTGGATTTATTCTCTGTGAGACCAAGGGTAAGCACAATCACTTTCAAGAAGTGTATACCTTCCCAACTCCAGAAGCCTATGAAGCGTCTGACGATCCTGAAACAACCGCTCCAATAAGTGGCGCGATTGAGAAGATCTACAGCCTTGCAAAAGATGTAGTCTACGATGTTGCCAGTGAAGTGGCGTAACACTCACTGTTGAGGTGTGAAGCGCCTTTTCTACCGCGTCTTTCAGTGGTGGTTTCGTAGGAGCCCCTTTGAAGGTGCTCTCGATCCAAAAGTAGTGAAGCGCATACTGATTTTGCGGTATGACGCCATCGGCGACATGATCGTCACAATTCCAATGATTGACTATCTACGAGATTTGTGCCCGCAGGCGCACATTGACGTAGTTACTTCGCCGTCGAATAGTCAGATTGTAGAGCATGAATCAGCAATCCACAATCGTTATGTTTTCGATCGCACGTTCGTGGGCTTTCTTCGATTGTTTCGAGAAATGCGTCAAAGAGACTACGACCTCGTCTTTTCGCTCGTTATCAATAAGACAACGCTTGCTGGTTTATTGTCGAATGTGTTAGGTGGACGTGCGTCAGTTATTGTGAGCTTTGAGCATCCTGAACGAAGGAAGCTCTATCAAACGTGGTTTAATGTTCAAGTACCATATGAACGTGGTAAGGACGTTATGACGCTGATGCAGCTTCATCTGGTAGAAAGCGTTCTTGGTGCGCGAGTCGATGCTTCAAAGTACCCGTTGCGTTTGAGTCTCATGAGTGCACATCATGAATTCGCCAAGCAGTCGATATCATGGATGACTGGCCGTCGAGTTGTGCTCAACATATCAGCCGGTAACGCTTATCGTATGTGGTCAGAACCGCGCAATGTTGAGTTGATTCGGCATTTAATGTATCAGCAGGAGCCCCATACTGTCGCCATCATTGGCTACGGCGAGCGACACGAAATGGCTAAGCGCATTGCTGCACATTTTCCTGAGAGAGTTAAAGCGATACCTGTTGGACGTTTTCTTGATACTGCAGCATGCCTCTTACATTGCGATGTACTCATTACGCCGGACACTTCAATGGTTCATGCTGCTTCGGCATTAGGAACACCAGTGTTAGTGATGTTTACCCGCAAGGCAACATTTATTAATGAGTGGATGCCACATGGAGTACCGTGTGAATACGTGATCACGAAAGGCAGAGATGATCTCGAAAAGATTGAGCCCGCTGAAGTGATGCAAGCACTAGACCGACTGTTTCTGAAAATATCAGCGACAGCTTTATGACAATAGGGTTTGACGCCACCAGTATCTTGGGGCATAGCGGCATAGAAGTCTATGCCCGTGAACTCATTCGTGGAATCAGTGCGCTGCAATTGCATGATGCAAAGCTGGTGCTTATGGGTCGACGCAGAAGAGGTAAACAACTCGTTGAATATTTTGGGGATCAGGTTGAGGTTCGTCCAGTGATTCCTCATGACGTGATGCTGGGATACAGACTACGCCCAGTTTCAAGAGTATTGCAAAACATTGCGTGGAAAGCGAATTCACAAGGTGTTGACCTCATGCATTTGCCGGGTAACGCTCTCTGGCGCACGCCTTCGAATAAATACGTCGTTACGATACATGATGTATTCCCACTTATGCCTGAGATGGACACGATAAATGCATCACGTCGAGAATTCAAGTCCTATGTTGAGGCGACCTCAAAAAGAGCACAGCGTATCATCGTTCCAACACAGTGGGCAGCTGACTCTATAGTTGATTATCTGCCGCATACTGTAGATAAAATTCGTGTCGTTCATCATAGTATCCGTGAGCAGTTTACTCACCGTCCTTTAAACGAAGCAAGGGCACGTGAACTCGGCCTACGTATTGGTGCTCGATATCTGTTTTTTGTAGGGAGGGTAGATCCGAGAAAAAATCTTGATCGAATCATCTCGGCTTGGACGTCATTGGATGTTCGCTCGCGCGCCGATCATTCTATGGTGTTTGTTCTTAGTGGGTCACCAAAGGATATTGAGGCGTTTCGTAAGAGAAATTCAAACAGTCTACAAGATCCGTCATTAATTGTTCACTATGGTCTCTCAGATGCTGATGTCATTGGTCTTTACTCCTCTGCTCGTGGACTAGTGTTTACAAGCACTGCGGAAGGTTTCGGCCTACCATTGCTTGAAGCAATGCAGTGTGGCTGTCCAGTGTTGACGTCTAATACATCATGCTTGCCTGAGGTAGGGGGTGATGCGGTGTTGTATGTTGATCCATTCTCTGTTGAAGAGATTTCAAGTGGCATGCAGCGTTTACTTAATGATGACGTGCTTGTATCAACATTGAGACAGCGTGGTTATGATCGCGCTAAACAATTCTCACGAGCGTCAATGGCCACCAAGACAGTGGCGGTCTACAACGAAGTATTATCTTCATGAGGTATTTCAAAACCATTGAACTCTGGATTCGGCGCCATTTCAATCGTCACGTTGGAATGCAGAGAATACCAATCGTAGTATCTCATCCACAGCCAGTGATTTCATCAAATGATGCCGCGCGCATTTTGCTCTTGAGGCAGGATCGTATTGGCGACGTACTCGTGAGTGTTCCGGTGATTCGTGCCCTGCGCAGCCACTTCCCCACAAGCACAATTGACATGGTGCTGTCGATGAATAACATATCAGTGCGCCAAGCAGTAGCCCCGTATATCAATGATGTCATTTTGTATAAAAAGGGGCTCCTTGGACTTTTGAAAACAAGAAGCGCTTTGCGTGGTGTTCGCTATGATGTTGTTGTTGATCTTACGGACAACGCCTCATCAACCTCTGCGATTCTTATTCATGCTACGCACGCACGATATGCTGTTGGTATCGACAAGGAGAATCGCGGCGTGTATACACATGTTGTGCCAATGGCTGACAGGTCTTCCGTGCATATCGTTGACAGAATATCACGATTGCTCTGGCCGTTTGATATTGACGCTATCCATTTGAATATGGACCTTGCATTTCCTCTTGAAGCGCAGCACGTGCAACAGGCGCACAATGAAGTACGTGTTGCTTCAAAGTCATCAAAGATTCTAGGAGTTAACATATCGGGTTCTCAGTTATCGCGAATGTATCCTGAGAATATGTTGATAGAGGTGATGGCGAGCTGTAAAGATCAAAACTCGGAGATTGAGATAGTTATTATGTGCGCTCCTCAACATCGAGAAATGCAGCAGAGAATTTCAACAGCCACTGGCTGTAGAATGATTGAGCCATCGCCCTCCTTTAGTGCTTGGGCCGCTAACATCAATGAGCTTGATGCGTTTTTTACTCCAGACACCTCCGCAGTGCACCTCGCTGCGGCATTTAAGAAACCATGTGTGGTCTTGTACAAGCATGAAAGTGCCGATCTCATGCCGTGGTACCCTTACAACTCACCGTGTTTTCCCGTTGTGACTGATGGTGGACAGATTTCCACAATCCCAACACAGACCGTGATTGAGGCCATTGACCAATGCCTTCGAAGCCTGTAAGAGCCAGCTTTTTGTAAATTCTTTCTTTTCGAGTATCTAAAGTAGTAATGCACTTCGAACAACGATCGGTAACGTGTGGAGCCCTGAGACCTGAACATGCGGGTCAGCAGGCTACACTCAATGGTTGGGTAAACGCCCGGCGCGACTATGGTGGCATCATTTTCCTTGATATCCGCGACCGGTACGGTGTTACGCAAGCTATTGTTGATCTATCGCACAGACCAGAGCTTGACGAATACATTAGAGATGTTCGCTCCGAGTTTGTCATTTGGGTAAAAGGGGCAGTGCGCCTGCGCGAGAATCCAAACCCAAAGATCCCAACGGGTCTCATTGAAATTCTTGCCGACGAGATTGGAATCATTAATCCCGCTGAAGTAACTCCGTTTGAAATCGTGGATGACCTCGGTACGAATGAAGAACTACGTTTAACATATCGGTATCTAGACTTACGCAGACCGGTCCTTCAGAAGAACTTCTTTGTTCGCAGCAAGTTGTATCAGGTTGTGCATCGCTTCTTTGAAGAAGAAGGATTCATTGAGATTGAGACACCTGTGCTTACTAAGTCCACACCAGAGGGTGCGCGCGACTTTCTCGTGCCAAGCAGGAACAACAAGGGCCGATTTTATGCACTGCCTCAATCTCCGCAGTTGTTTAAACAGCTATTGATGGTTTCAGGCTTTGATAAGTACATGCAAATCGTAAAATGTTTCCGAGACGAAGACTTGCGTGCCGACCGTCAGCCAGAGTTCACACAGATTGACGTTGAGATGTCGTTCATTACTCAGGATGATATACTAGACCTAACCGAGCGATTTATTCGGAGGGCGTGGAAGGAAATTCTCAACATCGACGTACCCGTACCATTCATGCGGATGCCGTTTGCAGAGGCGATGGAAAAGTATGGCTCAGATAAGCCTGACCTACGATACGGCCTTGAATTAGTGAATGTAACGTCAGTTGCTGGCCACACAGGCTTTGCTGTCTTTGCCGATGCCATTGCAGCTGGGAATGTTGTGATGGCCCTCAACGCAAAGGGCTGTGGTGCTTTTTCTCGTAAACAGATTGACGAACTAACAGAACACGCTAAGAAATATGGAGCTAAGGGTCTACCATGGCTCAAAGTTACTGGCAGTGAGGTAACAGGGTCTTTTGTAAAGACACTTACTGATGAACAACGCGTTTCATTATTATCAAGCGTTGATGCTGCAGACGGAGACTTGCTCTTGTTTGTGCCTGGTGAATGGGAACGCGCATGCACAATTGCAGGTGCGATTCGCACTGAAGTAGCACGCCGCACGGGTATTTTTGATGGCGTATCGGGCTTGTACTCATTTCATTGGGTTACCGAGTTTCCACTTCTTGAATACAACGATGAGGAAACGCGCTGGATTGCTCGGCATCATCCGTTCACTGCTCCTATGATTGATGACGTGTCATTATTGTCTACGGACCCAACACACGCTAGAGCAATTGCGCATGACCTCGTCATCAATGGATATGAGGCTGCAGGGGGCTCTGTTCGCATACACCTCAATAGTGTTCAACAAACCATGTTCGACCTGTTAGGATTTGCACGAGAAGATGCTGACGCTAAATTTGGTTTCCTCTTGAATGCTCTCCGATTTGGCGCACCACCTCATGGGGGTATTGCCTTCGGTTTTGATAGACTTGTGATGTTGCTCTGCCAAACAGATAACATCCGAGACGTGATTGCCTTTCCAAAGACAACGTCTGGATTGTCTCTCATGGACGGATGTCCGTCAGACGTTGATGAAAAACAACTCGTTGACCTTGGTATAGCAATCAAACGCTCATAGAATATGCAAAGACGCTCTTTCCTTGCCCTCGTTGCAGCTCCGTTTTTCCTTCAGAACCTAAAGCGCAGCAGACGGAAGAATTCAGATCCGCTTGCTACGTCTCGGTACATCTACAGTCAATCGGTGCGCAGATCTCATATCGATGGTTGGGATAAACTTCCAATTGGTAGTCTCATGGGGCGCATCGGTGAACTCTTCATCGGCACTCCGTATGTAGGTGGTACCCTAGAAGGAGACGGACCAGAAACGTGCCGGATTGATCTCACTGGACTCGATTGTGTTACGTTCTTCGAAAACGTGCTCTGCATTTCTCGTGTTGTCAAGAAAAAGAAAACGTCGTGGGAAGATCTTGTCAAGGAGATCACGTTTACACGTTATCGAAGTGGTGCGCTGGGCGACTACACCACCAGACTCCATTATACATCAGAGTGGATAGAGGACAACGTTACAAAGAAGATTGTGAATGATGAAACGAAGGATGCGGGTGGGGAGCTCTTCCCGATACACGTGAACTTTATGTCGCAAAATCCACAGTACTATAGGCCATTGACAGAAGACTCTTCACTCATTTCTCGAGTTGCGGCAACAGAGCGGTTGCTTGCGACAACTACACGGTACCTCATACCCAAGGATCGTATTGCTGAGATCGAGCATCTCCTTCGTACGGGTGATATTGTTGCCATCGCTACGTCAAAAGCTGGCCTTGACTATGCCCACACCGGGATGATTGTTAAAGAAGGCGACAATGCTCGGTTGATGCATGCCTCTTCACAGAAGAAGAAGGTGATCCTTGATGTACGAATCAGTGAGTACGTAAACAGCGTAAAGTCGCACACAGGTATTAGTGTTTTGCGTCCACTCGAAGTCTAACACTTCGAAACGACGTTGCTTCATTACAATTCGTATTACTTCCTTCGTTTCCATCTTTGCGCACAAGAACAATTGTAATCGATCGCAGATATCCAGAGCAGCTGACGCCCAGAGTGAGTGGTTACAGCGCGAATCTACGGCGAAGTTCTTCGTCAAGACCATGATGAAGGAGATTAGCTGCTACTGATGGGGCAATGTAAGAATTGTCCGGTCCTGCAAGTGTAGCGCTCGCATGCTGAAGTTCAGTACGTAGGATATCTCTCTCGGCATCAGTGGCTACAATAATGTCAGCAAGCATCTCATGGCCTGAACCACAAAGTATACTGCCGTGTTGCAATACATATCCTGAGATGATGCGCTGAGCAGAGCCTACTACTTTGCGTCCACCACACACAATTTCACTGCGTGCGTGTGATGTAAAACACGCCTGTCCTAGAGCACCTGATGAGGCATAGTGAGTACGCAAGTCGGTTGAATCTGTTGAAAGGCTGAGCCCCTCTGCCATCGACTGCAAGGCAGTGAAGATCAATTCATGCGTTTGCTGATAGACAAACGAAGCACTTCGAGTTGCGTCAATACGCATTACGATACAATACGTGAGCTCATCGGCATGCAATACCGCGCGGCCGCCCGTTGGTCTCTGTACTACATCAATCCCACGTGATTCACATCTTTCTTCATCTAGCGCTGAAGAGGGCTGATTGCGCCCGAGAGACACACACCATGGATCCCATGTGTAGCTTCGAAAACCTATGTCATACGCTCCGTGTTGTACGCTGTGAAGCATGGCAAGATCGCGCTCCATGTTACGAGCGCCATCCCACGCACCATCGTGATGCGAAGTGATGATCACTGCCGAATGAGTCGGATAAAACGAAGCTTGCCGGCACGGAGAATGCACGGCCGATCAAGATCTATAACAAATGTAGGGTCGGTCATGCGCTCGCCGTCAAGTGAAACGCCACCCTGCGTTATCAATCGGCGCGCCTCACCCTTCGATGTAGAAAGACCGGCTGCAACAAGTATGCTCACCAGATCCAATGGAGCGTCTGAGTCAATGACATGATCTGCAATCTCATCAGGTATATCCTTCTTTACAAACACACGCTCAAATTCGGCAAACGCTTCATCACCAGCAGCTTGACCATGATAACGAGCAGCGATTCGCTTCGCAACATCTACCTTCGCATTGCGAGGATGGAGGCTGCCATCAGCTAGCCCCTTTTCCATGGCACTCACTTCTTCGTCTGAAGCAAAGCAGCCATAACGCAAGTACTTGGCAATAAGCGCGTCAGGAATTGACATGGTCTTGCCAAACATATCCTTTGGTGAATCAGTAAGGCCAATGTAATTGCCAAGAGACTTACTCATTTTCTCAACACCGTCTGTGCCTTCAAGAATTGGCATAGTAAGAATGCACTGCGGATCAAGACCGTATGCACGCATGATTTCTCGTCCAACAAGGAGATTGAACTTCTGATCTGTACCACCAAGCTCAATATCACTGCGGACTGCTACAGAGTCATATGCTTGCGAGAGAGGATAGAGAAATTCGTGTACGCTAATTGGTTCGCCACCACGATAGCGCTTTGTGAAATCATCGCGTTCTAATATCTGTGCCACCGTGTATTTTGACGTCAACGTAATGACGTCTTTAAAACTCATTGCATCAAGCCATTGAGAATTATAGACGACGTCTGTCTTTGCCATATCCAATACGCGGGATGCTTGGTCCACATACGTCTTGCCATTTTCGCGCGATTCTTCTAGGGTAAGTGCCGGACGGGTCTTGGACTTACCTGTGGGATCGCCAATCATAGCTGTAAAGTCGCCAATGATGAGCACAACAGTGTGACCCAGGTCTTGAAACTGTCGAAGCTTAGAAAGTACAACGGCGTGACCAATGTGTATGTCCGGTCTACTTGGATCGAGCCCAAGTTTTACACGAAGAGGAGTAGAGGTATTAACAGACTTCTCGAGCTTTCGCACGAGGTCTTCCTCTGGCAGGAGGTCTACAACATTTTGTCGAATGACGGCAAGCTGTTCCGATACGTTAAGCATGTAAGGCTTCCTCGTTATTCGTTATTCCCGCGCTGTATCTCTCGGCGTTGCTCTCGTTCTTTGGTCGCTGCGCGTTTGTCATAGAGTTTCTTTCCACGGACGAGTGCTAGTTCAACCTTCACATACGGTCCAGAAAAATAAAGCGAAAGTGGCACAACACTGAGCCCTTTTTCTTCAATGGCATCACGCAAACGATGTAGCTCGTTGAACTTCAGGAGAAGTTTTCGCTTTCGTATTGGATCGTGATTTTCGCGGTTGCCAAAATCGTATGGATTGATATGCAACCCAATAAGCCATAATTCATCGGATGAACGATTTGGAAAGGTTGCATACGCATCGGCCATATTCACCTTACCGGCTCTGAGAGATTTAACCTCGGTGCCTGTAAGTGCAATACCCGCCTCAAACCGCTGGATTACCTCGTATTCGTACAAGGCCTTTCGGTGAGAAACGATCTTTCGTATGGTGCGTTCGACTGACATGAATTAAATACGAAAAAAGCCCCACGCCGTAGCGTAGGGCTAAAAAGTGAGGAGAGGGAGGGATTCGAACCCTCGATAGGGATTAAAATCCCTATGACGGTTTAGCAAACCGTTGCCTTCAGCCACTCGGCCACCCCTCCGTCGGAGCTTGCAAAGATACACGATTGCTGTCGGTCTTCAAATTAACGGCTTCCCAGTTCGTAAATTCCCGTGTGAAGCCAACCCACGAAACTCCGCTCATGCGGCAATACAACCAGATTAAGGAACGCCACCCAGATACGGTGTTGCTCTTTAGGCTTGGTGATTTCTACGAAACGTTTGGTCAAGACGCAGTCCTCACAGCCAAGGCTTGTGGGATTACGCTCACAAAGCGCAATAATGGAGCTGCAGGAGAGATTCCACTAGCAGGATTTCCGCATCATCAGCTCGACAATTACCTGCCAAAGCTTGTAAAAGCCGGGCACCGTGTAGCTGTCTGTGAACAACTCGAAGACCCAAAACTTGCAAAGGGTATCGTCAAACGGGATGTAGTAGAAGTAGTCACTCCCGGTGTTGTGATGTATGACAAGCTGCTTGATCATAGGACACACACGTACGTTGCAGCAATAACGGGTCCAACAAAACAGAACCCAATGTGTGGTCTTGCTGTAGCCGATATCTCTACTGGCACCTTTACCGCCGGAGATATCTCTCCTAACCGACTTGCCGCCATGATCGAGTCGTTTATGCCCGCGGAGATTATTGTTAACAAAGACCAGCGTGATTGGTGGGAGCCCCTTTTAGATCGACTGCCTTTTTCCCCAGCTCGTACACGTTTAGAGTCGTGGATTTTTGAACCGGACTTTACAACTAACGTATTGCTGCGGCATTTTCAAACGGCATCGCTCAAAGGTTTCGGCGCAGAAGCGCTCACGTGTGGAGCACGCGCCGCGGGTGTTGTGTTGCATTACATTGGTGAGACGCAGAAGGGCGCACTTCGTCAGGTTACGGGGCTTAGCATTCTCCGCACCGATGCAACAATGTTGCTTGATGCTTCCACACGCAGAAACCTTGAGATTCATTCTTCGATGTTGGGCGATGGTTCCGTTGGCGCGTTAATATCCATTCTCGATAAAGCAGTGACACCAATGGGTGGCCGGCTCTTGCGTTGGTGGTTGCAATCTCCACTCGTCGATCTCGAGCGAATTCAGGAGCGCCATTGCATCGTCAGAGCATTTGTAAGAGATCAACAGCGACTTACCGAGATCCGCCAACTACTTACGAATGTTGGCGACCTCGAGCGACTGATCGCAAAGGTTGTATCCAATCGTGCTACATCAAGAGACCTTGTTGCTCTGCGCCACGGTCTTTTGCAGCTACCCAACCTAAAGCAGTTGTGTGATAAAAGTTTGTTTGCAGAAGTGCGGGAGCTCGGCATGAAGCTCACAATGCATGAGTCAACAGTAGCGCAACTCCAGCAAGCATTGCTCGATGAACCATCGTTACAGATAGGATCGGGAAGTATTTTCCGCTCTGCGTACAATGCAGATCTAGATGAAGCAACTGATGCTCTGCATCATGGGAAAGAATGGATCTCTTCGTATCAGGCGCAAGAGCGCGCAGAAACAGGCATCTCAACGTTAAAAGTATCCTTCACAAATGTCTTTGGGTATTACATCGAGATTTCCAACACTCACCGCGATCGTGTTCCCGAGCGGTATGATCGTAGGCAGACGTTGGTTAATGCAGAGCGATATACTACGATAACGTTAAAAGAATATGAGCACAAGATTATCAATTCTGCTTCGATGGTTTCTCATATTGAAGCCCGATTGATGGACGAGTTGCGGCAATTCGTTTCTGTTGATTGTGCGGCTATTCAAAAAACCTCGTCTCTCATTGCTACAATTGATGTGCTCACCGGCTTTGCTGATGTAGCCATACAGTATGAATATTGTGAGCCACAGATGCACACTGGATCGCAACTCAACATTACTGATGCACGCCATCCCGTTATTGAGCGTGTGTTGCCACCAGGAGCCCCGTATACTTCAAACACTGTGCACATGGATACGGATACAAATCAGATGCACATCCTTACTGGACCGAATATGTCTGGTAAGTCGAGCTACCTCAGGCAAGTTGGTCTCATCGTCTTCCTGGCTCACGTTGGGAGTTTTGTGCCAGCTACGTCTGCTGAAGTACCACTCACTGATAGAATATTCACTCGTGTTGGAGCGCAGGACAACATCGTGGCAGGCGAGAGCACGTTCCTTGTGGAAATGCAAGAGTCGGCCAATATCCTCAACAATGCCACAAGGAAAAGTCTCATCCTGCTTGATGAAGTGGGAAGGGGCACTGCAACGTTTGATGGAATTTCGATTGCATGGGCAATTGCGGAATACCTTCATGAAGTGATTGGAGCAAAAACAATCTTTGCTACGCACTATCATGAACTCACGGCATTAGCCACACAATTTTCGCGGGTAAAGAATCTTCAGGTTGAAGTACGCGAAGTTGGCGATGAGATCGTCTTTACGCACCGTGTTGTTGACGGGCATTCTGACCACTCATTCGGTATTCATGTGGCTCGAATGGCTGGTCTTCCGCCGTCTGTGCTGGCAACGGCTCGGGCAGTGTTGGTGCAGTTAGAATCGGGACAGCACGTACCCACCGAGCCAGCGCGCGCTGGTGCTGGGCAAATTTCGCTTTTTGAGGTTCGCGACGATGGTCTGCGTGATCGGTTGCGAAAACTCGATGTTGACAATATGACGCCACTACAAGCAATGCAAGCAATAGCTGAGTTAAAGGGTACTCTTCATGAGGGATGAACTAAAAAAGAAATGGGCCGAACGCGACCGTGTTACGCGTGCCATGACGTCAGATGGAATGTTTAGGGCAGCAGTGATTCATAATCCGATTACTGTTCGAACAGCGCAAGAGAAACACGGACTTGACCCAATGAGCTCACTCATACTTGCACGTGCGCTAACCGGTGCCTCACTTATGGCCTCGTTGCTCAACGGCGAAGAACGGGTTGTTGTGCGTGGAGATGGCAACGGACAGATTTCTACAGTTCATGCAGAAGCTATGCAAGTAGGTGAGGTACGGGGCTACGTAAAGCTAAATGCTACTCCTGCTGAAGGAATGACGAGTCCACTTGGAGAAGGACTTCTCAAAGTTCAACGCATACTTTACGGAAAGTATGAACCTGTTACCGGCATCGTGGCACTCCGAAGAGGCGATGTAACGAGTGACCTAGGGTATTATCTGACTCAATCGGAGCAGATTCCATCGGCCTTTGTCATTGATATTGCATATGATGAAAATAACCTGATCAAGCAGAGCGTGGGACTTTTAGTACAGGCAATGCCGGGCGCTCGGCCACAGGACATCTTTACGGTCTACGATACTATTGACTATCTGGATAGGCTTACGGAGTTTGCCGACAAGGGATACTCACCTGAAGAGATTCTCCGCCAAGTAATGCCTTCTGAAATCACTGTGATGAATACATCACCAATTGATTATTTCTGTCGGTGTTCGCACGATCGATTTAAGTCGTTGTTGTTGACGCTTGGACTCGAAGAAATCAACGGCATGGAAGCTGACGGTCAGAATGAACTCGTTTGTCAATATTGCTCAACGAAGTACTATATGACCACACAAGACTTTGCTGACCTGAAACAAAAGTTACTCGTTAAGCGGAACTGATTCTTGCGACATCAGTGATGTGATCGCCGCAACGTGCACGATGTCATCAACGCTGCACCCACGCGAAAGATCGCAGTACGGCCGTGCAAGGCCTTGTATAATTGGTCCAAGGGCAATTGCGCCACCAAGGCGTTCAGAGATCTTGTAGGCAATGTTCCCTGAGTCAAGATCTGGAAAGACAAGAACGTTAGCCGTCCCAGCAATTGGTGATAAGGGGGCTTTGCGTTTCGCAACCGATGCTACCAGTGCTGCGTCTACCTGAAGCTCGCCATCTGATACAATGTCTGTTCGGTTTCGCTGGAAAATCGAAGCTGCAGATCTCACTTTATCAACGCGAGGATGCTGCGCACTTCCTTTGGTTGAATAACTAAGGAACGCAACTCTTGGATCTTCTTGTACGATTGCGCGGTAATTGTCTGATGCGGCAGAGGCAATGTCAGAAAGTTGTTGATCTGTTGGGTCGGGAACAACTGCACAGTCTGTATAAAAAAGGGTCTTTTCAGGCCATGCGATAAGAAAGTAACTCGACACAGTCTTTATCCCTGCGGCCATACCAATCGTAACCATCGCAGCACGCAATACATCGGATGTATTTGATAGCGATCCGGCAACAACACCGTCAGCACGTAGAAGAGCAACAAGCGCTCCAGCTGCATACAAAGGTTGCATGGCAAGCACTCTTGCTTCGGATTCTTGGAGCCCCTTATCACGTCTGCGTTCAAGGAGAAAGGCAGTAACATCGTCAACATGATCCGTTGGATCGATGATAGACACGCGGTTGAGATCATCGACAGATAACGTTGCACACACAGCATGAATCTCTGCAGTGTTGCCAAGCAACACTGGAATACAAATGTTATTACGCAACAGACGAGCTGCAGCAATCAACGTCCGTTCATCTGTAGCGTCAGGAAATAAAATCCGTCGTGGGCGCTCAGATGCCCGTTGAATGAGATCATCAATGATCATCGACCAATTCCTATGATCGACGAAGAAGAATCTGCCTGCACGCTTGATGCCTTTGTGTTCTCGGCAAACTCATCGAGCACATCATACACTGTGCCACCATCAAGTGTGCGCTGCAGGATGATCTCGGCTCGTGCTGGATTGTAGGCAATGGCGTCATACGAATCAACTTGAATGACAGTTACCTTGTTTCGGGTGCGTGTATTGACGCGTACCAAGCCATTTTGTACCGGCACAAAAGCATATTCATTGGCAGTGACTATGAGTCCGCGAGGTAGTTGCAGGGATGCATTGGTTGGCCGACCAGCGATATCCAACTTCTTTAAGATCGTGCGAGAAGTGGCAGAGACAAATATTATCGTTGGCGCCGTTGGATTTTCACGATCAATTTTTCCAGAGCCAAGACAGACAACACAGAAAACAGCATTGAGTCCATCGGCATCAACATACACGGGTGCGGGATCTGTAGGTAAGCGAGTCTCTACAAGATTTGTTCGCGTGTCAATGATGGCAAGTTCGTTTGCAGATGTTAGTGCCACACAAACCTGATTACCAGCTGATGCAATTCCTGCAGATTTGCTACCAACGTCAATCGTAGCAACTACCATGCCCACAGTAAGATCAATAATACCAACCGCATTTGTGGTGGGAAGCGACACATATGCAGTGGTTGCATTTGGAAATGTTATATCGAAAGGCACGCCGTTTCCACCAAGATCAATCGTGTCCTTTGGTGCCAGTGTTGTAGCGTCAAAAATGATGATCCAAGGAAGAGAAGAATGCAGGGCGTAGACGTCTTCTCTGAATCTCTTGATCTTCGACACTGGAAACACAGTGCCGTCTGGTCCTGCCCAAACTGATGGATTTGCAACAATGCCAGTGGGCATCGTAATCGTCGCAAGGCCGTTGGGGCCTGCGGACAGCAATCTCCACTCGTCCACGAACGTTGTAATGGTTGGCTCAGTGGGCGCACATCCACCGAGGATGAGTACCCAGAGGAATGCGGCGAGTAGGGGGCGAATCATGCGCAGCGTGCGATCACATCGGTAATTAAAGACGTCATGATTGGTTCAGCTTGGAATGCTGCTTCTAGCACATGCTCAAGCTTAACGGGTGCCAAAGAGTCAGGAAAGCACTCATCTGTTACAATGCTAAGACCCAACACATCCATTCCCATGTGCCGTGCAACGATATTTTCTGGTACTGTGCTCATACCCACAACATCGGCTCCAATCGTTCGCAAGAATCTGTATTCGGCTCTTGTTTCAAGATTGGGACCAGATACTGCCACGTATACCCCACGGTGAACCTTTACACGTCTGGCAAGCGCAGCTTCTTCAGCGTAACCCAGCAATCGGCGCGAATACGGCTCACTCATATCGGGGAATCGTGGACCAAGGCGCTCGTCATTTGGTCCAACGAGTGGACTATCGCCCAACAGATTGATGTGATCATCAATGAGCATAATATCGCCCCTTCTATAGAGCGGGTTCATTCCTCCACAAGCATTGGACACGATGAGCGTTTGTACGCCAAGCCCATGCAAGACTCTTACAGGAAAGGTGATCTGCTGAAGTGAATAACCTTCGTACGCATGAAACCGGCCTTGCATAACAACGATGTCAATGCCATTCAAACTTCCAAAGACAAGCCTGCCATGATGTGATTCAACAGTACTTATCTGGAAATGTGGAATTTCATCATAAGGGATAGTTGATGAGACGTTTACCTGACCAACAAGACCACCAAGCCCCGTTCCAAGGATAACGCCAATGCGCGGCTTCGTGTCTGTAACACCACGAATGAAGGCCACGGATTCTTGAATTGATTCAAAGAGATTCATATGGAACCAAGATACGATCTAAGCATGCTACGGAGCAGGTATGAGAAAACTGTGCTTCACACTCCGGACATACAAGGTGTTGACGATTACATAGGAGATGAGCGCAGTTGATGTATCGTTCAGTAGAAGAATCGCAGTGGAAGCAGCGGCCTACAACTCTGCGGTCTTCCGTATGGTTGATCTCCACGGCTATTCGCTCATCAAAGACGTAACAAAGTCCATCCCACAAAGCCCCTTGTGTCTCGGTGTCCTTGCCATAGGTTACGATGCCGCCATCCAGCTGGTATACATTGCTAAACCCGTCGGCAAGCATAAAGGCTGTGAGCTTTTCGCATCTGATACCCCCGGTGCAATAGGTTAAGATGGGGGTATCCTTGTTTTTACCGAGGTGCTCGCGAATCCATTGAGGGAATTCTCGAAACGACTCAATATCCGGACGGATTGCGCCCCGGAAATGCCCAATGTCGAATTCATAGTCCGTTCGGCCATCTAAGATAATTGCATCTCCGCGCTCAAGGCGCTCCTTCCACTCCGCAGGGGAGAGTCTTCTGCCAGTTGCCCTCGTTGGATCTGTTGGCAGATCAGACCTAAAGGTAACGAGCTCCTGCTTCACTCGAACAAAGAGCTTCTGAAAAATGTGCCCATCTACTTCATCAATCTTAAAGGGCATGGATGAAAATCGTTGATCTTCATGCAATGACATACGGTATTGGTCGCAGGCCAGAATCGGACCCGAAACGGTGCCATTGATTCCCTCTGTGGAGACCAAAATTCGCCCCTTAAGCTCAAGCCTCTGGCAGAGCTCGCGGTGGGTGTTAGCGAACTCCTCGGGGTTGTCTATGGGCACAAAGGCATAGTAGAGCAGAGCGTGATACACTTGAGTTGTCCTGGTTGCGTCGGGAATGTGTACAAATCTACGAGGTCTGGGGGCAACGATGGGCACGAAGCCTTCGTAGATTTGCCATAGCAGCACTTTAAGAGATGACAATCCCCGGCACCATTCGCGGCGGGTTGATCGTTGTTGCCATGTTTTGTGCGTTGAGCACGAGTGTGGTAGCACAGATTAGCCCATATCCATACCTCTCAGCTCCACACATGGAGCGTGGAGTGCGTTCCCTTATTGATGCTGGGATGATCCGCCGTGCAGCAGCCGATGTGGCAATCCTTGACCAGACGCGGCGCAATACCGCCGTTGCCGATGTGGTGCCTTTTGACAAGGCAGATATTCTGAAGAGCTCTGGCAATCGTGCAGGTGCGGACAGAGAAATGGACGCCTTTCTTCGTGAGCGAACACATTCGCCATTTGTGCCGCTTGCGTGGATGGAACGAGCCGTTGCTGCACTTGAAGATGGAGATCCAGAGGCCGCAGCAGAATCGTTCGCTTGGTGCGCACGCGAGTCGATGATTGCTTTTGAACAACGGCGCGATAGCTTCTACATCACCATGGCACACAAAGCATTTTTTTGGGAGGGGGCTGCTCGTGCCAGCATCGGTCAATTTGTTGAAGCGCGTGATGTTTTTGGTGCATCCATCAAATCCGACTCTCTGGGAGAATACGCAGCGTATTCTCATTATGCAATGGGGCAGATATACGAGCACAACGCAGATGTGCACCAAGCGATCAATTCATTCGGTCTTGTTCGGACAAGATATCCCACATCAAATGTATCAGTAGCTGCAAGAATTCGAGAAGCAGTTGACCTCGTTTCGCTTCGTCGTCCTGAGCGGGCACTTGATGTGTTAACAGGAATTGAACTGTTACTGAATGACAGTGCCAGAGAGAACGGAGCAAAACAAATTGATGTAGACGCTGCACGTGAAGAAATTGCATTGGTGCGCGCAGAAGCATACACGCTCCGACGCAACTACCAAGAAGCTCTCGATAGTTGTGAAACGTTTATTACGCGATACCCAATCTCCCGATATCGCTGGCATGTGCATCTGCATGCGGGTTACGATGCCCTCATGCTTGGGTTACTAGACAAGTCGCTCAATCATTATGCAGTCATTCTTGATTCCCTCACAGACGATGCATCGCCTATTCGTCAGCAAGCATTACTCTATCACACCGTTGTTCTCAATCGTGTGGGTAAGATGGAAGAGGCTGTAAAAGCCTTTACAAGCCTCGCCTCACAAGCTGGTTATCCGTTTCAAGCTCAAGCTCTTATTGAACTTGGTCAAATCGCATACGAAACCAAAGATTTTGATCGTGCACGCAAAGCACTTGAACGTGCTGAAAGAGAATCGCGCGATGCAGCAACATCTATTCGTGCACATCTCTTGCTTGGCGCAACACTTATTGAGATGCAGCAATGGTCAAAGGCTGCTAGCGCTTATGAGCGTGCTCAAAGTATTGCCGAAGAAGCCGCAGATGAGTTTCTTTCAGACCGGCAGATGTACCTGGCTGAAATCAGATTGAAGCGCGGGATTTGTCTCATACAAGCAGGTCAGGTACAACCAGCGATAAATGCGCTAACAGATTTTCTTGGCAATCATCCCAATGACGCGCACAGAGATGAAGCCACGTTCTGGTTGGCGGAATCCATGTATCGTGCTGACTTGCTCAAGAATGCCCAAGAACTGTACGATGAAATTGTAAAGCGTTTCACCGCAAGTCTGCGCAGAGAAGAAGCAATGTATGGGCTGGCGTGGACGTTTTTCCGTAGACGAGACTTTGATCGATCCACGTCAATGTTCGGCGAACTCTTACGCTCATTCCCAACATCGCGCTACGCTGCAGAAGCACTTGCTAGACGTGGTGATGCCTTATACATCTTGCGACAGTTTCGTGCAGCAGCGGAGCAATATGAACAAGCTGCGGCAACATCGCCCACGTCTGAAGAAGGACAATACGCTGCATATCAAGCCGGACAAGCCTCATACCGCGCAGGCGATCTCTCAGGCGCCGTTGAAAATATGCGCAAGTTTATGCAGCGTTATCCAATAAGCAAACTCGCAGATGATGCAATGTATCTTATTGGTTGGATCGCATTTCAACAACATAATGAAGCGAAGGCAATTGAAGATTATCAGCGCCTCCTGGTTGCCTACCCAGATGGCGACCAAGCCGTCCGCGCGCTATACACAATCGGCGATGCACAGTTTAATCTAGGTGATGTAGAAGCATCACTCGTTACGTACAGAAGTGTAATCTCGCGTTATCCCTCGCACCCACTCGCATCCGAAGCAGCAAAAAGTATGCAAGGGGCTCTCCTTAGTTTGGGGCGTACACAAGAAGCGCTTGATATTGCTGATACGTTGATAAACTCAAATCCATATTCAAATTCTGCGGAAGAGTTTGCATTTAAAAAGGCAGAGATCTTCTATTCCGGGCGGAACTATACGAATGCGGCTGCTGAGCTTGAATCGTATATGAAACGCTATCCATCTTCGCAGCGCCAAGACGAAGCGCTGTACCTTTTGGGAAAAACGTATCTAACAATGAATGATATGCAACAAGCCCGTGCAGCATTTGTTGATATCGAAAAGCGCTTTTCAAAGAGCCCCTTCATTGTTGCGTCAAAATTAGATCTTGCCGAGCATTTCACAAAGAGTGCCAATGCTACATCGGCTGATTCTCTGTATGATGTTATCTGGACAACATTCCCTGCAGATACAGACGCGGCCTCAAAGGCAGGGTATGAGCGCGCGCAATCCGCGCGCATGCGCGGTGATACAGCACGTGCCATGATGTTGTACCGCGAAACAGCAGACAGATATGCTGGCGCGGAGTATGCTGATCAGTCACGATATCAAGTTGCAACGCTCTATCGCAAGATAGGCAGTAATGACAGCGCTCTGTATCATCTTGCGCTCCTGACTGTGCGAACTGACAAACCACAGTTTGTTTCAAATGCGCTGTATGATAGAGGAACAATCTTCTTGCGTGCTAAGCAGTATGAATCTGCTATTGCTGATTATGAGCGTGTGCGGCAAGAATATGCAGGATACGAAGATTGGTATACACTTAGTCTGCTGGCGCTTGGCGAGTGTTATGAAAGTATCAAGCGTTTTGACGAGGCGGCGGCGGTTTATGAGGTTGTTCTCAGACTTCGACCAGATGACGATTATGGCAAGACTGCAGATGCTCGTATCAAGAGATTGAAAAAGGTGCGCCGATGAAACGCATTCTATTGTTTTTCTTATTCGTCTTTGCGCTAGGCATTGCTGTTGCGCAGCAGCAGCCAATGCCGCAGCCACCAAACGGTCCACTTGAGCTTCCCGAATTCCTCGTGATGGGCAAGGAGCTTATCAATGTTGGAGCTGGTGCAAAACAATCGCCGCAGCGGCCACCACTTCTGTCTGCTACTCGCCTTGATTCATTAAATCCGACAGAGAAGCAGCCAATACCTGTGCTTCCAGCTCGCCCCTTACCGCAGTATCAACGCTCAGCACAGATGTGGCCTGGATATCTCCAAGCGGAGATGGGCAACTACATCACTCCACAACTCTACGCGGGATACTCACTTGTTGCTGGAAGGTACCGTATAGATTTCTCTGGTGACGTGCACGCAAGTGATGGTTGGGTGAACAACGCATCGTATCTCACAGCAGGTGTTCGTGCGATAAGTACGTACAGAGCGCCCGATAAGTTTGTATTCTTTGGTGGAAGCACCACGCAAGCCGATGTAGGAATGCGATATCGTTCGTATACATTGTTTGCCCGCTCTGATACCGTTGAACGTAAACATTCAACCGTGAATGCGGGCATAGATGTAGAGGGAAAATTTGATGATGTAACATATCGTGCGCAGGCATCGTGGACAGGCCAGATGCTGTCTACCACATCCATGCGCGATGTAACGGACAACGTTGTGCACGGTGGCTTACGCGTTGAGCAGCAGTGGAAGAGTGCCGATGTAGGAGCGCTGGTAGATATGAGACTGCAGAGTTATGCAAGCAATGCCTATCCATTTGTTGAGACAGGTGCATATGCTCGGTGGGTATCGAGTTCGCTGAGAATATCTGGCGGCGCAGGAGTTCAATGGGCAACATCTACTTCTGGTGTAGATCGCTTTGGTCTTGCTCTTGGTGGTCAGGCAGATTTCTTCCTTGGCCCAGATTATACCTTTACGGCCACTGCAAGAAGCGGCATGAGGCCCATTGCATTTCGTGATCTTATGTTGGCAAATCAATATGTGGATGATTCCGTTGGACTCGATGCGGCCTATGATATCATTGACCTGCGTGGAACCATCACGTATCATCCATCTGTGCGAACTTCAGTGAGCGTAGGTGTCCGAATTTGTCAGACAGATCGCGAGGCCGTGTGGAAGGGGTCTCGCCAAGGCCTATTCTCAATAGATTACCGGACCGTCAGTCTTGTTGAGTTGCATGCAGATGCACGGTTCGTTGT
This sequence comes from Ignavibacteria bacterium, assembly GCA_947495975.1. Classification (GTDB taxonomy): domain Bacteria; phylum Bacteroidota; class Ignavibacteria; order Kapaibacteriales; family Kapaibacteriaceae; genus UBA10438. The sequence goes on along the minus strand of CANMBE010000002.1, from coordinate 141,236 downwards.
TACCCCGCGTGATGTGGTTGTGGCCGACGTTCGAATGACGAGCGCATCCGTCGCAGAAGAAGCAGCTCAACCCTATATTCCTGCGGTATTGTCGTCCGTTCACTACGACAGGACGTGGTCAGAAACTTTTCAAACCGGAATTGGCATGATCTATGTAGGACAACGATGGACTGACTTTGCAAACTCAAAGACACTTGCTGGATATATCGACCTTCGACTTAAAGCTTCATGTTCTCTTTCGAAATCATTTGACCTACATGCCCGGGCCGAAAACCTTCTTGGTAGCACAGTCTTTCTGTGGGAAGGTTATCGTGAGCGGGGAATTTTTATCACTGCTGGTTGTACCTGGAAGTTCTGATCATGGAACCTAAAGATCCTACGTGGGACGATACTGGCTTTGGACCTGAAGAACAGGGATTCATGTCTGAGCAGTCAATATCCTCAGAGCCAACCGAAGCGCCTGAGCGCTTGCGGGTAGAGGCCGTAAATGCCTTGCCGCCACTAGCTCAACAAGAAAAACGAAGAAAGCCAATGTTCTGGGTCAGTGTTGCCGCAGGAATTATTCTGCTTAGCGCACTGCTCGGTGGAGGGTTCTACTTCGTCACGAAGCCGTCCGTTGAAGACCAAGCCTTCTTTGCACCTGTAGAAGACGTTGCTGAACCTCTTCTTGGAGAGACCGATACAACCGTAACGCAGCACGTTCCGGCACTGGCAGATACAGCAATAGAGCCACTGTTTACAGAGCCAGTACCAGTGTCAAAGTCCTCTACACCTCATCCGAGCGCCGCAAAACCCATCGAACCAACGCCAGTCAAAATTGCTACTGCTGAGCCCATCGAAGTTGCAGCAAAACCAGTGGCAAGGCCAGCCGAGATTAAGACCACACCCGCAGCGTCAACAGCGAATGCATTGTGGGTAGTGCAGGTGTTTTCGAGTCCATCACGCGACGATGCAGATGAATGGCTACAGACATTGCGAGAAAAACGAGTTCAAGATGGATACATCGTTGAACAAACACTGCGCGGTCAGCCGTGGTTCAGAGTTCGATTTGGTCAATTTCCAACGCGCGAAGGTGCCGAGGCCGCTGCCGTTAATCTTGGTTTTCGACAACCTTGGATTGCACGCGTACGATGAGTCGATATCACGATATCCCTTCAGTTCAGCTCCGCTTCGAATGGAATCCGAATGCGGTGCGAGGGTTTATTGCGGCATCAATCATCATGGCCATTGTGCTCTTGGTATCCATGTGTACACGCTATACGCCCCCTGAACCATATAGCTCGCGAAGGACAACGCCTTTTGAGCTAATGGTTTTTGGTGAAGGAGATGGCACAGGTGGACGCAAAGGGAATCTCTCACGGGAAGGGGCCTCACAACGCGGGAAAGAAACACAAAATCCGTTGGAAGATGCGCAGCGATCAGCTTCTTCATCGGGAAAAGTCCGCGAGACCGACCCAACTCAATCGGCGAAACTCATTCCGGCCAAGAACATTGGCAAGGATGGAAAACCGCATGAAGGTGAGGCTGCAGATAGGACCGTTGGCACCACAGATGGAAAAGATGATGCTTCCGGTCTAGGTTGGGTAGGTACTGGCACAGGCAAGGGCTTAGGTAACGAGGCCATCGACTGGGGTGGAGGTGGCAACCGCACTGTAGTAAGCCGAGTTCTGCCGAAATTCCCTCCTGGCACGATGAATACAGCCGTAAAGCTCAAATTCCGAGTGCTGTCTGACGGATCCGTTAGTTTGGTTTGGCCAGTGAGAAAGGGTGGGAACCCTATTGTTGATCAAGAGGCAATGCGCGTTTTAAAACAATGGCGGTTCAACAAGCTTTCATCAGGCGTTGAGATGGAAGGCACTATTACATTCGTGTTCAAAAACTCGTGATACAAGACCTAACAATTCTTTATACAGGGCTACATCCACTTGGCAAGTTTGCAGTGGTTGCACTAGGAATTCTCCTGCTTCTTGCCATAATAAAGCGGCTTGTAAAGCTTGGCATTTTGGTAGCCATCTTACTCATCCTCATCTTTGTGGTTCGGTACGTTATTCGTGAACTCTGATAGAGCCCCTTTGCATTTTACACACTTAGCGCAGCATCAATGTCTTATCGCATAGCCGTTATCGGTACGGGGTACGTTGGTCTAGTCACCGGAACATGCCTAGCCGATGTCGGCAATACAGTTCTCTGTATCGACGTAGACCCAGAAAAAGTCTCGCGCCTCAGCAAGGGAGACATCCCGATCTATGAGCCTGGCCTGGAGGTAGTGCTCCAGCGTAACATTCGCGAAAAGCGTATTACGTTTTCGCTTGACCTGTCGCAGGCCATACGCACATGCGAGATACTCATGTTCTGTCTGCCTACACCTCCGGGCAAAGACGGACAAGCAGACCTAGAGCAGGTGATGGCAACAGCCCACCGCGTAGGCGAGCTTTTGAATGAACACAATATCACACAGCCTCGCATTGTTATCAATAAGAGCACCGTTCCAGTTGGTACAACCAGCCGGGTAGCTGCGGTGTTTGCATCCGTTGCGCCTGAGCGACGGGTTGACGTAGTGAGCAACCCAGAATTCCTTCGCGAGGGTTTTGCCGTTGACGACTTTATGAAGCCTGACCGCGTTGTGGTTGGTACATCAAGCCTCTACGCAGCAGAAATTCTCAAGGAGCTCTACGAACCATTCGTACGTGGCGGCGCGCCTATCTTAATCTTCGACGAAAAGAGTGCTGAGGTAACGAAGTACGCTGCTAATGCATATCTCGCTACCAAGATTTCCTTCATGAACGATCTTTCAGAATATTGCGAAACAGTTGGCGCTGATATTGAAAAAATCAGACTAGGTATTGGGACCGACGGTAGGATAGGGAAGCGATTTCTCTTTTCCGGAATCGGATATGGCGGTAGCTGTTTCCCCAAGGACGTAAAGGCCATCATCCATGCAGCAAATGAGGCAGGCGCTCCACTAGAAATTGTTCAAGCATCAAAACACGTTAACGACCGCCAGGTCCTGCGATTTATCGATCGGATATTCCGTCGGTTCGACGGCAACCTCAGTGGACGAATCATAGGGGTATGGGGCTTATCGTTTAAGCCTAACACTGATGACGTCCGCGAGGCGCCAGCCTTTGTCATTATCGAAGCATTGCTCTCAGCCGGCGCCGTTGTGCACGCTTATGACCCTGAAGCCCGCGAATCTGCACGCCGCGTCCTTGGCGAGCGTGTAACGTATGCAACATCACCGTACGACGCTATTGATGGAGCGGACGCATTGGTTATTGCCACCGAGTGGAATGAATTCCGCAAACCCGACGTACTGCGTATGAAGAGCCTGCTCATGCGCCCCTTAATCTTTGATGGTCGCAACATGTATGATCTCGAAGACATGGCAGCAGATGGCTTTGAATATCACTCTGTTGGAAGAGCGAGTGTAGTGCCTAAGGATGTTTGAGTAGGGGGAGGCCCTACGTTCTCCTCTGAATCTTCTTCCCTGTTATCGCTCTAAACGTTTTGAACTGCTTGCGTCCGAGCCACCAGCGTGTACCCTTTACCCAGAGCAGACGAAGGATACGTGCCAGTGAGAAGGAGTTGCTAAAGCTGCCTGAATCGAGCATGTTTCTTAGTTGAATTCGCTCGAGGTCGCTGATCGACATGTCGTCTACGCCCGATGTGGGTTTGTTAAGGATTGCATCAAGCATTTGCTCTAGTTCTTTTGCCGCCTTGTCAAAGCGTGATGCATCCACCTTGTTATACTTCATGAGCAACATCAAATGATCGTAGAGCACGGCGGCTCTCTTGATGTCTTCTACTTGACGTTCTTCGCGGAGTGCTTTGAGAAGTGACTCGGCGAGGTCTTCTAGTTCAGAAACTTTCTCTTCGGGCAAAGAGAACATCTCTTCAGGCGAAATGTCATCCACGTTTACGTAGACGGTGCTTAGCTTTTGAATCTCAAGCCCATAGTGCTCAGAGACAAAACTCCCAAGCCGCTCAGTGAGCGACTCAATCTGACGTAGAATCACACCGAGTTGAGAACGTAGTGCTTCTTGACGTAAATGTCCAGCGGCAGTAGATATCTGGAGCTCTAAGTCGCGCTTTTGCTTCACTAATTCCCGTAACCGCACGGTTTCATCACTCGATGACTGAAAGACCTGGTCCTCGATCACTTTTGCATCAATATGCATCCGTGCATGACCGATCTTTACGGTGTTCACTGTAATCTGGTCTCCCATTTGCTCGCGAAGTCTGTCGAGATCAATATGCGCTACACCATCGGTTACTACAAGGATCTGTGCATGACTTAGTTGACTTTCATGAGCAATGTCATCTACAGCTGTTTGCAGTGCTTTCTGTAGCACGGTGCCGTTTCCAATGGCGTTGATGTGCATCACATCGCTGATAAGACTATCGTACGAAGGCACGTCTCGCGCTGTCCGTAGTGGCCCAACAGTAAGATCAAACGTTCTGAAGAAAATTGTGCCAAGCTCGCGCTGGTTTTGCTGCAAGAACAAATAAACAATTGCCTTTGCCAAATGAATGCGATAGTTCTGACGCATCGAGCTTGATGTATCAAAAAGGATGTACACCTTTTGCTTTCGATCGTCAGGTGCAAAGCGATCGCTTTCTGTTTGATAACGGTAGTTTCGTGGTGAGCGTGCACGTGGCATCCACAAAGACCGCTCGGCTAACCGACGTAAGAAGACAATCTCGGGCAACAGATGCTGCGCAGGATAGATATAGCGCACGTCCGTCACACTGCGAATAAGATCTGCTTCAAATTCTTTTGCCTCGGGAATGTTTGGAATCAATATCTGATCAAGCGCATTCTCGGCTGTTGACGGATCATTCAATTCTAGAATAGGAGCCATTGCTCGCGAAATTGAATGCGTTTTATCCTCAAGGATTCGCGCAATCTCATAGATGATCGTAAACTCCTCAGGCAAATGTTTCTCAACGGTGTCAAAGAACCCATACTGCTCCATGCTGGAGAAGAATGATGAAAGTTCGATGGACGAGCGCGACATACCCTATGCTTTGAGTCGTTGGAGCTCACGCTCAGCAATTATCATCGTCTGCTGCAGCGATTTTTCAACAGAATTCTTCAGTTCACGCACTTCGTCGCACACGGGCACAAAATCCAACAAGAATGCCTCAAGTACCTTGCGATTCTGATCCCTCGGTTGTTCGCTGCTAAACTTCTCCTTCACCCAGTCTAGGAATGAGCGACGCACTGGTGAGTCTGCAAACTTGGAAAGGGGCTCCAACATGAGCTTCGGATTCTCCTTGATCTCCCGTAGCAGCTCTGTGAAGTCCAACAAGATTGTCACTTGGTCAAATCCACGAGAGGCAGTAAGTGAATTCAACACCGTTGTGTATGCCTTCTTGAACAACGCCACCTCCTCCGGAAGGCCAACAGTGGCAAAGATGAAGTAGAGCTGACTCACATCGTCATGCACAACATTGGTGCGCCCCTTCAACAGAGCCAATGCACGCAACAGATCGAGAGACTTTGCCTGGGTACGCGGTGAAATGTAGAAGTCTACTCCATCACCTCGTTTAGCATGTTCACTCAGCTGTCTGTTGCGCAAGAACTCAAAGTGTCTGATCACGATGTTGGTGAAGTACAACAATTCATTGGTAATCGAAATCTGAAAGTCAGCACTTCTACCGGTAATGATCTTATGCATGTGCTGCAGTCGAAGCAGCGGAATACGCTTCACGGGTTCAGCTGTCTTCCCTCCGTAGATGAGATATCGCTGTGATATCTGATACTGGATAAAGGGGTCTTTATCTGGTAGGATAACGGCTTTGAAAAGGAATCTGTCGAGAAGTGCTTCTGTTACTTCGCTCACACGCAGGTAGTTGGTGGCTGCGATCACAGAGTGAAGTGGGGAGGCAACATCTTGTAGACCACGCAAGAGGCGGCGTTCATTAAGGAGTGATAGCAAAGCTCGAAGCGTAAAATCATTGGCGTCAAAAATTTCATCAATGAAACCAAAGTCACTCTCAACAAGTGAGCCCTTGGTATTGTGTATGATGCGTCCAGCCTTGAGTTCTTCAAGATCGAGTCCGCCAAAGAACGTATCGGGTTGTTGCTCTTTACTTGCCTGCACTCGAAACAGACGCGAGCCCTCGAACATGCTGAATATCTGCTCGGCCAAAAGCGATTTTCCTGCGCCTGTTCTGCTTTGAAGTAGAATGTGCTCTGCAGTGAGGAGCGCGCAAAACGCTTGCTCAATAACCTCTTCTCTGTTGATCACTCGCTGACCAATGAACCACGCAGCATCCTTAAGCTGCTTGGCTATCTCCTCAATGGAGTGTATGACGTCCGTTTCCTGCTGCACGAAGAACCTCCCATTGTGAACCTTGCACAATATACGCGCCGTGCAATGAGGTCGCACGAATTGCGGTACCTTTGCGGTGATGGAAACCGACCTAACCCTTCTTTCAGACGCCTTGTTGAAGAAGATATCCGGCCTGCCTACCAAGCCGGGGGTCTATCTGCATAAGGATGTGGATGGGCAAATCATTTACGTTGGAAAAGCAAAGAGTCTTCGCAATCGCGTCCGATCCTATTTCCAAATGGGTCGCCCTGTTGACGCAAAGACAAAGGCTTTGGTACGGAAGATTGCCGACATCGAGGTCATCGTCACTGACACAGAGGTTGAAGCACTGATCCTTGAGAACACTCTTATCAAGGAACACCGTCCGAAGTACAACATCCTCCTGAAGGACGATAAGTCTTATCCGTACATCCGCATCACGAAGGAAGAGTATCCACGGGTCTTTAAGACACGGCGTGTAGTGCGCGACGGTAGCAAGTATTTTGGCCCCTACACAGATGGCACGTACCTCTACTCGTTGATGAAGTCATTGCGGTCAATCTTTCCTCTGCGTTCGTGCGATCTAGCTCTCACAGAAGCATCGATTGCTGCCGGACGCTGGAAAGTGTGCTTAGACTACCACATAAAAAAGTGTGAAGGTCCATGCCAGGCACACATAACGCAGGAGCGATACAACGAGTACATTCGCCAGGCACAACAAGTACTCAATGGGCGAACACGAGACCTTGAGCGTCAACTCGAAGAACGTATGATGTCTCTAGCCGAAGAACTACGCTTTGAAGATGCCGCAATTGTTCGGGGGCGACTCCTTCGCCTCAGAGAATACACCGAGAAACAGAAAGTATTGGCGAATGACGAAGCTGACCGTGATGTTTTTGCGCTTGCACGTGCTGAAAGCATGGCGTGTATGGTGGTCTTTATCATTCGTGATGGCAAGCTCGTAGGGAAGCGACATTACTTTATCAGTAATTCGCGTGAACAAGATGACCAAGAGATTGTGCGAACAGCAGTAGAGCGTTGGTACATTGAGGCAGAACATTTCCCAGATGAAGTGCTTATCCCATGTGAATATGATGACGTAGAGACGCTGGCAGAATTCATCAAAGAAAAACGTGGAAGGACCGTCGAGATCATTGTTCCAAAGATTGGGGACAAACGCAAATTGCTTGCCATGGCTGAAATGAATGCTGATGTGCTGCTTCGTGAGTTGCTCACGCAACAAGCCACCAAGGATCAGGCAGTTCCTCGTGCCGTTATGTCCTTGCAGCAAGACCTACGGATGGATCGTCTGCCGAGACGCATCGAATGTTTCGATAATTCCCACATCCAGGGAACTGACTACGTTTCGTCGATGATTGTTTTTGTTGATGGGAAACCAAAAAAATCCGAATACAGGAACTATAAGATTCGCTCCGTTGAAGGCAATGATGACTTTGAGGCGATGAAGGAAGTGATCACGCGCAGATATGGTCGTGCTATTGACGAAGGAACAGAACTTCCAGATCTGGTTATCATCGACGGTGGAAAGGGTCAACTTTCGCACGCTATGGAAGTCTTTTCACAATTGAATCTTGTGAGTTCATTTACGGTCATCGGACTCGCAAAGCGCCTCGAGGAAGTGTTCATTCCAGGAAGCACAACGCCACTCTACCTGCCAAAGGTCTCTAGCAGTCTCAGACTATTACAACAAGCGCGAGACGAAGCGCATAGATTTGCTGTTCGATATCATCGCACACTTCGTGATAAACGCACCTTCCGCACAGAGCTTACGGATATCGCGGGCGTTGGAGAAACAACAGCCAGGAAACTCTTGTCAGTGATTGGATCGGTTGAGCAAGTTCGGTCATCTCCGCTATCAGTATTAGAAAATGTTGTTGGTAAAGCGATTGCGAAAAAGATTCATGATCACTACCTCGCGCGGGAGGTGGCCCCTTGACGCCTCTCCTGCGAAAACTGATTGGACTCTTGGAAGAACAAGAACATGCTACGTGGCATTCCTATAGCGTGCCTGGCGCTTGGGTAGGGGCGCATACCGATGTGACATTTCACTCGGGTGCCTCTTACTTGTTGCATCAACTTCGCCGTATTGATACCATCAGGAGAAGTAGAGACCACCAGCGGACGTGGACGTTGGAGCGCGCTGTAGCGTACAACGGAATGGTGCGACATGTAACGTCCTTTAACCACGGTGAAGGCACCGTTAATGATGGATGGAAATCAACGGGCACCTTTCTTAAGCTTATGGGGCTCCTGCCTTATTTGAAAGGCATCGGTGTTGACACACTTGTGTTGTTGCCAATAACGGAGATTGGTGACGTTGGAAGAAAGGGAACACTTGGTTCTCCGTATGCTGCAAAACACCCGTTTCGACTTGACCCACATCTTGCTGAGTCAAACATTGACATGTCTGTTGATGATCAAGCACGTGTGCTCGTTGAAACGTGTCACCTCCTTGGTATGAAGGTCATTCTCGAAGTTGTTCTGCGCACTGCAAGCATTGACAGTGATCTCGTGCACGGTCACCCAGAATGGTTCTATTGGGTTGATGAAAAGCAGATTGGTTCCATGGATTCATTCCGCTCACCAGTCTTCACTCCAGATGCACTTGCAGAGATGCATTCGATGATTGAGAGTTCCGTATACGTTGATCTACCAGCACCAGCAGAAAAGTATCAACAGCTCTTTGATCACATGCCTCTGCGTGTAGAGAAAGATGAACGTGGTTGGAAGGGCATAGGAGCACGCGGCAAAGTATTGCGCATTCCCGGTGCATTCGCTGATTGGCCGCCAGATGACCCGCAGCCGGCTTGGTCAGACGTTACGTATTTGCGAATGCATGACCATCCCTCATTCCGATATATGGCGTATAACACCATTCGGATGTTTGAGCGAGAGCTAGACCAACCTTCCTACAGACAAACCTCGCTGTGGAATACTATTGCAGGAATCATACCACACTACATTCGGATGTTCGGTATTGACGGAGCAATGATAGACATGGGGCATGCGCTTCCATCGGAACTTCGTTCTCGGATAATCACTGAGAGTCGCACCGTAAAGCCTAACTTCATCTTGCTTGAAGAGAATTTTCTACTAGAGGCTTCATCACGTACTGCGGGGTATGATGCTGTTGTAGGATATCTTCCGTTTGATGCTCATGATGCGAAGAAGCTGACGTCATTTGTGGAGCGTGTTTCGCGTGGTGATATTCCCATACGTTTTTTCGCAGCTCCTGAGTCTCACAATACGCAACGTGCAGCATCACGTATGTCTCCCCGCGCAGGAATTGCGCTATTGTTGTTTCTGAGATTTCTCCCTCATGGACTTTCCATACTTCACGCTGGTCTTGAACTTAATGACGATAAACCAGTGAATACCGGACTCGGATTCACTCAAGAAATGATGGATGCCTATCCTCCGGAAAAGCTAGCACTGTTCAGCGATTCTCCCTTGCCATGGCAGGAGGGAATCGATACAGCTCTGTGGATTCAAGAGAAGGTTAAGAAATATGCTGCGTTCAATGTGCTTCGGCAATTGAGCGACATCGATTCGATTGAAAGTCTCGACGTTGATGATATAGAGGTAGTGGCGTTTCTTAGACGTTTACCTGGATCGAGGTGCGGCATCCTTGTTGTTGTAAACATCTCTAGCGTTTCGCGTACGGTTCGATTGCCCCTTTCACGAGTTCCAAGCCTTCAATACACATCTGTCTTGCCTGGTGTATCGCTTCAACGGGATGACGTAACAATTGATATTGGTGGAGCCGATGTATTGGTAATCCCAACACTTCACAGACCTACCGACCGTTGCCCCACTAGCAGAGATTCCCGTAGCGCTGAGCCCGACTTCAAAAGCTAGTATATCGTCAAAATATCGAGCAGTGATATGCTCGAAGCATCAACCTGTACAATCTGAACCGAGAGCCACCCGCGCCAATCAGTTACGGCAGTGTGGATGTGCAGATTGTCAGTTTGCCCATAGACCTGGAATGTTGAGCAAACGAAAATGCCAAACAAGGCTAAGCCTGTTTTTACTCGGTAGCTTTGTCCTTGAGTCGTGTCGCAGCAAACACTCGTCTAATCTCTAGCATGGTAGTGAGCAGAACAAGAGAGATCGACACGTTGCGTGCAAGGTCTCTGTGAGCGTGTTCGATTGTTTGCAGCACGGCAGGAAAATCAGCACCACCAAAGGCGGCAGCAAAACGTTCCAGAGCGGCACGATGATCGATATTCACAATTGGTGCTCCATCGCCTGCACGTGCAATAACATAGGCATCTCTCAGCCACAATGCCAGGAGAGAAAGAATTGCATCGGCTTGTGACTTGCTTCTACTCTCTGATGCTTCTTGCACGGCATCAGTCAGGGCGTTTCGATAATCTTTGCCTTTGAGCGCGGTGCGAAGAAGATCCACAGCCGTTTCTCGCAGAGCTCGCATATCGTCTGACAAGTAGTCAACTGCTTTGTGAAGACTGCCTTGTGCAAACGGAGCAATGATGAGCGCTTCGTCTCTGTCGCAGAGTCCACGGTCAACAAGTGCCTGCACAATGTCACTATCATCAAGAGGAGGAACAATTAACTCCTGACATCGCGAAACAATTGTTTGCAACAGAGATTCTGGCCGTTCCGTTGTGAGGATGATCGTAACATCATTGTTCGGTTCTTCCAGCGTTTTCAAAAACGAATTGGCAGCCTCCACATTCATTTCTTCGGCATGAAGAATGATAACAACCCTACGCCCACTCTGTGCCGCGGACAGCGACAATGTCCGCTTCAATTCTCGAATCTGGGCAATACGAATCGAGGTTGCGTTCGCTAATCGAAGAGATGTATACGGATCAAGAGCGAGCGAATGGATAGCCCCTTGCAATTCCATGATCACGTCATCCTTTGGCACATCCTGCGTCTCGCCCTTTTTCTTTGCCGGTAAGGCTGTAATCAGGCGAATGTTTGGGTGTTGCAGCGAGATTGACTGTTTACAGGCATGGCATTGTTCGCATGGCACGATTGTTTCGGCTGTTGTTATGGGTTGCTCACAGTTAACTGTTCTGGCAAAGGCCAGGGCGAGGGCCACCGTTCCTGAACCTTCAAATCCATTGAGCAATAGCGCTTGTGGAATACGGTTATCCAGGATGCAGCGCTGGAGCATCCGTTGAAGTCGGTCTTGGCCAATGATCGTATTCCATTTCATGACCACGAAGATACGGTCAGTCGTATCTTGGAGGCATGAGAATCCTAGTAATTGAAGACGAGCGCAAGGTTGCCAGCTTCATCAAGCGTGGCCTCGAAGAAGAGCGCTATATCGTAGAAACCGCTGCAGACGGACAGATTGGTCTCGATCTTGCCTTGAATAACGTGTTTGACGCGATCGTGCTAGACGTCATGTTGCCCAAGTTGGACGGCTATAGCGTGCTTAGGGCAATACGTGATGAGGGAAATGCAACACCTGTTATCATGCTCACCGCACGTGGCACCACTGAGGATCGTGTGCAGGGACTCGACCTTGGAGCAGATGATTATTTGTCAAAACCATTTCACTTTGAAGAGCTTGCTGCAAGATTGCGTTCAATACTTCGCAGATCAACAACAGAGAAGACCACAAAACTTCAGTGTGGAGAAATCACGCTCGACTTAGTGACGCACTTTGCCTTCAGAGACGAGAAAGAGATTGAACTCACCACAAAAGAATATGCGCTCTTAGAATACTTAATGAGAAATAAGGATAGGATTTTATCAAGATCCATGATCATGCAGCATGTATGGAAACATAACTTTGATCCCGAATCAAACATTATAGACGTCTACGTTAAACGCATCCGTCAGAAGATTGAAAAGCCTGGACAAACACAGCTCATCACAAGCATTCGTGGTGTGGGATATCGCATGCGCGAAGGTGGCTCCCATGAACCAGAAGTTGAGGCAAGCGCAGAATGAACAATCCATTGTGCGACTCACTCATCGAGGCCGTCAACACCGGTCTTACTCCCATCCAGCAGGCCTTTGACGTCTATCAGAAGGAGTGCTTTGTTGCACATCCACCCGAGTTTTTCTGCCTTGAACTCTGCGGCGAAGCCGGCGAGCTAGCAAATCTCGAAAAGAAACGATGGAAAGGGGCTCCACCTAACGACGCACACACCGCAGATGAAGCTGCCGACGTTTTGATCGCACTGATGAACTTTTGTAATGCAAGGGGGGTCAACCTTGCCGAGGCCGTTTCCAGTAAGCTGGCTCGCATCCAACCAAACTCAATCAAACCCTATTTCCCGGCTGGCTAGCCGGGTATGAAACTTTCTCTGAGGTTTTGTGCTTCCGTGACTGGCTGAGTAGGTTAGTACTTCTTCGAATGCGCCGATTTGATCATTTCTGACCTCCAATCCCATCGTAAACCAATCAGAAAATCAACGAGGGAACAGACGGAACTCACATTTTCATTTCAGGCGAAACACGACGAATTTAGCGCCTAATAGCAATGCACTCGTTGGAGTAACAAAGTGGACGAGATCACAGTGTTGTTACCTCCACTGACAATGGTCAATCATGGACCGAAATCGATGTGTTTCCGTTCGATACGAAATTTACATCTGCCCGATTTGATGAAAAAGGAGGCCTATGGGTAGCATCTTCGAATGATGTATGGCGCATGAGATTCGATTCTACAACAAGCGTAATGTCAGACAATGTAAACGATCGGCCTTGTTTCGTTTCTGTTCCGAATCCAGCAAGCTCAACCGTCACGATCCTCGATCAAGAAAAGGAACCAGCGTTTGGAATGTTTATCGTTCGGGACGCAGGCGGCAGTATCGTTCACACGTCTGCTGGCCCATTGATCAATCTCTTGAACCATGCAACAGGTGTGTACTTTTTATCTTCTAAGGAATACCTTGATTGTTGCCCCGTAAAGATTGTCACACAATAGCCGATGTATTTGGTGAAAACGAAAAAAGCCCCAGCAGATGCTGGGGCTTTTCATGTGATGCAACAGGATAGGGAGCTTAACGAACTTCTTTATGTAGCGTGTGACGCTTAAGAAATGGGTTGTACTTCTTGAGTTCCAAGCGTTCCGTGGTGTTTTGCTTGTTCTTCATTGTTGAATAACGCGATGCCGGCTTGCCTTCTTTTTTAGCTTCCGTGCATTCTAGCGTAATGATGACGCGTGCGCCCTTTTTAGCCATGACAATTCTCCGTATTTCTCGATTGCGATTGTAAGAGCCTCAAATCTACGGCAGATAATCGGTAACTCCAAACAGGGTTAACGCTTACGTGTGGTTTTTGCGGCACGGGGCTGTGATTTCTCCTTGCGAAAAGCCACAGGCAACGCTTCTGAAATGTGAGAAACATACACGATGGTTAGGCCTTCAGTTACCAGAGGAGAGAGCTCCAGAACGTCCTTTTGGTTGTCCTTTGGAACCAGCACATGCGTCATGCCAGCCCGTTTCGCGGCTAGAAGCTTCTCATTTAATCCACCAATTGGCAGCACATTCCCTCGGAGCGTTACCTCGCCGGTCATCGCAACATCTCCACGAAGGGGCTTACCACTTGCCGCTGAAAGCAGTGCAAGCGTCATCGTGATACCGGCCGAAGGACCGTCCTTTGGAATGGCTCCCTCTGGAACGTGGATGTGAATCTCTTTACCTTTTGAGAATTCAGGATCCAAGCCAAACTGTGTTGCGTTAGCACGTAGGAACGATAATGCAGCCATTGCAGACTCCTTCATCACATCACCAAGTTTACCTGTGAGGGTAAGTCTTTCAGCGCCCGACATAATCGTCACTTCTACAGGCAATGTGTCACCACCCATTGAGGTCCAAGCAAGCCCCGTAGCAACACCAACTTTATCGCTGAGTTCTTCTTCTTTTTCTTTGAACTTCGCTGCGCGAAGAAGTCTTTCTACAGTCTTCTCATCAACCTTCCACGTCTTCTGTTTCGTCAGCTTGATATAGGCCTTATTCTGACGGACATCGTCTACTTTCACCTTGCCAGAACGTTTACTTACCTCACCAACAATTTCCATCGCGAGCTTACGAAGGACACTTGCGATCTCTCGCTCAAGACTACGAACACCGGCTTCGCGCGTGTGCTCGCGTACAATTTTTAAAAGCGCAGCATCGGTGAAAGAGATAGAGAAGTCTTGCAGGCCGTGACGTCCAAGTTGTTTTGGAATGATGTACTGCTTTGCAATCTGCACCTTGTCTGGCTCTAGATAGCTCGATAATTCGATCACTTCGAGTCGATCAAGCAATGGACCTGGAATATCATACTTCACATTTGCGGTTGCAATGAAGAGCACGTTTGATAGATCGTAATCTACTTCGAGGTAGTGATCGTTGAATGTACTGTTCTGTTCTGGATCGAGCACCTCTAATAGAGCGGCACTTGGGTCGCCTCTGAAATCGGTTGACATCTTATCGATCTCATCAAGCAAGATCACAGGGTTTGTACTGCCTGCGCGCTTCATTGACTGCACGATCTTACCAGGCATAGCGCCGATGTACGTGCGTCGGTGACCGCGAATCTCTGCTTCATCACGAACTCCGCCAAGCGACATACGAACGAAGTTCCGACCAAGCGCCCGTGCAATAGACTTTGCCAAAGATGTCTTACCAACACCAGGAGGGCCAGTGAGACAGAGAATCTGGCCACGCATTGCCCCAACAAGATTCAGGACTGAAATAAACTCAAGAATGCGTTGCTTTGGTTTTTCAAGGTCATAGTGGTCAGCATCAAGAATGCCCTTCACGTGATTAATGTCGAGATCATCAGCAGTTTTGGCCGACCACGGAACATTGGCAATCCATTCTAGCCACGTACGGTTGACGCTAAACTCTGGCGACATGGACGGAGTGCGCTTGAGCCTATCGAATTCTTCAAAAACTTTTGACTTTACTGAATCAGGCAACTCTGCTTTTTCAAGCAACTCGCGGAGTGGGCCAAGCTCTGTGCCGCCATCATCGTCATCACCGAGTTCTGTTTGTAGCGCACGGATTTGTTCCTGAATAAAATATTTCCGCTGCGACTTTTGAATTTGATCTTGAACCTTCGTATCAATCTCAATTTCGAGACGCAAAAGTTCAAGCTCGTTTGACAACATCTGAACCAACTCATAATATTGCGTCTTCACATCAGGTGCATCAAGAATTTTCTGCTTGATCTCAACCTTCTGCGAAACATTTGCAGCAGCATAATAGAGTTTGCGAATTGGGTCTTCAATGTTTTGAAACGCTCCCAATACTTCGGGCGGAAGATTTCGATTCTCTTTTACATACTCTTCAAAAAGTTCAGTGGCATGGCGAATGAGAGCCTTCAGATTTCGATCTTTTTCATTCACGATAGGAGCGATGGTTTCAACCTCTGCCTCTAAGTAAGGTTCCGTGCGTGCCGCACCAGTGATACGTGCCGTTACAGCCCCCTCAACAAGAACTTTCAAAAGGTTGTTTGGCAGACGCATGACTTGCAGGATTTTAGCAACCGTGCCTACCTTGTGAATATCGTCGAACCCAGCGTCTTCAGTAGCCGCATTGCGCTGCGCAGTAACAAGAATAAACTTATCGCGCTCTAGAGATTCTGCAACAGCCTTTAGAGATGAGGCGCGTCCAATAAGCACCGGAAAGATCATGTGGGGATAGATAACGATGTCTCGCAAGGGGAGCACCGGCATCTGTATTGGGATCGCTGGAGCCCTTTTTTCAGCTTGTTCTATCGAATCGAGAAGTCCGGATTGGTCTATCATGGGGTCAGTTGACGTGGAAAGAGCATAAAAATTACGAAGGAACTTGCGCAAATCCATCACGGGGTTTGGACGTAACCCCTTTTCACCGTTATCTTTGCGTTCTTCACAAGAAGTTCATCCAATATTACAGAAGGTCCTTTTGAGGCGTCCGTACATTCCGCCGCAAGGTCCGCGTCAGGAACCACAGAGAAAACACAAGATCAACGATGAGATCGGCGCTGCTGATTTACGTGTAGTTGATGCGCAAGGTGCGCCGCTTGGAGTTATGACACGCAAAGAAGCATTGCACATAGCATTAGAGCGCGAGCTTGATCTTGTTGAGATTGCACCCCAAGCAAAACCGCCGGTATGCAAAATCATCGACTATGGTAAGTTCATTTATGAGCAGACTAAACGCGACAAGCAGCAGAAGAAACAACAGACAACAACTACGCTGAAGGAAGTGAGATTCAAAGCCGGTACAGATGTACACGACTTTGATTTCAAAACCCGTCACGCGCGGGAGTTTCTCGAAGAAGGGCATAAAGTAAAAGCAACTGTGATGTTCAAGGGGCGAGAGATTCTGCACAAAGAACTCGGCGAAGTTCTCTTGCAACGATTCATCGACGCACTTGTAGACGTATCTAAGGTTGACCAGTCGATGCGTATGGAAGGAAGATTCTTGGGACTGATGCTTGCACCAGATATCAAGAAGCCTGTGAAGAAGAAAGAGCCAAAGCCTAAGTCTGATGGAAAAGTTGAACTGAAGCCCAAAGCAATGCCAGTGACAGAAGCAGTCTCAGAGAACGGAACGGAACCCGAACCAATCTCTGACACCTCAATAGAAGAGCAACAACAATCAGTTCAGGAGTAATGTAATGCCGAAGATGAAGACAAATTCGGGCGCGAAGAAGCGATTCAAGATCACGGGATCTGGAGCAATCAAGCGTCAGAAGGCAAATCGTAGCCACATCCTCACAAGCAAGAGCCGTAAGCGCAAGCGTAATCTCCGCCAGGACACACTCGTGCACCCGTCGGATATGAACAACGTTTTACATTGCCTAGCGCTTCGCTAAAAGTCGATTTTTCTCTCACGTCGATCAGGGACGTAGCCGTTCTCCTGACGACATATGTAATGGAGGTTTGACATGCCACGTAGTGTCAATAAAGTAGCGGCGCATCAGCGGAAGAAGAAGTACTTTAAACTCGCCAAGGGTTACTGGGGCGCACGTTCAAAAGTTTGGACGATTGCAAAGCACCACGTTGAAAAGGGTCTTCAATACGCTTATCGCGACCGTCGTAATAAGAAGCGCACATTTCGCGCTCTTTGGATCATTCGCATCAATGCTGCTGCACGTATCAACGGCACAACATACTCCCGTCTCATGCACGGCCTAAAGCTGAAGAACATTACGATTAATCGTAAGGTACTTGCAGACATCGCAATGAACCACCCACAGGTGTTTACAACGATTGCAAAGTCAGTTTAGAAGTGTACGCCCAATAGCGATCCCTGTGATTTCTATAAACATTTAAACGGCGGTGATGACTTCAAGTCGTCACCGCCGTTTCTTATTCCTACCTTTGTATACCATGACTCTCCTAGAACAAATAACTGCGCTTCGTACAGAAATTGAGCTAGAAATCCAGCTCATCGATTCTGTAGAGGCCGCCGATAGTTTCCGCCTCAAACATTTGGTGAAGAAGGGAACCCTTCAAGCCTGTGTTGAAGGTCTGCGTGCTGTTGCACGCGAAGACAAACCCCTTGTAGGAAAAGCTCTCAATGAACTTCGTGCGATGGCCGAAGGCGCGTTCGCATTGGTGCAAGAATCATTTGAGCGGCAATCGTCTACTCCAGCAATAGACGTTACGCTGCCTGCGCGTGGACCTCGAAGAGGTGCGCTGCATCCAATCACGCAGACTATTGACCGATTAGTGGAGATATTCACATCGATGGGGTTTGAGGTTGCTGAAGGTACGGACGTGGAAGATGACGCGCATAATTTTGGGAAGCTGAACTTTGCGCCTGATCATCCGGCGAGGGATATGCAGGATACGTTCTTCATAGAGCATGCGGACCGCTCTGACGTGCTTCTTCGGACACATACCTCATCTGTGCAAGTGCGTGTGATGGAGAGCATGAAGCCCCCTATCCGTTGCATCATGCCGGGCCGCGTCTATCGTAACGAAGCGGTTAATGCACGGTCGCTAGCTGAGTTCCATCAGATTGAAGGTCTCTACATCGCCAAGGGTGTGAGTATGGCGGATCTCAAGGGAACCATAATGGCGTTTGCCAGGCGGTTCTATGATGAGAACGCAGAGTTCCGTTTTCGCACTTCATATTTCCCCTTCACAGAGCCTAGCTGTGAGATAGACATGTCATGCTTCCTCTGTAAAGGAGAAGGCTGCCGAATTTGTAAACACTCTGGGTGGCTCGAAATATGTGGCGCTGGTATGGTGCATCCGAATGTTTTGTCTGAATGTGGCATTGACCCAAATGAATATTCTGGATTTGCCTTTGGCTTTGGAGTTGAACGTGTGGTCTTGATGCTCAATGGAATCGATGACATTCGACTCCTTTATGAGAACGACATTCGTGTCCTTTCGCAATTCTAATCATGCCCCTTCTCACAGCTCATGACCTCTACAGGTCATTCCGAAGAACTGGACAGGTAGATACAACCGTTCTGCGTGGTGCCTCGATGCAGGTTGAACCCGGAGAAATCATTGCACTCGTTGGCCCAAGCGGCGCAGGCAAAAGTACTTTGCTTCATATCATGGCATCGCTTGATGCGGCTGACCGTGGTGCCGTAGCATTGCAGATTAATGGAACGATGACGGACCTCTCAAAGCTGTCGTCAAAAGAGCTTGCATCAGTTCGCGCGCGGCGTATTGGTATGGTATTTCAGTTTCACCATTTGCTGCCAGAGTTTACTGCGCTAGAGAATGTTGCAATGCCTGCATTGGTCATTGGTATGTCGCCGGCAGAGGCCAATAAAAAAGCAAGTTCCTTGCTAGAAGACGTTGGTATGCTGCCAAGAGCACATCATTTGCCAACTGAAATGTCAGGGGGTGAGCAGCAGCGTGTTGCAATTGCCCGAGCACTTGTAAACAACCCATCAATTGTGTTCGCTGATGAGCCTACAGGGAATCTCGATACGACGAACGCAGGTTTTGTTGCTGATCTTCTCTTAGGGCTTCAATCAACTCGCAACATTGCTTGTGTGATTGCAACACATAGTCCTGACCTCGCAAACAAGGCACATCGCATCGTGCGTATGGTAGATGGACGTTGCCTAGGACCCAACGATGCATAAGCGATTGGGTATTCTGCTCATCGTGTACGGATTGTTTCTCGTTGCTTCAGGTGTGGTAGGTTTCTATTTGATGGCGGGTACGAGCGCTTCGTCGCTCTTCAATGGGTCAGTCTTCGGGACGTTTGTCGTTGTTCTTGGCCTGTTGCATCGTCAGGGGAGAATGTGGACGCAACCTGCAAGTCTTTCTGCAGTTGCGATCTTCTTGCTGACGTTTACCTGGCGGGCTTCTGTTCAGTGGTATGCAGTAGCTGAGGGCAGCTCCGATCGGGTAGGGATTGTCATCCTTCTAATCACAATGTCATGCGTTAGCGCCATCGTTCTTGCTGTACTCTTTCGTCACTACAGACATTAGTCCAGCAACAGGAACAGACGCAACGATTAGTTGAGTTGTGCTCTGCCAAACAAATCAAAATCCTCAGCATCATCAATTGCAACATGTACAAATGAGCCCAAGACGAGCTCGTGCGATGAGGTAACGTATACGTCGTTGTCAACCTCCGGTGCATCAGCCTCTGTTCGGCCGCGGTATTCGCCGCCTAGGTCTTCTTCTATAAGCACCCGTTGCACACTGCCAACTTTGGCAAGATTCTTTGCGAGTGAGATGCCACGTTGCAAGTCCATTACCCGATTCATGCGCGATTCTTTTACTTCTGCAGAAAGTGGATCACCTAGAATGTATGCATAGGTGTCGTCCTCTTGGGAGTATTGAAACACTCCTACGCGGTCAAGCTGTTGTTTGTCAAGAAACTCTACAAGCTCATCAACATCTGCTTCCGTCTCACTAGGATATCCTATGATAAAGGTACTGCGCAATACGATGTCAGGCACGGTTTGACGGATTTGATCTAACAGTTCCTCTGTAGCTCTGCGCGTAATTCCCCGGCGCATATTTTTCAAAACATTCGTTGAAGCATGCTGAAGTGGCATGTCGAGATAATTACAAATGTTTGATGTATCGCGTATAACCTGCAAAACATCGAGCGGAAACTTGGCGGGGTATGCGTACATGCAACGGATCCACTCAGCACCACTTTCATCGGCCAATGCAGATAAGAGATCGGCAAGCCTGCGTTTATCATAAATATCCAGGCCGTAATACGTTAAGTCCTGCGCAACCAGAATGAGCTCCTTTACACCCTGTGCAACAAGACCTTGAGCGCTTTTCACTAGAGTCTCAATTGGAGTGCTACGATGGGTTCCGCGCATAATTGGAATGGCGCAGAAGGAACACGGATTATCGCAGCCTTCAGAGATCTTCAGGTATGCATAGTGTTGAGGCGTTGAGAGAATACGCTCACCCAGGAGTGAATATTTTAGGTCCGGAGAGATTGCCTTAATGATCTGCTCATAGGCCTCGGTACCAAAAAAGTGATCAACCTCGGGTATCTCTTTTCGTAAGTCATCGCCATAACGCTCGGAAAGACATCCTGCAACGATTAACCGTTGGAGTGCGCCACTCTTCTTTAGCTGAGCTGCTTCGAGAATCGTGTTGACACTTTCTTCTTTTGCTGCATCAATGAAGCCACATGTGTTGATTACTAATGTGTCTGCGTCTTCAATTGTCTCGGCCAATTCCATCTGGTTGGCTTTGAGATGACCAGACAACATCTCACTATCTACAGTGTTCTTGCTACACCCAAGTGTAATGATGTGAACCTTCATGAGAACTTCTGTTTCATGAGCAAAGCCACATTGGCCGGGACAAATTCTGTGATGTCTTGATCATATCTACCTAGCTCACGAATGATGCTCGAATTTAGGTACGTGAACCGCTCGTGAGGCATCATGAAAATCGTTGTAACATCCGGCTGAAGTTTGCGATTCATAAGTGCGATTTGAAACTCGTATTCAAAGTCACTCACAGCACGCAGACCACGCACGATAACATCAACGCCATTCTCGCGGGCAAAGTCCACAACAAGTCCAGCATGTACGGTAACACGCACATTTGGAAGATGCACAAGTGCGCCGATGGCCATCTCAAGACGCTCTTTTTCATCAAAGAGGGGAGTCTTCTTGCTGTTCTTTGCCACCACAACAGTGACGGTTTCAAACATTTGTGCGGCACGTTCAATGACGTCTACGTGACCGTTCGTGATTGGATCAAAAGATCCAGGATACATTGCGTGCTTAGACATAACCCGTAAATTACGGTAAGGGGCGCTCATAGCGTAAAACATCGATAATCGTGCCCCCACGTCCCTTGTGCCACAGCTGGTGAGTCCCTTCTGGGGGAATGATGGCTTCTTGGTCTCCATGCTCTAGCACAACGAAGGCTCCTGCAGCCAGCAATGCACTTACTGATAGAGCCGTAACAATCTGATTACATAACCGCATTGCATACGGAGGGTCAACTACGATCAGGTTAAACGGCTCTGATTGGCCATGACGGACAAAGGCTAAAGCGTCAGCCTTCACTATGGTCACCTGCTCATCGAATTCAAATAATTTGGCTAGTTCTCGAAGATGTTTGCACACAGCAACAGATGTGTCTACAAGTGTTGCGTGGGCGGCGCCTCTGCTTAAGGCTTCCCAACTCAATTGTCCGCTACCAGCACACAGATCGAGGACCCGAGAGCCTGCGATTTCATGATGATGCACTAAGACGCTGAACAGGCCTTCCTTCATTACGTCAGTTGTTGGCCTCGTATGAGATCCGGGCGGGGAGGGAATTGCGCGACCCTTGAGCGTGCCTCCAATGATGCGCATGTCAGAGCAAATCTGTGGTTACGGAAGATAGAACGGGCGTAACGAGTGGTCCCAACACATGTGCTTTAGCGATAAGGGCTGACTTCGTTGCATCGTCCACATTTGTTCTCACTCTCGAAAATGGCTGCAATCTTCCTGCACGCGTTCCGGCGTCTGACAACGATTCAACGATTTCTTGGTAGACTGATTTTGTTAGATAGTCGCCAAACAATAGGACGCGATCTATCAAATCCCCTGTGGCAGAGCGCATTTCAAAGAGACTATTGCGCACGATGATGCCAGCCGTTGAGTCTTTATCGTGTGGGACACTGCTAAGGACGTGCAGAAGATGGTCTGCGCCGATCACAGCGCGATACCATTGCTGGCCGCGTCTGCCTATGAGCATCCACGGAGCTGATTGTGTTGGAACGGTAGCTCTTGCTATTTCGATGTCAAGTTCAATGTCTGCAACAAAGGGGGCTTCTGCATGCACCCTTCTGTGAATATTTTCAATCACAGCACGATCGATCACCAACAGCCCATGCCACCGAGTGCGATACAATGACGCCATCATTGCTACATCATGAACTACATCTACACCTTCTCGAACATGAGCGAGGCATGTAGAAAGCTCAAACGATCTGCGATCGCGCTGGTCTTCGCTGGTGTCAACTGGGTACGAATGAAACGTTGTTTCAGACCCATGAACGGCCACCGTAACATCATCCGTTGAGTTGAAGAGACCATCAAGGGGCTCCGTGGGAGCGCGCTCAAAATAGGCCGTGAGAATAGGAACAGCATCGGCCACTGACCAGTGGGCAACAACCGTTTGTTGAGGATGAAGATAGACCGTAACGCGCATGTGGTTGAATTTACGGCACCTTGACGTACGGTCGAAGCTTTGCCAATTTCTTCTCTCCAATTCCTCGCACATCCAGGAGATCATCTACCGACCCAAATGGTCGCCTTTGCCTGAATTCAACAATACGCTGTGCCATGGACGGTCCAATACCAGGCAGTGTCTGTAGCTGTGAAAGCGTAGCCACGTTAAGATTGAGCACACCACGCGAAACCTTCCCCGGCTTGTGGGTAGGGGGCGTATCAATACCCGCTGGAGCGTAGGCTGAATCTGTAGGCTCCGGAGCATCTGCTTGCGATGTTCTCTCGGCCTCAATAGAATCGATCATTAACGCTATTCGCTGCGCCGTTGCATGATCATGTGTATCAGATATTGGCCACAGTTTTATGCCAACGGTACCAACCGTGAGAGTGGTTGCCAAGAACGTGACGGCAACTGCTTCAGACCGAGTAACACCGAGGTGCTTTTGGAAGTACGAAAGGAGACGCTTCATGTGATGATGCTGAAGCGCCCCAGAAATCAGGAGAACGCTTCTTTGATTTTGTCGAAGAAATGTGACTCACCGCGTTGATCGCGCGGCTTAAAGTGTTCGCTTGCTGCTAGTTCCTTGAGAACAGTTTTTTCATTCGAGTTGAGCTTTGTAGGTACGTGAACACTAAATCGTACGAGCTGATCTCCAACACCGCGAGCATTGAGGTGAGGAATACCCTTGCCCTTCATTTTTAGAATCGATCCTGGCTGCGTACCGGGTTCAATCTTAAGTGTGGACTCTCCGTACAACGTAGGAACCGTTACTTCAGCGCCGAGAGCAGCAGTAGGGAAGTCAACCACTACATCCACGTACACATCATCTTCTTCTCGTTCAAAAACATCGTGTTCAGTTTCTTCAACAACAACGATGGCATCTCCTGCATCTCCACCTCTGCGTCCTGCATGCCCCTTACCAGTGACCGTGAGATAGTTACCAGTGTGTACGCCGGCAGGAATCGTGACTTTTACAGTTGTTTCACCTTCAACGCGGCCTTCACCCTCGCACGTCTCACAGTGGTCGCGTAGGGTCTCTCCGGTTCCACCACAGGTTGCGCAGGGTGCAATGTTTATAAACTGACCGAATACACTTCTGGAGACTTGGCGTATCTCGCCAGTACCATCACAAGAGTTACATGTGGAATATCCTGACCCTGTTTTTGCACCTGTTCCAGTGCACGTACTGCAAGACTTCCAATGGCGAAGTTTTATGGTGCGTTCTACACCAGTTGCAATGTCTTCAAGGGTAAGGGGCATGCGTACACGTAGGTCCGCTCCAGGCTCACGCTGGGTGCGCTTGCGACCACCGCGCTGCTGTTGGCCGAACATGTCGCCGAATACTGATTGACCAAAAATGTCACCAAAGGCGCTGAAAATGTCATTGATGTTTGAATACTGATGATAGTCTTGTCCGCCGCGCATTCCGGCGTGACCATATTGGTCATACCGCGCACGTTTGCCGGAATCGCTCAGCACTTCATATGCTTCGGCAGCTTCTTTGAACTTGTTTTCTGCATCAGGGTTGTCGGGGTTGCGATCTGGATGATACTGCATCGCAAGTTTCCGATACGCAGACTTTATGGCGTCATTGTCAGCCGATTTGCCAATGCCAAGAACTTCATAATAGTCACGATCCGTCATGTTCAATTTTCCAGTGTATCTGTGTGTGGAGCAATACCGGCAGAAGTAATAACCTTGGCATGTCGTATCACTTTTTCATAAAGACGGTAGCCACGTTGAATGTTCTGAAGCACCAGCCCCTCGGGTTGATCTGAATGTTTGTGCATCAGGGCTTCATGAAAATCAACGTTAAATGGTTCGCCAGCGTCGGCTTCAATGATGTGTACGCCCGACTCTTCAAAGATTCGAACGGTCTTGGTGTAGATAAGCTCAAGTCCGGATTTGAGCCCAGCAATGTCCTCAGACATACGTGCGGCCTCAACAGCCGCATACAGATCATCAAGCACGGGCAACATCTTCGTGATCATGTGCTCTGAGGCATAAATCCGCAATGCCTCGCGCTCTTGCTGACTCCTGCGCTGCATGTTGGCGATCTCCGCTGATCGCCTGTGCGCCAGCTCTCGCCATTCATCAACGTCTAACTGGAGCGCTTTCACGAGCTCTTCGGGTGTTAGTTCTTCTTCGCGTGTTTCGTCATTCATAAGGCACAAGGGGATAAATATTGTAGATATTTTTCGTATTGAATTTGTTATTCGCCGCCATTGGACGAATAACCTGCCGCTATGGTGTGCCATCACCAAGCGTTCTTGTTAAAACGCTGGACATAAGCTGCACGATGGATATCATACGCCCGTAGTCCATGCGCCGTGGACCGATGATCCCTAAGGACCCGGTTGCGCTGCCGGCACGATATGTTGTTGCAACGAGGCTATAATCCTGCATGTCTGCCTCGTCAATTTCATTGCCAATCCTAACCGAAACACGTCCAATTTCCGTTGTGGTACCAAGCAAGTGAATAATCACGTCTTCATTCTCTACAAGTTCAATTACGCTGCGCAGGCGCTCTGGAGCCTCAAACTCTGGCTGAGAGATCAGATTCTGAGCACCGGAAATATGTACAGTGCCTAAAGGACTGGCACTTACAAGGTTTCCTATCTGTTCAACAAAAAGTCGAAGCAATGCCGGTGAAGAATCTTGGGAGGGGGCAAGCAGGTCTGTAAGCATGGTTGTAATTGTGCTTAGTGGGCGTCCTGCAATACGCTCATTAAGCTGACGAGACACTGCCTCGATCATTCCATGTTCAATCGCATCATGCGTTTCTAATGTCAGTGTGCGCACGATATCGCTATCGAGTGCAATAACAACAAGAAGTCTCTCGGCCGATAATCGGATGATTTCAACCCGATGCACAAGCGCTTCACGGATCTGCGGCATT
Organism: Ignavibacteria bacterium; assembly: GCA_947495975.1. GTDB lineage: Bacteria > Bacteroidota > Ignavibacteria > Kapaibacteriales > Kapaibacteriaceae > UBA10438. Next base: position 115,408 of record CANMBE010000002.1, on the reverse strand, counting down.
TGCACCATTGCAAGGTGCTGGCTAAGAGATCCTAAAATGCGTGTGGCGTCGCGCATAACGCTTTCTCTTGGTAGAGCTAAAACGTCAGATGATATCTGTGCAGATTCTGTGAGAGAAATCTTACTCACGCCCACCAATGAGTCAACGTAGAATCGATATCCAAGATCTGTGGGCATCCGACCAGCAGATGTGTGCGGATGTGTGATGTATCCCATTGCCTCGAGATCTGACATCGTATTTCTAATCGTTGCCGGACTTAACGGAAGCGCACTTTCGAGGTACTTCGAAACAACTTGCGATCCAACAGGAATTGCATGCAACACAAACAGCTGCACGATGGCACGAAGTATAGCACGCTCGCGGTCGTTGAGATCGCGGTATTCTGTTGGAAGAATCACAGCCATCGTTCTGCCTTACGCCGATACTACGGAGAAATAGTACCGTACAAATGAGAAAGCATCATTTGAGGCATTCCACGTAATGAGTAGAACAACAAGCGACGTAACAACAATGCCTAAACCAATAGAATATACAAGCGCTGATGGCACATCAAAGACAACCGAGGTTGCTCGAAGCGTGCGAAGAAGTGACCAAACTGCAAGAGCAGCAACGAGTATTGGAACCCATATCGAGAGGGCGTCAGCACTCAACGCTTGATACAGCGCAATGCCAATCGGAAGCAGTACCACGAGTGGAATTGATGACCACACGACAATTGTTAATGTGTCTCTAAAGAATATTCGCGCCTTCACAAACATTGCACCTATGCGAAGAATGACTGCAGTAAGTAAGAAAAGCAACATGACTATGCATGACCACAATGGCACTGCAAGTGTTGGACGCCAGGAAACAAATCTGACAACATCGTAGGCAAAATTTGACGGGATGAGTAGATGCAAGAGATATTCGATGTCTGCATCAACACGAACGTAATGGAAGAGCGATGCAATAACGAGTCCAGCACAGCTTGCGATTACGATACCTAAAAGCGTTGTCTGCAGGGTTGACAGTATGCGTTGATCTCGAATATCAGCGTAGAAGTTATAGGGGCGTGCAATTGCGCGCAAGAGGTACTCTCTAAATCTGCGCGACTGATTAATGAGAAAGGCCATGATTAACGCAAGAATAATCCCTGACGCGATAAACACGAGAGGTGTATCGAACGAGGCGCCCCGCGCTTGGAGAAGGGGCTCTTTCTCATCGTTGATAAGAGATTTGAGCATTGCAAACGATATACGCGGCTGACGCCATACGTCAAGCAATCCAGAAGTGCAGATGTAAGCGTCATAATGATCAACCAACATCGTTGGCTTCTCAAGCGAGTAGTCAGCGAACGACCAAACCATAATGCCTGCGAGGCCGGCTGCTATCGAAGAGCGGAAACAATCACGAACCACAAGCGCTTGTGCTTCATTCGAAAGAGGGTCACTAAATCCGTTCGTATTGTCTGGAGAAAGACGTGTACCAAACTCGGTAATGATCGCAGCTGAGCGAAACATCTTCGGTAATGCCTGAACAATTCGGTCAAAACGAGTTCGGTCATGTGTAGAACTAAACTTTATCACAATGATGTCAAAGCCACCTTCACTTGTGCGGTCATACAATCCAGCAGATACAACCTTAAACAACATCTTTGTTGACAGCTTGCGATACAACTGTACGAGCTCCGCGTGATATTGTGCAACTGCGTCAGATCCCTCTTCGAGGCCATCGCTAAGGCCTATGGCTATCACGGATGGGTGCGTATCTAGATAGGCTATAGTTCGTTCTGAGGAGTTACGATAACGAGCAACGAGTTCGTCATGGAGGATCATATCAGACGGTACATCATTTGTTTGCAATTCAGCCATAACCATGAGGCCATAGCGATCGCAGAGATTGAGGAAATATGGGTGAGGACTACCACTTCGAATGCGAACAACGTTTATGCCGAGTGTCTTCATCAATGAGACATCGAGCTCCATTTGTCGCCAAGACATCGACGTACCGCGGTGTGGATAATCTTCCACATAATCAACGGCATAGATCGGCACCAAGGTATCATTAATCAAGAGTCGTCTGCCTTGGTCTGTGCTCGTGACACGTATTGTACGGAATCCTAGCGGCGTCTCGTATACGTCGATGAGTTCTCCATTTCGCTCAATGCGAATGATGAGGTCATAGAGTTCAGGCGAAGCAACACTCCATCTTCGTGGGTTGGCAATAGAAAGCTGGAACTGGACGATTTGTTGTCGGGATCGCTCAATCGTTACAGTTGACGCGCCCGATCGTGTAATAACCTGGCCACCATCACGAAGACGCAGCATTGCTTCCACAGAAACAGTTGCCTTGCCTTGTGTAAGCGCATCCCCGCCAAGTTGTGCGCCAAGCAACTGTTCAACAGCTCCACCAATAATGGTTGCCGTAACATTCACAGACCCTGTACCACCAGAAAAGGAGGTCCGAACTCGAACATCGTTCGTCCACACGTGTGGCGTCCCAACGAGAAGCACTTCTCGCAGAAGCCCCATACTTCGTGCACGCGCCGAGCGAGCAAAGCTTTCCACCAGTGCCGTGAGCTCACTCGTTGGAGAAATAACAAGCTCTACAGTATTTGTCCCTGCTACGAGTACGCGATCTGGGATTCGAATGCTAAATGGAACGAGTCCACCGGGGTAGCGCATTATGAAGCGACCATTGACGCGAAGTTCAATCTCATCTACAACACCAAGAAGCTGAAGGTGCCATGTATGATCACCAAGCACGCGTTGATCAATGCGTATCGTCCTGCGCAACACAACGGGCTTTGATGATGTGATTGAGCCAGGAATGAAAACCGTCTCTAATGGGACGCCGTCATTCATGCGCTGCCATGACCCACTAAGGTTAATGATGGATCGCGTCTCCGTTGGGATAATCTGGGCAACTTGCTGTGTGCCTAATTGAACATAGTCCGAAAAATCTGCAGCGTGTGTGCAGAGTACGGCTATGGTAAGAAGTACTAAGGCGAGGGGGTATCGTTTCGTCATGCCGTGTGCAATAGGATAGCAAGTAGTTCGTGCGAGCTGCAAAACTAACCCACGATGTATCTTTGTACATCATTCACTGGCACGAAGAGGGCGTATACTCTCCATTTGGTACGTTACTTGCATATCCACTGTGGTAGGCAATTTGTTTTTTTTAGTCCATTGGTGAGCTGCCCGTAGTGTTCGAGGGTCCTAAACGAACATCTGTGTCGGCTGTAGTGGTGGTGACGTGTCTCTACATGGTCACTTTCTCTGCGTCCGCTCGTTCTTCATCCAGGCGATATGCCGAGGGTGAGCCCTTACATGCAGCGTGTATTCAGGCTGCTTCATGGACTTTTTCGACATATATCCTGCCCCTTTTGCAGGATACAACGGTAAAACGCGTGCCTGTGGTTGACCAGTATGACTCTGGCGACCCAACAAACACGGACATACCCTCTTTTTACCCTCCCTCGAGGATCAGCCGATACGGTACTACTGCGCAGCAACGTAGAGATCGTACAATACCTATTCCCATAGGCTACCTCTCCGTTAGCAGAGTGGACTCTCTGTTACGTGAAATTACCCTTCGAGAGACGCTAGACGGAGTAGATGTGAGTACAGAGGTGCCTATCACAATGGGGGAATACCTCACACAGCGCCGGGAGCAACTAGCAAGAAAGCTGCGAGACTCTTCTCTTCTTGCTTATGAGATGAAAAAGCCAATGTCGAGCGCAGAGCTAACAAACCTCATAGACCAGGCTACAAACATTACCATTCCTTTGCCACAGCTCGGCATCTTCGGAATATTTGGCAAGCCCGAAGTCTCGATCAATGTAAATGGAGAAGTAAATGTGCAAATGGGATGGCGCTGGGACACACAGCGTTTAGGCACTGCCTCGGTTTTGGGTCAAACACAGTCCGCCCCGATTTTCAATCAAAACATTCAGGTAAATGTTAGCGGTCGCATTGGCGACAAGTTTAAGATGAATGTTGATTGGAATACTCTCAACCAATTTGAATTCAATAATCGATTCAAGGTTGGATATGACGGATTTGACGACGACATCATCAAAAAAGTAGAGTTCGGCAATGTCAATCTTGAAACACAAAGCACTCTGATTGGTGGGGGACAGACATTATTTGGAGTAAGGGCGGACTTTCAATTTGGCCCACTCTACCTCAAGACCATTGCATCACAAAAGAGAGGCGAGCGCAAATTTATTAATGCGCGTGGCGGCTCTTCGCGTCAGACGTTCAATGTGCGCGCCTATGACTATGCCCGCAATCACTTTTTTCTCGACACGGCATATTTTTCTGTCTGGAAATCATATTTCCGGTCAACGACGCCTGTGTTTTCGCCAGCCGCAGCCCCTGTTGTTGTGAAGGAAATTGAAGTGTGGGAATCAACGGTTGATCTGCAAGAAGTTCAAGCCAATGAAGCCGTAGCTATCGCCGATCTCGCCCCACTTCAGTACTTGCTTGCACAACGATATCCTAACGCTCTAAAGAATCAGGCAATCAAAGCCGGCGAAGTGGAGCGAGGTAGATTTACAAGGCTTGATAACAAGAGGTACGAAGTAGACGTAAACCTTGGAACTGTTACAATCCTCAATCTTCGTACGGATCGATATTACGCAGTAGCGTATAGAACAGAAGGTCCTACTCTCGATGTAACCGACGATTTCTACCATGGTACACTTACCACGAGCAATGTCAACGAAAAAGACACGCTGATCTTAAAGCTCATTGCGCGACCACAAATGCAGCCAGGATTTCCGTTGTTGTGGAAGCGGATGATGCGCAACATCTATAACATTGGAGTCTCGAATGTTAATCCACAAGACGCAAAAATCGGCATGTGGTATTATCGATCCACGAATGACTCAACAGATGTTTTGGAGGGGGCTCCTGACAAAATCCCGACAATCTTTCGCATCGATCAAGTAAACAACGGTACTGGCGCTGCGCCGCCAGATGGAGTGTTTGATGCGCGCCCTCCCGTCTTTAATTCACTTCGGGGTGAAATTACGTTCCCAAGTCTAGAGCCTTTTAGAGAAGGCCTTCGGGAATACTTCGCTTTGAAGGGTAACGCTCAACTAGCTGAACAATACGTATACAATGAAGTATATGACACGACTGATGCAGCAGCCCGCCTTGTGACAGCAAAGAACCGATTCTTAATTGTTGGCGAGGCGGCTGGTTCGGCATCTGGCAATCGAATTCAACTAGCGTATCAATTGGCCCCAGGTAGCGTTAGAGTTTCGTTAGACGGAGCACCTTTGCGCGAAGGTGTGGACTTTATGGTAGACTATTATTCTGGAACATTGTCTCTGCTCAATGCACGAGCTACGCTACCAAATGCAAACCTCAACATTGAATATGAGCAGAACGATATTTTTAATCTCACGACAAGGACACTTCTTGGACTTCGTGCTGACATGATCCTTTTCAACAAGCGGCGAATGAACGGTTCGATTGGAATGACGCTGATGAACTATGATCAGGCGGCAATCATTGATCGTGTTGTGCCTGGTCAGGAACCCAATTCAAATTTCATGATGGGCTTCGATGCAAAGTTCAATGCAGAGCTGCCCTGGCTAACGAGCGCCCTTGATGCTCTCCCTGGATTAGATACGAAGGAAAAGTCGACGCTGTCATTTACGGGCGAATGGGCCATGGTTTCACCAACCCCCAACAAGCGTGTTTCTTCCGTAGCCAGCGACGCAGGAAGGGCAGTTGCTTACGTTGATGACTTTGAAAGTGCACGGCGGTATCTCTCTTTTGGTTTGACTCCACTCGTCTGGTCTCATGCATCACCTGCAAAAGAAGAGTCAAAATGGGATCATGATACCACGGCAGTAAAATTCAAGGGCAAGACATTTTGGTATCAGAAATTTGTTCCTGACGTTGCTCAATCTGATGTCTATCCTAACCGCGCGCGCGTGCAGGGTCGCACGAATATTAATCCGATTCGTCTGGTATTCAATCCCGAAGAGCGTGGAATCTACAATCCCAACCCAGAGTTCCTCGATGCAAGGAACCCGCGATGGAACGATCCTGATTCATTGACCGTGCGTGCTCAAACCCAGGCTTACCTTGCACCAAATCGAGATCGTATTTGGGGTGGTATGATGCGCTTGCTCTCAGCTTTCAACACAAATTTTGACAATGACAACATTGACTACATCGAAATAATGATGAAGATCGATGCGTATGAGCCGGGCTCGCGCATGTTTATTGATCTTGGTCAGATAAGTGAAGATGTGATACCCAATCAGCGTCTTAATACTGAGGACCGCACGCCCCCTAACAATTTGATTGATGTTGGTGAAGATGTGGGTATAGACACGTTGTTGAATGATCGCGAACGTGTTATCTATGCAGACCCACTCAATCGAGAGAGTGATCCGGCACGTGACGACTACAATTTTAATTTCACTGCTGACCGCCAGAATCAAAATGAATCACAGTTTGTTCAGTACAACAACTATGAAGGCAACGCAACGCAGTCCGAAAACGGGCAATTCCCTGATACCGAAATTCTGAATAAGAACAATGGGCAAACCATCTCACTTGATAACAGCTATTTCCGTTATGAAATACAACTCAACCCAAATCCATCAACGAATCCTCAGATCGTGGGTGGTAATCCCGCGACTGGTTGGTATCAGTTCCGAATTCCTGTACGCAGACCAGACACGATTGTTGGCAATCCGTTGTTTACAAATATTCAATATGCACGTGTTCACTTTCAGGGTGGTGCTGTAAAAGTGTCGATCGCTGATTGGGGTGTTGTTGGCTCGTATTGGCTGCGGAATCACCAATTCCAGCCAAACATATCATCGAATGATTCAGTGCTGCAAGTAGCCTACGTAAACCGTGAAGAAAACCAGAGCGCACCTGACTTTTATGTGATGCCCCCTGGTGTTCAACCACCGCAGCAATTGCAGAACCCCGATCCGTACCAGCAGGTATATTTGAATGAGCAGTCACTGGTTGTAAAGGCCAGAAACCTCCGATATGGAGAAGAGAGATTTGCTGCGCGAATATTCCAACCGTGGGATCTATTCTACTACAAGGAACTGGCATTCTTTGTTCATGGAGACAACACAATGCCGAGCAGCATCACGCAAGGGTCAACACCACCAGCGTATTGTTTTGTGCGCTACGGCGTAGACTCGGCCAACTATTATGAATACCGCAGACCACTGCTAAGGGGCTGGCAAGACCTACGTATCGTAGTTGCAGATCTTACAGCCATCAAGGAACTCAGAGACCCAACGAGAACGAATGAGCGACAAGAATTCCCCGTTCCAGGTGATCCACAAGGGACCTATGTGATAAAGGGTAACCCAATTATGACTCGTGTTTCGTTCTTTGGTTTTGGTATTGCTAATCCTGCAGAACGATATCCAAACGAGCTCTCTACAACCATGTGGGTGGATGAGTTGCGGGTAGTGGACCCAATGAATGACAATGATTGGGCTGGAATCGCTAGCTCCACATTAAAGCTCGCAGACCTAGGAGATTTTACCGCGTCGATTAATCACACTACTCCAAACTATCATCGATTAGAAGACAGATTCGGTAGTCGCATGCAATCCACATCATGGAATGCAACGCTGCAGCTTGGACTCGAAAAATTTCTCCCGAAGGATATGAAAGAGACACGTATTCCTGTGACATATTCACATACAGAACTCGCTGAAACACCAAAATATCAAGCCCAGAATGATGTGGAACTCGATGCTGCAGCGGCGGCGGCTGCTAGAGTTACGCTTGCCTCGGGAGGTACTGCACAGGCGGCAGAGCAGGCATCAAACAACGTGTATACGCGTTCACAACGAGTTCGTGTTCAGGATCAATGGGCGCTTACAGGTATGCGACTGGGAATCCCATCAAAGGCGTGGTACATAGATGATACCTTTAACAAGTTGACGTTCAACTTTTCATATGCACAAGAGTTTGAGAGATCTCAGGTTGTGCAACAGCGATTTGATTGGCGCTGGAGATTCCGGCTCGATTATGCGGTAACGTTGCCAGCAAAGTATGACGTTAGCCCCTTCAAGTTCCTTGCCGATGTGTTTGCGTTGAAGGCATACAAGGATATGAAAATCAACTTTCTGCCGCAGACAATTACAGCGAATATTGGGATGACACGTGCGCGCACAACGGAACAGTCGCGCTATCTGTCACAACCAAGTCCGATCATTCGTGAGTTTATTGCTGAAAAGGCATTTGGATTCAACTGGCGAATTGTTGAAAATGGATTCTTAAGTCCAGTACTGGATTATAAGGTCACCTCATTCTCAACACTTGTCCCCTTTGAACTAGATGCTAATGGTAGGCAGCGTACCGGGGGGCAGATTGTTGATGAAATGTTCTTATCCAAAGGTGCACTTTTCAATTTTGGTAGCGATAACGTCTATAATCAGACAGTAACAATCTCCATTCGCCCTAAACTGCCGGAGATATGGGGCTTAAATCGACTTCTTGAGACAACCGGATCATACAATGTTGTTTATGGTATTGTTGACCCATTGCAACCTGATCCTGCACAACGTGATGTTGTCCGAACGGGTAGATATCTCTCAAACATGCGATTGAGTCCCGTGTTTCGTTGGCGACAGTTTGGTTCAGAAATCTTTGGTGCATCAAAGAAAGGTGCCGATGATATTGGCTCAATTCTTCAAGAGTTGTTCTTTGGATTCGAAAACTTTACGTTCACATTTAACCAAACAAATACTGCAGTAAACAATGGTGTTTTGGGCGGTAATGGATTTACAAACCTTTGGGCACGTTCATTAACGTTCCGCGATAATGATCCTACCTGGGGTCCAAGCACGGCATATCAGTTAGGACTTATCTCTAACCCACACGGCGGGATTAATCTTGCAACTAGTTCAGCCTTCCCATTCTTTCGATTTGAGACAACCGAGGGCAAACGTCCGGCAAATGCTGTGATGCAGGATGACTACAACCAGAAGTCAAATTTCCAGTTTCAGACAAATCGTCCTTTGTGGCCAGGCGCAACGCTTGATCTCAACATGCGCACGGATGTTGGTTATAGCAGAAATCAGCGTGTCATTACTGATGCGGCAGGGACTCCCACGTTTACAAATGTCATCAAGAGACAGACAGTTGAGCGGAGCTTCATAAGCTTTCCTGATATGCCTTTTGGATTATTTGGTGATAATGTTGAATCAGTGATCACCTTGTACAATGAACGCAAAGCGGTGATTGAAGCCGATCCAGATACTACCACTCGTAGCGCCAGATTATTAGAGGCATTGTCAACTTCCTTCCGTGAAGGATTTGAATCACTATCGCCCTTTATAAGTGAGATCAGTCGAATTATGCCTGCGATAAATTGGACGCTGCGTTGGGATGGCATTGAAAAAATTGGACCGTTCCGAGGCATTGCACAACGAATATTCTTAGAGCATTCGTATCAATCTACGTACACTGAAAACGCTCGAATTAATGACAATGGTAGGTTTGTTGAAGTTCAGCAAGTGAAGTCCGGATTCACGCCGCTCATTGGACTCAATTTAGCGTTTGATGAACGCAAGCTTAATGGTCTCCTAACCGCCACGGCGCGCTATAGCGTCACAACTACGCATGGATTGAATTCCTCGGCACGATCAACTATTTCGCGAGAGACTTCCCATGAGATGCAGATTCAGGCTTCGTATTTACGGCGTGGTGTAACATTGAAGATCTTTGGTTTGGACCTTCAGAATGATCTAGAGTTCACATTTAACGCTCAAGTCCGCAAGAGTCTCCGGGCGCAATATGACATACTCGAGTACAAGGGCCCAGATGGATCCCTTGTTACCGGCACTACTCAGATCATCATTGAGCCCCGTGCCCGCTACACTATTAGCAATCGCGTTACGGCATCGGCCTTCTTTCGGTATGAGGGGAATTTCAGCGAAGGAGCGGCAAATCCCGGTTTCAGTACCACCCAGGTGGGTCTAGACATCCGCCTCTCTATCTCAGGGGGTAAGTAGCGTGGAACGTGCATGAAACAAGCTCGTCATGGAAACAAAAGGCGTTCGTACCTTTGTATCCAGCCAAAAGAGAACCAGTCACCGTAGCGTCGAGGGAGTCCGATAGACATGGGCAAGATTATAGCGGTCGCCAACCAAAAAGGTGGAGTAGGAAAGACCACAACAGCCGTAAATCTTGCAGCGTCGTTAGCCGCTGCGGAACAGAAGACACTGCTGATTGACATTGACCCACAAGCAAACGCATCACACGGATTTGGTGTTGAAACAGCGCAGTTAGATCGAACGATCTATGAAGTGCTCGTCAACGGTCTTGGGATTCATTCGGTGGTAGTGCCCACTCAAATGCCTTTCTTGAATCTCATTCCATCGCATATCAACCTTGTTGGTGCAGAGATTGAACTTGTTGATGCACCACGCAGAGAACATCTTCTCAAGAAAGTGCTTGATACGATAAAAGATGAATATGACTTTGTCATTATTGATTGTCCGCCATCACTTGGACTATTGACACTAAACTCTTTGACTGCGGCAGATTCGGTATTGGTTCCAGTTCAATGCGAGTTCTATGCTCTCGAAGGTCTGGGTCAACTCCTGAATACAATTTCAATAGTTCGCCGAACAACAAATCCAAATCTTGAGATTGAGGGCGTGCTTCTAACGATGTATGATTCGCGTCTTCGACTCTCAAATCAAGTGGTTGATGAAGTGCGCAGACATTTCGAAGACAAGGCTTGTAGGACGGTGATATCACGAAATGTCCGGTTATCAGAAGCGCCAAGTCATGGTAAGCCCGCGCTTCTCTACGACGCATCTAGTATCGGTGCACAGAACTATCTCGAACTTGCAACTGAAATCCTCACAAAAAATGGTGTGATTCCTGGCGCAGTAGCTGAGTAACGGAAGGACGAAAACGTGAAGCAAGGGTTAGGACTTGGAAAAGGAATTGGAGCCCTCATTCCGAAGGAACTCCTTCGGCCTGAATCAACAGCACAACAACTTCTTGCCGATTCTTCCGGCGAAGGGCTGGGCGTTGCCCAGATTGATATTGAGCGCATCAGTACAAATCCTGTGCAACCTCGTCACCACTTTGATGAAGGGGCTCTCCAGGAACTCGCACGATCGATCGCTGTTCATGGAGTCATTACTCCGATTACAGTGCGTCCGCATTTTGATGGTTTTGAACTCATTAGTGGCGAGAGGCGTTTGCGAGCGTCCAAGATGGCGGGGCTTACAACAATTCCGGCCTATGTGATCAACGTTGGATCAGATGCCCAGATGCTTGAGATTGCTCTCGTTGAAAACCTACAGCGTGAAGATCTTAATCCTTTAGAAGTAGCGATGGGGTATCAGCGATTGATCGAAGAATGCAATTTGAAGCAAGAAGACGTTGCTGTGAAAGTAGGCAAGGACCGGAGCACTGTTTCAAATTTTCTTCGACTCTTAAAACTCCCTCCAGATGCGCAATCTGCGCTACGTACACGTCGCATAACCATGGGACATGCCAGGGCATTGCTTGCGCTGTCATCGGATATGGCACAGCTCGTTGTTTTGCGAGAAATTATTAAGCGCGAACTGTCCGTACGAAAGACCGAAGCATTAGTGAAGGATCTTGAACTAGGACGCAAGGAGCTCGCGAAGGGCGGTGAGATCAAATCAACATCTGGTAGTGCTACCAGATCTCGATCAATTGCAAAGAATGATCCGTCGTCGTCGCTTTCAGATATCGAAAATTCGTTGCGACATCTCTTTGCAACGCAGGTACGAGTTCGCTTGAAGAACGATGAATCGGGATCGGTTGAAATTGATTTCTTCTCCTTAGAAGAATTAGAACGACTTTTAGAAATGATGTTATCTATGAATTCTCAGGATAGCACACGGTGAATTCTGGTATAGTTCATCTCACCTCATATCGAGTCAGGTACAGCGACACAGATAAAATGGGTGTGGTCTATTATGGTAATTATATGCGTCTCTTTGAGATTGGTCGTACAGAGTTGTTGAGATCTGCCGGCCTTCCATACGTTGAACTTGAACGTGAAGGCTACCTACTTCCAGTGCTCGAGGCACATGCAGAGTACATTCTGCCGGCTCGATATGACGATGTCTTGGACATTGTTACGAGTTATGAAATTGAGCACTCAGCGGTAATTGTTCTGAGATATGAAATTCGCCGAAATAATGACACACTCGCCAGAGGGTGGACACGTCACACTTTTGTATCTGCGAGCGGCTTTAAACCAGTTCGGCCGCCGCAACGGTTTTTTGATGCCATGACATCGTACAATCAACCACTAGGTGCATGAAGTTTACCCGCCTCATACTCGCATGTGCTGTAGTGCTCGTCCCTATCCAGGCACGTGCGCAACAGGCAACAATCTTCCCGTTCCTTCGGAGTATGGTCAGCGCTCGCATGGCTGGGCTAGGGGGCTCCACGGTTTCGATGCCAAACGATCCATCAAATGTTGTTCTCAACCCTGCCGTGTTGCCAACACTTGAACACCGAAAAATTGCCGGAACGTTTATAAAATATGCTCTCGATATAAATGCTGGCTATGCCACATACAATCAAGAAATTGAGGACGTAGGTACTTTCGCTGTTACAGCTTCATTTACTAGTTATGGGGCTTTTGATCGCGCCAATCACGAAGGAATCGTAACTGGTACATTTGGTGCTAGTGATGTGGTCTTAGGAGTTTCATTTGCACGCGAGTTGGATACGCTCATTACCTATGGCGTAACAGCCAAGGTGTTGCATTCGAGCTTGGACGATATGGCATCAACGGCAATTGCTTTGGATGCAGGTCTTCTCTTTCGTTTCCCGGCAAGCCGCACAAATCTTGGTGTTAGTGTGATCAATATCGGTACCCAACTATCCACATATGATGGAACGTCCGATGCGCTGCCGTTAGATATGCGTTTGGGTGTGAATCATAGGTTGCGCGGTCTTCCATTACTTGTGAACGTTTCATTGAATCATCTAACGGACGACGTACCGTCTTTTTTTGACAGATTCCTTAATTTCTCAGTTGGCGGAGAGTTGTATCTCGGTAAGGTGATTCAAGTCCGTGTTGGGTACGATAATGCTACTCGCAATACGAGCGGCGTGAATGTAGCAACACAATTGACTGGACTGAGCGCAGGTATTGGTATAGCGCTGCCCTCGCTTGATTTTGATTATGCATTGAGCTCTATTGGAGCTTCCGTTCTGTTGCATCGTGTAAGTGTTGCGGTCAGAATAGAAGAATAAATGAAGACGATCCACATACCATATCAAGACCTGCCTCGTATAGCAGAATTGGATATTCGGCGGAATCCACGCTCAGTCATTGACTCTATTACGCCAATTCTCCTATTTGATGATTATACGCCTAATGTAGAGCTGCCGTTTGCCTCCTGTATAGAGCAATCTGCAGACGTGAAACGGACGTCATGACGTCGTACCGAGAATTTCACCTTCGATGGACCATACCTTTAGTTGCAGCCTGTGCAATCTTCTGGATTATGTGTGGCCAGCCCCTTTCAACGCTCATCCCAATTGCTTGCCTTTGCGTAGTAGTAGTTGCCTTTACGTTTCCTTGGGATAATTGGGCAGTATCCAGAGGAATATGGGACTTCCCACCGGACAGAGTATGGTTCCGAATTGCCTTTTTACCGGTCGAAGAAATTTTTTTCTTCGTGATTCAAACCGTGCAGGTTGGTCTGTTAACCGCGGCGATTGCTGCCTGGCTTCCTGGACAGTCAGCGGAGCAAGGAGACTTCAGTCCATTATCAGTGACACTCATCGTTGTAACAATTGCCATGTGGCTATTTGTTGGATTAGTTTCGCGCACGTGGCGCTCCTCAAGACCACATGTAACATATGCGTGGCACCTCTTCTTTTGGTTCGGCCCAATAATCCTCTTGCAATGGGTCTTTGGGTGGCCGATCTTATGGCCACAGTTGCAGGTAATCTTGCTTGCAACTTTCGCCATTGGTAGTATTCTGACGCTGTCTGACCTATGGGCTGTGCGCAAAGGGATTTGGTTCTTCGATAAGCGCCAGATTACAGGGCATAAAGTCGCTAATATCTTGCCATGGGAAGAAGTGGCATTTTTCTACGTCACAAGTGTATTGGTTTCTCAAAGTACTGTGCTGCTCCTGACTTCTTCAGCACGATAGGCTTACGCTCTCCTTCTTCATCGACTTTAGTGGTACGTGTTCATGGAGCAATTCCGATTTGATCTTGCAGCCGGTCCATGGTGGGTATATGTCCTTTGTATCCTGGCAGCAGCAACACTTGCAATTGTTACCTACCGGCGCACGAATCCTCCGTTAGAATCGAGAACACGAGTAGCACTCATTTTGCTACGCACAATTGGCATTGCCTGCCTTGTGCTGCTCCTCTTTGAACCGCTCCTTCGAATTGTTCGTAGTGAAACATCTGTAGTGAAGGTAGCGATTGCTGTGGATGTCTCACGTTCCATGTTGATCACGGACAAATCCGGCGATAGAGGCGCACATGCTCGGACGGCGGTACTGCAATTGCAGAATGCGTTATCTGGTGTAGCCGATGTTTACACTTTTGATGAAGGCCTTCGGGAATATGGATCTGCGAGCGTTGATTCATTGCAGTTCAATGGATTCCGAACTGACATTGCACACGCAATAAATGGCATCTCCAACCAATCTTTCGATGACGCCTATGGTGCCATCATCCTCGTTACCGATGGTAATCACAATACAGAGGATGTGCCAGTTCACGTAGCTGAGCGATCTGGCTTGGGTGTGTATTCCATAGCAGTTGGAGACACAGTTCCTCCGCGCGATCTGCAAGCTGCCAGCATTCTTGTCAATGGAATTGCTGTTGTTGGTGAGCCCCTTCCTGTAAACGTTGAGATCAGACAAGCAAACATGGATGATAGAGAGGTTGATGTAATCTTAGAAGACAACGGTACTGAGGTACAGCGTGCTCGCGTACCAATCCGACGTGGAGCTGAAAAACAATCTGTCACGTTTGTGTGGACACCACGAGTTGATGGAATTCGCAAGGTAGGTGCGCGCATCGTACCGGTGGATGGTGAGTTCACCACACGTAACAACCTTGTTCAAGACTTTGTGACCGTCCGCAAAGACAAGCGTAGAGTATTGCTGGTTGCCGGTGCACCTAGCCCGGATGTGACGTTTGTAAAGACTGCACTTTCTCATGATCCTTCAGTAACAATTCAGACCTATATCCAAAAAGAAGGATCTGAGTTTTATGAAGGGGCTATTCCAGCAAATGGCCTAGATGACGTAGAGGCAGTAGTGCTCATCGGCTTCCCTACACAATCATCGTCACGTGATGTAATTGATCGAATTGCTGCAGCGTGCTCAAAGGGTAGGTCGCTTTTCTTCATGCCATCGCTTCAGACAGATTACACAAGACTCGGACCATTCGAACGCATATTACCGTTTCGGGTAGGTGGTTCTCGTCCGCAAGAATTTTTAGTGTCGCCCGATGTTGCAAGAGGAGCCACGGCAGACCCTATCATCAAGCTCAGTGGTTCGGAGACCGATGCAGAATTGTGGAACAATCTGCCACCAATCTATCGCACAGAAACGTTTGTGGAGCCCACTGCGGGGTCAGTTACGCTTGCGACTATACGGGTAGGTAACGCGCCGCTAGATGAGCCCCTTATCATGAAATGCGAAGAGGGGAATGTCCGCTCAATAGCTCTCCTTGGATATGGAATCTATCGTTGGAAACTGCTTGGTGAGGGTCCAACAATCTCGAGGGGATCGAAGCCAATTGATGTGCTTGAAACTTTCATGGGGAACGCACTCAAATGGCTTAGCGTACGAGACGATGCAAAACGAGTTCGAATTCGATCAACGCACCCATTCTACGCATCGGGCGAGCGTGTTGGCTTTATTGCATCAGTTCAAGACCAGACGTTTGCTTCGGTTGATGATGCTGAGATAAAGATTACGCTTGATGGACCCTCGAGCCGGAGAGATATCATTATGACTGGTCAGGGTAGTGGACGGTATAGTTTTGATGTAGGGGCGCTCGTTCCCGGTGACTATTCATTTACTGGCGCTGTTACAAGCAGAGGTGCTCAAATTGGGATCGACAAAGGGAGATTCACTGTTGGAGAACTCGGACTTGAAGAAGGAGCGTCAACGTGTAATGTTTCGCTATTGCAAGTGCTTGCACAGCGCACTGGAGGCATCGTTGTGTCCACATCTGGAGTTGATGAGCTCGTGCGTCTTATACGGGCAGACCCAAGGCTTCGTCCAGTAGCGAAAACCTCTGAGCGAGAGTTTCCTTTGTACCATTTGCCGTGGTTGATTGTACTTGGCATTCTGGCCTTTTCACTCGAGTGGTTCTTGAGGAAAAGAAGGGGACTTGTATAATTGATTGGACACGCATTACCACCTGAATTAGCAAAACTTTACTCCCAAAAGCAGCTGGAGATACGAGCGCGGCTTTGTGAGTTTGAGGCTGTTTTACCAAAGGATAGGTTCTATGAACTGTGTTTTTGTCTATTGACCCCTCAGTCTTCAGCAGTTCATGCAAACGCCGTAGTTGAATCTCTTAAGTACGTTCATTATCAAGAAGATGGGCAAGATGTCTTACATCTGCTCAGGCAGCCAAACCAATACATCCGCTTCCATAATACCAAGCACGCCAGACTCATAAAGGCGCGAAGACAATGGCCAGCCATTGCGGCAATCGTTGACCACCGTGATATCAGCCCAGTAGAGCGTCGGGACCTCATTGCCCAAACTGTAGATGGCTTTGGTCTTAAGGAGTCTAGCCACTTTCTTCGAAATATTGGTGTACGGGGCCTAGCTATTCTCGATAGGCATCTTTTGACCAATCTTGTTCGCTGTGGAGTCTATGCAGAAGTGCCCAGTGTGAGCACGATATCAAGATACAAGTCAGTAGAAAAGCAGTTCAGAGAGTATTGTCTGGATATTGGAATTGATATAGATGAGGTTGATTTGCTCTTTTGGTGCGCTCAAACTGGATTTATTTTAAAATAATCACACGAGTCAGCTAAAAGATCTAACCCGTTGGATACAGATATGTTAGTCCACTATCTAAATCGGCAACCTACGCATGGGACGTTGTGTCTACCCAGCGCGGATTCAGATCTCTGCTAACCGCGCAGCATCATCATGCATCACGAACAAAGACAACCTTCGTGTTCAGTAAGCTGTACCTGTTGGGAGTCTATCGCACAGCGCTTGCACATTTCGCAGCAAGTGTAGCCGATGATAAAATGACCTGACCCTGAATACCTTCTGCCAAGAGAGTATCCGTTTTCGTGGCTCGTGCCTCAATGGTGCACAATACATGGCGCCCCGTAACAACAGATACTTGTGCGGTGATGCGAACCTCTGCGCCGAGGCCCGCCATGGATTTATGCGTGAGGCTGATTGAACTACCCACTGCATTCTCTGTATCATCAAAGTATGGCTCGATTGCACGACGAGCCGCAAGCTCGGCATGGTATGCCAACCAAAACGTTGAGTACACAGGATGTATGACGCGTTCATCAAGAATTGCCATCATCCCCTGTGTGACAATTATCTCCACGGTACCAATTCCATGTTCGATGCCATTTTTCATATATGCATGATACGGTATGCTTGGCACATCCAATAGCGTACTTTTGTGCAGATTCAACATGTACATTCTCGCTGTTCCTACACTATCGGATCATTCATGAAGATCTTTATCGCAGCCGACATGGAAGGTGCAACTGGAGTTGTACATCACGATCAATTGATGCCTGAGGGAAGGGGCTATGCAGCCGCCCAACGCTTACTTACAGGTGATGTGAACGCTGCAATTGAAGGAGTGCTGCGAGCAGACCCCTTAGCAACCTTTGTTGTTGGCGATGGTCATGGACCGATGCGCAACATCATTCTAGAAGAACTTCACTCAGCAGCCGAACTTGTTATTGGCTCCGGGAAGCCATCGAATAAGCCCCTTTGTCAGCTTGAGGGTATTGATTCCACATTCGATGCCGCATTCATGATTGGGTATCACAGCATGTCAGGAACTCCGTCTGGACTATTGGCACACACCTACATTGGGAGTGTCGTTCGAGAGTGGAGGCTCAACAGCATTGCAGTTGGTGAAGTCCAAATGAATGCTGCTGTGCTGGGCTCCTTTGGCGTGCCTGTTGCACTTGTTGTTGGTAACAGTGATCTAGGCCCAGAGATAGCAGCCTGGGATTCACGTGTTGCGTTTGTTGCTACAAAGCGTACACTCGGTCCCACGGCGGGCGTGTGTCTAACACCATCACGCACAAGGATATTAATATCTCATGCAGCGGCTCATGTGGTTACGAATCTAGGTGCATCATTTTTATATGACGTGGGTCATGCTCGGATTGAAGTGGAGATGTACCGCAGAGAGCAGTGCGATAAGGCATCTATGGAACATGGCATCACAAAGATTGGCGATAGCACAATTGTTGCCGAGTCCGATAATGCAGCAGATGCCTTCCGACTGGCATGGCGCGCCTGCACACGAGCGCTCGATGAAGCACCGGCGTGGCTGGCGTAACGGTGCGTTAGAGATTCCTCTTGAAATCCGTGTAGCCTCTCGTCTTGAGCTGAGCTTCGGTAGGGGGCGCAATGGTAGAATGATCATCGCCTGTGTTACGTTACCTCAGGTGCTTGTAGAATCCGATTGACGATTTCATGCACGCAGCGTTGAGCAGCAGACCCAGTATAAAAAAGACATTGTTTAGAAGTATGTTTCGTCATCAAAAACACCATTTGCATAGCGGACACGATTAAGGGTCAATCCATGAGATGGGGCTAGTATGAGCTGGCTGGAACGAATCCCGGATGCCAGTATCGACCGAGCACCTTCAAGATCAATCTTGCCTCGTGCAACGGTCATTGCAGATCCCACAATCGAGCGGCACATGCCATAAACGAATCGGTCTGCTCGAATACGAATGACGAAACGGTCAGAATGTTCCTTCATTCGGCAATATTCTACAGAGCAGACATAGGATTTTGTATCGGGATTGTTTTTTGAGATTGCAGTGAAGTCGTGTTGACCTTCAAACAACGTCAATGTTTCAGCGAGGCGTACTGGGTCATAGGACAGTTCTGGAGTCCATGAAAAGGCACGTCTGAATATGGAATCATGCTTTGAGATGTCATAGATGTACTCTCGAGACTTTGCTGTAAAACGTGCGTGGAACATTGCATCTACATCAGAAGTTGAACGAACGCGTATGTCTGGAGGCAATCGGGTGTTTAATGCTATCGCGACTTTAGAAAGAGGGATATCGTTAGCATGAGGTGGAAGATGAACGTGAGCTACTTGTCCACGAGCATGAACACCTGCATCAGTTCTCCCAGAGCCAACGATAGACACATCAGCGTCAAATGCGACAGCAATTGCCTGTTCAATAACTTGTTGTACAGAAGCATCATGTGGTTGGCGCTGCCAACCAGAATACGTACTTCCCTCGTATTCAATCAATAGGGCAATAGATCTCATGGAGCAAATTTATCAAGTAGTTGTGATGAAAAGTGTTTGCATGAGCGTTTTGATGGTACTGGTAGTGTTAGCTTTTGCTCTGGTGCTCTGGCGTTAACCTCGGTTTAGCAGATCTAAGTATTCTTGGAATCCATTTACCAGTTGGCCTTCAATGGATGCCTGCAAGAAGCATTGAGATCTTTGGCGAGGTTGCCCCATGTCTTTATGTGGCGCAAAAAAAGGATCCAATGTTAACGCAGCGATTGGTATTCGCTTCGTTTTTTACGTATAGTTCGTTTGATCGAAACTATGGACTCACATTCACTGAACGTTGGCCCTTTCTTTTGTGATGGCACCAATTTCAAGTGTGTCAGTACCGCCAGCAAACGAGAGGTGACCATGATATCCACCGATGACGTTTGTTAATATGCGAACCTCTTCTATCATGATTCCACGCCAGTTTGCTGTACCATGTAGTGTACCTTTTACAACAAGGGACGCATTGCGGAGCTCTTTGCGGAAGAGATCTCGTATTTCAGGTTTTACTATACACTGTACAAAGCCTGTTTCATCTTCGAGTGTAACGAATAACATGCCATGTGCCGTAGCGGGTGCTTGACGCAGGATAACGATACCGGAGGTAACAACCCTTGCTACAGGTGTTAGAGGCAGTCGCTTTATGATATCGATCGAGCGTACCTCTAAGTCTATGAGGCTGCGCCTATAGAGCGTCATAGGATGTACACGTGCCGCACCATGTGTTATATAATCGTATGCGAGACGTTCTTGTGCACGAAGTTCTGGTAGGATTGGCACATCGTCCTTATGCAGTATAGGCACGGATAGTAGTGATGGTACAGAACCTGACGATCTTCTTTTTACAACGCCAACAATCCATAGGGCGCGGCGTGCATCTGGCTCCCATGGTTCCATTGCGCCGGATAGCGCAAGTGCTTCTAGTGCATCACGTGGGACGTTCGGCAGTCGCACAACAATGTCTTCTATGTTTGCGAATGGCGAGCATGAGCGCTCCCACACGATGAGGCGTGCAATATCATCGCTTATATGAGCTACACTGGTAAGGGGCTTACGTATAGCAAATGAACCCTCAGATACTGTTTCTAGGTGGTAGCGCATACCTGATATTTCCAAATTTGGCATAAGGATATCTACTCCAAATCGTCGTGCTTCATCTTCTAGCGTCATGAGATTGTACATGCCTGGGCGATGTTGCATGAAGGCTGCCATATATGCAGCAGGATGATGTTGCTTTAGCCAAGCGCTCTGATAGACGATCTTCGCAAAGGCAGCAGCATGTGATCTGCAAAATCCATAGCCCACAAAGTGCGAGAGCTTCTCGTAGACTTGTTCTGCACTATCGCAATCAACACCGCGTTGCTTAGCCCCTTCAATAAATCGTGTTCGCATGGCCTCCATCAAAACACGATCCCTGTTCTTGGACACTAATGCACGAAAATCATCAGCTTCGTCTAGAGGCATACCTGCAAACCGATGTGCTATTTCTAATACCTGCTCCTGAAAGAGTACAATGCCAAGCGTATCTTTCAGGATTGGCTCTAGGTCTGGGTGTATGTATGTTATGGGCTGTATGCCTTTGCGCCGTGCGATATATGGATGCACCATACCACCTTGTAGTGGGCCTGGTCTAAAGAGAGCAACCTCCGTAACCAAGTCATCAAAGTTTTCCGGTTGATGTTTTGCGAGTAAGTGCATCTGTCCTTGTGATTCTATTTGAAACACGCCAAGTGTATGACCACTACGAATGAGGTTGTAGGTGTCTTCGTCATCTAGCGGGAGCTCGTCAATATCAATGAGGCAACCAGTATGTTGTGCAATGAGTTCTACAGCCTCACTTACACAGGCAAGCATACGCAGGCCGAGAACGTCAAACTTTACTAGCCCCATTGCTTCTACATCGTCCTTGTCGAACTGCACAACAGCAACACCATTGGCAGAGCGTTGAACAGGTGTACATGTGTTGAGTGAGCGTGATGACAATATCATTCCTCCTGAGTGTAAACCCAGGTGACGTGGATGATTGAGTAGCAGCTGCACAGAGCGGATGAGTACGTCGAGCAATGGCACATCACCGCATACAGCCGAGAGATCTTCTCGGTAATCACTAATGGCTTTGCTTGTCCACGACGGTACACATTTAGAGAGTTTGTTCACAGTGTCCATTGGCCAGCCAAGGGCTTTCGCAGCATCGCGTACAGCCATGCGTGTGCGGTATATGATCAATGTAGCCGTCATGGCCGTGCGGTCAATACCAAAGCGATTTTCCATCCATGTGATAATCTCGTTCCGTCTGTCGCTATCAAAGTCTACGTCAATATCTGGGGTGCCCTTTCGCCCCCTATGCAGAAAGCGTTCAAAGAGTAGATGATGTCTGATTGGGCATACTCCTGTGATACCAAGCAGATAGGCTACTATTGAATTAGCCGCCGAGCCACGGCCTGAGCATCGTATTGTACGGCGACGTGCTTCGTCTGTCACTTCTTTTACAACAAGAAAAAAGTCGGCAAGCTCTAGATCTCCGATTACATCTAATTCGTGTTCTAGTAAATCCGATGCTTGCTTCTGCATATTCGTGTAACGCTTCGGGAATGCCTTCCAGCATGTTTCTCGTAGAACATTAATAGCCGTTTCGTCAGCTTTCAATTTTGCAGAAGGGGGCGTGATATGTTCCGGTATGATATTGAAGCTACACTGACGTATGATTTCATGAACTGCATCGAATGCTTCTGGCCATGGTAGGAGCGATCTCAGTTCATGTTCACTACGCAGGCAATGTCTGTCATTTACTGGACGTAGTGGATGTGGTTCATAGATGGTGATGCCTTCGCGTATACACGTCATGAGATCATGTGTTGCATACTGATCAGGCGTAGCATATCGTACATCCTGTGCAATTACGATTGGTATGCCGTGTGATTGAGCGAGTTGTACGATGCTACCGGCGCGACGTTTTGCCCACGGTCTACCGTCATGTGATATGCCAACAAAGGTGCCTGTTTTTGATAGGGGGCTCAGCAGTTCATGGATATTGCCTAGATCATCTGCCCTACAATGAACAATTGTGAAACACTGCTGTAACTGCATAACTGCTTTGAGTGCATCAACGTCTGCATCACCTTTCATTCTTGTGATAAGACCACAGAGCTCTTCATATCCTCGTTGATCTTTAGCAAGGAGGGAGACCATTACACCATGTAGTGAGATATCAGTTCCCATGATCGGCGCAATGCCGTGCGCGAGACAAGCACGTTGCAGACGCACGGCAGAGTATACACCATAGCTGTCTGTAAGTGCAATAGCATGATGGCCAAGCTGTGCTGCATGCTGAGCTAATTCTTCAGGAGACGATGCTCCATCGAGGAAGGAGAAGTGTGAACGCGTATGGAGTGAGGCAAACATGTGATGATTCAGCTCAGTACCTAGTCAAACATTCGTGATAACATCCAACCATGTAGGTTGCTACGGTAGATCTCCATCACGCCGGATGTTGTCATAAGCAGGATGTAGTCTCGCAGTTCGTCCTTGCCCCACCACGGACCTCGGCTGCTCCAAGAGTCAAGCACGCTTTCCACATCGTATGCACCTCCTCGCCAGCAGATAACGTATGGTGTGTTATTGCGACAACCAACATCGATTGGCTCGAGCAACAGTTTCATACGTTTCCTTGTGGGTCTTGTGAATATCTCACAAGGCGTGCATAGTGCTCAGGCACGATTGACCACGGGTTGAGGATCTCTACTCGCTTCATCACTTGTGCATAACGTGGAAGCATACCGTTCGAAACATCCTGAGCAGTCTTACGCTCAACAAATAGTTGTGTTTGTGCAGCCTGTGGTGGAGTAAGTGATGCGAGGCGCACGCGGATTCCCCACCACAGTCGTGTTGGATGAAGCAACTCACGTAACAGCGCTCTTGCATGAACAAGTATCGCATCGACTGTTGTTACACCGTTGCGCAATACACGTCCGCGCTGTGCACAGAGCTCGTCAGCTTTATCGAGCACGGCAACCTCAATGCGCCAACATAGCTGTGGTGCAAGCTCCTGAACGGTTTGGCTTACGCAGTAATGCAACGTTTCAACGAGTACGCCGGGTTCGCGTTGTGCATCATCAAAGCGAATGCGACTGATAATGTCAGGGGGCGGCACATACAATGGGAGTGCAGAACTCTGTGAAGTGAGAAAGGTATGGAGTCTACTTCCTGCACTACCAAACTGTACGCGTAGATGTCTCTCTTGCAGCGCGCTCAGATCTCCAATTGTGCGCATGCCAAAGAGACTCAAACGCTCTGCATCTTGCTCATGAAGATCAAGTTCAGGAATATTCAATAGTACAGAGGTTGGCACCTCTTCTGCGGATGCATAGGCATCTAACCTTCCGCATGTGCCATATAATGCGCAGAGCAGCGCACTCGTACGGTCTGGTGCTAGCGCGGCGTGCGCGCGAATTTTTTGAACAAGTGACCGCAAGCCGTCAAGGTTGTCAGTTCCAGAGTAGAGCCTACCATGTTTAGCGACAACAAGCAGGGGAGTGTAGGCGTGTACACGCTCAACAATAGCATCCCAGCGGGCCTGAGAAAGTACGTCTTCGATAACGATGCAGATGATCATTTGCAATTCTACAAAATGTAGAATGATTTGACATCGTAAAGTTATTCCAACGTTGAGTTCAGAACTTTTTAATGCAGCTACGAACCACGCCAACGATTGTGAAGTCCATTTCGGCCGTTATAGCAATGTCCTTGTAGCGTCTGTTCTCAGCACGCAACACAGGGCGGCCTTCAGCCTTGATGTAGCGTTTCACGGTGAGCTCTCCGTAGACCTTTGCTATAACGATTTGTCCTGAGCGGGGCTGCACGGCACAGTCTACGATGAGCGTATCACCATCGCTTATGCCGGCATCTGTCATTGAGTCGCCTACAACACGAATAAAATATGTGCTCTCCGGGTGCTCTAGGAGCATGTCCGCAAGGTCAATCTCACGTTCAATTGTGTCGTCCGATGCTGTTGGTTGCCCAGCGCTTACACCGAGTGACAGCATGGGAATACGTGTACCGCGAGCCCCCTTTGATAAGCGTGCAGGAGCTACCACAAGGGGCGAGTGGGCTTTTAGTTCTGCAATCACACTGCGGATAGCATGAACTTGTTCTTCTAAACGCTCTAATGCGCTCTTGGATGCTTGGGTGGTGTTTGAATCCGGCTCCGTTGCGATGCTCTTTGGAGATCCAGCGCCAGTGAGCAACCAGCCGGATGAAATGCCATAACGGTTCTCGAGTTTGGCAAGTACGTCCTGAGGGACGCTTGTACGCCCAGATTCCCACGAATACACGGTTGGAACCTTCACCTGCATTTGCTTTGCATAGTCAGCTACAGACATTTGAAGCACAGATTCTCTAATCTGGCGATGGCGTACACCAAGCTGAAT
This sequence comes from Ignavibacteria bacterium, assembly GCA_947495975.1. Taxonomy (GTDB): domain Bacteria; phylum Bacteroidota; class Ignavibacteria; order Kapaibacteriales; family Kapaibacteriaceae; genus UBA10438. The sequence continues at coordinate 90,471 of CANMBE010000002.1, read as the reverse complement.
CTTTGTTTGCATAGTATCACCGTTTTTGAATGTGGAAACGTGTGGACAATATACAAAATGTAAACAATATATACAGCTAGAGGTTAGTCTGTGCTTTTCATTGTTGTGAGCAGGGATTCGAACATTACTTCGAATGGGATCAGCTCATTCGTCTCAGATGGCATAGGATTACGTGATGAGGCAACAAGCTCACTATAGATGTCCTTGGTATTCTTCTGAATTTGTTCGGGAATAAAGGAGTGTTTAGGAAAGCTCTGAATGAGTCGAAGAAAGATCCGAACTCGATGAAAGTGTTTCTCTTTCAGGTAGCGTGAAGAATATATGTGGAGATCATCAATACGTTTCTCGGCAGTATCAAAGTCTCTGTTTAGCATAAGATAGAATACATGCGAAACGATGATAAGTACATTATAGACTTTTTTAGACTTTGATTCTTCCGGTAGGGAAGTCAGGTATGTAGTAAGGCGAAATGTCTTTGTTTTACTTTGAGATGGAGCATGAAGCCCAAGTCTTTCTGCAAGGAGAAGGTAGGCCCCGTATATGATCCATCGCTCACGTGTGCTTTCTGAGAGCATGGTGAATTTGCGATGGTTCGTTGCTCTCGAATAATAATATTCAGCTTTCGTATAATCCTGAATATTGATTGCAGCAACAAATGAAAGGTCAGACGCAAAGTACCAATTGTTACCTGCCTCTGTAAAAGATTCTATACAGCTATCTGCCAATTGAAAAGCTTCATCATACCGACGCAAATAGAGAGCGGCCGACATATTCTGAAGTATGAACTCGCCGTAACGATTACGCAGCAACAGATGCGGCTGTGAATTCAAATATTGAATGGCTCTCTTGCACTCGTTGATCACACCTACAAAGTCTTCAATAAAGTCGTAATAATTTACAGCTGCACGTATGCTATTGAGTCGTAGAAGATAGGTATTGTGCTCTCTGCACATAGACTCAACCTTTATCATTGCATCCTTATGCAGATCCATGAGGTACGACCTCTTCCGACTCGTTACCGTCATTTCCATCTTGATATGGTGGAGCATAAAATCAGCATCATACTCACAGCGAAGCGCGTTTTGATATTTCACTACATCGCGGTGGTGGTGCAAGAATGTTGTTCGCTTATTCCACACCGCAGCCGATTCGCGTAAGAGAACCGCTAGTGACAAACAGATATCTGTAAACTCATATTTCTGCGCAACAGTTAAGGTCTTGTGAGCGATTGCATATCCAGCTCTTCGAGAAGCAAATCGTATAAGTGTTTGAGCACCGATCAGATTACGCATGCACTTGTAGTAGTAACTGAGATATTCCGAGTGTTCAGGTTGCTTTACCTGCAAAAAGAGAACGGACTGCATCAGCCGTTCATACGTCCGCGACTTCAGCGTACGAAACCGTTGGTCGCCGGCATCAGTGCCGTAGAGATCTTTGGCAGCATCTTCATCGTTGGCATAGGTGTCGTTAGCCATGCCGTTGAGGAATCTCCCCGCCAACGAGGTAGATGCGATATCGTCTTCTATGAGTTCGGGGAAAACCTTGGCTTTATCCGACTTCGATGTAACAATACGCAGTATTTCTTTGAGAATCTCCATAGAAAAAACTCGATAAATGCTCTAATGTCATGGCTTGCTTTACGTCTTCAATGCACAATATCATGTCAATGAGATTGTAACAATTAAACTTCATTCCACCCAGGTTGCGCAGTGCTAAGATAGTATTGATAACAACGGCATCTAGCCGACCAAATACGGTAGGAGCTAGGGAGGTGGTTGTGCATCCACCTATGATCTAGACGGTCGCAAACATGCTACAAGTATTTTCATCATTGGATCACTACACGGATACGTGAAACAACAACACCAGACTGTTCAGCACAGAGTATGTAGACGCCGGAGACTGTTGGCATGTTTGCAAACAAAGGAAGCGTTGTAACGCCGGCGGTGATGGTGTAGGTGCCAATTGTTTGGCTTGCACCTGTGAGATCGATAATGGAAAGGATAATAGTTCCATCAAATGGCGATGTCAGCAAAACAGTTGAGTTGTAAGCAATCGGATGCGGCGCAACAAGAAGCCCCCAACCATTCTCTGCTATCTCTTCAACACCTGTGACTGAAAGTGAAAAGGCGGCCGGTGTAGACCATCCGCCATTACCACATGCGTTCTTCGCACGAACTTCCCATGTAAAACTGCCGGCACCGATGGACGCTACTGCAATTGCCTTAGACACGCCAACAAGTGCAGAGTCCTCGTAGACAATGGAAAATGGTGCAGCAGCATTCTTGATGCGCACGTGGTAGCCAGTTGCATCAGTGGCACTTGTCCATGTAAAGGCGACAGTTCCTCGAGAGTCTACGTTTTGCGCGCTTCGGGGTGTTGTGCCGTTGGTAGATGTTGGAAGTTTACCGCCTGTGGTAAAGGAGTAAGGGGCTGACCATTGACCGTTTCCAAGGCCGTTTACTCCACGAACACGCCAATAATATCGGGTGTTGCATTGTGGAACTGTTGCAGATGCTGTGTTGATGGTAGCAGTGCCGGAGCCCACAATTGAACTTGCTGCAAAGCTCTGCATGGAGGCAACCTGCCATTCATACGTGTCGGCAATAGGGGTGAGTGTCCACGTAAGTGCAACTGTCAGAGCGCTCCCGGTTACGTTGTTTGCTGGAGCCGTAAGAACAATGACACCTGGACTTTGCAATGCCGGAATGATGTCCACCTTGATGTTTTCACTGTTGAAGTCAACGGTCTTTACAACCGGTGTTGCCAAGCCCCCTTCAGTAGCAGTGACTGTTACTGATCCTCCACCAGTAAATGGGATGGCATACCCTCCGGATGTGCTACTCACAGCATAATATGTGCCGCGAGACGGCTTTACCGTAACACCCGCTAGACCTTCACCGATATCGTAGAATCCGTTTTCGTTTTTGTCGCGGTAGACAACACCAGTGATGTATCTCACACTACGCGAGCCAAAATCTTGCGTGATAACGTACGGACCTACGTGACCTGTTTGCAGACCTTGATTGTTGATCAGTATGCCAATGCCAATCTCCGTGAACATATAGCCGCCAATGTTCATGATGTTGGTGCGGTGACCAAGGTCGATTTGGTTTTGCGTTCCCCAGTCAACATTAAGGCCGCAGTGTCCGTGCCATACTGACTCGCTATAGGCTGCAACATTTTCTCCGTATGTACCCTGAGAGGCATAACTCACTGTACGAAAACGATCACCAAGATCGTCACCATTAGTGCTAGTATGACCCTGGAAATTATTCGCATCCATATCTACAGAGTGCCCAATGGCAGCTGTCATCAATGAGGGGTGAAAGGCAAGGGGGGGCTTTTGAGCATAGCCGGCAAATGCTGTCTTGGTAGCGCTCTTGCTGATGCTAAAGAACGAATAGGCTGACTGCACACGAGCATCGTCCGTGTCCATCAATCGGATACCTTCTTCAGGTGGATTGGCACGAGCGCGGTTGATCATCTCGAGCATCAACTGCTCTTCAGCAGTTGGGTCTCCGTGGCTATATACTTGGTTCGGTTGGGCAAAGGCATGCACTGAAAGAATGCTAGCACATAGAACGAAAAAGATTTTCATAAACATCAAAGGTCTCCCCGTTGAGGACGGATCACAATTTCTTCGAAATGAGTTCTTGGGTTTTCAAACGAATCAACAATCATTTGCACTGCACCTGCTACATCATCTGACTGCATCATTCGCTCACCCAACGTTACACGATTTTCTTCAGACCAGATGTTGGTCTCGGTTGCGCCAACAAGTATATCCGTCACCTTTATGCCGCGGTCACGAACTTCGCTGCGTAGAGATCGCGTAAGAGCCAAAGCACCTGCTTTTGATGCACCGTATGCCGTGCATCCTGAAAATGCCGTAATGGAAGCGATGGAGTTGATGGTAATAATCATGCCACGTTGACGCTCTACCATAGACGGCAAAACTGCCTTTGTGCATAAAAATACACCACGCAGATTGACGGCGATCTGCTCATCAAAAACCTCTACGGACATGTCCTCAAGATTTGTGAATACACCAACGCCGGCATTGTTTACAAGCACATCTACTGGGCCAAACACAGCAACTGCTGCGGCATGGGCTTGATGAATGCTTTGCTCGTCTGATACGTTACACGTAACAACGGCAGCATTGCCGTGCTGCAACGCACCTGATACGCCGCGCAATGAGGCCTCATGGCGTCCACTTAACGTGATATGGTGCTGCGTGCCAAGCTGCATTGCAATGGCAGCGCCAATTCCCTGGCCTGCGCCAGTGATCCATATGTGTAGAGGGGCGGACATTTCAGCCCGCAAGATAGCGCAAAAGAGCTTCTGTAGCAGGTCCAAGCGACCTGCTTCTGCGTCCCATTGATGTCTGAATTACAGCAATGGCTTTCTCAATGTCATACGATTCATCTAACCATCTAAATGAACCAATGGAATTGTCTGTAAAACCATCTCTCACAATGTTGCAACTGGTTCCACACACTGTGCCCGTTGGAAAACGAGTTCCTATCGCTGCCTTGGAATGATCGCCCATAAGCAGCCCGAGAAACATTCGCTGTGAGTCTTCTGTGCCCCAAACAAAAGTCACACGGACATTTCCATATGTATTCTTGAGATTTGACGTTGTAGTTGCAGCACCCAGATTAACCCATTCGCCGATGTATGAATGCCCAAGGAATCCGTCATGGCGCTTGTTTGTATATCCCTGAATGATAGAGGATGAAATCTCACCTCCTACGCGGCACACTGGCCCTATGGCGACAGTATCGAGTGTGGCATGCGGCATAACGATAGTGTCTTTTCCGATTGATGCAGGTCCAGTAATGACGGCAAGGGGCTCAATGCGCACTCCGTCTGCGATCAGGATTGGCCCCATACTATCATCCAATACCGCAGATGGGTGTATGGATGCTTGTTGAGAGATGAGCTGGTCAACAAGTTCTGCATCCCAAACAATTGACAAGTCGATGTGATCAAGTGTTTGCCACAACCTACGGATGATATGACCCGCGCATTCAACGGTTGAGCATTGATCTGCAGAGAGTGCATCCAGAACTTCAACGGCCGCATGCGGTGTGGCCAGTTCATGCGAAACAAATGCTCCAACTGTAAGCCCTGAACATGCAACAAGAAATGTTTCGGTACTGCTCTCGCACATTGTAACAAGTCTCCGCATTACCTCGGGCGAGAGCAAGACGTGCGAGGCAACAAGCAACGTTGGCGCTTGAACAAACGCAGGAGTCTCTGGGTGTCGCTCAACAAATGAGCGCAAGTGGAGATCGCGGTGAGATACAACACTAACAGTGTGTCCTGGCAGCGACTTCGTCCAACGCTCTAAGATTGTATAATGTCCAGTGCGAATCTCCCATGAACAATGAGTATCAGTAAAAGGGTACAGCCCCTCTACATCATCATGTTCAAGAAGTAGAATCTGCACTGTAGCCATCTATGCGTTCTCCAATGCATGCACAAGTGATGCTTTGATAAACGAAACAAAGAGGGGATGACCTGTTACAGCACGTGAGCGCAGCTCGGGGTGGAATTGCACGCCAACAAACCACGGATGATCTGCGAGCTCAATTACCTCTACCAATTTCCCATTTGGAGAAGTACCGCTTATGCGAAGCCCCTTATCGGTGAGTGTTTCTCTGAAATCGTTGTTGAACTCATAGCGGTGACGATGTCGCTCGCTTATGCTCTCACTTTTGTATGCAGCTATGGCCTTGGTTTTCTTCACAAGATTGCACGGATAGGCGCCGAGTCTCATGGTGCCACCTTTGTCTGTGATCTTGCGTTGTTCGGGCAATAGATCAATCACATTGAACTTGTTCTTCTTGAACTCTGTAGAATTTGCAAGGGGCATACCAGCCACGTTGCGAGCATACTCAATCACAGCACACTGCATACCCAAGCAAATACCAAAGAATGGAATCTTGTTTTTGCGAACATATTCTATGGCTGTGATTTTACCTTCAATGCCTCGCGAGCCAAAGCCAGGCGCAACAAGCACACCATCTACGTCAGACAACAGCGACTTTACGTTTCCACTTGTGATCTCTTCGGAATCAATCCATCGCAAATTCACGCGAGTGTTGTTGATGGCGCCCGCATGAATGAAAGCCTCCGTGATGCTCTTATAGCTGTCTGGGTATTTGTTGTATTTGCCAACGAGACCGATGGTGACGTCGTGTTTTGGAGACTTGATACGACGTACAAATCGTGACCATGTATCAAGATTGAGTTTTGACTTCTTCAGGTTGAGTTTTTCACACACAATTGCATCAAGCTTATGCTTGGCAAACATCATCGGCACTTCGTAGATAGTCTCAGCATCTATTGCCTCGATAACACTGCGCTCTTCAACGTTGCAGAACAACGCAATCTTGGCGCGAATCTCGCGGTCGAGACTTAGCTCTGCTCTACACAAGAGGAGGTCCGGCGTGATGCCAAATTCCATAAGCGTCTTTACAGAGTGCTGCGTTGGCTTTGTCTTGAGCTCGCCCGCGCTCTTGATGTATGGCACATACGTAAGATGTATGTCTAGTGCGTTTCCTCTGCCAACCTCGTGGCGCAGTTGCCTACATGCTTCGAGGAAGGGGAGTGACTCAATATCTCCAACCGTTCCGCCGATTTCAATGATAATGATCTCGTATTTGCCATCAAAAGCGCGCATGCGCTTTTTGATTTCATCAGTGATATGCGGAACAACCTGCACTGTTTTGCCGAGGTACGCCCCTTGCCGCTCACGAGTGATCACGTCAAAATAGACCTGACCTGCAGTGGCAGTATTGGCTCTTGACATCTTTACATCAAGATACCGCTCGTAATGTCCAAGGTCGAGATCGGTTTCAGCCCCATCATCGGTCACAAAGACCTCTCCGTGTTGATACGGATTCATGGTGCCGGGGTCGACGTTGATATAGGGGTCAAGCTTTTGCACCGTAACGCTAAAACCGCGTTGACGAAGAAGAAGACCGATGGAAGAAGACGCAATGCCCTTCCCTAAAGAGGAAAGGACCCCGCCCGTAATGAAGATGTACTTTGACGTCTTCGGCACAGGACACCAGATTTATGAACAGAAGAGTGGAGGTGTCATGTAGTTGCGGTGGCACAACTGATGGACGGTCTCAAAAATACGGATGTTCGTGCGAATGGACAACGCGTTTGCGTAGCTTCGAAGCATGAATACTTGCCACCGCGCCCAAATCGCCATAATTCTTGCTTCCTGCATTCTTGTTTCTATGAACGGATGCGGCGGTAGCGCCCCAGATTCTGGAGCCAACGTTATTCGCTTCTGGCATTTCTGGAGTGAACCCGGGCAAAAAGCTGTCCTGAAAGAACTGGTTGCCGAGTTCGAAAAGGAGAAAAACGTCAAGGTAGAGCTCACTGAACTGTCGTGGAACGATGGCAAGGTAAAACTCCAGGCTGCCTTTAACTCTGGCGCGCCTCCTGACGTTATTGAGCTTGGCTCTGATTGGATAGCGCAATTCTCAAGTTCTGGCGTCTTGCTTGCACTGCCAGGTGATGGAAACGCACTTGGTAGGTTTGTTTCCTATTCTGTTGCGCCAGCGATGTGGCAAGGCAGGACGTTTGCCTATCCGTGGACGCTAGACACGCGGGTAATCTTCACAAACCAAACTCTTCTTGCCAAAGCCGGCTGGACGGAGCCCATCATTACGATGGACCAACTGATTCGTGCTGCCGAATTGGTCAAAGAATCTGGCACAGATGGATGGGGCGCAAACGGTGCTGATGCACACAGGCTCTACAAGAAGATCCTACCATTCATGTGGACGTATGGCGGCGATGTTTTTGATGCACAGGGCAAACCCATTTTGAATAGCCCAGAGAATATTCAAGCTCTTAGCGTTTATGCCCAACTAGCACGCGCTGGTTTTGTTGAAACACAGCGTCAGCTCGATGCAGCATTTGTTCAGGGAAAGATTGCTTTGTGGAACTCCGGCTCGTGGCTTTCAAAAAAGATATATGCGAACAAAGCACTAAAGGCCCAACCAATAATGATGCCTGGAGTACATGGCCAACCCGGAGTCTCATTCGCCGGTGGTGAATACCTCGCTGTAAGCGCCTCTACGAAGAACACGCAACACGCGCGCGATCTTGTGCTGTTTCTTACAAAAGGGTCAACCGCCGTGCGGTTCTGCGCTCAGATCTCTGAAGCTGGTTTTCCTGCTGAGAAGGCATCCTTTAGCGATTCAGTGCTCATTGCCGATCCGATAAAGGCACTATTTGCACGGCAACTACAACATGCTCGCATGACGCCCGTTCATCCGCGCTGGCTAGACATAGAGGCCGTAATCGAAGATGCTGTTGTGCGGGTCTTACTTGGAGAAGAAACGCCACAAGAATCTATGGAGAAGGCTCAACAGGCCGCACTTCAAATAGTAGGGGGCTAGGTGATTCGCACCCTTTGGTGCATTGTGCTTTTGATTGCAACGTTCGGCACCGTGGTGGCGCAGCGTGATATATCTATTCGAGGTCGGGTTGCAGCCGCCGATTCCGAAAGCGCACTTCGATTCGTGAGTGTACGTGCACTGGAGTTGCGCATGAACACAATGACCGATCGTTATGGCAACTATATTCTTACGATGCTGCGCTCTGCAGTACAGGGTCTCGATGCTCTAACGATTGTGTACTCAATGGTAGGATATGCGCCAGACACAATTGTTGCTGCAATTGATGATACCATAATCAACGTTGTACTGCGTGAGAAAGCCTTTATCGGGGCCGAGGTTGTAGTCTCATCAGAAGATCCGGCTGTTCCGATTATGCGTCGTGTGCTTGCCAGAAAAAAGCGACAACAAGATTCTCTAGAGCGCTACACCTATATGCTCTACACAAAGTTTGTGGCCACAACAGATACTTCTACGGCATCGAGAAGCTCAGGTCGCGGCGATACCACAGTCTTCAGTATTCTAGAATCATACTCAAAAGGGTATTTCATAAAACCCGGCCAATACTTCAATGAAATTGTTCAACGCCGGCAAACAGCCAATATCCCTCCTCAGGCAAACTTTGTTGCGTTTGGCACCAACCTTAACGCGTACGATGATGTAGTAACAATCATCAATGAAGAAATTGAATCACCGTTTCATCCAAACGCTATTGACGACTATGAATTCATCCTCAAGAGTAGCATTGATGACGATACAGTACGCATTGATATTGAACCCAAGAGTAAGGGCCGTAGAGCCTTTAGCGGTTCAATATTTATAGACCAGCGCAAGGATACGCCCCTTGAAGTACGACTGCTACCAAGCGTTGCTGTGAATCTACCATTCGACGCGTTGCTAACATACAGGCAACGATTCATGGTGCATGAGGGTGTTGTAGTTCCCGAAGCATTGTCAATTCAGTTTTCGCTTACTGCTGATGTATTCTTCATCTTTTCTCCTCGCCTCGATATCGAGATAGAAACGTTCTGTTATGACTATAGCTTGAACGCTTTATTTGATGATGGACTCTTTGAACAGCGCAGAGTTGAGATCACCGAAGATGCGAACACATTTGATTCTACCTATTGGCAAGTACATCAGAAGATGCCGTTGTTGAAAGAGGAGTCGGACGCATATGCAGACATTCAAAGTCTCATCGATAATCCCGACAGCGTACAAACGAGCTTTCTTGAAACATACCTTGGACCCATAACACGATCAATTGCACAGTTGTCACGCAGACCCTTCTCAGGATTTGAAGACATCATTCGGTACAATCGTGTTCATGGGCTCTACCTTGGTACAGGACTTCGGTTTCGGCCAGACACAATCATTGAGATAGAAGCAAGTGTTGGATATGGATTCAGTGACAAACGTGGTTACGGATCAGCAAAAGCAACACTCTTTTTGGGAGATCGGCAAAACTGGTTTATAGACGGGGCTTATCACAATGTGCTTCAGCGGCGCGATGATCCAAATGTTGTTCGAACAAGCCTTATTACGTTTACCACGTTGCTTTTCGGAAATGACTATGGAGATTATTATTACCGCAATGGAATAGAGATAGGGGCCGGCTATTCATGGGGTCAACTACGATTTATTCGCAATGATCTTTGGGCACGTCCAAGTAGTATCCGACTCTTTGTGCAATCTGAAGATCAACAATCAGCAGTATCGCGCTCTGTATGGTCGGTGTTCTCTCCTGCAAAGAACCTGCGGGAGAACTCAACCATCATCGATGGAACCATGCGTTCTTTTGGAGCGACGATTGCTCTTGCGTATTCGCCTGTGAGACTCATTGCACGAACAGGTACGATGTTACGCGTGGAGTCTTCTCAGCCCCACATCTTACCATCAGCTTTTGAATTCACCAGGGCAACGTGGCTTGGTGTTCTTCGCGTAAAGACACTTCCGTTGTGGACACTCGATGTTGTATGTGCTGCGGGTTGGTCTTGGGGGAAGGTTCCCCCTCAACGGTTTTCTAGTCTCGAAACAAGTGTAAGTGGACTTGTTACAGGATCTGTGTTTCGAGGAATGAGTGTCAAAGAATTCTATGGAGACAGATATGCAACCGTTTCACTGAGTCATAATTTTGGCGAAGTGATTCCAGGCATTCTTCGCATTCCTGACATAGCGTCGTTCGGCATAGAATTTATACTGTTTGGTGGAGTAGGTTGGACGTCGTTTTCAGAAGAGACTATGAAGTACACACGAACCATGTTACCAACTACCGATATCACAACAGACAAAGCATATTATGAGATCGGAGTTGGTATCAACCGTGTGTTGTTATTCTTCCGAGTGGATGTGAATGCACGGCTTTCACAGCGTACGATACCGGAGTTTAGAGTGACGTTGTCTGGGGCAACGTTCTAGGGCTTGCTATCAATGCTACGCTCAGCGCGAGAGCATGCTCTTGCGCATCCCCAGGGCATGCTCATTAGTTAGTGGGTTAACTGGTTAATTGTTTCGTTACGGAGATACCCTTTAACTTTTCTCAACGAGGCGCTTGCAGAGGCGCTTGAAAAGTCGCTAATTATTTCTAGGATATCTCGTGGGGGGGGTATCTTGATTTGTTGAATTCGTACTGATTCTACAAGGAGGTCTTATGCGATGGTTCCTTGCCCTTGTTATGCTGATCCTACTACATGTAGATGGTAAGTCCCAGTGCGACTCTTTGCTTCAGGCTGCAAGCTCGGCTGGTGGCTTTCGCGTTGCATACCTAGCACAGAACGGGGTGGACACACTCTATCAAAGTGCTGACGAGTGGGCTCCAAAGTACGCCTTCAACTACGAGGCGGATTCGAGCTACAGCACGTGGATGTTCGGCGAGTTTCTTCTTAACCGTCGGAAACTGATGCTTGGCGAGTGGTGCATGAAGCGAGTAGTGAATTACGACTCAGGAACAACGGTTGCGGTCGCAAACTGGACCGCGGCAGAAATGCGGCAGAGATCAGTCACTCGCCCATTCTTAGCGTATTCTGGTGACACTCTACAGTTTTACCGAACAATCTCATGGTTGGATAAAGCAACAATGGCACTCTCGTACGATTTCTACGTTAATCAAAACGGCATCTCGTATTCTGTAGAGCTAGTATCGTCAGCAAGTGGCAGCAGAATCGCGCTTCTCGACACCTGTTCATTTGCAACAACGACTGCAACACGTAAACCTTCATTGTACTCTTGGTATCCTATGGCGTCTCGTGTGCGCTATGTGCTTCCCATAACCTTCGACTCAACCAATGTCTTCATCCGGGTCAATACGTGGACTTCAGGTGCCTCACCGCACCCATTCACGCGCTACGACGGGTTGGGGCCGATGAGGTCGGCAATCGAGCTGTCATCTTCTCAGTGGCGTTCGTATAGCGATTCAGTCCAAGCCAATATCGTACAAGCTGGATCCGTTACGTGCAGCATCACAGTGGGAACAACATCAAATCCGCTTGGAATGCTCGTCGGTCATGGACAGGTATCAGGCCTAGATCGCCTGTCGGTTGTCGATATCTACGGCGCAACTCACTGGACATCGGCGTGCCCTCTGTTAACGAATCCTACTCATGTCGCTCTCGGACAAGGACTTTATATCGTGGTTGGAAACTCGGGCGGACAGGTTATTTGCACAAAGAGTATCATCATTCAGTAACGCACATGTTTAAACGTATGAAACATCTCCTCTCGCTATGGATATTGGCTATCGTACTTGCTCTCGTGTCCACGAACGTTTCGTTTGCTTGGGCACGCAACTTGGGCTCGTGTGCATCGGTTCCAGGTCCGGGGTATTGCAGTTGCTATTGGTACACAGATGATTATGGAAGAAAGGTGCCAAATAGTGACGTATGCGATCGTAACACTGACGGTGTGGGCGGCTGCGTTAATAGCGGTGATTGTAATAACGGATATAGTCTATGCCTCGGTCCTCTGTTTTTTCCTCAAGGGAATATCGGGGCATTCGTGCCTTTGATATTTTGGTTCTGAAGGCTGGGAATTCTCAGCGCACAACTGCACTCTCAGAAACCCTTGTAAAGGCGCTTAAAGAGGCGCTTGAAAAGCTATAAACTCGGCCGCTGTCTTCGCATGCGCTCTCAGCGCATCAGTGTCAGCATCAGGAGCCCCGTGTGCAAGCACCACGCCCATGCGACGATGAACTCGTGTAGATGGTTTGCCAAAGATTCTTACTTCTATCTCGGGCATCGACAATGCAGTCTCTATGCCTTGTACGGTAGGGGGCTCACTGCTCTGGTGTTGGGCTAGAATCACCACGGATGCGCCAGCGCGCTCCAATGTGATTTCAGGGATAGGATAGCCGAGTACGGCGCGAGCATGTAGTTCAAATTCGTTGAGGTTGTTGGTGCCTGCCAGCGTTACCATGCCGGTGTCATGCGGACGTGGTGAAAGCTCGGAAAAATAGACGTCATCTGCCGTAAGGAAGAACTCTACGCCCCAGATTCCGAAACCCGTTAATGATGCAGTAACCTTTGCGGCCATATTCTGCGCCTTGAGAAGTAATGCAGGGTCCATAACGTGTGGCATCCACGACTCTTGGTAATCACCACGTTCTTGCCTGTGACCAATAGGTGGACAAAACAAAGTATGTCCATTCTTTTGCGTAACGGTAAGGAGCGTGATCTCGCTTTCAAAACGAATGAACTCTTCAACAATCACTTCTTTAAGATCGCCCCGGCTACCTTGCATTGCATAGTCCCACGATGACTGAACTTCAGAGGCGTTGCGGACAATGCTCTGCCCCTTACCGCTCGATGACATAAGTGGCTTTACAACACATGGAATTCCAATATTCTGTACGGCCACAACAAATTGCTCTTCGGTTGTGGCATACATGTATCGCGCGGTGCGCAGACGTAGTTCCTGCGACGCTAAATCTCGAATTGCCTTTCTGTTCATGGTCATATTCGCTGCACGCGCGCTCGGCACCACATGAATACCTGCCTGCTCGTATGCAAGCAGACGCTCAGTGCGTATTGCTTCGATTTCAGGTACAATGATATCGGGTCTGATTTCCGCAACCACAGCATCAAGAGCATCACCATCCAACATATTTACAACACGGTGGTCATCTGCTACCTGCATTGCAGGTGCGTTGGCGTATGAATCAATGGCAACAACACGGTGACCATATCTCTTTACTGCGATGACGAATTCTTTACCGAGCTCGCCAGATCCTAACAAGAGAATAGTCTTCATATCATAGGCTTTCTAGATTGTTCCATGTGCATCAATATCGAGCGTAACCTTCACCGAACTAGATGCATACGTTGAGTAGTACGTTGAAAATGCATTTCGAAGCAATGATCGAAACAAGGTTCCTGATGGATCCTTGTCTTTGAAATTCTTTATGACAATCACCCTGCGATATGCATTGCGTATTCTGGCAACAGACGGCATAACGGGATCAAGGCGCACCAAATAATCCGTTCGCTGCGGAATGAGTGCAGCAAATACTTTGCTATGATCTTCTACCGCTGCTTCATCGAGTGAGGATATCTCAATCACAACAAAACGAGTATACGGTGGATAGTCTACTTCTCGGCGGAGTCTAAGTTCATCTGCCTCCCAAGCGCGTAGCACGTCCGGTGACCGTTCTCCGTTGATTGCGGCAACAATTGCTGGGTGATCTGGAGAGCTTGTCTGAATAATCATTTCACCAGGATGTGCGCCCGTGCGCCCTGCGCGACCTGCAACCTGGTTGAGAAGCTGCACGGTGCGCTCAGACGCTCTGAAGTCGTTTTGGTGCAAGGACATATCGGCATTTACAACAACAACAAGTGTGACGCGGGCAATATCAAGCCCCTTTGCAATCATCTGTGTACCAACGAGTACATCAATATCGCCACGTGCAAATCGTTCCAACATTGCTCTGTGTTCACCTTTTCGCGAAGTAGTGTCGGCATCCATACGTTCAACACGAGGAGCAGTGCCCATGCTCTCAGTGAGGGCAGCAATGAGGTCTTCTTCAATACGCTGTGTGCCTGATCCGGATTCTTTCAGATCGACGGAACCACACATAGTACAGGCCATGCGCATGGCTTCGGCATACCCACAATAGTGACAGCGCAAAACATGCGACGTTTTATGATAGGTGAGAGCAACGTCGCAGTTCTTACACATGGGCACATCACCGCAGTCTTCGCACTGCAGGTTAACGGCGTAACCGCGTCGATTGAGGAAAACCAGGGTGCCTTCCTTACGCTCGATAACACGCGCAATAGCATCTATTGCCAGGAACGAAAGTGCACCCTTCATACGTTTCGCTTTTCGCTCTACACGCAAATCCACTACACGCACCGCAGGCAACAGCGCTCCATCTGCGCGATGCGTGAGCTGAAGAAGAATTGCGCGTCCGGCGGCAACATTTGCTAAACTTTCTAAAGACGGTGTAGCGCTTCCAAGAACCACCGGACACTGATGAATTTGTCCGCGCATCAGTGCAACGTCTCGTCCATGATACCGTGGCGCAGGATCATCCTGCTTATATGATGGTTCATGCTCCTCGTCAACAATGATTAACCGCACGTTTTCAAGCGGAGCAAAGACTGCAGACCGAGCTCCTATGACGATTGAGAATTCACCACTACGAATGCGCTGCCACAATCCAATTCGCTCGCTAATGGCAAGCTTTGAATGAATCACTGCAACACGATCACCAAAGACAGCACGAAATCTATCTGCTAGTTGGGGAGTGAGTGATATCTCAGGTACGAGCAAAAGTACCTGACCACCCTGCTCAAGTACGTGCGAAATAGATCTTTGATAGACTACCGTTTTACCGCTGCCTGTTACGCCGTGAAGAACCACGGAACGTCGTTGATGCGCATCACAAAGTGCATTGATTGAATCAACAGCATGTTGTTGCTCTACGGTAAGTTCAATTGCTGATTCATCACGCGAAACCAAACTGCCAAGTTTTTCATCGCGCGAGCTGCGTATAACGCTCGTGATCTCAACAAAGCCTCTGCGTTCTAGACTGTCAACAACAGATGCCGACACATGCAATTCATCCGCCATACGCGAAATCGGAACGGCCTTTCCGTCTCGCTGACTTGTGAGGTATATATGTCCCAAGGCTAATGATTGTTTGGGTGCCTTTGCATCCAACAAATCAAATGCGTTGTGCAGAGCCCCTTCATCACTCAAAAGTGAATCAGCGATCTTTACTGCGCGAACAAGGCGGGGAGCTCGCTGTGTCTCAATTGACGTTTCGATATGGATCCACCCCATACGTTGTAGCGCGTCAAGCTGATCTGCAATGGCTGAGGCCTTAAGTTTTCGCTGGAGGTAGGAGACAGAAATCTCACCAGTGTGACCCTGAAGCTCACGCAGCAGGCGCGCGCGCTTTGGAGCATTGCGCTCCATACCATGTAGATCTTGTTCGGTTACTGGGCTCATCACTGTAACACGCACTACTGTTGTTGGTGTCAGACCCGTTGGCAGTGCGGCGTGAAGTACCTCGCCCCATGATGTAACGTAATACTCACTGATGCGCTTCGCAAGCTCCAGCATCTGCTCGCTAAAGGACGGCTCCTCATCGAGCACCTCAAGAATTGGACGCATCTTTTCTACAGGAGGCTGATCCAATGCTACCACTGTACCCGTAAGGACGCGCGTACCCAATGGAACCAGAACGCGGCAGCCGCACCTTACGTTAATGCCTTCTGGCACCTCGTATGTAAGGGGCTCAATGCGGGGCAGGGGGAGAGCAACGTGAATGGGCATGAACAACGAAGATAGCGCTAGGCAATAATTCCGCCTGCAATTCGACATTTGCACCTATGGCAAAGACACCGATTACATCGTTTTTTACGGCCATGATGATGGTCCTGGCAGCCCATCCAATGGCTGCCTACAAGCCCTCCATACAAGCTGCGCTATCAGAGCATATGTACACAAATGCTCTGAACATAAGTGAGGATGTCTCTACAAGCAGGCGCAATGCGATTACAAACGCGGTGAAGAAGTGCTCACCTGCAATCGTAGGAATTAATGTAACGGAGACCCGAACTCAGTATTACCGAGATCCATGGGAAGACTTTTATGCTGATCCCATGTTCCGGCAGTTTTACGGCGATAGGCCACATACATACAAGCGGGATTATGAAGTCCGCTCATTAGGCTCCGGATTTCTGATTAGTGCAGACGGCTATATTCTAACGAATGACCACGTTGCTGGTAATGCATCAAAGATCGTTGTTACCATGACCGATGGATCAAAGCATGATGCGCGCATTATTGGAACAGACCCTGTTACCGATGTAGCCGTTCTCAAGATTGAAGGAAGTGGCTTACCATTTCTCAAACTATCGAATAGTGAAGATGTTGAAGTAGGAGAATGGGCCATTGCATTTGGCAACCCATTTGGCCTTTTCGATAACAATGCAAAACCCACCGTAACTGTTGGAGTTGTTTCGAATATTGGAGTGAGCTTTACGCAGCCTGGTGAAGGGGGCGAAGACCGCGTCTACAAGAACATGATTCAGACCGATGCTGCAATCTCTTCAGGCAACTCAGGTGGACCCTTAGTGAATTCACTTGGTGAAGTCATTGGCGTCAACACAGTGATCTACTCTACATCCCAAAGTTCGCGTGGATCCGGTAGCATTGGTATTGGTTTTGCGATTCCAATCAACCGCGTAAAGGCGATTGTTGATCGGCTTCAGAAGCAGGGACCAATACAGAGAGATTTCTGGACTGGGATGAAGCTGACGGCAATCGATGAAAACGTGATGAAATATTTTCAACTTCAAAGCGCTGATGGTGTTCTCATTAGCGAGGTTGTTACAGGCGGTCCGGCAGATGATGCAGGAATAGAGCCTGGAGACGTTATCATTGCAATCAATGGTCAACAAACGTTGCGAGACGATGACGTGAATATCGCCATTCTTGACGGGGAAGTAAATCAGAAAATGAAACTCACCGTGCTGCGGGCAGGTGTAAAGAAGGATGTGACTATGACGTTGCTACAAAGACCTCGGAGCGGCAGTGTCCGCAACTGAATCAGGCAGCATTCTGCGTGCTGAAGGTCTTCGCAAGACCTACAAACAACGCACTGTTGTTAAGGGTAGCACGTTGTCTGTGCGCCAAGGTGAATGTGTTGGATTGCTCGGCCCAAATGGAGCAGGGAAAACAACCACGTTTTACATGATCACCGGAATGGTGAAGCCCGACGTAGGCAGAGTATTTATTGATGACGTTGATGTAACAACAACACCAATGTATAAGCGCGCACGTGCAGGTGTTGCATACCTGCCACAAGAGGCAAGCATTTTTCACCGGTTAACAGTCGAACAGAACATCAAGGCAATTCTTCAACTCAAGAAGATGACATCTGCGGATCGTCAAAAGAAGCTTGATAGTTTGATTGATGATTTTGGAATCAGTCACATCCGAAAGAGTAATGCGTCTACTCTCTCAGGGGGCGAGAGACGTCGGTGTGAAATTGCGCGGGCGCTAGCTACCGACCCTAAGTTTATCCTACTCGATGAACCCTTTGCTGGTATTGATCCTATCGCAGTTGAAGACATCATGCGAATTGTAACGCAACTAAAGCACAAGGGCATAGGAGTATTGATCACTGATCACAATGTACACGAGACGTTAAGTATTACGGACCGCGCCTACATCCTCATTGATGGATCGATCTTTGTTAACGGTACAGCAGAAGAAATTGCTGCAAACAAAGAAGTAAGAGCGCGCTACCTCGGCGAGTCGTTTACACTTCGCGACTACTGATACGCAATTAGCGAATCTCTGCCTGAAAAAGTACAGCACGTGTAGGAGCAAGATTGCCAACGATCTCTGTAAATGCATAGCTTAATAAGTTTCGTCCAATGAGTCCAAATCGTAGACTCTTTGACGGCGAATAAAATAATCGTGCATCTATAACATGCATCGGAACGCGTGCATCAGCATCGGGTATAAACAGACTTAGCCGATCATCAATTGCTGCTGCTGCATCTTGATACCGATATTCTGCCTGCAATTCAACGTTCGAAGAGGGTTTCCAGGAGCCCCGTGAGTACCAAAGGATTGTATTCCGATACTTTAATGTTGTGCCGGTAGTTATGTCTCTTGGCAGCATATAGGTAAAGCCCGACTCGAGTGATAACTCTTTTGTGAACAAGGCTCGAATGGTGAGCTCAGTGCCAATGATGCGCGCTCGTGTAAGGTTCATAAAAATGATGGGCACGCCTGGTTTATCCAGTGCAAAAGTTGGCTCGATAAGGTCAAACAGTTCATTGTCAAACACAGCTAGATCAATGTCTACCGGTACAAACGCATCCGTTGCAGTAAGATGTGCACCAATTTCACTGGACCATGAGCTCTCAGACAATAGGTCCGGATTTGGCCGCACATTGAACGGGCCATACCGAATGTTCGCATAACGCTCTGCGATGGTTGGTGCCCGAAAGCCCCTTCCCGCAGATGCCCTCATGGTGAATTGAGGTTGTACGTTCCACGTCATTCCAAACTTGGGAGAAAGCTCAATCTGTGAGGGTAGCGAATATGTCTCTTCGCGATCGGCACGAAGTCCAAGTGTAAAGATGAAGTCATCTTTTGTATACTCACCTTGAGTATACGCGCTGGCAATTGTCTGCAGTGCTGTGCTGTAAACATCGCTTCTCACCCAGTTGATCCTGCCAGTTATACCCGCTGTTAGAACCACACCATCTGATAGACGAGAAGTAAGTTGAATCTCGGCATTGTGAGCAAATGCCGTTGATTGATTAGAGTCGAGCTTTTTACCTTCAATTTGGTTTTCGAATGTTGTCCGAAAGAAACCGTACCGAGCGATGATGGATGTTGAGCCAGAAAATATCTGGTTGTATTCCGTACCGATGGTATACTTCGTGGTTACAAGACGCTCATTTTGATTTTGGTCAGGAGGCGGCAACGTTGCGTTATCTAGGTCTCTCCAATAAATGAAGTTTTCTCTGTTCTCCGTGGTTGCAAATCCAAAGACACGAAACGTAACGAGGTCTGATGGTTGCCATGAGAGTTTGCCGAATCCAAAGCCCCGTGTGTTCTTATCGTATCGACGATAACTCTCGTCATTTCGAACTCCTCCACTGGCAGAAAATGAGAACTTGCCAATTCGTTGTGCAACACGAACATCTGCGCCGATTTGCCATGGTAGCGTTGAACGGTATTCCCATTGCGAATAGGGAGGCATCGTGTATGGTCCGGCATATACACGCCCATAGACCGCCAGTGAATCAGTTGGGTCTTTCGTAATCATACTCACAACGCCGCCCAGAGCTCCGGTGCCATAGAGAGCAGAGCCGGCACCTTTAACAATTTCTATACGCTCCACATCTGCAACTGGCATCACATCGAATTTGATGTCGCCATTGTCACCAGAGAGCAATGAGAATCCATCAATCTGCACAGCCGTGCGTGACCCTACGCCGAATGCAAAACCAGACGCACCACGGATATTGACTTGATCTCTGGCGATGCTGATGCCGCTCACATATCGAAGAGCCTCATCGAGTCGAGTTACGCTACGTTGATCAAGATCTTCTGATGTGAGAATCGACACACTAATTGGCACATCTTGGACGGCTTGAACACGTCTGTTTGCAGAAACAACAACCTCTCCTTTAGAAATAGCCGAGCTTTTGATTGTTATCACCATTGTTGCTGATTCGCTGGCTTTGATGTAAACCTTTTGCCGAGAAGTTTCATAGCCCACAAAAGTTACTACCACCGTAACACTTCCAGCTGGCGCACTGTTGATGACAAAGACACCCTTCGCATTCGTGATGGCACCGCTTCTGGTTCCTTCAATACGTACGGTAGCGCCACGCAAGGGAAGAGCTGTTTCGCGATCCGTGAGATAACCCGTTAGGGTTCCAACATTCTGAGCCGTTGCGCTAACTGCTATGACTAGCAAGGAGCACAATGCTGCGATGATGCGCATGGGCTTCATCAAAATGGCTGCGGCGGAAGGTTTGAAAAGTCTACACGAAAGTCAATGTTGACGGTGCCCCCAGAGGGGATAATCACGATTGAAGGGGCTGAGACGTTGCCCGTGGCTGAATAGACATCAAGCATCACCCAATCGGTCTGAAAATTGGGACCATTCTGCATTGCAACTACAACGTATGTAAACGTTCTTGGAGTTGCCAATACCTCGATTTCATATGAGGTTGATGAAACACGAAACGGTAGACGTACTGGAGAGAACGCAGCTCGCTGCAGAATGATCGAAGCAAGAACAGCAGCTGACTCCAATGGCTTCTCTTCGAATGCAACAACTCGCACATCAAAGATGGAATCTGGTGGCCATGCCGCAGAGCCCCCTACATACGTCACCGTGCCACGTATTCCGCTGTATGGCCGCACCTCATTGGGGTCGAGACCACCACAGGCGGTCAACATTCCAATAGAGAATGTGGTACATGCGATTATACATCTGTGCACGAAGGTCATGCAGCAAAGTTAATCACTAGGTCCCTCGCTTCGCTCGGGATGATGTTTTGCGATAACGCGCTATCGCGAAACAACAATCCGTGTTAGTACGGTAGCAGCACCAGAATGAATCACAATGGTGTAGCGCCCTGAGGCAAGGGGCTTCAGGTCGAGCACAACACTGTGCAGTCCGTGTTCTACTGCGGGCTCTGTTGAGGTAATCTCTCTGCCGTTGACATCAACAATTGTAATTCGAACAATTGACGGCTCATCAACGATATATGTCAATGACAATGCGCTAGACGTTGGATTTGGGCCATAGCCTACAATGGTAAAGCCACGATTTAGGTCTTCATTCACGCCCACTGATCCTTGTGGAGGATTTGCAGGTGCTGGAATGTCTTGATTTGGCTTACCAGATGACGGTGAACCTGCCCGTGAAAGGGTGGACGTGCCACTCATTGAGACGTATCCTCGTTCCCACGTCTCGGCGGAAGATGGCGCTAGAATCGTATCCATAAAGTACCAATCACATTGAACTCGTTCGGCAGTGAAATCAACAAGTTCATATCCGTGATTGACAATGTCCTGCCATTTCACATGATCATTGAGTCCAGATATTGTTCTGTCGATGGTAGCGATCAAAGCTGGAGTGAGGGGAGCGATGGCAGCATTCGAGCGTAGGTTCTCATCAAAGTTAGGAGCAGAGATTGATGGTGTTATAAATTCCACTGCAACGGAACTCTTGTTCTCTGCCCACATCGTGCGAGTTTCAAAGGCAAATGCACTATGGAAATCACCTGTTACAATTGCAACATTGCTCACATTCTCTGCACGAATAAATGCCGCTAGGTTAGCACGCTGTGCAGGGTAGTTATTCCACACGTCACCATAGAATGCCGATTCAAATGCGAACTGTAGTCCTGGCACCTGCGGACGAACAAATGCCGAATAAATCGGGCCAATAGCTGCAAAGAGAAATGCAGTATCTATTGGTGTTACGTTGATCGAAGAAAAGATTACTTGATTGCCGATGAGCTTCCATGTCTTTGAGCTATTCTTCAGCCCTTGGGTCAGCCAATCGTATTGCGTGGTTGACATGATCCTACGGTTAGGATCGTTGATTGAGTCTTTAGAGGCCTGGGAAGCCCCTTCACCAACTCCAGCTACTTGAATGTCTCTTCCATCGAGTCGTGTATCAAGCATGAAAAGATCAAGAAGAGTACCAAAGGAGAATTGGCGATACAAAACACCCTCAGAATTCTCGCGCGTAGGCATCCACTCATAGCACACGCGTTTTGAAATCGCTTTACGAACGTTCCACTCACCTTCGCTTGGCTGATGATTCTCTGCGCCATTGGTATATGAATCATTTGCCGATTCATGATCGTCCCAGATGTGAATCATTGGATGTTGTTGATGAGCTCTACGAAGGTCTGGATCGAGTCGATATTGTGAATATCGCGTTCTGTAGTCGGTAAGCGATACGAGTTCTGCATCGGGCTCATGAGACCTACCTAGCCGCTTTCCTATGAGTCCACCATACGATGTTGAATCTGCATCGTACTCATAGATGTAGTCTCCAAGGTGGAGGACTGCGTCAAGATCATTGCGGTTGGCAATTGTTCCATAGGCATTGAAATAACCTGCTGGATAATTTGAGCATGAGACTACCGCAAAGCGTGCTTGAGAAACTCCATTAGTAGCGGTAGTGCGCGTGCGTCCCGTAAGCGAGTTGCGACCATATGCACTGAAGCCGTAGTAGTACACTGTGCCTTGTTGTAATCCATCCACGTCAACTTTGACTGTGAAATCGCGTTCACTTGACGTAGTGAACTCCCCAGACTTCACAACATTTGTCAAGGCAGTATCTGTTGCTACACGGTACTGCACTTTAACACTCGTGGCACCATTCTCAGGTGTTACACGAGACCAAATGATAACACGATCGTTGAGTGGGTCGCCACTTGCAACACCATGGTAAAACGGTCGCAATCGCTCTTCCACCTGCGTAACCTCAGCACGCTTGGAATCTTGGGCTTCATGTGATGCACGGCGAGTGCGAAACATGTCATTGCGGTAGTCTTGTGCTACAAGGGCAACAAATGAAAACACAAGGGCAAGACTTACGAGTAGGGGGCGAGGCATAATGAATCTCTTTGGTGAATATGATACAAATCTGCATCAAGGGAGCGGTACTTTTGTGTAATGCTTCCATTACTTCAACCAAGTGAGATACTCAGCTTCGATAAAGTCTGTTCCGATGAATGTGGATTAAAGCCTATTGATCTCATGGAACAGGCGGCAGCTGCGGCTACCAGACATCTGCTTGAGGCCATAGAGCCTCTGGGTATAGGGCCACTCTCCGTCTTGATAGCTTGTGGAGCAGGCAATAACGGGGGCGATGGATTCGTGATAGCTCGTTTGTTAAGAGATGAATCTTCAATTCGTGATGTGGTTGTTGTTACGTCATCAAAATCTGAGTCAATGACGACTCAAGCGCGCGTCAATAGAGAGCGGCTGCCTCATGAAATACAAAGTATTTCTTTTGATCAGCTAAACCCTCACACGAAGTTCAATGTAGTTGTCGACGCTCTTATTGGCGCTGGTGGAAGCGCAGAACTACGCGGACTTTTGCCATCACAAGTTGCAGTTCTCAATGCATACGATGCATTCAAGGTTGCGATTGATGTTCCCACGGGCCTCCACCCAGTGACAGGAAAGGCACATCCGGATGTCTTTCGTGCGGATATGACTATTACGCTGGAAACACAGAAACCAGGTTTCTTTCGGAATGATGGTCCGATGTGTGTTGGACGTGTTGTAGTGGCTCCGATAGGCGTCGCGAGCAGTTTGGCAGCGCGGTTCTCTACAATGTTTCGATATGAACACAACGACATACGAGGCCTGCTTCAAAAGCGAAACGCATCAACGTCAAAATTTGACTACGGAAGAGTATTAGTCATAGGTGGCACTCGAGGAATGCCAGGAGCCCCTTCCATGAGTGCCCATGCAGCGCTCGCCATCGGTGCTGGTTTAGTGGAACTTGCTGCACCCTTTATTCACCCGCTCACACCGCGTGAAATAATGACAACAGAACTGATTTCTCATGATGACGGAACGATTCACGAAGACGCAGAACAAACGTTACGAACGATGATGAATAGATCAACAGTTTGTGCAATAGGCCCTGGTCTTGGCACAAACGTTAGGACGCTTGCGATGCTCGCTACACTCATTGATGAAATTGCACGAGAGAAGCCAATTGTCATTGATGCAGAGGGTCTACGAGCATTTCCACTTTTCAAATATCGTGGTCCCAACATCATTCTTACTCCCCATAAGGGAGAGTTTGCTCGGCTCAAGAACATGGAGCGTAAAGATCTTGCGTATGATACTGTTGAAGAGGCAAAGACATTTGCCCTTGACAAGAATATCACGCTTCACCTCAAGGACGTCCCTTCTCTTACAACCGATGGCAAAACAAGCTTTCTGACCACAAATGGCAATCCGTATATGGCAACAGCAGGGTCTGGCGATGTCTTAACGGGTGTAATTGCCGGATTGCTAGCGCAAGGACTTGCACCGATCGTGGCAGCGTCTCTTGGCGCCTACATACATGCAGAAGCAGGAGACAGTGTCTCTTCATCAAATGGACAACAGCCGATGATGGCAGGAGATATTATCCGCCATCTTCACCGTCAATAGTCTCACCTGATGTGTCTGCTGGCACAGGTAGGATATCTAGCGGCAAAGGAATCGCAAGCTTATATGAGAACGACGCCAGCGCAATGGCTGCCAAGTTTTCCAAGCCTTTGTATGCTCGGACTGATGGTCCGTTGGATATAAATGAGAACGCTAATAGTTCGCCATCTCTCGTAGTAACGTATCCAGCAAGTGCACTCACATTGCGAAGAGTGCCAGTTTTAGCCGTTACGTTATTGGCGGCAGGCGTATCGTGCATACGCCCTCGAATTGTACCATCAAACGCCCCAATAGCAAGTGTGCTTCTAAACTCAGCACCCCAATCTTGTACAAAAATCTGGCGCAAAAGTTCAACTT
The DNA here is from genome assembly GCA_947495975.1 of Ignavibacteria bacterium. Taxonomy (GTDB): domain Bacteria; phylum Bacteroidota; class Ignavibacteria; order Kapaibacteriales; family Kapaibacteriaceae; genus UBA10438. Next base: position 65,509 of record CANMBE010000002.1, on the reverse strand, counting down.
CGGTTTTGGCAGAAACAAGATTGCGCCGAGAAAGTCCACTACCATCATTAAATGAACATCCGTTTCGCATAACGCTGAGTGAATCGAGTGCGTCTACTACTGCTCTCTTTGCTCGCGCTGCAGTGGTGGTATGATCTCCACATGCAGCACCCACCATCTTAAACACATGTTCGGCTAGATAGTTGTCACTACGCTTATTCACAACACTTGCGAACTCCACAAATGGTCTACGATATTGCGTGAGATATCGGGCGCTGACCGGAGTGCGACGGGATTCAATTTTTCCGTCAATGTCAACACCACCAGTGCGTAATCTATTTGCAAATACGCCAGCCGTTGCAAGAGCTGGACGTGACATAGCAACGTAAACCGTAGTACTACGATTTGCACCGGGTGTGCCACTAACAACAATCTGCTGAATACCCGTTGGTAGTGTAGACGAACTTGCGCTTATACGAGGTGCACGAGCGCGAACACGCCTGCGACGCCTACGTGGCTCAGGTGGCGCGTCTCCATAGCGTTGTCTCTTTTTGACACTCTTCGAATTTTTCAGCTTTCTGGGAGCAGCGGCTCGAATAAGAACTTGAAATGCATCAGAAGCTGGTATGGTTTGTACACTGACTTGACCATTCTTGCCAGCACTTGCCAGTATTGCAATTGTGCCCTTATTAACAGTAAGTGCAACGATTGGGGGCAATGGCTGCACATCTTCCAGATCACCAGAGTAGACAGCGCGATTTGTCTGTGGATCAAAAGCAAAACCATCTCCCACGATGTTGCCCGTTATGCGGCGAATGCCGAGGGCGATGACCTTGTCGGCAAGCTCTTCAAGATCATTCACCGTCAAAAGTGCGTCGCCATGCCCAACCAGATACAAATTTCCTCGCAAGGTTCCGTCAGGCTCTAAGATGCCGTCGGTCTTTACCTCCGTAGAAATCACTGCGTTGCGGCCAAACAATTGGTAATACGCAGCAGTGGAGAAGAGCTTTGTGGTAGAAGCGGGCGTAAGATTCTGTGAGCTGTTCTTTTCAAACACAACGCTATTGCGCTTGATTGACCAAACCATAACGCTTACACGTGATGAGCGGTAGGGGGCTGATGTAAATATCTGATCAAGCCTTGTCCGAAGCGCGCCCATTGCCTGAGCTGAGTCGTACTGCGTGGCAATTGGCGCTTTGTATACCTGCGGTTGTTGTGCAAATGCGCCAATTGTTATCGCAACGGCACAAATCACTCCAACACTACATCGATGCATCCAATTCTTCACACGCGCTTTCGTTATCTACTGTTATGCAAATCTACGAAGGCTTGCAACCAACTATTGCGATCAAGAAGAGCAAGTACCTGTTTCGTCATTGTGTCTACAGGTCCACTCAACCATGTATAACGATCATCCTTGGCAAACCATGTGCGTTGCCTTTTTGCATAACGACGAGTTGACGTCTTCATTGCTGCAATGGCTTCTTGCTCTGTAAACACCCCATCAATCACTGCTAACGCTTCATGGTAACCTACAGTGTGCAATGATTGTGCACTGCGGGTAACGCCAAGGTCCAAAACATCCTTTGTCTCTTGAAGTAATCCCGAAGCCCACATGTTCTCACATCGGGAATGAATCAAGGTGTGAAGGTCTCGTTGGTCTTGCGAAATACAAACGTAGAGTGCGTTTACTCCTGGACTATCGCGAGGCAAGTCCCATGTGCTTGAAAAGGGGCGTCCTGTTATGCGAATAAACTCGAGCGCACGTTGTACTCGTCTGGGATTACGGTCGGCGTATCGTTGTGCGGCACGTGGATCGAGATCTTCAAGCTCAAGAAACATTGATTCTCTTCCACGTTCATCAAAGTCTCGTTGCAATTCATCTCGTACGCTTGGATCAGAGGCAGTACCACCAGTTGAAAGACCGTCAAGCGCAGCACTGATGTACAGCCCAGAGCCTCCTACCATGATTGGCAAGGTATCAAGCGCTACAGATGATATTGCTGCACGTGCGTCCGAAGCGTATTCGGCCGCACTGTATGATTCATGTGGATCACGAATATCAATACAATAATGATGTACTCGGCTTTGTTCTTCTGCAGTTGGCTTTGCAGTGCCGATATCCATGGTGCGGTACACTTGGCGCGCATCAGCACCAATGATCTCGCACCGCAGATGATCTGCAAGAGCAAGGGCAACGGCCGTTTTACCAACAGCAGTGGGTCCAGCTATCACGAGTACGTTTCGGTTTTCAAGGAGTAATGGATTCATCCCAACCTGACCTACCGATGAGCGGCACAAATTTAAATGGGCCAAGGTCTTCTACTTTCCAAGCATCTTCAGCCGTGCGGATAACACGGTACAGTGTTTGGTTTTCGAGCGATCCAACTGGAACAACTAAACGTCCGCCAACAACAAGCTGCTTGGCAAGGGGCTCCGGAACATCGGGAGCGCCTGCCGTTACAATGATGCCATCGTAGGGCCCACCCTCACGAAAGCCGATGGTTCCATCACCTACCCGGCAATTCACTGTATAGCCCAGTGAGGATAACACGGAGCGTGCCTTGCTCGATAACAATGGATGACGTTCAATGGAGACAACATTGGCACCAATCTGAGCAAGCACTGCGGCTTGGTAGCCACTACCGGTCCCAATCTCCAACACTTTCATTCCTCTTGTAAGACGAAGTGCTTGGGTCATGAAGGCAACGGTATAGGGCTGAGAGATGGTCTGCCGATTATCGATAGGGAGGGCCGAATCTTCATATGCACGACCCGTCATGGCAGGGGGCACAAACATTTCGCGAGGAACGATATGAATAGATGCAAGGACTGACTCATCAACGATGCCACGTGAACGCAGAACATCAACAAGGCCTTGTCTTTGTACATCAAATGGAGTAAAAATTCGAGCTGGTCTGAGGGTCATATACGGTCTACTTATACGGCAGCAATGGAAGCAAGTCTTTCTTGCAATCTATCACGCAGATCATGAAGGGGAATATCAAGCTCGAGCTCGCCTCTGTATGCAAGGCTTACAGTGCCTCGCTCTTCAGAAAGGATGAGAACAACAACGTCTGCTTGTTCGGCTAACCCAAGCCCTGCTCTGTGACGTGTACCGAGGTTCCTGGTACCAACTCGTTGGGTGCTGCTAAGGGGCAAAACACAACGGGCAGCAACGAGTGAGCGATTATCGATAACAATTGCACCGTCATGGAGTGGCGAACGTGGGTTGAAGATGGACAGTAAGAGTTCGGATGAAACACTCGCATGAAGCTCAATGCCAGTATCAACAGTTACCTTGATGTGCTCAGAACGCGAGAACACAATGAGAGCGCCAATGTGTTTTGCGGCAAGATCTGTGACGGCCTCAATCACATCATCTATTGTCTCGGAATTGCTCATTCGTACAAACACGCGGAAAAGTCGAGACTGAGTGAGAATGAGTAGTACTCTTCGGAGTTCAGGCTGAAAGAGCACTACGAATGCAATCAATCCAATGTCTCCGATACGCCGAAGAACCCAATTTACTGACCTCATTCCTGCTGCATCAGTTACAAAGCTCAGAATGAGCACCAGACCCAATACAATAAGGATCTGCACTGCTAGGGTATCGCGCAGTGTGTGATAAACAACGTAGAAGAGAATCGTTATGAGTAATACGTCAACGAGGTCAATCCACGTGAATGCCAGAAATCCGATTCTGAACAGTTCATTCATATCGGCTTGCTATCTCCATTGATTCTCTGCTTCTTTTCAGCATCTCGTTCATAGGCAGCAACAATTTCCATGACGAGTCTATGCCTCATCACATCTGATTTTTCAAACTCAATGAAATCAATACCACTAATACCACCAAAGAGTTCAAAAACATCCATTAGTCCAGAGTCGTATTTCTTAGGAAGGTCAATCTGAGTTACATCGCCAGTAACAACCGCTTTAGAATTCCTACCAAGTCGAGTAAGAAACATTTTCATCTGTGTTCTCGAGGCGTTCTGTGCTTCGTCTAGGATGATGAAGGAGTTGTTCAGCGTTCGACCGCGCATGTATGCTAGCGGGATGATTTCTACAATTCGTTTTTCGATCATGCTCTTGAGTTTGTCTGGGCTCACCATGTCGCTCAATGCATCGAGGAGGGGGCGGAGGTATGGATCAACTTTCTCTGAGATGTCACCAGGTAGAAAACCGAGCGACTCGCCGGCCTCAACTGCTGGACGAGATAGGATGATTCGCGAGATCTCATTGGCGCGTAGAGCTGCTAGAGCCATTGCAACTGCAAGAAACGTTTTTCCTGTACCTGCGGGACCTATGCTAAATACGAGATCATTGGTGCGAACTTTTCGGTAATACTCCATTTGACGCGGCGTACGCGCACGAATCATTTCTTTCTTACCCCACAAGATCACAGAGTCAAGTTCCTCCTTGCTCATGGAACTCGGTGCTACACCCGCGCGACCGCCATCAACGAGGTCCACAATCATTGATACATCTGCGAGTTGTAGTCTGCCTGTGCGTTTCAGAGAATGCGTTAGCTCTTGAAAGATCTGTTCAATTTTTTTGACTTCGATTGGTTCACCGCGAAGAACCATAGTATCACCGCGAACGGTGATAGCTGTATCGAATTTATTCTCAATGAGTTGCAGATGGGCCTCTTGTGGCCCGAACAATTCGAGAAGGTCGATGTCCGTAAGCTTGATTTTCTTCTCTACAATTTGCATCTATGTGGTGATTTGGTGGGGAATTTTCAAAAATACATCAAAAAAAAGGGCCCGATAAACGGGCCCTTTGAAAGTTGCACTGCAGGTACGTATTAGTTACCGGCTTCTGTCTTCTTTGTTGTCTGTGCTGGTACTGCAGGCGTTGCTGTTTCTGTAGGTGCAGTCAATGCTGAAGCAGCTACGCGCTTCTTGCGCCAGTATGTACGTTCTGCCTTCATTTCATCAGAAGTCTTTGGGCCCGGAGGTGGCACTGCAAGATTCCAGCCTGGTTGAATAACGTCTGGGTTCTTAATCTTATCTGTGTTTGCCTGCCAAATCTTTGGCCACTGAAAGGGGTCGGCATAAATCTCTTGGCGTCCTGCGATGTTCCAAAGGCAATCTTTATTCTCTGCCCATGTACCAACCGTATAGCCCTTGATCTTCTTCTCGCGGTAGAGACCCTTGATGTCTCGGTGAAGCGAAAGAGCGCGATCGTAAAACTCAGGAATGATTGCGATTTGCTCACGAGCCATTTCGTTGAGTGAGCCATCAAGCACCTTTACTTCGTCTTGGCGGTCAGCAAGTTGGTCATCGGTAAGTCTTTGCATTTCACGCACACGGCCTTCAATCTGACCGAGGCGTTGACGGAACGAGTTCACGTCAGCTTCAGTAGCATTAACCATCGCGTAAATATCATCGCTGCACTTTTTCAGCACTGTAACGGCAGTGGCTAGATCGCCTTCGGCCTTCATGATGTCTGCGAGTACAGCATCATATTTTGCTTTTGCTGTGGCATTCAGGCCTTGATACTGCATGATTCGTGAATCCGCTTCATCACACGTGAGCATCTCGTCTACCTTACTAGCAGGTGGCGGAGGAACTTGTTGTGCGAAGGCAGGGATTACGAAGCCACAGAACAGCGAGATGAGAAGGAATTTCTTCATGTTATTGTGTCCTTTTGTGGCTTATTTCTTTTTAGGAGATGGAGTTGGTTCTGGCATAGGCTCTGGGGCACTTGGATCCCATTCAGGCCATACATTTGGCCATTTTGCCTTCTTTTCCTGAACAAAAGACAGGCGTTGGGTGCAATTGCGAACCTCACCTTGGCGGTTGCTGAGTTCGCTTTGAATACGCGAGCGGTCAGCCTCTGATTTTTTCGTGTCCATTGCGATTTGCTTCTCTTCGGTGCGCAGTTGGCGAATTTGTGCCAATTGCTCATCCTTGATCTTGCAACCGCATGACGTTAGCACCAGCGCCAAGCCTAGGGAAGCTATTGCCACCATGGCGCCGTTCCATTTACTCATACGTCCTCCTTCGAATAGCAAGTTTCGTGAATTTAACTGTTGTTAAGCCCTTAACAATCCAAGTGTAAACCTAGCGTACGACTCTCAACTGATTCGTCTTACTCTCAATATACGGGGTAACGACCGAACGGCCGACGATTTGCATGATTATGTCTTCATATGACAGGGAGTTACGTCTCCATGGAGAAACCATATCTTTGACATTCTTGGCATTCGTAATATCGCATTTACCTCTAGTCTATGTCCGCACCCCTCGAAAAATTCTACAGCTCAGCCGCCTCAGAACAACATTGGTATGAAGTATGGCAGCGCACGGGTATAACGCAGTCCGCGCCATCTGAGGGCCAACCATACTCAGTGCTTATGCCGCCGCCAAACGTGACAGGAATCCTGCACTTTGGTCACGTGTTGAATAATACGCTACAAGACATCTACATTCGGTGGGCTCGGCTCTCGGGCCGTGAAGCATGTTGGTTCCCCGGACTAGACCATGCCGGTATTGCAACTCAGACGAAGGTAGAGCAAGAGCTCAAGAAGGAAGGGATTTCCCGCCACAACCTTGGCCGGGACCAGTTTATTGAAAAGGTATGGGACTGGAAGGGCAAATATGGCGATATCATCCTAGGTCAACTTCGCACGCTCGGAGTTTCATGTGACTGGGAGCGGACGCTGTTCACGATGGACGATACCGCGATTGAGGCCGTTCGGGACGTATTCATTGCTCTGTTTGACGAGGGGCTCATCTATCGAGGAAAGCGCATCATTAATTGGTCGCCCCTTGCACAAAGCGCGCTTAGTGATGAAGAAGTAAACTTTAAAGAAGTCAAGGAACACCTTTATACGCTTAGGTACCACCTAGAGGATGGCACCGGAACGCTACTTGTTGCTACGGTGCGCCCTGAAACAATTTTTGCCGACGTTGCAGTGGCTGTGAATCCACACGACAGCCGCTACGCTCATCTTGTTGGTAAAAATGTTCTTGTGCCGATAGGGGGCCAATCTGTGCCGATTATCGCCGATGACTATGCTGATCCGGAGTTTGGGACTGGCTGCGTTAAGATTACTCCCGCTCATGATCCGAATGACTTTGAGATTGGACTACGTCATGGTCTACCAATGCCTGCATGTATAAACCCAGATGCAACGCTCAATGAGTTGGCGGGGGAGTTCGCTGGACTCGACCGTTTTGTGGCTCGTAGGAAAGTTGTTGTTGCCCTTGAACTACAAGAACTTCTTGAAAAGAAGGAAGACTACACACACAATGTGGGCTTTAGCGAGCGCGGAGGTGAGGCCGTTGAGCCCTACCTCAGTGATCAGTGGTTTGTGAAAATGAGCCCCTTAGCAGAACCCGCACTCAAAGCAGTTCAGGATGGTCGCATCACGTTGTATCCAGAACATTGGGCACGCACATACGAACATTGGATGTTGAACATTCGCGATTGGTGTATCTCGCGTCAATTGTGGTGGGGACATCGCATACCTGTGTACTACGCAGAAGACGGGCGCAACACGGCAGCTCGTGACGTTCAACACGCACGTGAAAAACTCGGTCTTGATGAGGGGGCTGTCCTAACGCAAGACCAAGATGTATTAGATACATGGTTCTCGGCGTGGCTATGGCCAATGACCACAATGAAGTGGCGTGGCCCGGCGCTCCATCACAATGATGAGAGCAGCGAGAGCGAGCAGCTCATGCGCTACTATTTGCCATCTAATCTCCTAGTGACTGGACCCGACATCATCTTTTTCTGGGTGGCGAGAATGGTTATGGCCACACTCAAATTCCGAGGTGAGGTACCATTTCGTGATGTCTATCTCACGTCAATTATTCGCGACGCCAAAGGAAGAAAACTTTCGAAGTCTCTGGGCAACTCTCCCGATCCATTAACAGTCATTGCGAAATATGGCGCCGATGCTGTACGATTTACGATGATCTATCTAGCGCCAATGGGTACAGACGTGCGCCTCGACATTGATGATAAAACACAAGACATTCCGTCAATGGAATTGGGTAGAAACTTTGCCAACAAAGTATGGAATGCATGCAGATTTTTGCAATTGAAGCAGGCTGATATTGTTGACGTAGATGGCAATGACACGTACGTACTTTCTACTGCAGATCGCTGGATTGCATCACGCTACAACACAACAGTACAGCTTGCTACGTCGGCTTTGCGCGACTATCGCATTACCGAATATTCTAAAATACTGTATGACTTTATTTGGCGAGATTTCTGTGACTGGTATGTGGAGATTGTTAAAGTGCAATTCACGCAGGCCACATCAGACGCACAAAGATCACAACTGATGTTGCACGCCTTCTCCATAATTGAAGGCACGCTTACAATTCTGCATCCAGTGATGCCATTTCTCACTGAAGAATTATGGCATGGACTGTTTGGCAAGGGGGCTGATGATTCAATCTCAACAACAACTGCTCCAACATCCAACTCTCTACTTGTTGATGAAGAGGTTGAAACGCGTTTTGAGATTCTGCAAAATGTTGTTGAAGGAATCCGCAGACAGCGCGCAGAAATGGAGATTCCACCAGGAGAGCGTCTTGACGTACACTTGAACGTACCCGATGTGATGGTTCCATTTTTTGCGGAGCAAGCTCCAACGATTACATCGCTTGGTCGCTGTGCAGAATTGAATATCGGTTCATCTGTTACAAAGCCCGTAGGCTCTGTTGCAGACGTTGTTCGCGGCGTTGAGATATTTCTCATCGTGGCTGGTAAGATCGACCTAGAAAAAGAACGAGTTCGGCTTACCAAGGAAGTTGATCGACTTCGAAATGCCGTTACCGGAGTTGAAAAGAAATTGGATAATGCGTCATTCATTCAGAATGCAAATCCAGATATAGTTGAAGCCGAGCGCCAGAAGCATCGTGATTGGAATGACGCTATTGTGAAAATAGAACGTAATCTTTCAACCCTATGAAAATCAACATGACATATATTATCGAACCCCTAAGAACACCAGTTGGCAAGTATGGAGGTGTCTTAAGCTCTGTGAGACCCGATGATATGGCTGCTGGTCTTTTGAGAGCACTCGTTGAACGAACAGGTGTTGAGCCTTCTTCGATCAATGACGTTATACTCGGGTGTGCAAATCAGGCAGGAGAGGACAATCGCAATGTTGCACGGATGGTTGGGCTCCTTGCTGGACTTCCTGATACCGTGCCTGGCGTTACCGTGAATAGACTTTGTGCATCATCACTTGAAGCCATTATTCAGGGCATGCGCGCTATCACAAGTGGCGAGGGTGATATCCTTGTTGTTGGTGGTGTAGAAAGCATGTCTAGAGCTCCATACAGTGTGCCAAAGAATGTTTCAGGTAGCGCAACGTTTGGCAACCTCACGGCATTTGATACGGCGCTTGGTTGGCGTTATCCGAATCCTAAAATGGAAGCTCTGTTTCCATTGGAAGTAATGGGCGAGACTGCTGAGAATATTGCAGAGCGCTGGAATATTTCAAGAGAAGATCAGGACGTGTTTGCTCTCCGTTCTCATCTGTTGGCAACAACTGCACAAGAGAACGGATTGTTTGATGAAGAAATTGTGCCAGTTGTGATTGCTGGGCGCAAGGGTGATAAGACAGTTGTAGCGAGAGATGAAATGCCCCGTCGAGACTCCACTATCGAACAGCTAGCAAAATTGAATCCTGCATTTCGTAAGAGTGGCTCGGTGACAGCTGGAAATTCTTCATCGCTCAATGATGGTGCGTCGATGATGATACTAGCAAGCGAAAATGGAATCAGATCACAGCCACACTTACAGAATCATGTATATGGTCGCGTTGTTCATTCTGGCGCTGTTGGGGTAGACCCACGCATCATGGGCATTGGACCTGTAGGTGCGATTCGTTTGGCATGTGAGCGAAGCGGAATAGGTGTTGCAGAGTTACAACTCATAGAAATCAACGAAGCTTTCGCAGCGCAATCACTTGCATGCATTCGCGAGCTAGGCGTAGATCCTGAAATCGTCAATGTTAACGGGGGAGCAATTGCAATAGGGCATCCTTTAGGCATGAGTGGCGGCCGTATTGTTGGGCATCTTGTGCGTGAAATGCGGCGGCGCGGAGTACGCTATGGTGCCGCTGCGTTGTGTATTGGTGTTGGTCAGGGTCTGGCAGTTGTAGTGGAGCAGTCGTGATTGTCATTCGCAGATTTACAACGTAGTTTATCAGTGCAATTGTTCACCGTATGAACGCTAGTCTCAACGCTATGAACATTGTAGAGCAAAGAATCTATGTTCGCGATACTGGCACGATTGGAGCGCCTTGTATTGTCTTTCTCCATGGTGGTCGTGGCTGAAACATTTTGTCGTTTGAAGCGGTAATGACGAGAATAATTATGATAAGCTGATAGCGTGTTGTCACATTTAGTTAACGACGATATGGACGGTCAGGATTATCGGATGAGTCTTTGTATACGTTCACGCAAGCACTAGTTGTTATCCGTTCAGTACGTGGTGCTAATGGTGAGGAAGCTCTGATGTTCCTTAATGCCAACGCTGGGGAATTCGACTTTTTGCTTATTGTCTGTGTCCTTGATATAAATATGCCACTTATGGACAGGTGGCAATTGGGGGATGCTTTTTAGGTCTGTTGGAAACACTCGTTCGAAGCACATAGATATCTCCATGTTTTCTTCTACGACAGATGAGCTAGACCAGCTGCGAGCAAGAGTTTATAGCGATGATACTGACTTCTAGGAAGAGCATATCTCAAGCGTTCTCCTATGGTTGCTCCTCAATGGATACACGGGTCCGCACGATAGCCTACACTGAGCGCACATTCCTGCCTTATATTTGCGTCCATATATCACACGTAACGCTCAGGAATAGGCATGTACGAAGCACCACATATAGTCCTCCCAAAGATCAACGGCATACATAACGTAGATGTCTACATTGCCAATGGCGGTTACTCTGCGTATCGCAAAGCCCTTGCCATGTCGCCTGATCAGGTTACAGATGAAGTGAAAAAATCTGGACTGCGCGGCCGTGGTGGTGCATGTTTCCCAACTGGGCTCAAATGGTCTTTCATGCCCAAGGGCAATGAAAAGCCAAAATATCTTGCCATCAACGGTGATGAATCAGAACCAGGCTCGTTTAAGGATCGCCAGATTTTCGAAGAAAATCCTCATCAGCTTATTGAAGGGATACTCATCGCAGGTTACGCTATGGGCATCAAAACCGCGTTCATTTATATCCGCGGCGAGTATCACAAGTGGGTAGACTGTATGCAGACGGCTCTTGATGAGGCGTATGCAAAGGGTTTTGTTGGCGAGCGAATGAAGCAGACATTTGGTGGTGATTATTCGATGGAGATTCTTGTTCATAAAGGAGCAGGCGCATATATCTGTGGTGAAGAAACGTCGCTGATGAGCTCGCTAGAAGGTGACCGTGCATACCCAAGGTATAAGCCACCTTTCCCAGCGAATAAGGGGCTATGGGGAATGCCAACAACGATCAATAATGTTGAGACACTTGCAACAGTGCCGCCAATTCTCGCAATGGGCGCCAGCGCTTATGCCTCGATTGGTGCTGCAGGTCATAGCGGAACCATCCTCTACGGCGTAAGTGGACACGTGAACAAACCTGGTGTGTATGAACTCGTTACGGGCACACTCTTAAGCGAGATCATCTATGATGTTTGCGGAGGGGTGCCTGGCGGTAAAGCAGTAAAGGCCGTAATTCCCGGAGGATCTTCAATGCCGCCGCTTCGTGGTGATGAGTTAGACGGTGTCAGAATGGATGAAGAGTACCTAAAGAAGATTGGTACTCACATAGGAACCGCAGGTATTATGGTGATGGACGAAGACACAGACATTGTTGCTGTTACTCTGCGCATAGCACGGTTCTATCATCACGAGTCGTGTGGACAATGCACACCATGTAGAGAAGGTTGTGGATGGATGGAAAAGGTTCTTCATCGCTTTGCACATAGCAACGCAACATTCTCTGACATTGATTTGTTGTACAACGTTGCATCTAACATTGAAGGCAATACAATCTGTGCGCTCGGCGATGCGGCAGCGTGGCCCGTTAAAGGATTTATTGAAAAGTTCCGTGGCGAATTTGAAGCACGGTGCAGACCAGATAGATCGCTCATATCGCTCAACGTAGTGCATGGCCGCCGCAACACTGCCGAAACGCTTGTAACGACGCTTACGTAAATCTCGACATGCACATTGGAATCATTGGCGGTTCATTCAATCCGATTCACATCGCACACCTCATCATTGCTGATAGGTTTGTTGATCAACTTGAATTAGATGAGTGTGTTTTTGTGCCTGCATTGCAATCGCCTTTTAAGACCAAGGGCTCAAATCTCGCATCTGCCGAAGACCGGCTAACCATGGTGCGCCTGGCTACGTTGCAACACGCCAAGTTTCGCGTGAGTGACGTTGAAGTGCGTAGAGGGGGAGTATCGTATATGATCGATACCATCCGTGCATTTGCAACTGAGAGGCCACTGGCGAAGATCTCCATTTTGATTGGAAGTGATCAAGCTGTGGAATTTGTTCGATGGCGAGACTGGGAAAATATCTGCCGAGAAGCGCAGCTTTGCGTTGTGCGTCGCCCCTTCCTACTCACTCCTGAAATGGAAGAACGTCTCACCGAAACATTAACAGTTGATGGCCGCGCTCCTTTATGGATTGGCGCTCCATTGCTTGAGATTTCTTCTACTGATATTCGTAATCGCGTTCGTGAGAATAAGAGCATCAATTATTTGACCGTTATTGCAGTTCGAGATCATATCGCAAGCAAGGGTCTCTTCAAATGAATCGGTCTACTACCGCGTTTTCTCACTACGCAGTAAACGTCCTGTTGTTCATCGTTGCATTGGGGATGCTTACTCCAATGACTTGGATGATCATTACATCTTTGCGTGCAAATCCAGAACAATATGGTACTCTCACAGAGATACTTGGTGCTGCCACAACACTAGAGAACTACAGAGACGCATGGCAGTCGGATAATTTCTTGCGCTATTTTATGAACTCATTACTCGTTGCATCATTTGTAACAGCGGGGAATGTTTTGTTCTGTCTTTGGGCGGGATATGCTTTTGCGCGCAGACAGTTTCGGGGTAAGGGGCTCCTTTTCGCAACCGTGCTGGGTGTGCTCATCGTGCCGCAACAAGTGATCATGATTCCGCTGTACCGACTCATGGCTGAAATCGGATGGATTAATTCGTATGCTGCACTTATTGTGCCGTGGCTCGTTACTCCGTTTGGAATATTTCTTGTAAAACAATACATCGAGTCAATGCCTTCAGAGATTGAAGATGCTGCTCGAATTGATGGTGCAGGAGAATGGTACATCATGTTCAGAGTTGTATTGCCCCTTGCCCGACCTGTTATGACTGTGCTAGCGATCTATATCTTCCTCTCAAATTGGAATGCATTCTTGTTTCCTTTTCTGTTTACGAATGACGAAGCCCACCGAACACTTCCTGTGGGGCTTGCTTTTTATCTTGGGAAACAGTCAATAGACTGGGGGCATCTCATGGCGGGGGCAAGTATTGCGGCATTGCCTGTGTTGGCTCTCTTCGTACTCTTTCAAAAACGGATCATTGAAGGTCTTACTGCAGGTGCACTCAAGGAATAGTTTCACGTATCTTTGCCACATGAACAACACTTCTATTTATCGCCCACGAACACTATGGTTTGTGCATCCGATTGCGATGAGCTTCTATGGAGCGCTCGTAATTGCGTTATTGACCCAAGTGCGCATTCCACTGCCTTTTACTCCAGTGCCAATCACAGGGCAAACATTTGCCGTGATCCTTTGGCCGTTGCTATTTGGTCGTACGATTGGCGTAAGCTCCATTGGGATTTACCTTGCTGCTGGAGCGCTTGGATTGCCTGTGTTTTCAGGTTTTGAGTCGTTAACTGCTTTATGGGGACCAACGTCTGGCTACCTCATGGGTTTTGTTGCTGCTGGTATCCTAGTAGGGGGCCTACGTGACCGTGGATTTACCGCTACGATTTTAGGAATGCTTCTAGCAATCGTTTCTGCTGTGACTATTATTCTTGCTTGTGGCGCTCTGGTGCTAGGGTTGTTTGTTGGGTATGAGAATGTTTGGGTCATGGGAATTGCTCCCTTCCTCCTTGCAGATGTGGTTAAGACCATGTTGCTCCTCGTAACATCAAGGGCGAGCAAATGGAACACGCGGAGCTAAAGTTACTAGCAGGAATGATTGCTGACGAGGCTGAGAAGCGTCACAACGCTGAGCTTGCACCGAAATGGCAGCATGCAATGGTTGTGTTTAAGCCTTCACATCCAGAAATGAAACAGCATGAGATCTCTATGGAGCGTTTCATGCAAAAGATTGTGATGATGCGAGACAATCTGAGAGTACTTGAGCAGCAGATCAATGCCAACAAATCACTTGAAATTGGCGAAAAGCTAAAGCTTCAAGGATACCTTACCCGTATCTATGGGTCAATGACATCCTTCAACTTTATGTTTGAGTCAGACGATGACAAGTTTCAGGGCAGTGGCGAGTGATATTGCTAGCCAGCACAACATTTGAAAACAAAAAAGCCTGATCATGCGATCAGGCTTTTTCTTTACGGGTGCGGGACCGACGGGGCTCGAACCCGCGACCTCCGCCTTGACAGGGCGGCGCTCTAACCAGCTGAGCTACGATCCCGTTGCCGTTACGCCGTGGACCCAAGCGGGATCGAACCGCTGACCTCTTGAATGCCATTCAAGCGCTCTCCCAGCTGAGCTATGGGCCCGTTCACGAAAAACGGAACGCGAATATACGGAACGCAGGCGTTTTGGCAAGGTGTTCAGTATTCACAATTATTGGTGGCATTTGCTATGGGATAGCGAAATTATGAGCTCGTACTACCTCAGAAACTGCAAATCACACCATCTACGGTATTGTCCACCGTGGGCTAAAAGCTCTTCGTGAGTACCGGATTCATTTATCGTACCATCGGCAAACACAAAGATCTGATTACACGTACGCACAGTGCTAAGACGGTGAGCAATAATGATGGTAGTTCGTTTTAACATCAAGTGCTCAAGAGCTTGTTGGATGAGATGTTCGCTTTCAGCATCGAGCGAGCTTGTTGCTTCGTCAAGAATGAGAATTGGTGGATTCTTGATGAGTGCCCTAGCAATTGCAACTCGCTGACGTTGTCCACCACTAAGCTTTATGCCACGCTCTCCAACGGTTGTCTGAAATCCATCTGGAAACCGGTTAATAAAATCAAGTGCATTTGCACCCCGAGCAGCTTCTCGAACCTCTTCATGCGTAGCGCCTGGCCTACCGTACCGAATGTTGTCTTCGATTGTTCCTCCAAAAAGGACAATGTCTTGTGGAACAACCCCGATGTTTCGGCGGACCTGGGCAAGAGTAAAAGTAGATGAAAGCTGATCGTCATAGAAGATCTGACCCTGCGTAGGCTCATACAATCGTTGTAAAAGTGCGGCCGTAGATGACTTACCAGCGCCACTTTCGCCCACAAATGCCACGCGCTCGCCATTACGAATACGGAGCGATATACCATTCACTACTGAGATCTCTGATCGCTCTGGATATGAGAAATGCACATCGCGTAGTTCAATCGAAGACAGCCGAATACTTGGCGCATCTTCACCGACGTTTTCAAGTTTTTCATCAAAAATTTCTTGAATTCGGACTGAGGCACCAAGCGACTTTTGAATCTGTCCAAACAATTCGGCGAATGAACCTAGCGCACCACCTACGAACATTGCGTACATGAGGAAGGAAAGGAGCTGACCCATCGTAACTTCTTTGGCAGCAACCAGATTAGCCCCGTACAATATCACGGCAGCAATTCCACCAAAAATGGTGAAGATGATAAACGTAACGAATATTGCTCTGAGCCGGGCACCAGAAATTGCAAGTGCAACGTTCTCGGCGAGTGCTTCATCGTACCTGCCAACTTCGTAGCGCTCTTGCACAAAAGATTTTACGGCGTGGATGCTCTGTAGCGTTTCGTCAACAATGGTAGACGTGCGCGCCAATGCATCCTGGGTTCTCGTGCTGAGCTTACGAATTCGCCTACCAATGATGACTGCCGCTCCCACAATGATGGGTGTCCCAACAAGTATCGGGATTGTAAGTTGAATACTCGTGGTAACGATGAGTGCAATGGAACCGATGAGAAATATTGCTTGACGTAAGAGCTGCAGTATTGAAAAGGAAAATGTCTCTTGGATTTGCGTGAGATCGCTCGACAAGCGAGAAGAAAGTTCGCCAACGCGCCGTGTTGTCAACAGAGACAAAGGAAGTTTCACGATATGGTGGAATAACTCGCCACGTAATGACGCAATAACTTTTTCCGTTGTTCTGGCCATAGTAACAGAAACAAAATATCCTACTACTGCTTGGATAACGAGTAGGCCTAAGAATAACAGCCCAGTTTGCATGAGCTCAGAAGGAGCATCCGATGTGATAATGCGATCAATGATTGTGCCTGTTAGCGCCGGAAATGCGAGGCTGATGCCACTTCCGGGTATCATAAACAACAAAGCAATGATCATCCGACCTGCATAGGGTCTGTAGTATCGTAGCAGGAACAGGAATGTTGAACGAGGAGATGATGTCATTGTTTAGAATTGCCCCTTAGCAAACATTGGAATTACTGCACCTGATATGCCGCACGTAGCCGAACAGAGATGATGAATGGTTTCGGCAATTTGCTCAGGTAATATCCATTCATCTGCCGCTGTACCTGTAGCCCAATCAAGGTTCGCAGGTGTGCGAATTGTGCCGGGAAGAATACAATTAGCGCGAATGCTGAACGGTCTACCTTCTTCTGCCACTGCTTGCGTCAAAGCAACTACAGCAGCTTTTGACGATGTATATGCTGCACGGTTGGCAACCGGATGAACCACAGATTGTGCGCCGATGGTAACAATAGCTCCGTATCCTAACGCTTTGAAACGCGGAATCATTGCTCGTAGAACATTGAAGACAGGCACAACATTCATTGATACCATGTCTTGAAACTCTTTCATTGATGTTTCTTCAAGGGGCTTACCAGCGGTAATCCCCCCAACAAGATGAACCACTGCTGACACATCAGCTGGAATCGCAGTGATCATTCTTTCTGCTTCCAGAGCAGATGAGAGATCGCCATCAATTCTGTCAATCGTAAAAACCGTCCACGCGTTTGCTCGCATGTAATCCGTTACTACACTCCCAAGTCCGCCAGAGGCTCCTGTAATCAGCATAGATGCCATGGTATTACCGTACGATTATTGGAAGGGAGTTGGAAGAGCCTGCACTGCGCAGAACAAGCAAGTAGGCACCGCTCGAGAGCGGAGATGATACGTTAACCATGACATGGTTGCCATCGTTGATGGTAAATGTGGATTTCACATTCATTCCTGTTGTTATCTGTAATAGCCGCACGTCTTGAATGATACCATGAATGCCACCAACAATGATTTGTTGCGTGCCTGCAGAGAGGGGATGGTCATAAACTGTAGGAGACTTTGCCTCGGTAACGTCATTGCTCACATGCGTTACACCACCAGGAAGTTTCACACCGCATGGTCTTACGAATGCGTGACGTGGCAAAATGAACCACGATGTATCGCGTGGGTATGATCCTACCCGCGATGATCCGAGTGACGATGCCACTACACGTGCAAACATTGTATCTCTTGAGATGAAGCTAGGCTCGATAGAAAACTGATACCACGAGTCCTCAATGCGTTGACCACTAACCTCTGATTGCACACCCGTGATCGGGTCTTTCAGTAGCAGTTTAACGTCAGGCTCTGTATTTGAAAAGACAGCAACCAAAACAGTTCGTTTGCTGTCTACCGTAACCACTGTTGGTGGGCCTACACCTGGGCCAAGCCTCCTCGCCGCAAGTGTTACGCTTGCCACACCGTGTCCAAGAATTGAATCTGATACAACGGGAAACATCGATGATTGACGAAGCGCGCTCCGAATTCTCCACATTGCCTCTGTAGGGTAGAGCTCGCGAAGCAGAGCAATCTGTCCGGCCACCTGCGGAGCGGAGAGTGAGGTACCAGACGAGCGTCTGAACTCTCCTTCAGCAGTCTGAATTGCAACCGACATGCCAAGAGCAGAAAAGTCGGGCTTCACACGGCCATCAGCCGTTGGCCCCCATGAACTAAATGGCCAATTTGTTAAACCATCAAGTGCCAATGCTCCAACAGTTACCGAACTGTCGGCATCTGCCGGAGTTATGAGCGACTGACCCCGTGGACCTTCATTTCCGGCGGCGGTCACACACATCATGCCGCGGCTAGCAGCAATGTTTATCGCCCTGGAAGCGTACGATGTATGACCGTCTAGAACCGAGTATGGCGTTTGCTGGTCAGTAGAATCAAATGTCAAGTAACCAACGGAAGAGCTTGATATATCAGCACCTTGCATCTCCAACCATGTAAGGGATGCTACATAAAAGTCTTCTTCGATTCTACGCTCATAGCGCATGTCTTCTGACTTTGTGAGTAAATACGTTCCGAATGGAGCAACACCAATCAATGAGTCTTGCTGCCACGCAGCCAATACGGAGAGAACTAAACTGCCGTGTTTGTCCTGAGAGCCTACGTCAACACCTTCATTTGCGGTATTACTATCATTGAAAATTGCATCGTATTCGGCAGCTACGGTTAGATGCTGTAAGGACGACATATCTCTCCATCGAAAGCCATTATCGATCACACCTATTCTTACACCAGTGCCATAAATGCCTGCGTGGTGTAACTCTGTATCATTGAGGATCTCCTGCTGAAGCGAAGCGTTGCCATATCGTGGTGGAGCGCAATCAATGGCCAACTCAAGCGTATAACCAATGCTCGATGTTGGTATAACTGATCTCACAAATGACATTGCGCGAATGCGCTCTTGATCAAGCTCTGTAAGACCCACAATTACATAATTGAACCACGGAGAAAAAACAATTATGGAGTCACTCACCGTTCTGACAGAATCGAGATAGGGGGCGTACATGGGCGCATCGAGCGAGTCAAGGACGGGGTCTATGCCCATCTGCGCCCTGCGTTCTCGTGCACGAGGGTGAAAGGCGCGTAGGACGCTGTCATAAACGGCTGTATTAGGACGAAACGCCAACGGCCCTTTGTCTGTAAACAAAACTCTACATGGAATACGCTGAGCAGAGGTGCTGTACGTCATGGCGAAGGCCAATAGTACGGTGACGAGCCACACGCCAGCTCTTTCGTAGGTTTGAAGTCTCACGTGGAAATCCAATGTCAGAAAATACTCTCGTAAAACGTCAATCCACTGCAATTCGTTCAGCTCAAAACACCGCCGCGTGGATTGATCGGACTGGATGGTCATGGATTGACATGTTTGGCACAGATCGAACTGATCTGTTACACCGGCTCACCTCGAACGACTTAACGCAACTTTTACCAGGACACGGCAAACAAACCGTTCTCCTGACAGATAAAGCACGCATTATCGATGTACTCACTGTCCTACAAGACAAAGAGCAAGCCTACATACTAAGCTCGCCGGGAATGTCTACCAACACGATTCAGTGGCTTCGAAAATACGTCATCATGGACGACGTTAAGCTACTGGACAGATCTCAAGACGTTCAGATGGTAGAGATCTGTGGTCCTCAAGCAGCACAATACGTTTTTCAATTGCTTCAAAAAGACGTATCTGCAATTGCATTGTGCCAATGGTTGAAATGCTCCTATGCTGAAGGAGAGATAAGCGTAGTTCGGATGCCGTCGCCAACAGAGGTTTCGTATTGGGTGATTGGGTCACAAGCAACAATGAGCGTGTTCATTGATGAACTTTCTCACAACGCTGAACAATTGCCGCAGCTGTCAGCTTCTGAGGCTGAATATCTGCGTGTCATCGCCGGCATGGGTGCAATTGGACATGAGTGGCAAGAACTCTATAACCCATTGGAAGCTGGACTTCTCCACCTCACATCGTTCACAAAGGGCTGCTACATCGGACAGGAAGTTGTAGCACGACTTGATAGCTACAACAAAGTGAAACAGCGGCTCATGGGCATTACCTCTCACGAACTCATCGCACAAGGCAACGAAGTTGTTGCTAATGACGTGGTCATCGGTTTTGTCACCAGCGCCGTACCGTCATGTGATGGCGCATCAACACTTGCATTGGCCTACGTTCGTGGGGAGCATGCACACCCCAACACAACGATTTCAATTAGGACAGGAACAACGATCATTAACGTTCAGCAGTCCATCACGCCCCTTACGGATGCATCATGCCAGTAGCAGTCATTACAGGTGGAGCGCACAGAATTGGTAAGGGGCTTGCGCTGAGGTTTGCCCAGCGTGGTTATGATATTGCTGTAACATATAACACGGCATTGGATGAGGCAATTGCAACGCAGAAGAAAATTGAGATGATGGGACAACGCTGCATTATGAGCAAATGTAATGTTGCAAAACCACAGATGGTGCGTGATAGTCTTGAGATGTTTGAGTCTGAACTTGGACATGCGTCAGTCATTGTGAGCAACGCCGGAGTCTTTCCTGAACCTCATTCAGTTCAAGAGACACCTAGTTCACTCGTACAAGAAACGCTTTTGGTAAACACGCTGCCACTCCTAACAATTGCTCAAGTCTATCAAGAGTCATGTACTCTTCATGCAGCTCATGGTAGACTTATTAGCCTGGGCTCTCTGGGCGCGTTGGAGATATGGAAGGACCGAATTGCATACAATGTTAGCAAGAGTGCGTTGCAGACAATGGCTTTGACACTAGCGCGTGGATTGGCTCCCACTATCAGTGTGAACACGGTTTCGCCTGGGGCGATTGCTCAACCAGAAGAAGCCACTGCAAATGATGCGAATCTTATCGACCCCAATCGAATTCCAATGAAAAGACATGGAACTGTTGACGATATCTTTGATGCCGTCTGGTTCTTCGCAACGTCGTCTCAGTACATTACCGGCCAGACCATTGTGGTTGACGGTGGTTATCATCTCGTTCGCTAACATTAAACAATTACATCATACTTAAGATTCTCTTTCATGAAGCTTCTTTCTTTAAAAAGCATACTGTTATTCATCGCAGTTTTATTGTTGCCACAACACCTGTTTGGTGGCACAGTAACGGTTCTTCCAATGTCTCCAAAGGAAGGAGCCACCGTAACAATTGAATACGTTCCTGATGCAGTGGACAACAATATTGTAGAAGGTGGTAAACTTCATGCGGTTCTTTATGGCTTTACTGTTGAAGCCGAATCGCCCCGTGCAAGTGAAGTTGTGCTTGAGAAGAGTGGGTCTAAGTGGATTGGCAACGCTACACTTGCTAAGAACATTGTCTATACCATCCTTAAGGTAGGCAACGGAATGCAGTACGACACCAACAGGGAGTTGTATTGGGAGTTCTTTACTGCATCTGAGCGGGGGACTGCCGTACGCGGTGCGCACATGCGCGCTGCAATGGCCAGGTACGGTCAACTACCCGCCACATGCCGTATGAAGGAGAATTTTACAGAAGCTGCTGAAGAACTCGAAAAAGAGACAAAGCTCCATCCAAGCAATACCGTAGCAAGAGTAAACTATATACTTGTGATGAGAAGCACAGGGCAGCTCGATAGCATAGAGGCAGATGCAAAACTGCGCGAGATTACCACTTCAGTTGTTCAGGCACCAAGTGCGCTTGATGCAATCGCGCTGGCCCAAGCGTATGAGTCACAAGGGCGCCGTGATGAAGCACAACGCGTGCTTCTGGATGCGGGCTCACGATTTCCCCGCAGTATCGTAGACGAACAAACAGCAATGGGTCAGCTTAGTATCTCCCCAACACTTGATGCATTCATTGACCGCGCGGCTGAGCATCTCGAAAAATGGCCTGAGACGTTTGCCCGCCAGAATCTTGTTGATGGTGTGGTGAAAGCAGCTACACAGCAGAATGCTTTGCGTCAGCTTATTGTGTTTCTTGACCGCGTAAAGGGAATTTCTGCCATGACGTATCATCAGGCGGTCAACTTCGTCGGCGCAAACGATTCGTTGCGAGCAGATGCCTTTAGGCTCATCAATGAAGGAATCGAAGCGGCCAAGGACGATTCACGTCGACCTCTGTACTATGGACTATCTGAGTGGCGCCAAGAACAGCGTATTGCAACGTCGCTGCTATATTTTGTTCAAGGGGCTATCTATCGCGCAGAAAAGCAGAATGACAAGGCAATATCATCGCTTGAAAAGAGCATGGAGGTTGGTGGCGCGGAAACCGAGAAGGGCTGCTACGAATTCTTGGTTGGCCTATATAGCGATCAACAGAATACCAAGAAGGCTCTTGCAGTTGCAGAACGCGCAATAACGACAAGCTCTGCCACACAGGGTGTGACAGATGCATATCGCAAGTTGTTGGCAGCGGATGGGATGGACAGCGTGGCAATTGCGAAGAAAGAGAAAGAACTTCGATCACAAGGGCGTGGCGTACTATCTATTCGCCTTGCGAGAGAAATGCTCAACCAAATGCCAATTGAAGGTACGTTTATATCGCTTGATGGTAAGCCCCTTAAAATATCAGACTGGCGAGGGAAGGTTGTGATATTGGACTATTGGGCAACGTGGTGTGGACCGTGCCGACAGTCTTTCCCGTCTCTACAGAAATTGTACGAGCGATATAAGAACAACTCAGATGTCGTGTTTGCTATTGTCAATGTCTGGGAACGTTCCGATGATCGAGTAAAAACCGTGCGCGACTTCTTGAAGTCTAATCCAACATTAACGTTTCCGATGTACCTTGACAAGGATGACAGCGTTGTTGCCAAGTTTGGCGTTACAGGCATTCCTACAAAGTTCTATCTCGGAAAAGATGGGCGCGTACAATTCAAGGAAGTTGGCCTTTCTCCTGAAGAACAATTCCTTGAAGATGCTTCGAATAGGATTGAAGTATTGCTCGCCAAGTAGCACGTTGTCCATTACACGAATAGACATCCCGTGCTACCTGTCCAGGGTTCTACGTTGTATTGTGCACCCATAAGTTGTCCACGACCGGTGCGAGCCAATGTCATTACCGGAATTGGCTCGTTGATGCCATCTGGCCAGATAAGCATAACTCGTATCTCAACCTTGTTCATTCCGTACGGGGTTTCGATACATTCTGCATACACCACTTTCTCTTGTAATACCCAACCGTCTCGTTGATCAGTTGGAATTGCTTCGATGTCATCTATAGTAGGATTGACGTTGACGCCTTTGCCTGCAAATGAGTACAGTGGCTTGAGAACGTATCGATGAAGATCATGGGGAATGCGTTGAAGCTCATTGAGAAATGATGTCTTGGGAGCTGCAGGGTGGTTTAGGAATGGAAGCGCAAACTTGCTGATTCTAAAATACCAATTGGGATGTCCAGCCCACTCAACATCGAGATCGTCTGACCATGAAAAATTCAGATGCACGTTCATGTCGTGGAGTTCATCAACGATTGCACGATTGAAGATTCGTTTTAACTGATGTTGATTGCCATCAGAATCGTGGAAGAAGAGCCCCTTGCCAATCTTTATAATGTCTCGGATGTTTATCGTTTGAAGTCCGATCAATTGCTCCAGCGCTATAAAGTCGGGACGTGTCTTTTGAGTGAGCGGATCTACCTCAACTAACGCTACTTCGGATGGGTCATACTCAGCAAATATGCTCGTGCGGAGTATGCGCAGGTACGAATCGGGATCAAGCTCATGGAGGAATGGGGTTGTATCAAGCAGCCCATAGGTCTCCCGCAGGCGAGATGCATACAAATATTGATAGCCCAAGAGAGAAGGGAAGCCTTGCAGTTCAATCAGCTTTGGCTGCCAATTCCCACCTTCGTCGGTGCAGACAGCAAAGTCAACCACAGAGAATAACGGACGATCATTTTCATTGCGCGCGCTGGTTTCTGATGTTAACGTAGAGTTCGTTCGAGCAAGGTATTCGGGGCGAACACACAGTTGAATAATCTCAATGGCTGACTTCTCGAGTACCTTTCGGAAGTCATGCGAAACAAAGATTGGCATTTCACAAACGCGAAAAGCGATTTCTACACCTAATGATTCGTTGAGCTCGTTCTTAAAATCTGCATACGATTCGTTGGTAACTTTGTCGATAAATAAGCGCTGAAGATCTGGTCTCATGAATAATACCTGCGTTTGCCAGCAACAAATGTAGCCATCACCCTTGCTGATGAAATGTCGCTCGGTGAAACGTTCTCAATGTCTCTATCAAGAATCACAAGATCAGCATCAAACCCAACCTCTATTTGCCCTCTGCGATACTCCATGCCTGAGGTTGCGTGCGCACCTGATGTGTATGCTGCCACGGCCTCTGCTACCGTTATGCGCTCTTGACCTTGCCATGCATTCGTATCATCGTTGGGAATTCTCTCTACAAATGCAGTGATACCATCAAGTACGTTAGGCGACTCAATAGGGAAGTCAGACCCAGCACCAATGCATACACCTGCATCAAGTAAACTGCGCCAACGATACGCCCATGAGAGCCTGCTCGGACCGAGACGTTGTTCAGCCATCCGAGCATCGCTCATACAATGCGAAGGTTGCACACAGGCAAATACGTTGAGTTCGGCCATTCGTACCACATCATCTGGGTGCACGTGTTGCGCATGCTCCAGACGAAGTATCATATCCTTGCCGTCGCTCCACGATCGAACGTTTGCATACGTATCGAGGACATTGCGAACAGCTGCGTCACCAATTGCATGAATCGCAATGCTCGGCCACCCCATGTCAATTGCATCACGCGCCTTCTGAGTCATCTCGTCAACAGATAAAAGCTGAATGCCATCTGTAGTTGAGTCATCTGAGTAGGGGGCTAACAATTTTGCTCCACGTGAGCCCAGCGCCCCGTCTGCGTAATATTTCACTCCTGCTAATCGCACAAACTCACCCACTGCAGGAAGGAGTCCAGCAGCACGCCATTCATCTTGCTGAGCTCTCACAAATGATTGTACACGAACCGGAAGAGCCCCTTGCTCAGCTAACAATCGAAACGGTTCATGCCACACGTTGGCAACATCCATGTCGTGGATTTCTGTGATGCCCATCCTCGAACACAACGAGGTGGCCGCTACGATCATTGAACGTATTTCATCTGCAGAGCGTGGAGGAATGCTCAACCAAATAGGGAGCATCTCATCGTCGAGGAGTATTCCTGTGTGGTTGGTAGGCTCAATGCCAGATACCTTCAGCGCCGCAGAGTTCACCCACATGGCATGACCATCTACGCGAGAGGCAGCAACGGGAGTGTCTGGATAAGCTCGGTCAAGTAACTCTCGTGTTGGCCAGCGACCCTGAGGCCAATGCTCTTGGTTCCATCCCATTGCACGAACCCATCCGTTGGGGGCAGCGCCAGCTTTTACAAGCAATTGAACGCACTCATCTTCACTTCTTGATTCGTGTAACGAAACAAGTGAAAGACGTTCACCAAGACCTACGATGTGTGCATGGTTGTCTACGAAGCCAGGCAAGACGTGACAGCCAGGATAGTCGAATGAGTCGGTTTCCGTTCGTACAATCGTTCCCGTTGTGCACGGCAGAATAGCTCGCAATCGTCCGCGCTCAACATGAAGTTCGGCGAACATGCAGTTATGCTCGCAGGCGCAACTGATCGATTCCGTCGAGGTAGTCCTTCTTCTTCAAAAGCTGCTCTTCATTTTCAACATTGTGTGGATCGGGGAGACAGCAATCAACTGGACATACAGCGGCACACTGCGGCTCATCATGAAAGCCCTTGCACTCCGTGCATTTATCAGGAACAATAAAGTAAAATTCAGGAGAAAAAAACTCGCCCTTAAAATTACCAGGGGAAGTGCTATCAAAATATTTCGATCCTGCAAGTTCCCATTCGGCACCTGCATCGTAAATCGCAGTGTTGGGACATTCAGGTTCGCATGCTCCGCAGTTAATGCAGTCACTCGTGATATATATAGCCATGTTCTTATCGACGCTCTTGTTGCTTTGTTTATTTCTCGGATACCCACAAAATTAGTCATCAATAGCTCAACACCGATTCAATGGTATACGTTCGCTCCGAATTTGATTCGATTATATGAATTACAACAAAGAAGGATTGTATCCGTTAACCGCACCCAAGAACTACATGTTAATACCAATACGCCGCATATCAGTCGCTCTCGTTGCGCTTTTCAGCCTGGCAGCCCCCATCCGTTCCGCAGGATATACCACGGAAGGGACAAACGCTGTCAGTGGCTTTGCTGTGGACGAGATCACCAAAGAAACACTCATTGGCGCTACCATAACAGTCAAGGGTACAAAGCTTGGCGCCTATACGAACAAATCTGGGTACTTCTCAATAGGGAAGATTCCGTCTGGTGACCAAATCATCGTTGTGAGCTATATCGGGTATGTGAAGTCAGAGACCAAGGTGGTTCTGGAAAATGGAGTTCCTCTAAAGCTTCGCATACAAATGAAGCAATCAAAGACCTCTGGTAATGAGATTACTGTTACGGCCGATAGATTAGAAGACAAGCGTCAGATATCAATCTCACAGGTAAATATTCCTATTGAGCAACTCTCTCAAATCCGCATTGGTGGAGAGGCCGATATCTTTAGAGCACTTCTGATGCTTCCAGGTGTATTGTCCTCCTCGCAAATATCTTCTGGTCTCTTCATTAGAGGCGGATCACCAGATCAAAATCTTGTGTTGTTAGATGGAATGACTGTTTACAACCCAACGCACTTGTTTGGTTTTATTTCTGCCTTTAATAATGATGCTATCAAGGGAGTTGATCTCATCAAGGGTGGCTTCCCAGCGGAATATGGTGGAAGAATGTCAGCGGTGCTAAACATCACACAAAAAGATGGCAACCGCGATCACGTAGAGGGTCTTGTAGGAATTGGTCTGATCTCATCGAGGGCATCGTTGCAAGGTCCACTCGGCAGTGGTTCCTGGTTCATAGGTGCAAGAGCAACATATCTCGACCTTCTCCTTGGATTACTTCCTCAAGATCCAAAGAGCCCCTTTCCATCATTTAATTTTTATGATGTGAATGCGAAACTCACACAAGATTTGTCTGATGATGACAAGGTGTCAGTCAGTGGATTTCTAACAAGAGACAATCTCAATTTTTCGCAGCCCGGACTTTTATTCAATGTAGGTATTGGAAATAGGGCAACCTCCGCTCGGTGGTCACACATTTATGCATCTGACCTCTTCTCTGTTGCCACTTTCAGCGCAAGTAGATATGACAATGGATTCGCAGGAAACAATGCGGGCTTTCAGTTTGCAATCGATAACAGTATCACAGATTATTCGTTGAAAGCTGAGTTTGAGTGGTTTGCCGATGAGGATCAAACGTTCAAGTTTGGATATGAAGGTACGTTGTACAACTTCACATATGAGCAGAATACCTCTGGGCGTACGGATGGATCATCATCAGGTCAATCATCGATTTTCTTGCTTGATATCTGGGATAACATTCATGCGGTATACGCTCAAAACACGTGGAATGTAAGTGACGCTTTCTCTGTGCAAAGTGGTCTTCGTGCTAGCTATTGGTCAACAAGTCAAAAGATGCTCATTGACCCACGTATTGCGCTTCGTTATCAGCTAACGGATGGCGTTGCTGTAAAGGCAGCATGGGGTATCTATCATCAGTATCTGCGGCTTGCTTCTGCACCTGATTTTTCGTTTTTTGACACATGGCTTCCTACAGACAATACAGTTCCTCCTGGTCGTGCAGATCACTATATCTTGGCGGTTGAAACGCAGCCATTTGAAGGTTTTGACTTTAACGTTGACCTTTATTACAAGACCCTACACAACATCAATGAACTCAGGCAGAATAATTCGCGAGCTCGCAATGTTACCGATGTCTTCTATATTGGAGCTGGACAGGCGTATGGCGCTGAGTTCTTCCTACAGAAGAAGATGGGTAAGTTCACTGGCTGGATTGGCTACGCGCTTGGCTTTGTGTACTCGCGATTTGATAGTGTCAACCTTGGCAACACATTTCGTCCAAAGTTCGATCGAAGGCACGACCTAAAAATTACTGGTCTTTACAAGCTCAATGATCATTGGGAGTTTGGAGCGTCGTTCATGTTCCAGTCTGGTCAATCCTACACTGGTGCTTCGTCATCCATGGGCGGTAGAATGCCAGGGTGGGACGGTGGAGTTGTTATGGTCAACCCGTCTCAGCGATGGGGACTGCGTCTTCCAAACTCACATCAGTTGAATCTGAACGTGAACTACAACACAACTCTCTTTGACCTGCCATTTCGCATCTTCTTAGACGTTTTCAATGTGTATTCGCGCCGGGATATATGGTTCCGATTCTATGATACAACAGCATCAATCCCAGCAGTTACTGATGTACGGCTCCTGCCGATTCTTCCCACAATTTCATTTGAATTGAAATTCTGATGAAGAATATATCCTCCATGAGTATTGTGATTCTTGCGTGCGTTTCGTTGCTGCTAACAAGCTGTGAAGATCCAGTTCCTACTGATTATACACTTGAAGTAGTGCTTGAAGGCTTTCTGCTTGTTGGTGAGCCCCTTAACAACATTCGAGTCTATCGTACTCTACCCGTAACGGATACGTTCTCGATCCCGGAGGCGTCCATTCGTGATGCATTGTTTGTTGTTACTGCTGACGGCACAGATATACCTATGGAATTCACACCTGATTCTCTCGGTGGAACGTACCGCGCCAAGGATACATCGTATCGTGTTTTGTCTGGTGTTACATACAACGCAGACGTCAGGGCATTAGGATTTACGTTAACTGCTTCATCGAAAACACCGCCATTGTTTAATTGGGTGCGAGCTCCACGAGACACCTTTCGTTACCCTGGTAAAGACAATGAATTGTTTCGATATGATTCGCTCGATATTTATTGGCAGGCCGTTCCAGGTGTAACTCAATATATATTGTCGATTGAATGTCTCGACACAGTTGCCTATGGTTCCTATCTCAATCCTCAGACAACAGATACCAATCGCCGATTAAGAGAGGTGGACCTGTTTGACGACGGCACATTAATTTCTAGTGAGCGTACACGGTATGGATTCGCCTTGCAACCCAGCACGCCCGTAGTTTGGAATGGGTTTAAGTGGTTTGGCCTACACGAAATTCGCGCATATGCGCCCGATAAAGCGTTTCTTGATTGGTTCCGACTTGTTGGCTTTGGTCGGCGAAATCAATATGACTATCGCCTAAGTAATGTAAAAGGTGGGCTTGGTGTTTGGGGCTCTGCGTCAGTGGCCAAGTACCGAAGTTTCCTGCTGAAGGACAAGCCGTAGAATTTCATTTCCCTGTCTCTTGCCACACAGCTCAAAGACAACATCGGCACATGAACGAAGTTGGTTGGCTGTTGCTCCAACAAGCAACGCACCTCTCACGTGTGATCGTAGCTGATTGTGATGTTCTAAGGCAGCAAGCACGCCAACGATACAGAGCTCGCGAGTGACGATGTCGAGCACGGGTCTGCTTAACGTTTTGCCATATCCCTCAATGATCATCCATGAACGTAGCTCTGGAGTGATCGATTGAAGTCTGGTCATCATACGATCATAAACGCTTCCATAGACACGTTTGCAGAGTGCTTCGCCCCTTGCCGTATAATCTTTAACATCATAGCTCTCTGCATTGCTCCACTGCAGATCACCGAGAATACTTCGACACTCTTCATCGGCAATGGTAAGTGCTTCGATGGCAACAGGGAATCCTGCGAAGAGATACGTCTGAAGTATGACTTCGTGAAGCAATACTGCATCATCGATATCTCTCACAAAGTGCTGAATAGTTGAACGTAGTTGAGCATCGTTGCCTATTGCAGCACAAACAGAAGCCATTATTAATGCATCCGTCGTGGGAAGAGGATCGCTTGTTGTAAAATGATGAGCTTCACTCTTGAATGCACTCAGGTGAGCAGAGAGATCAGCAACTGCTGCACCCCGATGACTTATAGCCATCTTCTCTGATTGCCTGAGTTCGGCATATGTTCGAGACTCGCCATGCGGAACAAACAGCGAATCATATCCAAAGCCACTACTTCCTCGCCCATCTCGGTAAACAATTCCTTCGCTTGTTCCCACGCCAAAAACAGTGCGAAATTCATCCATATAGCATAAGACGCATCTAAACCGGGCAGGGGAGTCCGTTACGCCCTGTGCATCAAGCGCATTCGCAAGAGCGGCACGGTTGGTTGTGTCTGTTGCTCCAAGACCAGAGTATCGCGCCGAGAGCACGCCTGGCTCACCGTTGAGTACATCAACTTCAAGACCGCTATCATCAGCAACAACAGGATGCCCCGTAAGCTGATGAACAGCCAATGCCTTTATGTAAGCATTCTCTTCAAATGTTACCCCAGTTTCTTCAATCACAATGGGGCCAACAACGTCGGTCATCGCAATGCAATCAAAGTCAAGTCCCTGTTCGCTAAACAACTGCATAAGTTCTTCAACTTTATGCGAATTGCTACTGGCAATCACAACTGTTTTCATGGAAGGGGCTTCATGGGTAGAGAAAGCACGTTATCGATCGCATCAAAAAGTTCATTCATCATTTCAATTGTATACGACCCACACGTGCCAATACGAATAACACGATTATCAAGTTGGTCCTGACCACCGATTACGATCATATTATGGACACGGTCAAGTTGGCGAATGATATCGGAAGATTGTGGGTGCTCGAGCACAACTACGCCCTTTGCGTTTGACGTTCCAAACAGCGCCATCCCGCGAAGTTCTACATTTTGCCGAACGGAATCCGACAGTTCTGTGTGATGTGCCCAAACTTCTGGTAATCCACGACGACAAATATTCGTTAGCGCAACATGAAGTCCTGCAATCAATGACACCGGAGGCGTCCAGGTAAAGAGACCGCACTGATGGTCTTTCAAAACAACTTTGAGGTCTAATGTATACGAACGAGACTCTCGATACTTCAACCGGTCAATGAACCGATCACTGATGGATAGGCATGCAAGCCCAGGCGGACACATAAGCCCCTTTTGAATTCCTGTGACAACGGCATCGAGCTTCCAACGGTCTGTCTGAACTTCTTGTATCGCAATGCTGAGAACGGCATCAACCATCAGTAGAGCGTCTGGTGCATACCGATGGACCACTGCTGAAACAGATTCCAGATCCAAGGCAACACCAGTTGAGGTTTCGCTGTGCACGAGCCAAACAGTAGAGATGTTGGCTTCTTCTCGCAGGCAATTTTCAATCAACTCAATCGAAACTGTTTCACCCCATTCAACACTGAGTTCGATGACTGTTGCTCCATAACGTCTATTGATCTCGGCAAGTCGCTCGCCAAACCGTCCGTGACGGATTACCAAGACCTTGTCGCCCGGTGCTACAGTGGAGGCAATACATGCCTCTATTCCAGACATTCCACTCCCCGCAAGTACGAGGACTGGATTGATTGTACAGAAAACTGTTTGAAGGTTTTTCCAAATATGTTGCGAGAGCTCTTTGAATTCTGAACTCCGATGGTGTAGAACAGGCCGTGCACATGCCTCCATCACGTCTGGAGGCACCGGAACTGGGCCTGGCGCAAATACACGCTTGGTCACTTTGTGGCCTCATACAGCATGATTGAAGTGGCAATTGCCGCATTTAACGATTCCGTGCCGTTGCCACCAGGTATTGTAACACGCACCGTTGCAAGGTCTATGAGCGCACGTTGGAGACCATGCGCCTCTGATCCTATCATAATCGCAAATGACTTCAGCCCCTGCAATTGGTTTGACGAACCACCCCCGTGGGCAACCGCGGCTATAATAGGACGATCCACTAGCGTAGCAACCAATTCGATAAGCGATTGCCGCCTCAGGATGTTCACCCTTGTGAGTGCTCCGGCAGAGGACCGAACTACCTTGGGATTGTAAACGTCTGCGCACCCCTCTCCAAGAACTACATCAGTACACCCAAACCAGCAAGCAGATCGAATAATGGATCCTACATTGCCTGGGTCAGAAACCCCGTCCAAAACAACCACGCGCGATCCAACGGGACGCTCAAAAAAGTAGCGTGCGAGGATCAAGATATCCTGAGGTGCCGATGCATCGGCCATCAGTTCCATATCCTTGGCGCCACAGGCAAAAACATCAACGCCTAGAGCGCTAAAACCACGAGAAATGAACTGACTATCTTGCGTTGCGTCATCACGGAGAATTACGGCAATTGGAAGGATATTGGCCTGTAGTAGATCCCCACATGCATGAGGACCTTCAACGATAAACTGACGTACGTCCTCTCTGTGCGAGCTGCGATGAAGCTCTCGGATTGCATTTCGTAGATTATGTGGACAGCGAGGTAGTATTTCATTCATTATGCAAACCTATGAAGAGCACGAAAGAATTACTGCGTCAGAAAAAGGAAGGGGCTCCGTGGACCAAACACGAGATGAGCAGCTTTGTAGAGGGAATGGTCACAGAACGAGTGAGTCAGCCTCAAATAGCAGCTTTTCTCATGGCAGCCTGTACGCGCGGACTAACCGTGCAGGAGACCGCCGCTCTGACACTTGCAATGGCAAATTCGGGGGCCCACATTGTTAGGGGGCTTTCCCAGCAACCACGAATCGATAAACATTCAACAGGTGGGGTAGGAGACAAGGTCTCACTCCTTCTAGCCCCACTGGCCGTTGCGTGTGGTCTGAGTGTGCCCATGATAAGTGGACGAGGACTGGGGCACACGGGCGGGACATTAGACAAACTAGAAAGTGTCCGCGGATTCAGAACGGGTCTTTCGATAGAAGAGATGGAGAGTTTCCTGCAACACCACAATCTCTTTATGGCTGGCCAAACGCACGAGTTAGTGCCCGCGGATAGGATCATGTATGCGCTGCGAGATGTAACCGGTACCGTAGAAAATGTAGGGCTCATAACAGCATCTATTCTCAGCAAGAAAATTGTAGAAGGTCTCGATGGGCTTGTAATGGACATGAAGGTTGGCCGCGCTGCATTTATGAACACTCTGGGCGAGGCTTGTGCGCTAGCGGAGTCTATGCAAGCAGTATGTAGTGAGGTTGGTTTACCCGTAACGTTTGTGTTTAGCCGAATGGATGCGCCCATTGGCATGACTATTGGCAACTGGTTAGAGATTGAAGAAGCAGAACTGGCGCTTGCTACATCAGCTGAAAAGGGGCTTCAAGAAATTACCATCGAACTCGTTGCTCAAATGGTATTGCTAGGAAAGGTTGCAACGTCAATTGCGGATGCAAGGAACACAGTTGCAGGTGTGTGGAAGTCTAAAATGGCTCATTCTGTATTTCATCAAATGATCGCTAGACAAGGCGGTAGTTGGAATGAGAGTGTGGCCTACTATTCTACTTTGATCCCTGCTGAAATTGTAGCAGCGACAGATGGATATATTGGTGAGGTTGACGCGCGTTCACTTGCCCTTGCCACTATAGACGCTGGAGCAGGCCGCTTTGTAGAGAGTGATTTCATTGACCATGCTGCAGGTGTACGACTATTGCACTCAGCAGGTAGTGAAGTCCGGTCAGGTGATACCATTGCACTTGCTTATGCATCTGATGATACCAAGAGAGATGTGTTAGCAGCTCAACTACACTCCATCGTAAAAATAACAGCGGCTCCTGTTGTGCAGGAGCCGTCACTAGTCATTGATATTTGGAGCTAACGACGGATCACATAGCCTTCTGCAATGCTGCTAGGAAGGCTTCCTTCGATTGCGACCCCGTGATTCTCTGGACTACATTTCCTTGACGGTCAATGATAAAGGTCGTAGGGATGGATTGAATCTTACCGTACCCATCTGCAATCTCTAGATTGTCAATGATGTTTATGTATGGAATTCCCATTCGTTCACAAAATGTTTTTACAAGCTGCAAACGATCATCTTTATGATCAACACTAACACCAAAAACAACCACGCCCTTTGATGCAAGTTCATTTGAAAGAGCAACGAGGTCTGGCACTTCACGTCTGCACGGTCCACACCACGTAGCCCAAATGTTCAGCAATACAACCTTGCCTTTTGTAAACTCAGAGAAGGAAATGGTTTTGCCACCTTCTTTCCATGTAAAGTCAACGGCCTTGGTGTCAACTCTTTTTGAAACGGACTCTACGGCAAATACTCTGGCCGCCACGGTTGTGGTTTGCGACGTGCCACTTGTACAAACAGTGGCTATGAGGACAATGAAGACCAAGCTTACGAGGGCTAATGCATTTTTCATTACAGGGTCTCGAGGCGAAAAAGTGCAGAGAAATCTTGTGTGCCAAGGTCTGAGACGGCGGAACACATTACAGTATTGTTTTTCCAAACAAACAATGTGCCAATTCCATCACGCTCTTGCCAATGCCACTTGCTGTCTCGTACATCTTGCGCAACATTTGATGACAGTGAAACCTCGCCGCTGTTTATGGATGGCACATCTACCTCCATAAGGTACACCATATGTTTGCCAGCCCCATACACAAGGTGTGCATATCTCTTGTTGCCGTGAATAGAAACAACTCCACCTTTCAATTCGGCCGCAACCTCGGGGAAGAATACAGCATATGCTACACCCTCATCTTGGAAGAACTTCCGAAGCTCGGAGGTATCAGACGATTGACGTGCAAGCTTCAATTCGCCCCTAACCACCGCCTGAAAATTTGCGTATGCCGCAGAAGTAATTTCAAAGGCGGCTGCGGTTGTTACGCCGGTTGTGATTCTCGTTCCTGACTTACCAGATCGGTTTACAACCATCACTACGCCAGTGATGACAATTGCCAAAAAGAGAGCCGCTGGAACGGTATAGAGTGGACGTACAAGAAAGCCAGCGAGACGATTACGGAGAGAGGCGTTACCTGCCATATCCGAGGCCGCTTTAGAGACTTCCTCTCCTAGTTTCAGTCTGATGGCTCGCTCAACGTCTACAGGAATCGATGTGCGCAGAACCGCGCGGCGACTACGAAGTTGCGCCCTCATTGCACCAAGAATACGAACCTCGCGCTGCATCATAGCATCTGAGGCAATCATGGCTTCTACCTGAGAAATTTCAATGAGGTCTGTTAACTCGCCATCCAAATAGGCGGTTAACCGCTCTTCGTCGTTACGATTACTATTCATTCTTCATCCCTCTCAATTGGATAGTTAGACGTAGTTGTCCCAGATGCACCCGGCGCCGTTATAAACCCACGATCCATGGCATAGGACGCAAGGCGTCCAGCCAAGATCTTGCGGGCACGGTGCAGTCGTGACCTAACAGTTCCAATAGGGCAATCAATATGCTCGGCAATCTCAGCGTAGGTAAAATCTTCAATGTCACATAAAACGAGGACAGTTCGAAACTCAATAGGAAGTTCATTAATTGCCTGCGAGACTTCATCATCAAGCGTTTGGTCAAACAATTGAACTTCCAAGTCCGACGTAGGTACGGAGCTATCACGGATTGTCTCGTAGAACTCCTCTATATCACCATACTTCACCAGGTCAGGCGCACCTGCAGACTGCCGAAACTTGTTGATAAACGAATTCTTCAATATTCGGAACAGCCATGCCTTGCAATTAGTTCCACGCTCAAACTTATCGAAGAAGCGAAATCCTTTTAAGAAGGTTTCCTGCACAAGATCAGACGCATCGTCTGGATCTCTTGTTAGGCGCATGGCAAACGAATACAGCGCCGACATGTGCGGAATCGCTTCGGTTTCGAAGTCTCTTCGTAAGGTCTCGATATTGCTCATTTTATAAGAAGTAGGCCGTGAACCTGCATTTACCAATGACGGAGCATTTCAGTGAGCAGGCGAACGCCTACTCCAGAAGCCCCTTTGGTAGTATAATGCGACGACTTTGGTTGAATTCCTGTACCTGCGATATCGAGGTGTACCCATGGGTATGAAACGAAGTGCTTCAGGAATAGCGCGGCTGTTATTGCACCAGCATTACGGCCGCCTGAATTCTTGATATCTGCATAGTCACTCGATATCTGCTCTTCATACTCCTCATACAAAGGTAGCTCACATACATATTCGTTTGTTTTATCGGCAGCAAGACGCAAGCGATTCTTGGTTTTTTCGTCTGTTCCCATCATGCCTGTCGTTACGGTGCCAAGCGCCACTACACAGGCGCCAGTTAGAGTTGCGAGGTCAATAACGGCGCTTGGCTTGTATCGATCAGCATAACAAAGCGCGTCGGCCAATACAAGCCGACCCTCTGCATCTGTGTTGTCAATCTCTGCTGTCTTACCATTCATAAACGTGAGGATATCGCCTGGAACATAGGCCGTGCCGCTTGGCATATTCTCTGTTGAGGGAACAAGCGCAATCACGTTCCGCTTTAGGCCAAGTTTGGCAATTGTATACATTGTTCCAATGACAGAAGCAGCTCCATGCATGTCGCTCTTCATGTCACTCATGCCACCTGCAGGTTTGATAGAAATACCACCCGTATCGAATGTGATTCCTTTGCCAACAAGGACAAGGGGTTTCTCATTCTTTGGTCCCTTGAGATACTCCATAACAATAAACACAGGGGGGCGAACACTTCCGGCATTAACGCCAAGGAGCCCACCCATTTTTAGTTCCTCGATTTTCTTTTTGTTAAAGACGGTGGTTTTGAAACCAGCCTTACGTCCTGCTTCTGCGGCTCTCTTTGCAAGAGTCTCTGGGTAGATCTCATTGTTGGGTGCATTGGCAAGGTCTCTGGCTAAAACAACCCCATCAACGATGCACTCTCCAATGCTTGCTCCACTTGCGACTGCCTTTTGGTGAGCTTTATCTGCAAAGAGAGTAACCTTCTTGACTCCTGAACCAGTGCCATCTACTTTAATCGTCTTGTATTTATCGAAACGATACTGACTCAATATCGATCCTTCTACAACTGCTTGAGCTATTGATGCAGCGTCAAGTTCATTTATCGTAGAAATCTCAAAGGCTACATGTGAACACCCAATTGATGCTGCTCGTTTGGCACCCATAGCTGCTGCGCGACGAAACCGTTCAGGTGTAACGCTTGCAAAGTCTCCAAGACCCACAAGGATAATCCGAGATGCTGATGTTGCGGAACCACCATACGCTAGTGCAGTTTGAAGTGCCTTGCCAGTAAAATCCTTGGACTCAAACACGGGTGTAAGATGAGGAATCTCTGATGTGAGAGACTTTTCAGAAGTCTTAAAATGCTTTTCGCCCTGGGCGACAAATACAACAACGGCATCGGCTTTAACCGATCTGCGCGTACCAACAATACTTGTAACGGACATGGGTTTCTCAGAAACTCTTGTTAAACAAAAAGACCTGCAATACTACGGAACTACGCTGTCTTACGGCACAAAGACATGATAGAGACGAAATGAAACGTCGGGTTTTGCCTTTACGGGAGTTCGCACATAGCCCCCTTTGAGCCATAATTGAAGTTGATCCGCATAGTGTTCACTAAGGGGCTCACCGGAGCAACCACCAGGAACCACACTGTATTGCACGGAGTCATCCATATCAGAGATTATTCTCATGCTCGATGCAACTCTCGTGGCGTATGGCTGCGCGATGCTCCACTCCGTATTGTTTAGTGTGGTTTGACTACCTGGTATATCGAATGGTCCGAGGTTCATCACGGGGCGCATCAATTCATTCGAACCAAAGAGGTGAGGGAATGTGATCGTATGAAGGGTTCCATATCGCCACGCAGTATCTCTATCACTTGCAAAATGCATTCGTAATTCTCTAATGGCTTCGATGAATGATCGAATTGCAATCCAAGACATGTCTTCGCGCTGAGGTGTGCGCGTGTCATCCCAGAGCTCATGTGTTGGGATGTCAATCAATTCATCTATTCGCCTCAAAGGAATGTTGCTTACAAAGGACCAGTCATAATACAATTGCTGTCCAAGCTCATCTTCAAAAGTGTTCCACATCATACGCTGCAAAAGAGCTGCATAGATGCTCGCACCTATATCAAGCGAAGACTGCGTAGCGTCCCACTGAGTAAGGGTTGCAAGCGCGTGCTTTTCGAATTCACCATATCTATTAGCACCACGCTTGAGCACAGGAACAATGCGCTTCAGAAATGCACGCGCGTAGGGAGACACTACATCTTGTTGCATCACTTGTACGTCTCGCACACTTGGATTACGATACACTTTCAACAATTCCTGTATGCGTTGTCCGCGTGAAGCAGGTTCAAAGAGTGTTCCAATAAATACATCAGATCGAGGCGAAATGCGATTATTGGCAGAAGCAACAAATCCTCGTGCTGGATTTACGAGAACACCCAAACTTCGAAGTGAAACAACTCCATTCCAATCAGCAGCAAGATCCCACGATGGAATTGGTAAATGCGGATCAGAATTTCCTCTTCGGGGGACTACTCCAGCCACAACGATTCCTACCGAGCCCTTGGCAGTTCCAACGTTGATGACCAGTGCAGGCGCAATCCACGTCTGTGTTGCACTTACAACTTCATCAAATGTCTTGCTTGTGTTGATTTTATACATCGCCAGTATCTCGTCACTTCGATACCGAGCTGTCCAGCGCATTGTTAAACACGATGTATTAAGGACCCTGGCCGACATCTGGCGTTGCATGCCAAAGAGCAACGATGGGTCTCGCAAAAGGTGAACATCTGATATCACACAGGATCTGCTCGTAAACCGCAATTCAATAACCGAGTCTGGTCTATCCTTAATGTGAATTGTATCTCGTCGGTATTTGAATTTTAACCGACTTCCATCAGAATCAAGATAATAATTTGGATTCTTTGGGTCAATACGTTCTGCAACGTAGTCCACATCATCAACCATGGCGTTAGAAAAGCCCCATGCTAAATCATTGTTGCGTCCAGAGAAGACGAGTGGCATTCCTGGAATACTCATCCCAGTAACATTGTACCCAGGTGCAGTGAGATGAATCTGATACCATTTTGGAGGCATTGAAACAGAGAGGTGCGGGTCGTTTGCAACTATGGTGGAACCACTCTTTGTCTTTACAGCCCAACAGTTACTCCCATAACCAGAACCATGCATACCAAGCGTCGTTCGCACGTCTGAAAGGAGCTGTTGCATACCCAAAAGATGTTCCCCTGCGAACATGCGGTTTTGCCGCGACAATACCTCAGAGCTGCTGACTGACGAGGTTGTATCGCGCTGTGTCGTCTGAGTTGTATCCAAGACATAAGGTGCATTGGGTCCTTGCGGTACATACGAGCTGTATGCATTTTGTCCACGCTGGAAAGCAATCTGTGCGTATGCAATGTCCGTCCACATAGCAAGACTCATTTCAAAAGCCAATGCTCGGCCTACTACAAGACAATCCTCTACTGTCCATGCATTTGGGACGTACTCCAAAGCATCAAATTCAAAAGGGAGTTTGCCATCATTGTCGCGCAGGTAGGCATTCACACCATTACTATACGCTTGAAGGACTCGTCTTGATGTAGGATCTATTGTCTTTGCGTTGCGCTCAACGATGCCCTTGATATCAATTGCGCGCATGAAGGCATCCACTTGAATAACCGATGGTCCCAACACTGCAGCTAGTTCACCACGACCAGTGCGTCTCCAAACATCCATTTGCCAGAGTCGATCTTGTGCGTGTGCATATCCTTGCGCAAACATCACGTCGTCAAGCGAACTTCCAACAATGTGTGGTATTCCAAAGTTGTTACGAAAGACCCGCACGGTGTCAGAAACCGAAACACGAGATTCTGAATAGGGTACAGGGTGACTCCGTGTTGCAAGCCGAACGGCAAAAAATGCAAAACATACAATGAGCACTGCGAACGTAACTGCTAGACCAACAATCCCCTGTATCCATCTCCGATTCATAGCCACTTCTGCTCTTTGTACCAACGAATTGTATCGCGAAGCCCTTCTTCTAGAGATATTTCTTGGCGATAGCCAAAATCTGCTCTGGCTTTTTCTGTACTACAGGTCCAAAACGACTGAATGATATCAACACCTTTTTCATAGTCCAGTACTGATGGTTTTCCCGATATCCGACCTACGAAGCCAGCAATACCCGCAATGCCCAACACAAGTGTATGGGGCAGTCGAATGCGAAGAAGTCGTTGGCGCTCAAGAATAGTACCAGTAAGCTCGGCTATCTCGCGCCACGTGTAGAATTCGTCTGAAGAAATGAAATATGTCTCACCAATAGTTTTCGGTGAAAATGCTGCATCAACGATGCCACGCGCTAGATCGCGCACATGTACTAAGCTGAGCCGCTTCTGGTCGAAGCCAATAAACGTGGCAAGACCCTTGTTGACTGTTTGAAAGAAAGTATAGATGGCAGAGTCGCGTGGTCCATACACTGCTGGTGGACGAATGATTGTGAAAGGGATCTCTGTGGCTTCCAACACCGCCAGTTCAGCCAATTGTTTCGTGCGACCGTATGACGTGATTGGGTTGTAGGGCGAATCTTCTGTTACCGGATTCGCAAGATTGGGAGATGGGCCACTCACTGCCAGTGAACTAATATGCACGAATCTCACAAGTCCCGGACGATACGCACGTGCTGCATCAATCAGATTTTGTGTAGCCTCTGTATTGCCACGGCGGAACTCCGCTTCGTTTTTTGCGGCTGTCAATCCA
Organism: Ignavibacteria bacterium; assembly: GCA_947495975.1. GTDB lineage: Bacteria > Bacteroidota > Ignavibacteria > Kapaibacteriales > Kapaibacteriaceae > UBA10438. The sequence continues at coordinate 25,031 of CANMBE010000002.1, read as the reverse complement.
GCAACGTGGATGATGATGTCTGCTCGTTCAACAGCAGCACGGAGCGACTCTTTATCAAACAACGACCCATCCACGCGCGTAGCAGGTTTGTCTGCCAGCCAACGCAGATTGCTTGTTGAACGAGCGATGTATGAAACAGTATGGCCACGCTCAAGCAGGACGTCAACAACATGACTACCAACAAAACCGGTTGCTCCGGTTACAAGTACGTTCAATGTTTTCTCCAAAAAAGGTCTCGTTTACAATTACCTGTAAAGATACACGACCTCTGACTGTACTTGGTGACCATTTCGTAGAACAATTATGTAGGCGCCCGATGACAGGGTAGATACATCAAATGTAACCTGGTATGCACCAACAGGAAGAGTTGCGGCAATAGGTGTCAACACGCACTGTCCGTTAAGATCATAGACTGAAAGCGTTGTAGTTTCATCGGTTAGCGTAGTTACCTCAACCTCAACACCTGATGAACCAACGCGTTCTACATGAAGAGCAACAGCTTGACCCAATGCGTTTAACTCTGCAGAGATGATGCATTTCTCTACAACGGTAACTGACCCGTTGCGGCCCGTGGCAGATGCCCCAGGAATCTTTACAGAGTCAATTGCAAATGGCGTTGAAGAGACATTTGACACATACGTGCGCGCTTGAACAACTACAAGTGGCTGAGAGGCAACTATCGGCGTGTTGCTCGTGATGAGAATGCGGGCCCTACCTGGTTGCGATTCTGAAATCGTTCCTTTTGCTCCGCCCGCCCCTTGCAAAATTACAAATGCCTTTAGGAGCGTTGGGTTGTACGATACATCAATGGTGACCTGTGTAATGTTTGCACTGTCAAGGGGTTGTAAAGACTCCAGTGACAGCGGAATAGCCACGTCTGTGCCAGCGATTCCAACAACGTTTGCTGGAGCAGTCACCACAATGCCTGTAATTGTTCCTTGTGATACAGTAGAAGCATAGGCCTGAAATTGTGTTGTGTCAGCACAAGCACCTGTAGATCGAGACACAATGTTGATGGTGTCTCGTCTATTGTAATCTGCAAAATCATACGCAACGATGACTATCACAGAGTCGAGAGGTGCTAATTGTGTTGGAAGTAATGGTGTTGATGACACAATTCTAAACGGTAGAGTAACTCCCTCAAGGGCAGCAATATCTATTGTACTACCACCAGTATTGTAGATGAGAACTGTCTGACTACTTGTCTGTGTTGGCGCAAGAGTACCGAAATCGTTGCCTGTTATAAATGTTTTTCTACCCGCGCTAAGCACCTCAGCAGATAGATTGAGAGTTACAGCATCTAAACATGGCCCAAGTGATATGTTGAGAAATCCATTGTATAACCCAACAGTCGCTGGATTAAATGAAACGTTGAATCGTAATGTGTCAGTAAGTGTAGTTCTCAGAACAAGGTCAGTTGTGAAAGGAGCAGAGATTGTGAAGTCTTCCACACGCGAACGTAAACCAGAAAGCCCCTTAGCAACTACATACACTGGAACGGTCATACGCTGAACGTTTCCACAGAGCACGGATTGTCCAAAGTTTACTATGCTCTTTTCGAGTTGATAGGTTGGAGCAATAACCTGACCTTCAACGGTGAATAAAGAAGAAAGGCCGCATGGTTGACCCTGGACTTGTCCGCTAAGAGTAAAAGTTCCACCTACGGATGCAGGCGTGATTTGCACTGCAACAGGCTTGCTTGATTGTGGCGCCACAACAACGACAGCACCGATCATCGAGATTCCGCTACCTATAATGTTGGTAATGGTCAGAGGAACGGCTGACGTATTCGTAACAGAAACAACTGTATCAAGTGTTCGTGCACATGAAAGTACAATACCTACATCAATGGTTGTAGGCTCAATAGTAAAGCGGGGAGCGTACGATGCTGCTTGCAATTGAGCGCGCAGCGTATCATTACACGAGGTTGACGTAAATGGAAATGCGATCTGCTGAATGACACCTCTATTGAGGTCAGCTCCGAGCGGACGATATTGAATCTTCACAGGGAGCGCCTCGCCTGGTAAAACAATAAGTCCATTTGATGGGAAAGACGTGAGAAGATAGAATGGCGGATCAACGCGAGGAACTCTAACGGTAATTGCTGATGTACCAGCATTCGTCACTCTAAAAGTTGAATCTGTTCGAATATCTGACGTGGGACATGCACTAAAAATGCCATAGTTCACTTGAGCACGATCAAGAGCAGCAGATATCTGCGTGCGTTCTCCACGAACAGTAAACGTAGATGTTTGATTACAAGGCAAAGCTGTGAACGTTGCAGTACCTGAAGTTACACCAGCAGTAGCAGGTGTATACAGTATTCGCAATGCTTGCCGTTCACCAACGGCTACAATAAATCCTGGGGCAGGAAAAACAAGCGCAAATCCTGGAGGAAAGTTCGATGATGTTAATGTTATAGGTACTGCACCCTCATTGAGCAATTCGATGCTCATTGTTGTGTCGGCTTTACATTGACCCAATACTCCAAAGTCTAACGAAGTAGGAGAGAACCGAAAACGCACAACTGGCGTGCGGACTTTTATTATTGACGATATTCCTGGGCATCCTTGTGAGCTGGCAATGCGCACTTGATAGTCTCCGGGGATGCGTGCTGTATATGTTCTGTTCGTGGCACCAGGAATGAGATTCCCATCGCGTAGCCACTCATATGTAGGAGCTGTTGTTTTTGTGGAGAACACAACGCTATCTGTAGAACAGATGGTTTGCAAACCACGCGGAGAAATATCTACATCGATCGCAGAAAGAGTCGTAATTGTTATTGCATCGGACAGTGCAGTACACCCACCATCAGCTGTGATCAACAAGCGATATGTGCCGGGCTCTCGAACAACCACACGTGTGGTTCCGCCAACGGCAAGTGGTCCACCATTAAGCGTCCAATCATACCGATCCGCAACCACGCTCGTCGTTAGTGTAACGGTATCGCCAAAACAAAACTCTAATCTCGATGCTTGGATAAGGGGCGTAGCAGGATTAGGCTTTGTGATAAGGGCTGATTGTGCAAAACGTGTCTCAGTATATTGACGACCGCGAGCAGTAGTATCATCTGTTGTTGCCAGCAGATCATCTTGCTTATAACGATAGCCGTAGACGCGATAGGTATAGGAACCTCCACAAAGAAGATTTACAGAATCAGAGAAGCGATTGCCCAGTGCACTAGGTCGTACATCAAGCACAAGTGCAGTGCCAATGCGAGCCCCCTTAGTGATCATCTGTCCGTCACGAATTCCATTAGCAGGAAAGGAGGCAAAGTTCAATGTGTCTCGCAAGATCACATAACCCGTTGTTGAATCTTGCGGATATGTGTCAACAAGAGGCGTCCATTCAATCAGATGCTTTTGTGCCGTCCTCGAAACAACGGTAATTATTGGAGACACTGACCATTGTGGCTGGCGAGTATCTCTCCAGAACCAATGATTAATGTTTATGACACCTGCATTTGTCCGTGCTAAATCAAATCTATTTGGTAGTCCGCGAGAATCATTAAATCCACCAACAGCCGAGTCCTTTGTGATGTCTGCTGCGTAGGCGGCAAGAGTTCTTCCCGTAACTCGGTTTGATCGTCCAGCTCCAACATTGCCCGAATCAAAATTGACCTTCGGTGAGCCGATTGCTACGTATGCAGGACCTGCTGGCTTCATATGCCCGAGTGCATGCACGTGTGAAGAGTCTGCCCGTAATATTTCTATCACGTCTCCACCATCGGCAATGTTCATGTCCGATAAGTCTGAAGGGGACGCGAAATAGTTTGTAGAGAAGAATCGAACATCTCTTGCAGACATTTCCAGATATCCATCGGCGACGCTCGTATCAAGCGTAACAGTTAATGGTAACGAGCGGTGCCACAGTACAATGATTGTCCCAGCACGAAGGTGCCGCCACAATGGGATGTCATTGAACCGCGGCCCACCTTGGCGAACAACTTGACCAGTATTGGCATCAGTTATCATCCAACCAACTGCATTGAGATCATCCTTTACAACTACAATCTCTGTCCACTCAAGTGTTACATCTTGAATATTATAATATTCGCTCAGTACAACCTCTTGGCTTAGCAACGCCAGTGGCAACGCAGAAAAGAGTAGGAAAGCAACAACAGTTCTTATAGCGCAGTGGATCATGATTTGGCCTTCGATTGACGATTGACGGTGATACGAACGAAAAAGGGGGCATGCACAGCATACCCCCTTTTTGAATTTCTCAATTCATTGTGAAGATCATTTCACAATAATGACAGGTTGCATGGACGGCACACCATTGACGATAGTCACTACGTGATAGAGTCCTGAAGCAAGTATTGCGGAGTCGATAATAAAGTGATGCCCACCCGCTGGGCTGATACCATCAATGATTGTCATTACTTGTGAACCGGTAACATCGATCAGCGAGATTGTCATTCGCATCGTCGATGGAAGAGTAACGTCAATTGAAGAAACGCCTAATACAGGGTTTGGAACAACGCGGCCGATCAGTGCACCACCTGCAACTACAAGGTCATCCACACCTGTTGTTGAAGGACGTGTAAGCACCGACGTTGTATCGGAGATCGCATCACCACATTCTGACCGGACGCGGCACCAATACAGGCCTGAATCAGCAAGGACTGCTGTTTTAGAATACGTTGGTGCAACTTCACCCGCTATTTCAACACCATCCTTAAACCATTGATACTGAAGCGTTCCTGACCCCGTGGCTACCAATGTGATTAAAAGGGGCTGGCCCACTTGCACATCAATAACGGTTGGTGGCTGCTGACTGATGACCGTAGCATTGCGCACAGTAATTGTAGCATCGTTTGAAAGAACGTTTCCGCACGATGTAACCACGCGAACTGAGTACACACCGGCGCGAGCTGGTGTTACGATTTGCACTGTTAGTGTTGAAGACGTCTCAGCCGGTAACACAACACCGTCTTTTGACCACGAATATGTAAGAGTACCCTGAGCCGTAGCGCCAACTGAAAGAGTGAGCGATGTTCCAGAGCAAACATCAGTAGACTGCGGTTGTTGCGTAATCACTGGTGTATTAGCAATCACAACCGAAACGGTTCCTTCAGCATTGATGGACTGGTTGTCAGCTAGTTCAGCGCGTAGAACGTAATCGCCTGCATCTTGAGCTGACACGTTATTGATTGTAAGAGTAGAAGTGTTTGTACCTGCATAGTCACTGCCGTCAAAGAGTGGTTGGCCATTGCGCCACCAGCGAAGGAGAAGCTCGGCTACAGGTGGGTTAACGTAGGCTTGTGCACGAATTTCAACTGTATTACCCACGCATGCATTAACGCTGTTGCCGCTAAACTCAACATACACGCCATTGGTGAACACACGAATGTTGCGAGACGTGGCAATGCCGCAGACTCCCATCACAACACACCGATATTCGTTTGATAGGTCACTAGCCATTACGTTTCTGATCTCAAGACGATCTGACGTTGAGCCCGTGATTCGTGTATTGTCAACAATAGCCACTAGCCCGTTGAACCACTGATACGAAACAGATTCTCCTGGCACTTCAGCTTCAATAAGCAAAACTGCTTTTGTGCCGAGCATCACAGGAACGTTTCTCGACTGATTTGAAATTTGGATTGGACGGCCTACACGAAGGTGGGCTGTGTCTGAAATAGCGTTACCACATTGTCCAAATCCTTTTATCACGCAGTAGTAGAAACCGGATGTTCCATATTGTGCTTCAGAGATTTTGAACAGTGGACCATTGGATCCTGCTATTTCAATGCCGTCCTTGAACCATTGATACGATTTTACTGCTCCACTTGTGAGAGCGAGCATACTGTATGATTCACCAACACACATGTTCCTAGACTGAGGTTGTCCAACGACGATTACCTTAGAGGCAATTGCAAATTGTGTTGATGTTGCAGATATATCCGTTCTCTCAACACCAGTAACTCGGATACGCGCTAGGCCGGCAAATTCAAGTGCCGGCACCGTCCACGAAACGGATATCAATGATGATGGATAGTCACCGATGATTTCCCACGACGCGCCGTTATTTGATGAGAACTCAATACGAACAGTATTAACGCCTCTTGCAACAAATGATGTTGTTGCTGTTTGTCCGGCGCACAACGTATCACCTGTTTGAGGCGATGTTAATGTAATATTGGGTGTCTGTAGAATGATTGGAGACGCAAAGCCACCAGGTCCATTTGGATAAGCACCAAGATTGGATGGGTTGGTCTGAACACTGTTCCAAATGCCATCTACCGATGTTTTAGCGTAGACAATTGCGTTTGTCTTGTAGTCGCGTTCTTCAATACGGCGAATACCGTTAGGGAGTGTGTTAGGTACGAAGGTGGCCCATGCTGTAGATACATTTTGTCTTGTAGCGTAAAATGATTCTGCACCTGGAACAGACGTACCAATCGATTGGATAACAGCCACAGTTATCGGGCGACCTGTGCCGGCCACGTTGTCATACAAAAGAACATAGTTCTTAGGGGTGAGCTGCGAGCGATCATCAGCTATGCCTGTAGCCTGAGTAGTTGCAACACCCATGCGAAGTGCCTGAGACGTCTGAGAAAGTTGAAAACGGCGCATAAGAAGACCATTGTTATCACCCAGCGATACACGCCAGTTGATAATGTTGCCTTCTTGGAACGCGATGTTTGTGCTGGTCACAAGATTAATCCACACTGACTTCGTGGTCTCGCCAGCAGTAGTTGAGAATTGCGAATATTCTCCTGTTGTCGTTAACGACTTACCCGCAGTATAAAAGAATGAGTTGTCATTTCGATTATAGTTGATGTTGAATCCACCACCGGTTGACGTCAGGTTGTTATCCGTTGCCAAACCGGTGTTAAATCGATATGATGTGTTTGGTGCCAACCCTGTAAAGGTGACGCGAGCAAAAACTGGTATCGGAAACGCAGAAACACTAGAGTTACATGTACCTGAAGCAACACGTGCATGGATGTATTGTGGCACGATGTCCGTTGTCATGTTTGGTGCTGCAAAGGCTGTCGTAAATGGCAGCGTTTGCGTTGGTAGGCCAGGAATAACCATCTCTAGTAGATACGTTCCTGGTTGATCTACCATAACGTTATCAAATATTGCCACACCTTTGAGAGCCGCCACAGTTGGGGTGCCAGTTACAATACCTGGACCCGTAATTTTTTTAACAGTGATATCTGAAGAGTAATTCAAATCTGTTGTGTTGTCAGCTCGCAACACAGAGACCGTTATTGGATTAAACGCTACGTTCACATATGCATCCTGTTGAGCGCCTACTATTGATGTATACGTAGCAGGTGCTTGAATTGAGAATGCCGCACCATTTGTTAGTGCAAGCGTCTGGCCCGCGAGCACTGATGCGCGAATAGAAACGCCAGACTCAATAACATTGTAGGAGACATTCGCCAGAGTAACAGAGCTTTGACCTGCAGGAATTGTGCCTGTTAATGTACCAGAGAGTGTTCCAGTTCCTGTATTGAGTGTCAGCTGAACAGTTGTTGCCGTGGTTACATTCTTTGCTGCACCAAGAGCGTCTGTTGACCGTACGAAGACTGAGAATGCAGTGTTTTGCGAAGGAGAGATAGGGCTTGTGCGCTCAATACGCAGATCCGTTGCAGTTCCAACAATACTATTCGACGTGATGCTGATATCATCAAGTCGAATTTGCGGACGAGAACCCGTACCACTGCCAGCCACATAGTAGTATACCCAACGGACTTGTACAAGCGATTGACCTTCACATGCAATTGGAAGGGGCGAAGAAATTGTAGTCGAAGGAGTTGTTACGTTGGCTGTTGAAACAAACTCAACCAGACCTCCATTGTTTACAACGTTCATCCATGAACCAACAGATCCGATACGATACTGGAGTCGCATTCCATATCGGCGCTGACCTGCGCCAATCGTTGCACCAATGAATGATACGTTGATCTGCGTTCTATTTGTGGTGTTGAGCGCTAACAAGGCGCTACCAACATATGCACAATTGCAATTCAGCGTACCGGTGTTTATAAATCCTATTCCTGTCGTACCCAGCCCATTGATTCGAGCGCCGCTCGTTAATGCATAGGAACAGTTCCAATCGGCTACAGCCAATGCATCAGATGGATCATCAATGTTGGTGGTTTGTTGAAACACCATGCTTGGAGGATACGTCCCCGCTGGTGATGTAGACAACCAATCTGTTAATGAATATGTGCCAGTATTGAGATCAAATGGCGTTGGATTAGACTGCGCACGAAGTGTGGTCGCAGTTACAAAGACCAAAAGCGCGAGAACAACGCTCACTGGGGTCATATTCTTCATTTGCGTAGCCATCAAAATACTGGAACAAATAATCGTCTTCTACACACGAAACTACGGAACATTCGCTCTACGATAGCGCGTCTTGAGGGTAGTAGTGGGTGTTACCATCTCAATAAGTACGCTCTGCCACAGAGGTGATACGATGCATGAGATTAATCACGTAACTCAATGTAATAGAACAGCTTACAAGGTTGCCAGCTGCTCTGGGTAATTATCGTTCAGCCATTTGTACGAATAATCCACAATGCTTTGTAGACAACCGTCCTTGAACGGAGAGATGAGTCCGCCGGCTTCAACAATTCCGAGAAATGGTTTAGAGCCACCTACATCGCAGATCTTTACATATGATGCAAAAGCGGCAGCGCGGTCATTTTCAGACCACTTCCAATATTGCAAAGCGCAGGTTTGCGCAAGAGCATAGTCTATGTAGTAGAATGGCGTTTCATAAATATGACGTTGGAACTGCCACGTTCGTCCTTCGGCAACAGCCGGAACATTGGAACCATTTCGCCAGGGCATATAAAGCTTTTCTATTTCTAACCACATGCTGTTTCGTTCGGCAGGAGTTGCGGTTGGGTTTGCGTAAATCCAATGTTGGAAGTGATCAACTGCACAACCGTATGGAAGAAACAAGAGAGCGCCTTGTAGGTGATAAAACCGGAATTTATCTGTCTGCTCACCAAAAAAGAGATTCATCCATGGCCACGTGAGAAATTCCATTCCCATTGAATGTATCTCACACGCTTCAGCTGTGGGCCAGAAATATTCAGGCACTGCGAGAGATCTGCTACGATACGCCTGAAATGCGTGCCCAGCCTCGTGAGTCAACACTTCGATGTCGTGCGTGGTCTTATTAAAATTTGCGAAAATGAACGGTAGTCCATATGAACTAAAACTCGTACAATAACCGCCTGTTGCCTTATTGTCTCTGCTCTTTAAGTCAAGAAGATCCGCGTCAAGCATCAGCTGAAAGAACTCCTTCGTCTCACCAGAGAGTTCGGAATACATACGATGGGCTCGCTCTACAATCCAGTCATGATCACCAGCAGCAACCGGATTCCCATCCACAAACTGCAACTTCTCATCAGCAATCGTTAGCGTTTCTAGTGCAAGGCGTTTCTTCTGTGCATTCCGCAATACACTCACCAGAGGAACCACATGCTCTCGCACTTGAGCGCGAAATAGTTCTACATCTGATGCATCATAGTCAACGCGTCCAAATTCTACGTAACGAAACTCAGTATAGGAAGCATAACCAAGGCGCAACGCTTTTTCGTGACGAAGTTTTACGAGTTCATCAAAGATTGTATCCAGCTGGTTGGCGTGGATTGTAAGAAATTGATACATCTCTGCCACTGACCGCTGGCGCACCCCACGGTCCAAATCAATGACGAGTTTACCGATTGTGCTAAGATTGTACACTTCTCCATCAACTTCAATCTGAGCCGAGGCAGTTAGTTCATTATACTCTCGGCATAGCTCCGATTCGCGGACCATTATGTCCATGATAGATGGCTCAAAAGTGAGGCTTGCATTTTGTAATCGCGTCAGAAACAGCTCGCCGAATTCCTTAGAAATGAATTCACGATGTGGCGAGGCCAGGAGGCTGCGAGAAAAGGTCACGTCGAGCTCCGAAAACGAAGGACCATTTTCATCGTAAAAGAGTTTTTCAGCTTTTGCATCTGCATCAGCAACATTCTGAGTAAAGTGCACTTCAGCAAGTGAACCCATAGTTCCTGTGTGAATGCGTGCGGTGTTCCATTCTCGAACAACACGCACCGCGTCTGAACCAGTCGCTGCTGTATTCAAACGGCTCGTAAGATCTGCATACACTGTTGATAGTGCTGATAGATCTGGTCGCTGATAGGGAAGTTCTCGAAACGTACGTGTGGACATAGTCAAACTCCGAACAGTACTACAATTACACATCACCGCGTAGTACGCGGATTCGATCACGAATTGTAGGTACAAGAATAGAACGTGGATAATTAACGAGGAGTGAATCGAGGGTCAGAAGTGCCCCTTTTTTATCACCGCGACGCACCTGTATATCGGCTTTAAGGCTTAGGGCCCTATCACCGAATATAGTCTCAGGAATGCCATTGACGATACTTTGTAAAAGAGGTTCAGCTGAGGTGTCATCGTCTAGGTCTAGATAGGCCTTGGCAGCGTTGAGCGCTGCCCGGTCTCGCAATTCACCTTGCGATGCTGATTTTGACGCCTGTGAGAACAATACTGCTGCTTCGCGATACGAACGACGGACCATCAGTCCCTCTGCCCTGGCTATGGACACAACCGCAGCAGAATCTTCTTGTGCCAGGTTGATGAGTAGTAAGTGATCGAGCGCATCATTCGATGCTACTGAACCTGTAATTTCAGCAAGAGGCTCATAGAGTAATTTGGACGAATCAAGATTGCCCTTCCAAAACTGAAGATCTGCAAGACGCAGCTTTGCGCGGTCTCGCCGATCGGCTGAAACATTGGGTAGACCACTAACTACGAGTTGAAGGATAGATTCAGCATCCTTGTCGTTTCCCATGACAAGGTACATATCTGCCAATCGTAATGACCCATCAATGGAAGAGGTGGTTCCGCGCCATTGATTCTGCAACTGCATGAGTCTCTGACGAGATCCATCCATATTTCCTATTACGTCATCTTCGAGTATGGCTGATTGGTACAGTGCTTCAGCTGATATCGGATGTTGCTTATACTGCTTGATTATCTCGTCGTATTTCTCAATAATGACTCGAGCCTCTACCACTGTTATACTCTTTGATGAACGCAACTTCTGTTCAAGCGCACGAGCCGAACCGTAGGCCGCTGTCATCCGATAACGCTGATCTGATACGTCCTTCATAATAATGCCATACGCTGCAATTGCGATATCGAATTGGTTGTCCATTCGAGCGCCGTCTGCGAACAGCAGTAACTCTTGACCCCGTGGTTGGGATAACTCATCAAGCATTTCAGTGATTTCTAATGCTCCTCGCCAGTTCTTTGTTTGCTTACAAAACCACTGTCGTAGCCGAAGAATCTCGTTACCACTACCTTGTAACGCATTGAGCTGGGAGATAAGAACTGATTGACCGTTTTCATAAGAGAGCAAGACACTTAACCGACGTTGCACACGAACAATCTCGCCATCTACAGCATAGATCGCCAGAGCTTCACGAGCAGCACTATTTAGATCTCCGGTTACAGCATAGAGATGCGATATCTCATCGCCGTATGCCAGAGGAGCCCCATTAATGGTTCTAGCTGATTTGTATGACTTCAACGCCTGTGCATGTAAGAGCAACTGAGTTTGTTCTGCTCCTATGAGTACATGCGTTGTTTCATCATCATCAGATAAAGAGATTGCCTCTAACCACCACGTATCGGCTTTTACAATGTTGCCAAGTCTTGCGTTGAGTGAGCCTGCAAGAATTGCAGTGTTCGCATCAGGAAAAGCGCGCGCGCGCGATTCAACCAGAGGCATGAGCGCTTCGAATTGTTGCAAACCACCAAGTGTTCTCACTACGCCTTGAAAATATGGGTCGCTTGAAGGAGTAGACGCGAACAATTCCTGATACAACCTGGCTGCATTTCGAAGGTCTCCGGTTCTCTCGTGCGTTTGAGCCATGCGGAGTCTATCACGTTCTGTTGATTTTTGAGCTACTGCGCCAAAACTCAACGATACGAAAACGAGTGAAATGGATATCAGTCTTCTAATATTCGTCATTGCTCCCATACATCTGCTAATAAAGGAAGTAACGTGGTTTGCATTGGTGACGACGGAACAGATGGATTACCGTCTCTGGAAATCACTACGTCAATCTCAGTTCTTAATCCCAATACTTCAGGAATATATACACCAGGCTCAATTGAGAAAGACGTTCCAGCAAGAACTTGCCGAGAATCATGAGTTTCAAAGTCATCCATATTTACACCAGGCCCATGAATCTCTGTTGTGATGTTGTGTCCAGTACGATGAATGAAAGCAGATCCCATGCCAGACGTTTCAATCACTGACCTACATGCGTTATCAACTTCATAACCATACACGGGTTCACCAACATGGAATCTTTCAAAGACGCATGCAAGCGCAGCATTCCTAGCTTTTACAATAATATCAAACGAAGATTCAAGATCTTCCGGTATAGCAGCTCCTGTATACCCGACCCACGTGAGGTCTGCATACACAGACTCAGGCGAGGCGTTTTTGCACCATGCATCGATGAGCACAACCATCTCGTGGTTAATCTCGGAATTATTCGTAATTGAAGGGGCATAATGTGGCGAAGAAGCATTTGATCCAATTGCCACAATCGGAACGCCATCTGTTACTAGTTCATGTACACGAAAGTTGTTCAGAATGTGTTGCTGAACATCAAATTCTGTGATAGTGGTAGACGCAAGAATGCTTTTACGAATGAATCCAAACGCATCCATAATGATATTGCGAAGCTGTCCGCCCGTTATAGCTGCGCCAGCCAGTTGCTGCTCACTTAAAACAGCAGTGAATTCTTGAGCAATATCGGCTGACGACTTCACATCAATTCCCAGAGATCTCACAAACTCAATTGTCCCAGCGTCAACCTTACTTGTCACTGGAATTGCATTCATAGGTGAATATTCCATTGCAACGGTCTTGAACGCAGACAATGCCTCTGACACTGCATCATCCCAGGATTGGCGGGTGTCATAGAGCTTCTCTGCAATCGTCACATGAGAAAGTGGATGTTGCTCCATGCGATGCACGATCTTCACTGGATTGCCATGAGCAGGAATGATGACCATAAAACGCCTGCTGCAATGTGCATCAGACGGAATATCTAGCATTGTCCACACCAGGTCATTCGTTCCTCTAAAATCATACATAACCCAGGCATCTATCCCAACTTTGCGTAACGCTTCTTGGAAGGGGGCAAAATGGACTCTCATAATCGCTCCGTGATAGAGATCTTAAAGTGCGACACAAGTTGATGAACTGCAACGGAAGGCGGAAGTCCACCATCAATAACTTGCTGTTTAAGCAACTTCATAAACTCGCTACCATGTGTGTTATGAAGTAGCGCTGAAAACAACTCAATCTGCAGAGCTTGGGTGAACCAGTCAGTTCGCTGAATCTTTCTTCCTTCATCGATGTGTGTACGACGTCTGTCAGCAAAGTATTGTTCTATTATCTCAAGTACACCAACCAAACCATCGTTCTGTGTAGCACAGACACGTAACACGGGCGTTTCCCAATCCTCCTGCGATGGCATCATGAGACGAAGTGCGCTTGAATATGTTGATACGGCAATACTCGTAGCACGAGCATCAATGTCAGACTTGGTAACGAGTATTGCGTGCGCAACTTCCATGATGCCACGCTTAATGCCCTGCACGTCATCACCAGCTGTAGGAAGCACTAAGAGAAGAAAGAGGTCTACCATACTTGCCACCTCTATCTCGCTTTGCCCAACGCCAACAGTTTCAACAAGAATAGTATCATATCCTGCTGCCTCGCAAACAGCAATCGCATCTCGCGTTGTTGTTGTTGCACCGCCAAGAGCCAATCTTGATGGTGATGGCCGAATAAATGCATGCGGGTGCAGAGACAAGCGAGGCATGCGCACTTTGTCGCCAAGAATACTGCCGCCCGTTCGCTTGCTACTCGGATCAACAGCTAGCACTGCAACGTGGCTACCGTCGGCAACAAGAGCCAGCCCCAAAGCCTCAACGAGTGTGCTCTTACCTACGCCAGGCGATCCTGTAAGTCCCACACGCCGTGACGTTTTCCTTACGTTGCTACACATCTCAAGCAGTTGAAAAGCAAAATCACGGTCTGCTGGAGTAGTACTTTCAACAAGCGACAGGGCTCTTGCTAAAGCTCGTCGAGATCCTGTTCGGACGTCGTCAAACAACTGGCCGATGTTCTCATCGCGCATCATGGCTCACTATTCTACGGTAACACTCTTAGCAAGATTCCTAGGCATATCAACATTGCACCCGCGTTCAACGGCAATGTAATAGGCGAGCAACTGCAAGGGAATTGACGCTAGAATTGGTGTTAACATTGGCAATGTTCGAGGGATGCGAATAACATGGTTTGCAATGGAAGCAATGTATTCATCTTCTTCATCAGCAATTGCAATTACTTTGCCGCTACGAGCACGTACTTCTTGAATATTCGTAAGTACTTTCTCATATATCTCGTCTTTTGGCGCGATGAAGATCACGGGCATATTATCGTCGATCAAGGCAATCGGTCCATGCTTCATTTCTGCGGCAGGGTAACCTTCGGCATGAATGTATGAGATCTCCTTAAGCTTCAGAGCCCCTTCCAAAGCAGCAGGAAAATTGAATCCGCGCCCAAGGTAGAGGAAGTTGCTTACAGAAGAATATTCATGTGCAATCCTGCGGACTTCGTCTGCGCCACGAAGTATGGTTCGGATATGCTCAGGTATCAAGGCTAGTTCTCGTGCAATCTCGCGACCTTGTTCTGCCGAAAGCGCGCGCATTCGTCCAAGGTAGAGTGCAAATTGTGTAAGCACGCAGAGCTGAGAAGTAAAAGCCTTTGTAGATGCAACGCCAATTTCAGGTCCGGCATGAAGGTATACACCTGCATCTGTTTCGCGAGCAATGGTGCTTCCAACTACGTTTACCATTCCAAGAACAGTTGCGCCCTTCAACTGCGCTTCTCGAATGGCAGCAAGAGTGTCAGCAGTCTCTCCGCTTTGAGATATCGCAATAACAATATCATCCGAATTGATGATTGGATTCCGATACCGAAACTCACTCGCATATTCAACCTCAACAGGAACACGTGCGAGATGCTCAATGAGATACTCACCAACAAGTGCCGCATGCCACGATGTACCACATGCCGTGATAATGATTCGCTTTGCTGCACGAAGTTTATCTACGACGCTTGTTAGTCCGCCGAGACGAACTGTGCCTTCTTCTATCTGAAGCCGTCCTCGAAAGCCATCATGAAATGTAGTTGGCTGTTCAAAGATTTCCTTCAACATGAAATGTTCGAACCCACCTTTTTCAATCTGCTCAAGTTCAAACGATACTTCTTCAACTACACTTCGTGTTTTTACGTTTTCAATTGTTTTGGTTGTGAATCCATCTCTTCTAAGAATAGCCATTTCATTCTCATTAAGGTAGACCACTTGACGTGTGTGAGCAATTACCGCAGCAGCATCAGAAGCAACGAGATATTCACCGTTACCAATGCCAAGTATAAGGGGACTCCCTCTCCGTGCCGCAATGATCATATCAGGTTCATGTGTGCTCACAACTACAAGGCCAAAGGTGCCTTCTACTTCAGAAAGTGCGGTTCGGACGGCAAGTTCTACATCATTGAGCTGATCGTACAACATGCCGATAAAAACTGCGAGCACTTCGCTGTCTGTTTCAGATCGGAATGTGTACCCAGCATTGAGCAACTTCTTTTTAATCGTTACATAGTTTTCGATAATGCCATTGTGAACAAGGGCAATCGATCCACTTTGATCTGTGTGTGGGTGTGCATTTACATCATTGGGCAAACCGTGTGTTGCCCATCGAGTATGACCAACACCCACGGTTCCGGATAGGGAGTCGATATCTACAAACTTTTCGAGGGCTGCTACACGTCCAGCCTTTTTCTCAATCCGCAAGCCGCTGTCAGAAATAATACAAACGCCAGCAGAGTCATATCCTCGATATTCGAGGCGTTTGAGTCCACTAACAATAAGGGGGGCAGCTTGTTGCGTGCCGATATAACCAACGATTCCACACATAGAGGGCAAAAATACGAACCAAGCTCACCGATACAGTGGCGTGGATTGTTTTGGAATGACTAGATCTCTTAATTGTTGAGCAGAAGCTCCAAATCGTAAGAAAAAGCCCTGATTTACGCCAAGGGGCACCCAGTTGAGTGAGAGGTACCAGCAATGAATGCGCTTCGATATGTCAATAATAGGTGAGTTAAGCTTGCCCGTGAGTAAATCAAACGAGCCAACGACGTTCATATCGAGAGATTGTGTGAGGGATACCGACCCACGAAACGAGACAAAGAGAGATTGCGTGATGATATCAGGGTTGGGTTTTGCGTAAGCATACACAAGCTGTAGTCCAACTTCCCATGGCATCACAATAGGTGACCAACCCGGAGTGTGTGCTCCAAAGAGATCTACCTCCTCATCGCGGTAGTTTAAGCGTCTATCAAAGCGCGATCGCAGGTCATTGCGCACGCTATCCTGACTCAACGTATCGGAATCTGTGGTCCGTTTCTCAAAACTCACACCGTGTGATGAGAACCTCGTTCCTATCTGTACGCTAAGGTTGGTAAGCCGTGCAAGCCCCTTACCCGAAGCCAAGATTGATCTGCCTAGATCTTGCCATACAAGTCTACCGGTTGCCGCGTCGCTCACAAGTGCTTGATCATAGACTGAGAAGGCACCATTGAGGTTGAACTCCACAGCTTCAAGCATTGGTGTTCTCAAATTGAAACTCACAGGCGCCATACGCAATGAATCGGCCACCATGTTGTACGATGAGGCAAAGTTGAGAGTGAACAATTCCAGTGATGTCTCTGAGCTGTCTCCCTTGGCAACTTTAATTGCAACGCGATTGAGAAATGAACCCGTGATGAGAAATTGTTGACGAGATGATGCGATCCGTCCCGCGGCGCCGAATCGACCATACTGAACACTCTGTCCTGTTATTGGGCTTGTATATTGCCCATAGAAGCCGAGCAGGGGGTCAGATTGATCTGGGAGAAATGCTAACCCTATACTCGGTTGAAAGGTATGTCGAATAGAGTTCCATCCCAATATTCGAGGATGTGCCATACCATAAAGAAATGTACTTGCGCTTAGACCAACTCCGTATGTGTACTCTCGATAAAATCCTTGTTCGCGCGAACGAACAATAGTGGAGTCAGCAATGTTCACAGACTCCGAATACCTCTGAAAGTACCAGTTTTCGGAGTAGCTAACAGATGGAGCAATGATAATGTTGCCAAGTTTCGGCGTAACGGTAATAGATGGTCGATGCTCCCAAACTGAACGCTCGTCCACAACAAAAGCACCCGTATCAGCATTGCGAAATGAACTGATATTATATCTGGCGGTAGACCGATACGTAAACTGCAGATCACCCAGCCAGTGATCACCACCAATAAGTCCTTTGAGTGGTTGAATCTGTGGAATAGCAAACGTTACAATAGGAGCTTGTGTAACATTACCAGTAATCATATTCTGATCCCTAGTATATCCAATATTAAACGTCATGCCGTTGTAGAATGTACGCTGATAGGAAGCATTGCTGCGAGCATTCTGACGAAGTCGGTCTAGAGGATTTAATGACGTATTCTGATAAAGTCTTTGCGACGTAAAAAGCAAATCAAGAACAACACTCTCATTTGGACGAAATTGTTGAAAATGATTTAATTGAAAGCCGATGTTGAGTGCGTATGGATCTACAACGTTGAATCTTGTATACCCAAACGTAAACTGCATTCTACCTGTTAACTGATCGCGGATGGTGTAATTCGTGCGGTTGTAGAGTGTAAATCCACCCTTGGATGTTACGTCAGACGTTATCTCTGTATCGAAGTAGTCACTAACAGCTAGGTAATACCCAAGGTTCTGCAGCACTACGCCACGATCACTTGTAAGCAAAGGGTTGGGTAGGATGAGTCCTGAGCGGCGACCTTGCTCTGTACTAAAGAATATTCCGATTGGTAGTGCAAAAACAGGAATATCCTCAACATACCAAATCACAGGATCTAGATAGATCTTGTCGTTCATCACCACTTTCATTTTTGGCGAGTTGAAATAGAAGTGTGGATGGGGCGCATCACATGTAGTAAAACAACCTTGTTCTACGAACATCGTCTTTTCGTCTATTCGCTTGATGCTAGAGCCGTAATAGAAGCCACCTTCAATATTCGTCTCTCCTAATTGCACTCTACCTCTACCTGTTGAGAAATTGTAGAGCATGGATTTGCCAGCGTACTCTTCGCCGTTGTCGGCAAAGAGCGGAAACCCAGCGATGCGACCACTACTATCAGTTGCACCATCAGCAAGCATTGCACTTTTGTTAAAGTCGAGAATGATAATCTCTGCCTGAAGTCGCTGCGTGCGGAACTTCACATCAGATGTACCCCTAAGGCGTAGCTGCTTTGTAGCGGCATTAAAATGTGCTGTATCCTTTGCCGAAAAGACGACGATCGTATCAATACCCCCTTGCGAAGTGTCTCTTTCTGTCACTGTTGATCGCAGCGTATCAGGCTTTCCCTGAGGCACTTGTGCGTGCATCATCATTGAGGAGCACAGCGCTATCATAACAACAAGGCGCCCAATCATTAGCGAAACGTTCTTCGAGTAAAGGTAGGTGGGATCTGAAAGATCAAGCTCGTAGACTCAAGTTCATTGACAATGACCTTTGTAAAACGAAAAGCAATGTTCTGTTTTCGATCGTCAAAGGCTATATCAACAGCGTGCGGTATCTCAACGCCGTTAACGTTACGCACATCACCAAAGGTGATATTGAGCTCAAGTATCCCTTTGGCATTTTTCCGCTGGTATTGACGAAGCACACGTTTTGATGTGTCTACGAGTGCGTATTCAATACCGTCAACACTATTGACAACAAAGAGGACTACGTCATCATTTCGTTTGTCGCTACGATTGAATCGTGCAAGGTTGCCTGGGAGCTTGCCACGTAACAGCATCTGCAGATCTGTTACCGTTAACGGAATAGGCATTTCTTTTGCCAGTGAGGGGGCATTAGGAGACCCATCAATCACTTCTCGCATAAGATAGTTTACAATTACAAAGGAGTCAGGCTCCGCGTAAATGCGAGCTGCCGTTACACCAAACGGACCGTTCATTGTCATTCTCATCGTATCCTCTACAACCACGACATCAAATGGTAATCCAGTAAATGTTTGGTTGCCCGTGGTAGACACGGTGCCCTCAATCGATAAACTATGCACGTCTGCACCGAGCCGGGCAAGCGCCGAATCGGGGAGTCTCTTATGGCCAACGGTTGGCGTCTGCGAGAAGCATACCGTTGAGAGAATAAGTGTGAGAAGGGTTGTCAACATCGTATGTTGCATAGGCATAGCCTGCAAATATCCAACATCATGAGCAATCATTCGTCCCTGCGGAACCTATAATGCGTCTCAGTTGTTCTTGAGAGCCATTCCAATGGAGCCATAACATGATCTTCGTTACACGTAAATCGACATTTTCAGCCGCACATCGGCTCTATAACCCAACGTTCTCGGACGAACGGAACCAAGCTGTATTTGACAAATGCAATAATCCCCTCGGACATGGCCATAACTACGTCCTCGAGCTCACTGTTAAGGGGCTCCCTGATCCGCTCACGGGCTACGTCATCGATCTTAAACTGCTCAAGGACCTCATTGATGTACACATCATAAATAAGGTTGATCACAAGCATTTGAATTATGACGTTGATTTTCTGCGCGGAATTATTCCAACAGTCGAAAACCTATGTGTCGTTTTCTGGCAGCAAATTGAAAATCAACTTCCTAGTGGGGAGCTGCACATGATACGGCTTTATGAGTCAGACCAAAATGTAGCTGACTACTTCGGTGAGAAAGTCACGGTTCCACATTACGAGCTAGCAGAAGCACCACAGTATGCAAAGGCAACGTTATGAGTGCCACCATTGATTCACGACGTCTGACCCTTGTAGATCTCAGCGATGAGGAAGTAGAACACCAAATCCTCCATGCAGGAGATCTCTATCCTCGCACGAATGCCGATGGACAGCCACTATTTGATGCAAATGGCAATGTACTTCTCAATGAAGTTGAGCGTGCCGAGATGACGTCGAAGGTAGAACAGAAATTCGCTGAGATCTTTGACATCATGCGAATTGATCGCAACGATCCTAACAGCACAGATACGCCCTTCAGGCTATCGCGGATGTGGATGAATGAGTTGTTTGCTGGCCGGTATACGGCTCCACCAAAGGTTACCGTATTTCCAAACCGCAAAGATGTAGATGAACTTGTGATCTCAAAGAACATCAAGATCATGAGCGTCTGCTCACACCATTGGCAGCCGATCTCTGGAGCCTGTTCAATTGGCTACGTGCCGCGAGACAAGGTCATTGGGTTGTCGAAGTTCACCCGAATTGTTGAATGGTTCTCTCGTCGTGGTCAAATACAAGAAGAAATGGGAGAGCAGATCGCCGATTTTCTGGTAGAGATGCTAGACCCTATAGCGCTTGGTGTTATAATCTCATCAAAGCACTATTGCATGATAGCTCGTGGAGTAGAAGCACAAGACACAAGCGTAATGATTACATCTGTGATGCGCGGAGACCTCGTCTCAAACCAAGCGCTTCGAAATGAATTCCTGCAACTCATCGGAGAGCAGTAGTTTTGTGCTGTGATCTCTACACTCAGCGAACAACGTCATTGGAATCTAGGCCAGCTTGTAGTTGGGGTAGATGAGGCTGGACGTGGAGCGCTCGCCGGACCCGTAGCTGCGGCAGCTGTAATCTTTGACCCAAATAGAATTCCAGTAGGACTTAACGACTCAAAGCTTCTCAACCCGATTCGTCGGTTGGAACTCGCTAGTGAGATCAAACAAGTTGCATTGTCATGGTCAGTTGCGTTTATCGGCAATGTGCGAATTGACACTGTGAATATTCTGCAGGCCACATTTGATGCAATGCACACAGCAATTGATGATTGCACATTGAACGTGTCTATTCATAAACCCCTTCACTGCCTCATTGATGGCAATCGGTTCAGAGAGCACAGTTTAGCCCATACAGCAATCGTCAAGGGAGATACATCCAGCGCATCTATTGCCGCCGCATCTATTCTGGCAAAGACAACTCGAGATGCGTGGATGTTGGAAGCAGATACTATGTACCCAGTGTATGGCTTTGTTCGCCATAAAGGATATGGTACCATACAACACCGCAGTGCTATTGCGATGTATGGCTCGTGCGATATTCACCGCCATAGTTTTCTCAAGAATATTCTCCTGCCACAAATGGATAATCGTACGTAATGGGAGAACTTCTTCACCTAGATACGCTAGACTTCATTGTTATCATTGGAAGTCTAGCAGCGGTCATGTGCGCAGGAATTGTTGGTGCCCGAAAGTCTGCTGGCGTGAGCGACGTTGACTATGTTCTTGCTGGACGATCATTGACAATGCCATTCTTTGTTGCATCGCTTGTTGCAACATGGTATGGTGCCATTTTGGGATCGGGTGAGCTCATCATGCGATATGGTGTTGCATTTATCCTCTGCTTTGGTGTGCCATATTACATAGTTGCGATCCTGTATGCTATGTGGTTGGCGAAGCGTATTCGCACATCAAAGGCCATTAGCATACCGGATCAATTGGGAATGGTATACGGACCTCGTGCACGAACCGTGTCCGCAATGGTGATGCTGGTTATAACGATACCTGCATCTTACCAGCTCATGTTGGGTGTGGTTGTTCAGTCCATCACAGGTTGGTCTTTGCTACTATCGATTATCGCAGGCACAATTGTTTCGGTGGTGTACGTGCTCAAAGGTGGGTTTCGAAGCGATGTGTATGCGAACCTTGTGCAGGTTCTCATAATGTACGCTGGGTTCATCGCCCTCGTGATTGGTTGCATTCTTACATTCGGTTCACCCACAACCATGTTCAACTCTCTCCCAAAATCTCATACTCATATCCCTGGTCCTATGGGATGGTTGCCTATTGTGGGTTGGTTTGTTGTTGCGCTTCAGACATTTATAGATCCTAACTTTCACGTTCGTACGGCTGCTGCAAAAGATGTGGCCACGGCACAGCGCGGGATATTTGTAAGCGTTGCTTTGTGGATGATCTTTGATTTGTTACAATTGGTGGCTGGCCTTTATGCAGTGGCCTATCTGTCAGGAGTGGCGCCTACAAACACGTTTGTTGTATTAGCTCAATCAGTGCTTGCACCTGTATGGAAGGGGCTCTTCATCGCGGGTGTTATTGCTGCTGTGATGTCTACCTTAGACGGATACACGCTTGTAAGTGCCACAACAATTGGTCACGATCTCATAGACACGTGGAGGAAGAAGGCACACAGGGTATCGTCGTTACGATTTGGACTTGTGATGACTGCAACCCTTGGCTGTATTGCCGCGTGGCTGCTTCCAAGTATCATTGATCTCATGTACAATGCAGCATCGATCGTAGTACCGGCTCTGCTTCTTCCACTACTCTTTAGTTTCACCCCTCGTGCAAAAGTGTTCGCAGGCGCTATTGTTCCAATTATTATCATTCCTGCAGTTGTAAGTGTGATATCACTTTTTGCGAAATGGGGAGAACCAATGTTTATTGGTTTAGCGAGCTCCGTTCTTCTTCATACAATCCTTAGCTTCAGCCGTGGATACAGAACAGCCAACCAATAGACTCTTCACAACATCTAATGTAATCTCACTATTGAGACTTGCATTAACTGTGCCTGTTGTGATTACGCTGCTCAACAAACAATACATTGTAGCATTTGTACTTTGTTGGGCTGGTGCATTCACTGATTGGTTAGACGGCTATGTTGCGCGTAAAACAAACACTGTGAGCGAGTGGGGAAAGATTATTGACCCATTTGCCGATAAGGTTCTTGTAGGGGCTGTTGTGGTTATGATGTTCATTCAGAATCTCCTTCCGGCTTGGTTTGTAATAGCTGTTATTGCCCGGGATATCGCGATCATGGCGGGTGCAGCCATTGCGCGCAAAAGGATGAAGACCGTGTTACCGTCGCTCATGAGTGGAAAACTCGCCGTTAGTGCAATTGCACTCACGGGAGTAGTGGCTATGTGGACGAGCGGAATTGCCCGTGATGGCCTGATTATGCTGAGCTGTGCGCTAATGGCATTATCTTTGTGGGATTACGCAAAGAGACTTCATGGGCTTCTTCGATAATATCAAGCAAAAGATCACGGGCGTCACAGGGGCGCTGTCATTTGATCGACTTAAAGAAGGTCTTACCAAGACCAGGGACTCCTTTGTTGGCAGACTTCGGGCGGTGTTGTTCGCCGGTCGTAAGATCGATGCTCAGCTATTAGCTGAGATAGAAGAGATCCTCATAACGTCAGACGTTGGCGTTGCCACCACCGATAAAATCATTGCTCGACTCAACGTTAGGGTCAAGCAGGACAATATCCAAGATGCAGAGCTCATCATTGATATTCTAAAGGAAGAGATTTCAGGCTTGGTATCTGAATCTCCTTCGGCCTATCAAGACGCATCTTTCACTGTAGATGAATCCAATAAGCCCCATGTTATAATGCTAGTTGGGGTGAATGGTGTAGGCAAAACAACAACGATTGGGAAGCTAGCTCATAACTACAAAAAGGCAGGGCGCACAGTGCTTATCGGAGCTGCCGATACGTTTAGGGCTGCTGCCAACGAGCAGTTAGAAATCTGGGCAAATCGTGCTGGAGTAGACATCATTCAACAAAAGCACGGCGCAGATCCTGCCGCGGTAGCATTTGACACCCTAAGCGCGGCTAAGGCACGGGGTACAGATGTTGTTATTATCGACACTGCAGGGCGCCTTCACAACAAGCAAGGGCTCATGCAGGAGCTTGAGAAGATCAGTCGCGTTATGAAGAAGATTCAGCCCGATGCGCCCCATGACATATTCCTTGCACTTGACGCAACTACGGGTCAGAATGCTCTACAGCAGGCGAAAGAATTCACAAAGGTTGCGCCCATCACTGGCATTGTCTTAACCAAGCTTGATGGCACAGCCAAGGGAGGTGCCGTGATTGCCATTGCTGATGCCATGCAGATACCCGTGCGGTATATCGGCGTGGGAGAGCGCATCGATGACCTGCAGGTGTTTGATGCATCGGCTTTTGTTGCTGCAATGTTCGAAGACAGAACACACGCCGATGAGCAGCCAGCCTAAAGTTCGTGCATCTCACGTTAAACGATGGTTATTCCGAACTGTCGTGGTGCTTGCTTTTTTGTTTCTTGTATTAACGCTCCGCGTGATTTTTATTGAGGCCGACATGTCTCTTGGCCTCTCACGTGCACGTGGCACGGGGCTTCAAGGGCTCGTCATTAATAAGCAAAATTATGAGCCACCAATCAATGGTGTGGTAAAGCCGTCACAGTTAAGTCTGTTGATCCATGTTGTTGAAACCCTTGACTCTCTTGATCGGGCCGATGCTGATGATTCGAAGAGCATATCCGCATTTGCTGATGTTCTCAATCAATACACTACATCGCTAAGTGAATACAGGTGGATTCGCTCGATGGCAATGCGGTTTGAGAAGGCAGTCCATCGTGATGCTCGCAACCTACCTCGGGCTGACTCTTTGAATGTTGAACGAATGAGAATGTTCAGCATGCGTTTCGCAGCACACTCCCGCTTCTTCCGTGATTCATTGGATAAAGAGGCCTTGAAACAGTGAAAGCAGATTATATCGCTGCGCTGTGCTACTTCCTCACTATGATTCTTGGTGTGACAGCAAGAATGCGACGAACAAGTTTTGGGCGATGGCATCATCTGATGTTTGCACTATCCTTTGTTTCCGCTGGAGTTGCAATTGTGATTGATCCTATCGTTGCTCAAATCATTCCTGCATCAGCCCTTTTGATTTTGCCATTTACACGACCTCGCACTTCTCAGATACATGATTTTGTGGCCATTATGGGAGCAGTCGGTTGGATAGTCGTGATTTCATGATAAAGCGATAGCGTAAAGCCTTACGCTAGTGAATTACGTAATCTTCGC
>CANMBE010000001.1 GCA_947495975.1 Ignavibacteria bacterium | reverse complement strand
AAGGGTCAGCAAACTTCGGATTTTTCAAAAAACTCTCATCTGTTAGCGTCAGCAAGAATGCAATGAGGTCTTTGCGTTCGTTGTCTCGGAGCACACCAATTGATTGTACCAACGGATCTGCATGATCGGCAATTCCACCTGGTGTTCCGTAATGCCATAGAACATCGCGCAGGCGCTTAAACCTGCCGTCGTGCATGTATGGATGTGTTACGGCGATGTTGCGCAGTGAGGGTACTTTAAATCGATAACGATCTGCGTCATCGAATGTGATGCGAATGCGTCCTGTGTCCTGAAGTGCAGTGTCTACATGAAGTCCGTTGCTTCGGAATGTGTTGTTGGTTAGTAGAGGCTCTGCGTGACATGTTGCACACTTCTCTCGAAAAAGTTTGAGGCCTCTCACTTCGTTCAGAGCAAATGTGTCACTACCGTTTACGTAACCGTCATAACGCGATGAAACGCTAACGAGCGACGAACAAAAACTGCCGATTGCTTGGAGTATGTGCGGAATGGTGATCACTGAATCATCAAATGCACTTCGGAACATCGATGGATATGCTCTTGATGTTTGCAGCTTTACGAGAATGTTGGGCAATGTCTCGCCCATCTCTTCGTTGCCTGTTAAGGGGCTCAATGCCTGCATGTGCAGGTTCTCAATAGCCCCGTCCCACATAAACGCTGGCTGGTTAACCAGGTTTTGAAGAGCAGGAACATTGCGCTTGCCAATACGGCCTTCCACGCCATGACTTAGCGCATGATCTATGTGCGCAAATGCAGAAAATTGTTGATGACACGATGCACAACTTGTTGTGCTGTTGAGTGAAAGTATTGGATCGTAAAAAAGATACCGACCCAGCTCAACAAGTGCTTCATCGTTCACTCTTGGAGAATGAACATGTATCATACCGGTGATCATCACCGTGATCAACATCAGCATTGTTGATCCTACAACTATCCTACCGTGCATGGAACGATCCACCCAAACGCTTTGCTATGTCCACAGCGGCGCGCGCATCGGTTACGCTAGACTGTACCGCAAAGTCAATGCCCGCACCACTGTCTATCCACTCACCAATATCAATGTTGATGCCGCCACTTTTTACGTCAACATGAATCTTTTGAATGTTGTTGTAAGGGGCTTTGTATCCACCAATGTGAAATGTAAGGAGGTTCTTCGGCTGCGCTGAAGACTGCGATGTGCCCTCGAGCTTAAAGAAAATGTAGCCCGTTGCCCACGTCCAATACATACCGTTCAACGGGTCTAAGGCACCAGACTGTGGACCACGTTCGCTCATGACACTATCTACGCCTACAATAAACGACACGCTTGTGTAGGTGTTCTCCGGCACACTATCGATGTGTAATTGCAACGATGTTTCATCTTCAAAGTCAACGAGTGAATAGCCCCCTACTGCGTGGCGAGCTCCATTGTCTGCATGCAGCACAACGTTACCAATGTAGAACTTGAGAACGGACACGTGAAAGTCCTGACCACGTTTGTTTGTGTAGTTCGCCAATCCCATGTGCAGAGGCGTACCGTTCACAGTGGCTGTAACGAGAATGTCCACCGATATGTATTGCTGCTGAGCTGTTAGTGTTGCTTGGACGGCCAACACAACAAAGAACAGCGCAATAGCACGCAGCTTCATATGATGAACACTATTCGCTGATGACAACAGGATAGCTCAGAGAGTTGCTGCCAAGTGTGATCCGAACGATATAGACGCCAGCGTACACCGTTTGCACATCCATAAAGCACATCGTACTGCCTTGGTTGATAGCGGTCTGCTGAACTGACCTACCAGCCAGGTCGAGAAGCTCAACACGAGCCCACGTAGCGAGTGGCATTGTGACCTGGACGATCAACATATTATTTGCAGGGTTTGGATAGATGGTTGCTGAGGAAAGAGGCAAATCACTTTCCTGCACGCCTGTTGTGCTATCAGGCTTGATCACGAGTGTGAATGACTGCAACGAAACAACAGTGTCTCCGATCACAATTGCACGCACAGAGATCGGATACGTTCCAATGACCGGTTTCTGCCATGCTAGCACACCCTGACGTGAGAGAGTCATTCCCGCCACTGAGTCTTGAAACCTATAGATGAGGCGTCTGGATGTGTCTGATACGATAGCGCGCAGCGTATAGGAGTAGGGGATGTTTTCAGTTCCAGTCGTGATAGGCGCGGAAGTGAACGTTATCGTGAGAGGCGCATTACTTGCAATCGTTAGGGCATACGTCTGCGTTGCTGTGTAGACCTTTCCGCTCGCAGTGATCTTTGCGCCGATACTTACGTTATGCTGACCCATAACAGGTGATGGCCACGAAACAAGACCGGTAGCTGTGTCGATCACCATTCCTACTGGTCCGCCTGTGAGATTGAATGTGATGGGATCCGTTGTATTCGAAGATGCCTTAGCGTTGTACACGTATGGCACGCCCTGCTTACCCGCCATAACAGCAGTAGATGTGAAGAGCACCACAGGCGTTGAGCTGTTTGGAGTGTACGTTGTAACGGACTCCGTGATCTTTACATTCGTAGACGCTGCACCAGGTCCACGTGCGGGGAAATTGTCTGTTACTACAACTCCGTAGTACGTTGGTCCGATCACATACGGATAGGCAGAGACGCCATTGGCGTCGATTGTGGCGAAGTAGGCATACGTGCCTTCTGGATATTCAGGAGTAATGCAAAAACGCCCGTTGTGCTCATCAAGGTCTCCTGATCCAGCAGCATATTCAAAGTCTTCAGCATATGCTCCCAGTGCTTGGGCTGCCAACGTTGGACCATATTGTGCAGCGGTGAGAGCGGTTCCCGAAGCAAGTGTCGTGCGATCTGTAATGGCTCTTCTTTGATAGCTAGGAATTATACGCGTAACTGTTGTTGAACCGGTCTGCCAACCATATGCCCCGTAGATTGGAAAGCCGTCAAAGGCGAAACCGATGAGCGGACCGTGCTTTGTGCTGTCGGGAACGTAGAGCCCATCTGCGAGATACATGTTGCAGACATCGGACATGTTCACCTTGGCGATGTTGAATGCTGTTGGGTTTTGATGATGGTGGTACTGTCCTGGAGTTACGCCTCCTCCGCCTCCGCCTCCGCCCATGATTGGTGCTGGATGGCCCGTTGCACAATCAAATCCGGCACGCTCAAAGTGAATGGCGTTCTGATGCCAAATGTTTCCGTTGTTGTATGAGCGCGCATCAGCGTAGTTATAAATGGGAACGCCATTGATCAGTACGCCAATGTGGCCGAGTCCAACAACAGTCTTTGCAGCCGTCTGCACTGTTGGTTTTAACGGGAGTTTGAAGAGGTAGTTTCTGCCAACGGCGATAGCCGGGTTGCCGTCTCGGTACGGTCCAATCACATAGCCCGGAATACCATTGCAACGGACGTAGGTGTAATCAGCTGAATATTGAACAAGCTGACAGTTTGCCTTGGCTGTATCCGCGATTGGTGTTGGATTACCCTCTAGGTAGTGTCGGCCGGTAACATTTGTTGTGTTGATCAACCACGACACAATCGCTGGATGAGTTTGTGCAGCTGTGCCCATCGATGATAGTACAAGGCATGATAAAGCTACAATAAGCAGCCGAAGAGTCCACATATCCACTCCGAGATTGAAAAATCCAACATTACTCTGGCAAGAGGAAACCAGATGTAGCAGAATAGTTACACTTCACGCGGCCTCAACAAGTGGTATCACCATTAGAATCGGTATTCGTAGAGGGTGTAGTGTTTGCTAGCGGTGTACACTTTGTTGTATCCCAATTGTAACACACTGCCAACACGCTCCTGAATCTGACTGCTCACACCAGGATGGTAATACACAATGTATGGCAACCCCGACGTAGCCGCTTGGGACAGGTACACGTCGTTCGCTGCGTCTCTATTCATTGCAAAGGGGCTCACGGTCCGCCCACTGATCCACCCAGCCATCCATCCGTCTGTGTACCACGCCAGCTGAGGATTAAATTTGTCTCCAGCATTTTGCTCGTGATAGACATATCCAAAACTGCGTGCAGTTGATTCATTCAACACGCTTGCAATCTCTCTCCCTCCACGTATCATTGGAGGGGGCTCTATGACGATGAGCCACAGGGATCGCAAAACCATGATAGCAACCAGGCCATTTACTACGGGCTTGAATAGGG
The DNA here is from genome assembly GCA_947495975.1 of Ignavibacteria bacterium. Taxonomy (GTDB): domain Bacteria; phylum Bacteroidota; class Ignavibacteria; order Kapaibacteriales; family Kapaibacteriaceae; genus UBA10438. The sequence continues at coordinate 236,810 of CANMBE010000001.1, read as the reverse complement.
TTACTGAGAGTGTTAACGTCATTCTCTTTGGCAGGACAAACGGTAAAACGCAGAGCAATATGAACACGCTCACAAATGATAGCGTAGAAGCATCTGCATGGAAGGAGCGGAGTGACTCGCGAAGGCCGGGCATAACCGACCATAACGTCAGCATCGCAAGACCACAATAGACACCCAATACGAAACGGCGTGGCGCCTCGGCAACAAGACGCTCAAGGCCATAGACAGAAACCAGAACGGCTGCCGGCAACAACATCACGATGTAGTGTGAATTTTTTGTTGGTGCAAAACTGAATATCACCATGCCGAATACAAACCACAATATCATTGCGACGTACGCAATTGGAGAATGAGTTACGATTAACTGTCGCTTCCACAAACTGAACAAAACCCAGACGAGTGATACCAGCAATAGGGGGTGCGACACAAACATTTGGTTGATGTAATAGAACACACCAAGCCAAGGGGCATTGCCCTCTACCTCCGATGTGATCTGCGGAATTGTAAGCGCATGCCAGAATTCTTCTCCATGCTTCAACACCATCATGGTGTACCACGGAAGCGCCAACGCAAGTCCAACAACGCAGGCAAGTGCAAAATGCCTGACGTAATTCTTTGTGCGACATGCAAACAAAACAAAGATGAATAGCGGCAGAAATGAAACAATCATCTTGGTGTGTAATGCAGCGCCAAAGGCACAGCCCCCTAACACGGCATACAGCCACGCATCTCGCGAAGAAGTAGCCTCGATGACTTTAAGTGATGCCCATATTGCAAGTAGTACAAACATCATCAGCGGAACCTCCGTCATGGCTTGACGAGAATAGATCGTCCAATGCATACACCCAGCAAGCACACATACGGCAAGAATGGAGGACCGGAAAGAAAGCATTCGCAGTGCGATGAGGTAAAGAAGCAGAAACGAGATACCGGCACTAAAGAGACTGAACAACCGGACGGCCGCTACGGTCTGCCCAAAGACTGTCATTGTACCTGCGATGGCCCAAGGCAACATCGGCGGTGGAGTGGAAGAATACAGGCCTCCTATGGTGTGCTGGGTTTGATCTGCCCAGTTGCCAAACTGGACAATACTTTGACCCCGCACGGCATAAAGACCTTCGTCCCAGGGCTGTACCTCGATTGACGTAAGGCGTATTGCATACAGACACACGAGTGCTAGAATAAACGCAGTTGCAGTGTGTTGGCGGTTGCTGAGCATTGTTAAAATCCCGAGACAAGATGTCCGGTAAGTAACTCATTTCCTTTGACGTATCAAGTCGTTTTATTGAAGGAACGTGCCCCTCTCTTGCAACAAGGGCAACGCCAGCCGCATGAATGACCAAACTCTTAGGGTTTGCTGAATGTTGTATTTGTAAGAAACGTCTGATCTGTTAGCGTTTTGAGAAACGCAATGAGGTCATCCTTGTTCTGCTGCGTTAGACCGAGGCCGGGTGTTACATTGAATTGAAGGAGCGGATCTAACGTGAAGCTCTGAAGAACACCAGTGTTATAGTGCTCAACAACTTCTTCGAGTGTTGTAAATCGACCATCATGCATGTACGGGGGCGTAACGGCAATGTTGCGCAACGTTGGAACCTTGAACCGTGCTCTATCGCTTGCTAAGGTCGTTACCTTTTCTCTACCAAGGTCTGAGAAAGAACCATCGTTATCCAAGCCATTGTTCATAAACCTATCGTTGGTGAAGAGTGGAGCAGAATGACAATGGAAACACTCAGCCCCTTTTACTTTGCCAGTGGGATCGAACTCTGTATTGAAGAGTTGTCTTCCGCGCTCCTCCGTTTCTGTGAACGATGCCTCTGACCTGTTGACCTTATCAAACGTGCTGTTAGCAGAAATCATCGTTAACATGAATTGTTCCAGCGCAATACCAACAAGCTCGGATGTGATCGTATCGGCGTTAAATGCGCGAACGAATTGCTCTCGGTATATTTTTGAAGCAGAAAGTTTCAACACCACGTTCGGTAGCGTCTCATCCATCTCAAGGGTGTCCTGGATGGGATGAAGAGCTTGATCTCGCAAAGTAGGCGCTCGGCCATCCCAGAAGAAACCCCTTCGGTGCCATGCAAGATTTGTAACTGCCATTGCCTGACGAGTTCCAGATAATCCCTTTACGCCAATGCTGAATTGGCGAATATCAGATGCCCCATCCTTCTGTTGGTGACACGAAGCGCAACTCTGACTACCATCTCTTGACAGCATCTTTTCATGAAACAACATTCTACCTAGCTGCACCCGCTGAACAGTGAGTGGATAGTCTGATGGCAGAGCAGGCACAGGCAAGCCTTGTGCGTCAAACGCAAACGGAGTAGCGTCAAAAACCACGGGCGTATTGGGTGCAGGTGCGTCATCGCTACAACTCAGCAAGAAGATGGCGATACTCAATACCAATAGAATCTGCTTCACTGTTGAAATCGTTTGTTTGTGAGAAATCTCTCGTCAGTTAAACTCCGCAGAAAGGCCACGAGATCTTCACACTCGCTTTGCGTTAGACCAAGTGGTTTAATGCGAACATCTTTGTTTGGATGTGGGAACCCACCACGATTGTATACGTCTACTACTTCAGCAATTGTTGCGATGCCACCGTTATGCATGTAAGGGGCTGTAACTGACACATTGCGAAGTGAGGGAACTTTGAATACGTTGCTGTCCTTGCTTTCAAATGTTAGGCGTTGGCGTCCAGGGTCAGTATAGCGTGCGTATGCACCGTTGTTTGCAAAAACATGCGACGTATATGCATAGCCGCCATGACAAGACGTGCAGTTCGTACGATCGCTCATGAATAGACTACGTCCTCTGCTCTCTGACGCTGTGAGTTGATTGAGATCTGCGCGTGAGCTACCACTAATGATGGTGCGCTCAAAAGATGCAATTGCACGCGTGATTGTAAATGCATCGATGTCTCTGCCGTAGGCGATGCGGCTCAACGCAACTACGAGTGAATCTTTCGAAAGACGATCAACAACATCAAGCATGTTCATGTCAAACTCGTTGTGCTCTTGCACAGGAACAAGCACTTGCATTTCGAGTGTTGGAACGCCCCCTTCACGCAAGAAATACGGACTATACCCTACGTTGGCTAACGACGGTGAGTTCCGGGTTCCGCTTCTACCTTCAACACCAACGCTGACAGTTTTGCCATCGGTGAACGCTTTTGCCGGTTCGTGGCATGTTGCGCAAGAAATGGTACGTGTGCTAGACAGTTCTTTACTAAAGAAGAGAAGCTTGCCCAGAGCAATTCGCTCTGCGTTTGGAGTGTTATCTGGACTAATAATTTGGGCAGGAAAACCCGAAGGAACTTCAACAAGAGGTTCGTTGCCAACAGGCGCCTCTGGGTTGTTTACGCACGATGTTATCATCGTAACAAAAACAACCAATAGGAATGAGACAGGCCCCTTATCGAATGATCGCAAGTGGAGCATGAGAGATCAGCCCGTTGTGTGCATCTACAACAACAGTGTATGTACCAGTGGGTAGAGTTGCAACAGAGAATGAGGAAAGTCCACTCAGAAGTTGAGCCGTAGCAACGGTTTGGCCAACAGCATCGTAGACAGTTACGCTAGCATCTGGCGTTGAAGAGGCAACAGTTACTACGTTTGATGAAGGGTTTGGACTAATTGTCAATACACCGATGTTCAACTCATTGGCTTCAACGGAAAGAGGTGTTGCAGACGAGAAGACATTCGTAGCCATGTTGTTGGACATGGTTACCGTCTCAACATCGTTTCCATGAAGAATCATTCCTACCGATGCGTCGATGTTGTTGAGGAGATTGCCATACTCAGCATTTAGCACCACATCAACTCCGCTTTCTGTTGATGTAGAAGTCACTGCTACAACAACTCGTCTGTATAACGCATCGGAAACGCTGTGAAGCTGCACGTCTGCGTTGGCCGTTGTGGATGTTGACCCTGCGGACCCTTCATATGTAATGAACCGATACCCTGCAGACCATCCCCAGTGCATTGAAGGATTTTGAAGTGCAAGCGGAGAACCCGGCGCTTGTAGTGAAGGGTCTGCGTGATTGGCCGTATAGTCAACGCCGATATGAAATTCAATGCTATCGATTCTAGAGATGTTAAAAGTACCAATCAAGTAGCGTGGTTGGTTTTTTACATCAACAAGGAGATACACATACCTTGCTGGCGTACGTTGTCCACCATCATGAATAATCGTGATGTTCGAAATGTAGTATCGAAGCAGTCGGGTCGAAAAAAAGTACCGCCCATTATCTGCAGTAACAACAGTGTTTAGTGTAAAGGGGCTTCCGTTCATCAAAGAATTGAGAACTAACCCTACTTCGCCGGCGAATAACCCGGCTGGGATTAAAATGACACAAACAATCGTGAGGAGAAGTTTCATTGTGGTTTCCTGAGGTTGCAATAATTGCCCAACGTGCTATTCATGCTATGGTAACATAGGTAAAGATGCAGGCATAGAAGCATTTATTGTAGCAAAGGAACCACTCAATAGCTGTAAATTGTTGTTCCGGATATATAGTTCCATTACCCCCCCTAGCCAACTATGTTGCTCCGTTTTAAAGAAGACCGACGCACTCTAGCCTACATGGCGATCACTACGATCGTTTTTGTGCTACAGTGGACCCTTATTGGATTTCAACCGTTATTGTATGTGGGATATCTCTTCCTTTCGGTTGCCGTAACGGTCATCGCGCACAATCACAATCACCTGCCAATATTCAGAAAGCCCCTTCTTAACATCTTTACTGAGTACTGGCTTACGGTGTTTTACGGCTTTCCGTCATTTGCGTGGATTCCTACGCACAACATGAATCATCATCGCCTGAATAATAAGGAAGGTGATTACACGATTACATACAGAATCACAGAGAACAACACACTCTTGATGTTGCTGCTTTATCCTACGATGAGTTCCTATTATCAGCAAAAGCCAATTCGTGAATATCTGCGGAATATGTGGAATGGTGATCGGAAGAAGTGGGCGCTTGCTGCGGGACAATACCTTGTTCTCTTTGTTTGGATTGGGGCTTTCCTCATTCTTGATTGGCGGAAAGCCCTTCTTTACGTAATTGTTCCCCAGCAAATTGGCCTCTTTGCGGTGCTTGTATTCAACTATGTGCAGCATGTGCACGCAGATGAAATGTCCTTGTGGAACCACTCTCGGAATTTTACCGGATGGCTCAACGCCATACTGTTCAACAACGGCTACCACACCGTTCACCATGAGAAGGCTGGATCACACTGGAGCAAAGCACCGGAGTTGCATACGGCCGTTGCAGAGAAGATAGATCCGGCGTTGATTGAAAGAAGCTTCTGGTGGTTTATCCTGCGGTCATATTTCCTAGCCCCGTTCATTCCGAGGTTTAGAACAAAGTCTATGCGCTTAGCTCGCATTCAGCAGGGCTAAGGTAGTCTGAGAGCATCCTGCTTTACACTATTGGGCTGCATCTATGCGACTCGTTTTGATCTCTTTGTTTTGCCTCTTGGCACAACGGGCCCTTGCCCAGGATGCTGCAGAGCTTTTTACGCAGACTGCACCGCCATCAACATTTATGGGGCAGCATCCAGCCTCGTTTTTTGAGATCAGTGCAGAAGCCTTTTACAAGGCACTTCTCCTTGCCGACAATAAAGCAATCACGTTGTCCATTGACCTCCCAACACTTGGCACCGTTGAGGTAGTTGTTGCTCGCTACCGCGTTATTGATCAGAACACAACTATCACAGCAATGACTGCCAATGGTCCGCGGCAGGTGCCCCCTCCCAAAAGCGTTTTACTCCGTGGACGAATTCTCACTATTCCCGACAGTTATGTTGTCCTAGCAGTGTATGAAGATTGGGCTACGGGGCTTATCACTACCGGCAAGCTGAACGGTGACCGTTCATACCGAGTTAGTCCACTGGGTACCGTGCAAGACCCGCGCACCATGGTTATCTATGATGCTGCAAGGGTGCCAGCAATCAACGACTGGAATTGTGGAACCATTGACCCTGTTGAGTTGCACGTGCCAAACACAAAGGGTAATGATGAAACCCAGGCTGTGACGTTTCGCAAAGTGACAGTGTCAATTGAATGCGACGAACCATACTTTATCGATCACGGAAGAGATATCACAAAGGCAACTCAATATGCTGAGGCCATCGTTGCTGCATCAAGTGCCGTTTATGAACGTGATGTGCAAGCTACGTTGGTCATTGGTTCACTGCTTGTTTGGACAACTGTAGATCCATATACGTCCAATCTGTCGGATGAAATGCTTGTGCAGTTTCGTGATCGATGGCGCTCTATCAATGGGTCGGTTGTTCGAAGCCTTGCACACCTTCTTTCAGGTACAAACAACATCGGCGGAATTGCATATGTAGATCAGCTATGCAGCAAGCAATGGGGCTACGCAGTAAGTGGAACCAATAACAATGTGAACTATCCCGATGCGGGATATGTGTGGGACACAGATGTATTTTCACACGAGCTTGGCCATAACATCGGCTCTCCGCATACACATGCCTGCTCATGGGCTCCTCCGATCGATTCGTGCTACAACTCTGAGGGTGGTTGCTTTGCAGGCACAAAGCCGCGTAAGGGTACGATTATGTCTTATTGCCATCTCACTGCATCGGGGACGGATCTATCCTTTCACTCCCGCGTTGTTACGTTGATGCAAGGCAAGCTGAACGGCAGTGCATGCACTCCACTTATTGTAATTTTTGAGGTTACAGTTCCAACGACTGTTGATGTGTGTGCAGGCAATGCGGCTACAGTAGCGGCCACCGTCATTGGCGGAACGGGACGATTGTCCTATAGGTGGCGAGCTACAGGGATTGATACTGTAACTCAAGTAGCCACTTTTCAGCATGTTCCCACGGTCACGAAAAAGCTGTTCATTACGGTAACGGATTCATTAGGCATCTCTACAAATGACTCAACGCTTATTACGGTGAATGCAAAGCCCCTTGCCCAACTATTGACAATGACACCGTCCGTGTGTAGAGGCACAGTGGTGGAAATTACGAGTGCGATATCCGGAGGTAGATTGCCCTATTCGTACCGGTGGTTCCGCAACGGAATCGTTATTGATACTGTTGCCGATATGGTGTGGCCAAGAATTGATTCTACGTCACTCGTAAAGCTCATTGTAACGGACATGAATGGATGTGGAGACACAGCCGATATTACTATCACTGTTCCCGACAATAAGCTGGCAATCATACCATCACGATATGTACTGCCATCACTTGCAGTGTGCGAAGTATCGGTTGCTGCGAATATCACGTTGCGAAATGAAGGCTTAGAAAAGATTATCATCGATTCGGTTAAATCAGGAACGTGGTTAAGTGTAAGCACCACGCTTCCAATCATTCTAGCGCCAGCTAGTGCACAGCAGATAGTCCTCAATATTGCGTTAAAGAAGGTTGGTACTGTTGTAGACACAGTTGTTTTTGTGGAGAGACTCTGCGGTGTACGATTTAAGATGCCAGTGAGTGGTAATCGCTATACCCCCCAAGTATTATCAGCGCTTCCAATAGACATGGGCGCCAAACTTGTTTGTGATACCCCAACCGTGCGCAAGACAAGTATGCGAATCAACAATCAGTCCGCATATCCAATTCAGATACTTGACGTGCTGGGGCAGAAGCTAGGCAACGGCGTTTCTCTTGCAAATGGGCCGGTCATCATACCAGCAGCGTCTGAACAGGCGATAGAGATTAGTACGCTAACAAAGAGATTGCCTGGTGTATTCACAGACTCGTTAATGTTTCGTTACATCTCACAAGTGTGCGAAGGCACACTTGTGGTGCCAACTACGATGAGTACAATTGGACTCACGATTGATCATCCATCAAGCATTTACTTTGATACAGTTTTAACATCTCAAGCAGAAAATGTTCGCGCGTTTCAGATAAGACACTCGCTTATTGGTAGTTCAAAAACTACGGTGCAAAGCGTGCGTGTTGATGGACCGTTCACAACATCCATGAAGCCGGGGCTCATCTTCTATCATGGCAAACAGACACAAGTAACGGTAACATTAGCGCCTTCTCAGTTTACAAGCGATGGTGAAGTGAGGGGTGCCTTGACCTATACGCTAGACTCTTGCCACTCAGAGCGAACCATCACCCTGTCTGCTATTGTTCGCACTGTTGGTGTGAATGATGAGCAGCAGAACTGGTTTGGAGATTATACTGGAGAAGTACGCTTCTATGATTTGCGTGGTCTGTTGAGCGCAACCGTTATGCATAACGGAAGCACAGAGTTAGCATCCATCAATCTACCGCGTGGCATGTACATTGCTGTTGGCACGAACAACGGTAGCGTTGTAACTCGGCGTGTCATTTTCCGTTGAGCGACCAATCGTATTCAAGGTAGTCTATCTTCCACTTGTTTGCGTGTTGCTGAAGATCTCCTCGTATATCGTCTGGTGCGTGCTTAGCAATTACTCCTAAGAGTTGTTCGTGTGTGCGACCAAAGTCAGCCAGATACCATTCAAATACGTGTGACAGTTGTGCCTTCCGTGTAGCAAGATCAAATGTGTTATTCGTTTGCGTAGACAGAAAGAGTTTGCCTTGCTCGTTTAGCTGTGCATCGAGAGACGTGGCGCTATATGCTTCTGACCGTAGCGGTGGGCAACTCCGCGCTGCACAAACAAGCGCATAATGTATGCGGGAATCACCCAGAGGTCTTATCATATCGTTCTCGATTTCATTAAGCGAATATGTGACTCCTTCAATGGCGATCCATGGTTTGTCCCAGACTTTGCCTTGTGCAAGATCCCGAATAGACCTCAGTGGAAAGTTATCGCATATCAACTTGATCGTAAATGCATTGTAGGCATTAATCCAAAACGCAAGACGCTCAGTACCAGTGAGCTGTGACGCTCTTGTGTTCGATAGAGAAGTTAGGTACGGGGTAAACCTGCCGTCCTTCTTTATACCGGAGTAGTCAACTCTTCCGTTGTGCACATGTGAGACGAGCACTCTTGTAAGCTGCTCGTGATCTGCGGGGGTACTCGTGGAGTCTGCACTTGTTGCCACGATGAGAATAAAAGGTAGCAGAACAAAAACAATAGATTTCATAGTTTTGTGGCCTGACCGACTGGTCGGTATTTCTCAGTACAATCAATGTGGGTCAATATGCGCAGTCTATGCACGCTTTTCATACTCATTTCGCTCCTCACTACAACATCCCTCTCACAGGGAGTTGGCGTTATCACAGGCCGGGTGTCTGACGCTATTTCTAAAGAGGAGCTTAGTGGACTCAATGTTCTGCTTGCGGGACGAACGTCAATGTTGACGACCAAGAGCGACGGTTCGTTTATCATAAGCGGCGTAGCTCCCGGAAAACATATCGTCAAAATCTGGGGTCTTGGATGGTTGTCACAAGAACGAGTGGTAGATGTGTCTGAGAATGACACGGCGAACATCGCCTTTGTGCTTAACCCTACAAATCGAAACATGGGAGAGATCGTGGTGTACGCTGCATCACGGCAAGGAGAGAAGTTGACAGATGCCCCTGCTGCCGTGGATATCGTAACCCCAATGGCAATTGAGCAAGCAACGGCACATGGACAGGCAGCAAAATCACTTGAAAATTTTTCAGGTATTGATGTTGCACAAAGCGGATCGAATGACTTTAACGTAAACGCTCGCGGTTTCAATAATTCAATTAACCGCCGAATGTTGGTGCTCATCGATGGACGCGATCCATCAACGCCCCTTATCAATCTTGTTGAATGGAACTCATTGCAAACCGCCCTTGATGATATCTCGTCAATCGAGGTTGTGCACGGTCCTGGCTCAGCACTCTATGGTCCGAATGCCTACAATGGCGTTGTAAATATTCGCAGCAACGCGCCACGCGAAGTGTTGGGTACTCGCGTATCACTCTCTGCCGGAGAATGGGAAACGTATCGTGCATCTTTGCGCCACGCCGGAGCTGTGGGTGATCTATCATACAAACTCTCGCTCGGCGCATCAACGTCCTATAATTATTCGCTTCAGTCGCGCAATCAGGATGCAACAAAGTCAAACAATGGGCTCGAATATCCGGGGCTGGCGTATGATGTGACTGACACTACACGTGGATATTCTCGCGTGCTCTCTGACGCTCACCGCCATCCATTTTCAGTAGTGGGTACGCTTCGGTTGGATTACGATCTTACTGCGATGAGCAAACTCGTTGCTGAAGGGGGCTACTCAGCTTCCGGAAATGAAATGTATGTTAACCAAACGGGCCGACTCATTGTACAACGCGTTGAGAAACCATACGCGCGCCTAGCATATCAAAGCGAACGCATAAATGTACAAGGTCTGTGGCAACGCAGAAATACACCAGATAAACAGGTTGTGTACAATGCGCTGGCTGCATCTCTTGAGTCATCGGATATCTACGGCGTTGATGCTCAGTACAACAACCGTATTCCTGAGGCAAATCTCCGTTACATCGTTGGTGTGCAAGCAGAATATCAAGATGTGAATTCGCCACTCTATAATGATACAATCGGAACATATACAAAGACAGGCCTGCCAATTGTTGAAGGCGTTGGGCTAACGAGTGAAACACGCATGATTGGTCGCTTCGTTGGTGGTTATGTGCAAGGTGAATGGAAACCCACCGATGGGTTTACAGTTGTTGGAGCCATGCGTGTAGATGGATCAAATCTGTTTGAAACGCAACTATCCCCAAAGCTTGGAGTTGTGATCGAACCAATGAAGGGTCAAGCTTTTAGACTCACGTACAATCGCTCCTTTCTGCGCCCATCATATACGGATCTGTACCGCAAATCGCCGGCAGGCGCGCCCGCCAATCTCGGTAGCATCAGTCGAATTGTGGATTCAGTTACGAGCGCACTTGTTGGACAAACAATTGCGTCAAACCTGAATCTTAGTTCAAGTACTCCACAATGGAATCTTGGCAATCAAATGCTTACGCCAGAAACTGCGCAATCGTTTGAGTTTGGCTACAAAGGAAGCTATGATGCAAAGCTCTTCGTTGGAGTGAACGTCTATCTTAATCGCAGAGCAAATCTTATCTCCGCACCGCTCGGTGGTGTTACACCAGACGTATACACACCCGTTCGGAGTAACACAGGCAATAGTGCATTTGACGTGATTGCAGACAGCGTTCTATTCGCCGAGGTGAGAAAGGTAAGAGCAGGCGGAGTTCCTGTTGACCCAAATCGTTTAGCAACCTACAACGGAGCTGCAGCGCTCGTAATCGCTCCAACAAACATTGCGATTGTCAATGAAATCGGAACGGAGATCTCTGCGTCATACTTCATCACAAATGAATTGAGTATCAACACGAACTACGCCTACATTGATGTCTCAGTGCAGGACAATGATGTACCGTCAGCAAAGATTCTACCGAATACCTCGCGTCATCGTATCAATGCTGGTGTTCACTATCTCAAGGCTGGGAAATTCGACGCCGCACTAGACCTGCGGTACGTTGAAGGATTTAAGTGGATTGCTGGACTCTTTGAAGGCAACGTTCCTTCTTATGCAGTTCTAAATCTCAACGCCGGCTACTACATCACACCTGAACTTCGCGCATCGGTGAATGTGTTTAATCTGCTAGACCGTGAACACTATGAGATATTTGGTGGCACAATTCTGCGTAGACAAGTACTGGGTACGATAACGTACACGTTCTAGTTCCGATCAGTCTAGCGCCTGCGCAAAGTAATCGTTACGCGGGCGCACAACTTTGGTATAGATGCCCAATAATAGAATTGCTTGTTTGCTATAAATGGCAGCACCTTGTTTCGCTTTCGCTTTAACTCACCAAACAACGATGAGAACGATTGAGCTTTTTAACAGTGTATGAAGCTTCTTGCTCTTTTCTAGGCCTGCAAAAAATGAGAAGAAATCTCTGCTCTCTGCAAACTCACGTTGTGCAGCAGCAGTAGACACAACTACGCCCCATATTGTGGACTACAATGAGGTCCTTTTGATTGCCGAAGAGATTTAAAAGTGTAACCCGATGAGCCCCTTCATCAACAGAATATTGTTCAGCATTGACGAGATCTTGTGGAGCAGCATTCTTTGCGATCAAACATTATCTTCAAATTGATACATGTAGATGTCATCAGGATGACTTCCTGGATCAATCTTAGTCAGCTCTTTGATCAATCCCGTATGAAGGTCATACACCCATCCGTGGAGTGTAGGTCTACGCTCATTTTGCCATGCCTTTTGGACGAAGGAAATTTCGGCAATGTGACTTACTTGCTCAACGACATTTAGCTCAACAAGTCGATCAAAGCGAGTTTTCTCGTCGTTAATGGCTTCGAGTTCAGCTTCATGAACCCGGTACACGTCCTTGACCTGTCTCAGCCATGGATTGATGAGACCAACGTCCTTCCGTGTGAGAGCTGTCTTGATACCCCCGCATCCGTAGTGTCCACAAACTATAATGTGGTGAACCTTTAGAACGGTAACAGCATACTGCAATACGCTTAGAATATTGAAATCCGTGTGCACCACAAGATTTGCAACGTTCCTGTGCACAAACAATTCTCCAGGTTCGGACCCCGTTACCACTTCGGCTGGTATTCTACTATCGGAGCAACCAATCCACAGAAAATCTGGATGTTGCTCGTCTACCATGCGCTCAAAATAATCTTCACGGAAGTTCAGTTTCTCCTGAACAAAGGCCTTGTTATTCAGCAGCAGGCGCTTGTAAGATTCCAAGTGTGCTCCGCGTTATTTTCGGCCTTTGCCAAATATGTGTCTATAATCAATCGTGATGTTTCGGAACGAGGCTCCATCTGCAAACTCTTTAATCTGCTCGTAGATGTCATAGTCTATGAAGTACACCTTTGTGCCATCAATAATGAGCTTCGCATCATCTGGTATACTGCGCAAATGTTGTTTCAATTCGGCCTTGTTCACAAAGGACATGTCCTTGTTAAAACTTATGAGGTACAGACTTCCATCGTTCACAAGTGAAACGCTTTTATGAATGTTCGTGCGTAGAATGAAGACGGCGCCTACTGCAAGACCAATTCCAATTCCAAACAGCAGGTCTGTGTAAACAATTGCAACGAGCGTAACGATGAAGAGGAAGAACTGCTCTAAGCCTTGAGACCACATGTCCTTGAACACAGATGTTGATGTAAGCTTGTATCCAACACTGATCAATATTGCCGCAAGGGCTGCAAGAGGAATGTGGTTTAACATTGTTGGAATCAGAAGAACGCAGATCAGGAGCATGGCTCCATGAGTGAGTGATGCTAGACGCGTTCTGCCGCCTGCATAGACGTTTGTGCTTGATCGAACGATCACTGATGTAATGGGAAGTCCGCCAACGAGCCCAGATAACGTATTGCCTATGCCTTGCGCAACAAGTTCCTTGTTCGTGTTAGAAATTCGTTTTTCAGGATCGAGTCTGTCCGTTGCTTCAATAGACAATAGTGTCTCTACGCTGCCAACTAACGCAATGGTAACGGCCGCGATGAATACATCACTCCGGAAGAGCTGTGAAAAATCAGGTAGTACAATTGTAGAGAGAAGAGCTGCACCAATCGGTAGCTGCACAAGGTGACCTCCACCAGGAACGAGGGCAAATGGTGCGCCAACAGCAAGGAAAATCTCATTGATAATGGTACCAATGATAACAGCTACCAGAGGTCCGGGAATCAACGCTGTCAAGCGAAACTTCTTGATGAATGGTCTATCCCACAACACTAAGAGAGCTAGGCAGACGGCGGAAATGATGACGGCCCCTCCGCTGATATGCTCAAACACATGCCAGATATTGTCGAGCGGCCCGTGATGGTTTATACGAATAACCTCTTCGTCTGCCCATAGCTCAGCGTCCCAGCCAAGTGCATGGGGTATTTGTTTGAGGATAATAACCACACCAATAGCTGCGAGCATTCCTCGAATAACGCTGTTTGGTACAAAGTCGCCAATGATGCCAGCGCGAAGCGCTCCCAAAGCAATCTGAAGCAGTCCAGCAATCACAACAGCACACAGAAACACCTCAAAGGAACCAAGCGATGCTATGGCCTGCAGAACGATAATCGCAAGGCCGGCTGCTGGACCGCTGACGCTGAGTTCTGACCCAGATAGAAAGGCAACAACAGTGCCACCTATAATGCCGGCGATAACGCCACTCATTAATGGTGCTCCTGAGGCCAGAGCAATTCCGAGGCATAAAGGTAATGCTACAAGGAAGACAACAATTCCTGCCGGAATGTCTTTCGATGCGGTTGAAAAGCTGGGGGTGGTGATGCCGTATTTCATAAGAGATACAAAACTACGCCAGAGCTGCCACACTGCGAGCCCCTTGCCTTGTATGTTTGTAGAAGGAGGATTTATGTCTACGTTTTCATTCGACTTTATAAGCGAAGTTGACCTACAGGAGGCCGACAACGCCATTAACCAGGCCCGTAAGGAGATCGATCATCGGTATGATCTACGAGGGTCAAACTGCGAGGTTGAGCTTAAACGCAACGATAAGCTGTTTCAGATCCGTGCAGAAGGGGAACATTTTGTTGTTTCGGCACTAGAAATCATCAAAAACAAGATGATAAAAAGGGGCATTAGTGTGCTTGCAATGGATGAGCAAAAGGTTGAACTCCTGAGTGGCAAAAGTGTCCGCCAGAATGTTAAGCTCAAGGCAGGACTGACCCGTGAGGACGCTAAAAAGATCACTACGCTCGTAAAAGAGAAGAAAATGAAGGTCACCGCGCAGGTCGTGGACGACAAGGTTCGGGTTACGGGTAAGAGCAAGGATGACCTGCAGGAATGTATTCAGGCAGTGCAAGCGGCTGACTTTGGGTTTCCTGTTCAGATCGACAATCTGCGTTAGCCCCATACGTTTTCCGATATTTGTAGCCATCTCGTGCCGTCACATGAGCGGACCTTGTACTAATGTGGAGTTTCTGTGGATCTGTTTCAGAAGTGTATTGAGTTTACCCGTGCAGATGAGGTAAAGGCCGCTGGTCTCTATCCATACTTCCGCCCCGTAGAAGAAAATGAAGGTCCAGTAGTTACCATTGAAGGCCGCAAGGTCATCATGGCAGGATCCAACAACTACTTAGGGCTAACGGCGCATCCAAAAGTGAAGAAAGCAGCAAAGGATGCCATAGATCTTTATGGGACTGGCTGTTCGGGTTCGCGCTATCTCACTGGTACTATCAAACTACACGTTGAGCTAGAAAAGCGCCTTGCTGCGTATCTGGGTACAGAAGACGTACTTCTTTTTTCTACGGGCTATCAGACCGCGCTAGGCGTAATCGCAGCCTTGGTTCAAAAAGGCGATTATGTGATTTCTGATAAGGAAAATCACGCCTGCATCATAAGCGGTGCGCTGCTGGCCAAGGGTGGCTTCGCCGAATTTGTTCGGTATAAGCACAATGACATGGAAGATCTCGAACGCGTATTGCAACGCATTCCAGAGAATGCCGGTAAACTCATCGTTACCGACGGAGTCTTTTCCGTGAGCGGGGAGTTTGTAAACCTGCCTCAGATGTTAGATGTGGCAGATAAGTACGGTGCACGTGTTTTGGTAGATGATGCTCACGCTACAGGCGTGGTTGGTGTGGGCGGACGTGGCACGGCATCGCACTTTGGTGTGGTAGACCGCACCGATCTCACTATGGGCACATTCTCAAAGACCTTTGCGTCTCTTGGTGGTTTTGTAGCCGGACCCGAGCGTATTACGAACTACATCAAGCACCACTCTCCTGCTCTTATCTTTAGCGCCTCACCTACACCCGCATCTGTTGCTGCAGCCCTTGCTGCGCTAGACATTGTTGAAGCAGAGCCAGAGCGCATTGATAAGCTTATCGCAAATGCAGATAAAATGCGCGCAGGGTTCACGAAGCTAGGATTCAACGTTATAGAATCGCGCACGGGCATTGTACCAATCATCGTTGGTGATGCACAGCTTGCACTTGTCTTCTGGCGTAAACTTTATGACAAGGGCGTCTTTGTAAACGCGTTTGTGCCGCCAGGTGTGCCCCCTAACCTATCGATGATGCGTACCAGTTACATGGCAACTCACGAAAACGAACATCTCGACACAATTCTCAATGTATTCCAAGAAGTGGGCATCGAGCTCGGACTCATTTCTGCCTAAGGTGCACACCAGCGTATGCAAATAACACGTTTTGAACGGGGCTTACGAGACCGTGTAGCTATCGTAACCGGTGCGGCGATTGGCAATGGCAGAGCCTTTTGTGAGCGACTTGCCGAAGAGGGGGCTAAGCTCATTATCGCTGATTTGGAAGAAGCTATTGAAACCGAGCGCGCGGTGCTCGAGCTCGGTGGCGAGGTTATTAGTATCCGTGCAGACATGACCAACCCAGTGGATGTTGCTCGTGTTGTTGACGCAGCCATCGAGCGTTTTGGATGCATTGATATTCTTGTTCACAACGTTGGACATTACAGCGAAGAACCGTTTGAACTATTGTCGTTTGCTGAATGGAAGAAGACACTCGAGATTACGCTTGACTCAATCTTTCATACCGTTCGTGCTGTTCTTCCACACATGAAACGCGCAGGTTTTGGACGCATCATTACATTCTCTAGCGACACCGTGTGGCTTGGTACTCCGTATCTCACACACTATGTAACGGCAAAGATGGGCGTCATCGGTTTTACGCGGTCGCTCGCTGCCGAAGTTGGTAAGTATGGAATTACCGTCAACACGATCACTGTTGGTCTAACGGCCACACAAAGTGCCGGTGGCACATCTATGATGAGCCCCTTGTTAGAACACATCATTCCAGCACAAGCCGTTCATCGTGCTGATGAGCCAGAGGATATTGCTAACGTAGTTGCATTTCTTGCTCTACCTGCATCTGGCATCATAACGGGGCAGACGATAAACGTGGATGGGGGAGTTGCAAGGCACTAGCCCTTAAGTGGTAACGTTGTCTCATTTTGAGTAACTTCAGATTCCCATTCTGAGGTTCAAAATGATTCGTTCGTGCCAATCTCTTCTGATTGCAACAATTCTTCTCTGCGCAGCATCTGAGCAAATCGCCTGCGCCGCAGATGGCGATACAATCGTTGTCAAAACTCTGCAGTTTTCGGACATTACAAAGCGGTCTGGAACGTGGTTGTTTCCGCCTCCCGGTCGTTATGAAAAAGTTCTGATGCAGTACACGCTGAAGTGCGACCCTGCAACAACACAAGATAATTTACCGTGTGGTGAGTGGGATTACCTTACGTACAACATTCTGCGCGATTCAACTGGTGAGTTTGACTCAACAAAATTATCGCAAGTGAACTTCAGAGTGCGCGGCACAACACCCGACTCATTTCCATACAGCTCCACGTTTGTGAATAATAAACGTCGGTACCGCACAACAACGGTAAACCGCTCAGGAGCAGAAGGAGAATTTTTTGTCGTTGGTACCGGTGGACAAAACAACTCAGCCATACTAAGACCTGAGGGCGGCCGTGCTCGGTATATATGGCGCGCTTCAGAGCTCACTGCAGCAGGAATGAGTGCTGGCATAATTAGTGGTATGAAACTCACTACGGCTGCTGCTGCGCCAAACGTTTCAATCTTTACAATTCGAATGCAAAGTGCGGTGAGTGCCACTCTCGGCAAAACGATGGACAACGAAAATTTTACAACTGTTGTGCGGAGAAATTTTTCGTTTGTGAGTGGTGTGAACCACATTCCATTCTCAACTCCGTTTTCATGGGATGGATTGTCCGATCTTGTTGTAGACCTTTCATGCCACAGCGCTCCGGCCATAGTGGGCATAAGCTCTACTTCGGCTCCAGAAGGTCTTGCCGATGATGGATCTCGTAAGGTCTTTACGTTCACTGCTGGTGACCTTATTGATGTACCGGGTGACATCGGTTTGATCATCAACGATGAAATCACAATATCATACTGGTGTTGGGGCGATCCCAACAAGATGCCGCGCGCACATAACACACTAGAGGCATATGACGCGCAAGGCAGACGAGTCCTTAACATCCATGCTCCGTGGGATAATGGATCAATTTATTGGGACGCGGGAATCGATCCTACGGACGGCTCTGTAGACCGCATTGAGAAACAAGCAGTGGTTGAATCGTATAAAGGACGCTGGAACCATTGGGCCTACGTAAAAACAAAGGGCGGCGTTATGCGAGTGTATCTCAACGGTGCACTCTTTAGCGAAGGTAATGGCAAGGTGAGAAAGATGAAGGGCATAACGAAGTTCATTATAGGCTCAGGCGGCTCGGGATCGTACGAGGGTTCGTTAGATGAAATTCAAGTGTGGAACACTGCACTCGATGAGACCACGATTAAATCATGGATGACACGTCGCGTCTCAGATTCACACCCCATGTACACAAAGCTCATCGCATACTATCGCGGTGAACTAGACACAGACCCACGATTCACGCGTGATGAATCTTCAGGGGGCTTTACTGGAGCTCTCTTTGGTTTGCCAACTCGCGAGAAGATCTCGCTCGACCAACTTGGCTATCTCACATCAACAAATACATCGCGCCCCCTTGTAAGTTTTGAAAAAGGGTCAGTGCCTGCACCAACAACAAGAGTTGATGTAGATGTAGCAACGGAGCCGCGACGCACATCAGTTGTAATGTACCAGCTTCCGGTGCTACCGCGTATCTATCGCACTGGTGCAACAGATTATCCTTCTACCCCAACAGATACTCTCCTCGTGCAAGAAGCGGGCAAGCTCTTTACACTAGATGAAGCGGGCTTCAAAGCAGACTCAGTTACAGTGCCAACAGAAATGACGCTCCGGAAAACACTGTTGCCGTATTACGACCCCATTGTAGACTTTGAGATCGGTCGCTACATCACGCCCTATGGAATAGGACTTGACCTTGGTCCAAAGGGTTTTCGTTGGGAATACGACGTAACTGATTTTGCCCCACTACTTCGCAATAACGTAACACTCTCAGCAGGCAATCAACAAGAACTCATTGATGTTACGTTTCTCTTCATCAAGGGAACTCCAACGCGTGATGTTGTTCAGATTGATCAAATGCAATACGAAAGAGGAGCATCGTTCCCGGCTGTAACTGCGGGGACAGCGCTCGCACCAATAACTGTTGCATTGAACCCAACAGCAAAAACATTTCGGTTAAAGGCGGTAACGAGTGGACACGAATTTAGTAATGAGACAAACTGTGCCGAGTTCTGCCCACGCACGCACTCCTTCTCGATTGACGGCAGTGAACGTTTTAGTTGGCTTCTTTGGAAAGAATGCGGAGACAATCCAGTCTTTCCTCAAGGGGGCACGTGGCAAATAGATAGAACTGGTTGGTGTCCGGGTGCACCGGTTGATCTCTATGAATTTGAACTAACACCGTTCGCACTTGGGAAAACGTCGGTAGTGGTGGATTACAACATCAAGAAAGAAGTTGCCAACGAAGCATGGGGTAGGTGGGAAGTCTCAACGCAACTCATTGGATATGGTAATCCGAACTTCGTTACGGACGCATCTGTCATAGACATCATCTCGCCGAATAATTGGGAATATTATAGTCGGCTCAATCCTATCTGTGGCGAGCCCGTTATTGTCATACAGAACACTGGATCTGCAGACCTAACATCATGTGCGATTGAATACACAGTGAATGGTAGTGGCAAGAAGTCCTTTGCATGGACTGGACGTTTAAAGTTTCTCGAGCGCGATACAGTATTGCTCCCTCAAGCACCGTGGCCATCTACATCTGGTCCATCTTCATTCGAAGCAACTATGGTTCTTGGTGGTGACCAATACGCCGCAAACAACTCTCGCCAAACACAATTTGTGATGCCGCCTATCCTTTACAATGATTTGCAGATAGTGCTCCGCACAAACAAGTTGGCTGATCAACAGTATGTGTGGAAGTTGAAGAAGACCACCGGGGAAACTATTGGCTCTGGCGAAAATCTCGCCAGTGAAAAAACCCTGACGTATGACTTTGTTTTGCAGCCCGGATGTTATGATTTTGAGCTTATCAACAAGGAAGGGTATGGACTCGACCTTTGGTACCTGCGCAGTCAACTTGGTACCGGAAGCCTGAACTTTAAATCTGGTGGGCTGCCGATAAAGACCTTCAATCCTGACTTTGGCAATCGCGCGTGGATGCAGTTTACTGTGGCGGCAAAGCCAACGATTCAGACGAACACAGATAGTGTAAAATGGGAGCTTTCCGCTCCCGGCAGACAAGAGAAGACGTTTGTCATTAGGTCGATTTCAGATGCGCCACTAAAAGTTGACAGTATTGCAATCTTCACCGTGCGCAAACACTTTAGTGTTGTATCAACATCAATCCCACTCCCTACAACTCTCGCCAAATCTGATTCTATTGTAGTTACGATGGCGTTTGAGCGTCCTGATGCGGGAACAACGTCTGGTTCATTGCGCGTGTACTCAAACGATGAGCGTCAGTCAGCAAAACAAGTTCGACTTCTCGGTGTAGTACTTGCAACAGATGTAGAAGAGGAAGCTATTGAACCATCTTCTGTCTTTGTGCTAGACGTACTTCCACATCCGGTATCTGAACGTGCAGTGGTTAGGATGCAAGTTTATCATTCTGAAATGTTGCGCGGAGCAAGTATTATTATCTACGATTTGATAGGTCAGCATATTGCCACAATCTTTAATGGTGATGTTGCTGATGGCGAACAACAATTTGCCCTACCTGAAAACATTCCTACGGGCTCATACGTTGTTACCGTTGAATCAAAACTTGTGCGTCTGTCCATTCCATTGATCATCAATCGCTGATCATGCCTCCGCTCGACCCTTCGGACCCTAGAATTGGCGATCTGATTGTAGATGCGTCGGCGATTCCTGCACGCGCAGAGATTGTCTGTATGCTCATGGGCGTTCCGCAAGACATTGGAGTTGTGCGGAACAATGGCCGAGCGGGCTCTGCAGACGCCCCTTCAGCAATTAGAGCAGCACTCATGAAGCTGGCGAGTTCGCAGTTCCTTGATGTAGTTGAGGCAGGCCGAATGTGCATCGTTGATAGTGGTAA
The DNA here is from genome assembly GCA_947495975.1 of Ignavibacteria bacterium. Classification (GTDB taxonomy): domain Bacteria; phylum Bacteroidota; class Ignavibacteria; order Kapaibacteriales; family Kapaibacteriaceae; genus UBA10438. The sequence goes on along the minus strand of CANMBE010000001.1, from coordinate 215,853 downwards.
CATCGAAACACAAGGAAAGACGCTCGAACAAATTCATGATGAACAACATGATGCTGTAGCTCGTGTTTTGCAGAGCGGACATTTTCCTATCGTCCTTGGTGGCGGTCATGATTGTGCGTGGCCAACAATTCGTGCGTTTGAAACACTAAACAGAGAATACGGCGTTATAAACATCGACGCTCATGCCGATGTTCGTCCATTGCAGAATGATGATCGCGCACATAGCGGCTCGCCGTTCCGTCAAATGCTGGAGCAACCAGAGTCTCGACTCCTTCCAGGAGGATTTGTTGAATTTGGATTGCAGGGGACTTCCGTTGCTGCATCTCACCTTGCATTCGTGCGTGATGCGGGTATGCATGTAGTGATGCTTGATGATACCAGGAAAGAAAATATCGTCTTTGTGTGGGACCGTGCTCTCGCACATGCTGCAAGATCTCAGCACGTGTATCTTTCGCTTGATATGGACGCATTTGCATCAGCCTATGCACCTGGCGTAAGTGCACCGGCAGCAGATGGATTTACGCCACATGAAGTGGCAAGCTGTTTGCAGTCTGCTGCTTCATCAGGTAGTCTTGCTGCATTCGATATTGTTGAAATGAATCCTAGATTTGATCTAGACGGACGTACCGCTAAGCTTGCTGCGACAATGATCGGAGAAGTACTTGCGGGACTTGCTTTTACTATCCGGAGCTGAACGTCATGATACTTCGCATTCTCTGTTTGCTTGTGTTAACCTCAAGCATGCTCGTTGCTGCTGACAATAAAGAGCAGATAACTATCTACTTCACAACAAAGCGTGTAAGCGAGTATCCGGCTGAAGCCTTCACGGCGCCACGCGATTTGTCAGTTGGGCAATGGGTGCGTTATGGAATGGTAGATGATGATGACGTGCGGTCGATTATGATTACCCGAATTATCCTTCATGAAGGTGATGAGTGGACAATAGAAATGGAACGCATGGCAATTGATACCATTACCATCACACAATTCAATGTAAAAGGATTAGACGCCGCAAGAATAAGTGGCAAGAGTGATGACATGGTGATCACAAAGATGAAGATCAAATCAAACAATGACGAAGTGGTGGTCATTGATGGCGTTGCCTCCCCGATGGCAATGTCTGCGTATTCCAAAGCGCTCACCGGTTTAACAGCCCCCTCCACAAATCTTGGAGACGGAGGAAAAGTCCGAGTGTCGGCAGGTACCTTCCTTGGAACAACCTTACTGAAGACGGAATTGGCTGTTAACGGCGAATCTATTGAGACCACGTCTCATGTTCACCCTGCGGTTCCAATCTATGGAGTGGTAAAGAGTATTTCCGGTGATGAGTTCAAGATGGAACTGCTCGACTTTGGTGAGACTGATGCAGTAGCCTCGTTCTAAGCTCTATCTGCGGCTCCACTCAAAGAAACAGCAGCCCATGCAGCAAGGGGCGCAACAACTACGTCAACGCTGTAGTGCACATGTTGCAAGATCACTGCAACGCCAACAAACACAGCGAGCAAAAAGAATAACACCTTCAGTGGTTTCTGCGGAACCATAAATCCAAAGAGGCACAACAATGAGGTATGTCCGCTAAAAAAGAGATCTCTTGTAAGTGGCATTGCTGTGCCAGACGTAACGAGTTGCGCAAGTGGATCAACAAGAGGAATCATTGTAGCTGGCGGATCGAGTGGCATAAGCCACATGCAGATGATTCGCAAGCCCACGAGCATCGTATATGCTCGCATGGCTTTGAAAAGAAGTGTTGGCGTTCGCATCATCGAAACAAATGCCAAGAGAATCGCGCCCCATAGCGCGATGAACGATGGCCACGTCATATCGATTGGCCCAACCAAGGGATGTAACGGATCTGTAAACGTTACTCCTGCACGCAGCTCAACGTGGTTGAGGAATTTTGAATACGAATAGAGAGTAACGAACAATGTTGCCAGTGTAACAACGATGAGCATCGCGCTACGCTGGTCACTGAGAAACTCTTTCCATGTTGGTTGTTTCATATCGAAAGTTACCGAACTGTTGCTCACCATACAGCGATTGAAAGCGCACCAACGGCCATGATGGCTGCAGCAATGAGTCGCCTCCGTCCGTCACCCTCACCCAACATGCGTATGCCTAAGAAGGCACCAAACAGTATGCTCGTCTCGCGCAGTGGCGCAATACTGGTAACAGGTGCAATCTGCATTGCTGAGAGCATCAGGATGTAGCCAGCTGGAGACACAAGACAGATGAACAAGATTTTGTTTCGGTGTTGGCGCCACACATCGCCCATTTCTTGGCGGTGAATCCAGATCAGCGGCGATAGCAAGACAGTTCTTGAGGCGCTGGCGCTCCAATCATAGAGCAACGGCAGGATTACCACACTAACCATTATGCGCTTGTCAAACGTTGTGTATGCGGCTATCAGGAGCCCCGTTAACAAAGCAAAGCCAATACCCCTACGAAGATGAGAGAGCCCAGCCTTGAGTGCCGGAGCAGATAGAATGAGAACGCCCAAGCCAATCAAAATCATCCCTATGATGGCACCAGGTGTAGGCGTTTCGTCAAAAAATAGTGCGGCGCAGACCATAGTTAGGGCCGGTCCGGTGCCACGTGCCAGCGGATACACAACAGACATCTCGCCGTGTTTGTATCCGCGCATGAGCAGCAAGAAATACACCATGTGGATCATAGCCCCAAAGCCAATGAGAAGCACGCTGGGAGTGTCAAGAATAGGCGTAAAGAATATCCATGCAGGAATCACAAGCGGCAGGTACAAAAGACTGGAGACAACCCCCGTTAAAAGCACAAAGGGTAAGCCCCCTCCCACCTTCTTTGCCTGAAGATTCCAGAGTGCGTGAATGGCGGCAGATGAGAGAACAAGGAAGACGGCAACAATAGACATCGCGCAAAGTCGTAATTTCGCTGGCTATGGCAGTATTTGAACCCCAAAAAATCATTTTCAGCATGGTGGGCGTAGGCAAAATCTACAAGCCCAACCGTCAGGTGCTGAGAGACATTTACCTCAGCTTCTATTATGGCGCTAAGATTGGCGTGCTTGGTCTCAATGGCGCGGGTAAGTCTACGCTCATGAAGATCATCGCTGGTCTGGACGACGAATACGTTGGTCAGATCACAAAGAACAAAGACGTCACCTTTGGCTACCTCTCTCAAGAGCCCGAGCTTGATCCAACAAAAACAGTTCGCGAGATTGTTGAGGAAGGGGCTACTGAGGCCGTTGGACTTCTGCGCGACTACAACGCCATCAGCGAAAAATTCTCAGAACCAGATGCAGACTATGAGAAGCTTTTGGACCAGCAGGCAAAACTGCAGGAGAAGATTGATGCTATTGGTGCGTGGGATATTGATTCCAAGCTAGAGATGGCAATGGATGCCTTGAGATGTCCGCCCCCTGACACACTCGTGAGTGTGATTTCTGGTGGTGAAAAACGTCGCGTCGCACTTGTGCGCTTACTCTTAAAAAAGCCAGACGTGTTGTTGCTCGATGAGCCAACGAACCACCTGGATGCCGATAGTGTTGCGTGGTTAGAACGTCACCTGCATGACTACGAAGGCACAGTGATAGCAGTAACGCACGACAGATACTTCCTCGACAACGTTGCTGGTTGGATCCTTGAGCTCGATAACGGCGCAGGAATTCCGTACGAAGGCAATTACACTGCATGGCTAGAACAGAAAACAGCCCGCATGGCCTTGGAAGAAAAGCAAGAGTCAAAGCGCCAGAAAGCACTCAAGGAAGAACTCGAATGGGTCCGCATGAATCCCAAAGGACGTCATGCAAAGAGCAAAGCGCGTATATCCGCCTATGAAAAATTGCTCGGCGAAGAGAGTGTGAAGCGTAATGAAGAAATGGAAATATTCATTCCTGCTGGGCCACGTCTTGGCGACCTTGTGATTGATGCCGTAGATATCTCAAAGGCCTTTGGCGAAAAAGTGCTGTACGAGAATCTGACCTTCTCCCTTCCGCCTGGTGGGATCATAGGAATTATTGGACCCAACGGAGCAGGTAAAACAACACTGTTTAAAATGATCACTCAACAATTGCAACCCGATAGCGGCAAGTTCATTGTTGGTGAGTCTGTCAAACTCGGATACATCGATCAGGATCGCCCCCTTGACCCCAAGAGATCTATCTGGGAAGAGATTAGTGACGGACAGGACCTGCTGATGATTGGCACCCGCGAAGTAAACTCGCGTGCGTATGTATCTCGTTTCAATTTCAGCGGTAGTGACCAACAAAAGAAAGTCAATCAGATTTCTGGCGGCGAGCGCAACCGTGTGCACTTGGCTAAGATGTTAAAGGAGGGGGCTAATGTTCTCCTTCTCGATGAGCCTACAAATGACTTAGATGTAAACACCTTACGTGCTTTAGAAGAGGCACTTCAAGGATTTGCAGGTTGTGCCGTCGTAATTTCCCACGATCGCTGGTTCCTTGATCGTGTTGCAACGCACATCCTTGCTTTTGAAGGAGACAGTCAAGTAGTTTGGTATGATGGGAACTATTCGCAGTACGAAGAAGACAGACACAAGAGACTTGGCATCGAGGCAGACCGTCCACATAGAATATCGTATCGTAAACTCATGCGTGATTAACATGATCAAAAAAGTATTGATTCTCATTTTCTGTGCACTCCCAATTGTTGCGCAGCAGCAGCCACAGGTTCCGAATTTCAAGGCACCGCCCGGACATACCGTCAAGGTAGAATCCGTTACCACCAGATATGATTTTTCGAAATTCAATCGCGAAATCACGATGCCACTCAGTGCGTTCTTGTGGGCGTCAGGTGAGATTCCGACGGCGTATAAAGAAACAAAGAATGTAAAGCCGGCAACCAAGGTCGCTACATCCTTATGGAATTCTTGGCAGGCAGTTCTGCCGGCGTTTGGAGAACCATCTCAGAAGAGTGCGCAGGCATTCTCAGGCGGTGATGGTGGCGTGATCATGTATTTCCAATGGGATACGCCCCTTCCCGATGATGCTCGCAAGGCGATCTGTAGGGCCCTCTATAAGGCTGATGAAAAGCCTGCGGGCAAGGATACAAATGACGAAGTTCTTGTAACGGATACTTGGGTTATCGTATGGTCATTTAACAAGCCGTTATCGAAGACGAAGGAAGCGCATCAAAAGCGTACATTTGGAGTGATAAGTAACGAGTTTCAAAAGTGGATGCAGGCAAATCCTGAAAAAGCTAAGAAGTACCAAAAGTCACCTAGCAAATAACGTCGTTGTTTTTTTGGAGTGCGGTCATGGTTCTATTGTCTACGTGTGAAAATGAAGTGGAAGCACAACTCTTAGCTTCGCAACTAAAAGCAGCTGGCATCGATCATAAGATCCAGGACGACAAAACAGAGGGATATCAAATTTTCGTTTTTGAAGACGACGTTGCCGAAGCACGAGAGATCCTTGAGGCTCGTGCTGTTGCTGATGACGATTACATCGCAGACATCAGTCCCGATGACATAGACGTGGATGAATTTGCCGACGAATAGGGCATAGGCCCTAAATAGAAAACTGCTTATAGTTTTCTTCGAACAATTCCACTAGATGACGAGCTTGTTTGTCGTATGCAGCCGTGTCCTTCCACGTATTGCGTGGGTTGAGAATCTCTGAAGGCACATCCGGACATGACGCTGGAATGCTGAGGTCAAAGAATGCGTCCTTCACAAACTCAATGTTATCGAGTTGGCCCGTTAGTGCAGCGCGAAGCATGGCGCGTGTGAATTGAATCTTCATTCGGCTTCCAACACCATAAGGCCCGCCACTCCAACCTGTGTTCACAAGCCACACAGTTGAGCTATGCGCCTTGATCTTGTCTCGAAGAAGATTCGCATACACACTTGGATGATGCACCATGAACGGCGCACCAAAACACGTAGAGAATGTTGCTGATGGTTCCTTCACCCCGGCTTCGGTGCCAGCAACCTTTGCAGTGTATCCACTCAGGAAGTGATACATCGCTTGCTCAGGAGTTAAGCGCGAAATTGGTGGCATTACTCCGAATGCATCAGCAGTGAGGAATACAATGGTCTTTGGGTGACCGCCCCTATTATCGGGAGCAATGTTCGGAATTTTTTCTCGCGTGTAGGAAGCGCGTGTGTTCTCAGTGTGAATCTGAGAATCCAGATCTATGACGCGTGTCTCTTCGTCGATGTCTACGTTCTCAAGGATCGTTCCAAAGGTGCGTGTTAGATTAAAGATGATTGGCTCGGCTTCTCCATTGAGGTTAATCACCTTGGCGTAACAGCCCCCTTCATAATTGAAAACACCATCATCGCTCCATCCATGTTCATCATCACCAATGAGCGCTCGCTCTGGGTCTGTAGAGAGTGTTGTCTTACCTGTGCCGGAGAGACCAAAGAATAGGGCAGTGTCTCCGTCCTTGCCGATGTTAGACGAGCAGTGCATGGACATCACACCGCGCTTAGGCATAAGATAATTGAGCACAGTAAAGATTACCTTCTTGTTCTCGCCTGCGTACGATGTGCCACCAATAAGAATCAGTTTTTGTTCAAAGCTGAGGATGATGAAAACCTCACTCAGCGTTCCATCGATTTCTGGAATTGATTTAAATCCAGGAACGGTGATGACTGTGAAACCCGGAAGGAAATTCTCGAGCTGCTCTTCAGTTGGCTTGATGAACATGTTCTGAACAAAGAGCGAGTGATAGGCTTCTTCTTGAACAAATCGAACCGGTAAAGAATATTTGTCATCGGAACCTGCAATCAGATCCTGCACATATACATCGCGACCTTGCAGATATGCGAACACGCGAGTTTTTAATGCGTTGAATTTTTCTGTGGTAAATGGTTTATTCACCTTGCCCCACCAAACATCTTCCTTGCTTCCGTCCTCTTCTACCACGAACTTGTCGTTTGCACGACGTCCGGTATACGGCACAGAGTTTACACAAAGGGCGCCATGCTCAGACAGAATGCCTTCTTCATACATCAGCGCTTGCTCATAAAGCTCAGGTGCTGCTAGGTTGTAGTTGATGTCGCCGAGGTTGTGCAGCCCAATAGACCTTAGCTGCGTGCTGACGGAGTCGACTCCCATACTCATGACTGTTCCCAATTGATTCTATTCGGATTGTATTGACACAAATATCGTGGTTTTCGATGAAGTGACCCATGAGAAAGGGATTATCGTGATTGAAGGGCATGCGGCTTTCTTTGCCGGCGATTCTATAGTGAAGGTTGTGGAATCTGTTATTGATGAGCTAAAAGCGGTAGGGGGCTCTCCCACACCGGCTATCATAGTGGCATTGCGGCAGTCTAGCGAACCTGTGGTTGCTAGCGCGGCACCTCAGATAATCGATGTGGCCTTGGGTACCATGCGCGCCGAGCGGCTTGGCAAACGAATGCACAATTGGCTCTTCACAGACCGTATGGCTGAGCAATGCACGCATCCGCAGATCGCCGCTCATCATGCAGTACCCTTTCGTGGATGCGCTCATGTACTCGAAATCTGTACCGGAGCGGGAATAGACACCGCCGCACTGGCGAGCGTTTGCGGGCGCGTAACTACGTATGAGGCAGACCTTCTTGTGGCAGCTCTTACAACAGGAAACATTCGCCGAGCTGGTATTCGTAACGTGGATGTTGTGCCTAATGCATGGACAGGATTGAATGAGGGGGCAGAAGAGTTTGACGCAGTGTGGGCAGACCCCTCGAGGCGTTCCTCACGTGGACGCATCAGAATGAGCACAGAATATGAACCGCCCCTCGATACTATTCCGAATGCGGAAATTATTGGCATCAAGGTTGGTCCAGGCGATGTGGTTGCCGATCAAGGTTTTGTGAGCGAATACATTGGTTACGGAAAGGAGTGTAGGGAGAGAATTCTGTGGCGTTCTCCTCACATCACTATGCCAGCGGTTTCACTCGTAGACAGGTTTGTAACGTGGAATCTGGGCGCCAAGAGTGCTCCATTCGTTGTGCCCAATGCCCAATATTTAATCGAACCTCACAATGCGATCATTGCGAGCGGCAATGTGGGTGCATTTTTTGCAGAAATCGGGGCGGGCGTTTTCGATTCAAAGATCGCGTATGGGGCGTTGAATGAGGAGCCACCTACCTCTCAATGGTATGAGAGGTATAAAGTGCTGAGGATTGAAAAGGGAATCTCCGTAAGGCGCATCCAAGAATCTATTCGCGAGCTTGGATGGGGCCCAACAACGATCTTCAAGAAACGCGGTTGGGAAAACGACCCAGAGGACCTACGCCGCGCACTTTCGTTCGCAAGCGGAGGTCCTCCGGGTGTAGTCATCGTTATGCGTGTTGGTGATGGTCACCAAACGGTTTTTGCTCAATTGGTCTGAGTTAGCTGCGATTTTGTAGCGAATCTCGGATCTCAGTGAGGAGCTGAATTTCAGAGGGTCCTGCAGGTGCCACGGGCGCTGCAACTTGCTTGCGCTTGATGGCATTCGCTCCCTTTACGATCATGAACATCACAAAGGCAATGATCAAGAAGTTGAGCGCTGCTTGGAAGAACTTGCCCCACAGCATAAGTACCGCGCCCTTACCATTCGCGTCGGCTGCCTTCAGCGTTGTTACTATATCGGCAAAATTGACGCCTCCCAGAATCATCCCCACTGGAGGCATTATGATATCGTTTACAAACGAGGTAGTAATAGCGCCAAAGGCCACGCCGATTATAACGCCTATTGCAAGGTCAAGTACATTTCCCTTGGAAATGAATTCTTTGAACTCGGTAACCATGTTCATGCTGTTATCCTCACGTACTACTTCGTTTCCGTTTCCTTGCATCCGCAGGTTTGAACAAGCTCCTGGCGCAGCGCCGCACGCTGATCGGCCGTCATTTCGGCACATCGTTTTGCCATGACGCTCTGTGGCTTTACGGGCCTTTGACCCCTTACTCCGCCGTACTTCAGCGCAAAAACCCCAACGTAGGCAAAGGCCGTAATCCCAATTCCCTCGAGGAAAGAAAGATGATGCTCATTCCCCATGGCACGGTACAAAACCTCGTTCCAGATCATGGCAACAATAAACCCGTTACATACCAACAGCCCACCGATGCCAAAAAGGTACATCATCGAGCGGGCTGTTCTGGTCGTCAAAAACGACATATAGGGGGCTTACTAATCGTTCACAGTGTCGTATAGCTCCTGAAGCTTCTTGCGAAGGAACAGCACAGCATAACGTTTGCGTGCAAGGAGAGTGTTAATGTTCACACCCGTTTCCTCAGACATCTCTCTAAACGATACACCCTCGAATTCATTTTTCACGAAGACCCATTTTTGTTCAGCTGGGAGTTGTTCCAGACCTTCAACGACAGCTTCCCAGATGGTCTTGCGCACAAGATCGTGCTCGGGATTGTAGGAAAAGTCGCCCAGAAAGCGCTCCACATGGTCCATGCCTTCGTCTTTTTGCTCAGACGTACCTAGGTCAGCAAAGCTGTCTGTACGCTTCTTGCGGTATGAGTCGATGATTCGGTTGCGCACGGACGTAAAGACCCAGGAAGCAAGATTGTCAATCGGCCTGTTTACGTCCTTGGACGCTGCAAGCACGTTGGCGAACACATCCTGGAGGATATCTTCCGCTTCCTCTTGATTACGGATCCGTTGGCGGATAAATCCGAGATATTTCTTCCGATCTGTGCGGAAGAGTTGTTCGATCTGCAGGGCGAGATCCATAGCACTACTACCTTCGGTGGTGATTTCGCTTCTTGTCCAACGAGGACTTGGCGTGATACCCGTCTTGCGACGGAAGTCAATTGCCTTCATGACAGCTCCAGCTACGTGTATGTGAAATAGTTCTGCCGATATGTCAGGTCGGCTGAAAAAACGACGTAGCTTTTATGTCATTATGTCCTGTGTTGGTGACCGTTAGGGTCAAGAATGAGGTAGTGGTATTTCTATGCCAAACTTTCGTGAGTTGAGAATCGCTCGATCGTAACCAGCATCGGCGTGTCGCAAGATGCCCATTAAAGGGTCGTAAGTCAACACACGTGCCAACTTTTCTTCTGATTGTTTAGTTCCATCTGCAACGACAACCATTCCGGCATGAAGTGACAAACCCATGCCAACACCTCCACCGTGATGCAGAGAAATCCATGTTGCGCCGCCAACCGCATTGAGTGCAAAATTGAGATATACCCAATCGGCTATAGCATCAGAACCATCTTTCATCGATTCGGTTTCACGATACGGAGAAGCTACGCTCCCACAATCGAGGTGATCTCGGCCTATCACTATGGGAGCACTGACTTTACCAGAACGAACTAAATCGTTAAAAAGTTTACCGGCCTGTGCTCTTTCGCCATATCCAAGCCAACAAATGCGCGCGGGAAGGCCCTGAAACTTGATGTGTTTTTGTGCCTCACCTATCCATTTATGGAGCGCTACATTGTCAGGGAAGAGATTCATAATCGCATCATCGGTGGTGCGAATGTCGTTGGGGTCGCCCGAGAGCGCCACCCACCTAAACGGACCCTTGCCGTCGCAAAAGAGCTCTCGTACAAATGCAGGAACAAAGCCTGGAAAATCAAACGCATTCGATACGCCATCAAAGTCTCTTGCAATTCCACGAATGTTGTTGCCGTAGTCAAAAGTAACGGAGCCCCGTACCTGAAACGTCAACATTGCCCGCACGTGCGCGCCAATGCTTGTGTAGGCTCTACGCAAGTACTCGTTGGGATCAGAAATCCTCAGAGAATCTGCTTCGCCCTTTGTGAGACCCGCAGGATAATATCCGTTCAGAGGATCATGAGCAGATGTCTGGTCTGTTACTACATCAGGAGTAACACCCCTCTCAACTAAAGCAGGGAGTATCTCTGCGGCATTGCCAACAAGACCAATAGAAACTGGCTCGCGCTTTTCCTGAAACTCACGAATCACGCTCAAGGCCTCATCGAGGTTACTCATTTTGCGATCGCAGTATCCGTCTCGAATTCGTTTGTCAATACGCTCTTCATCGATCTCAATACAGAGAGCGGCCGCTCCAGCAATTGTTGCTGCAAGGGGCTGCGCACCACCCATTCCGCCTAGTCCGGCCGTGAGAAGGAACCTACCATTGAGAGTGCCGCCAAAGTGCTGTCGGGCGCACTCTGCAAAGGTCTCGTATGTGCCTTGCACAATTCCCTGGGTGCCAATATAGATCCATGAACCGGCTGTCATCTGCCCGTACATGATAAGTCCGAGCGCATCGAGTCTGCGGAATTCATCCCACGTTGCCCAACGTGGTACAAGGTTGGAGTTTGCAATGATTACCCGTGGAGCCCCCTCATGAGTTTTGACAACTCCTACGGGCTTGCCACTTTGAACAAGAAGTGTTTCATCAATATCCATGCTGCGCAGACAGGATAAAATGGCGTCATAACTCTCCCAGTTTCGCGCAGCCTTTCCAAGACCACCATAGACAATGAGTTCGTCTGGCTTCTCTGCATTCTCCGGATCGAGATTGTTCTGGATCATTCGATAGGCAGCTTCGATTTGCCAATTCTTACAAGTGAGCTCCGAGCCTCGAGGGGATCTGATGGTACGTTTCATCACACAAATATGCTAATATGCCGTATGATTAATAAGAACCAACTTCGGCCCTTCGAGTTCCCCGGACTTATACATTGTGGTAACAAGAAAAGCGATGGGGGTTATGTTGTCCCACTGAGATACGTAGAGCAAGCAGACGTGCTCTTGTCGCTCGGCTTAGCGCTGGAGTGGACGTTTGACGCTGAGTTTAAGGTGCGTAATGATGATGTACGCATCATTGGCGTAGACCATTCAATCAGCTCCAGAGTAATCCTACAAAAGCTGGCGCGGTATCACTTTAAGGTGGCGTATTACACGATGATGCGCAACGCAAAGAAAATTGCGCAGTACCAGAAACTTCTCGCGACTTACCATTTATACTGGGTATTGTTTAGTTCACCAAGCATGCACGTTAAAAAAATGGTTACGGCAAAAGATGGACCTGGAACCGTGTCATTCGATACTCTCATGCAGATCGCAGGACCCGCACGTGAACATGGCGTGTTCCTAAAGATGGATATCGAAGGCAGTGAGTATGATGTAATTCCATCCATTGTTGCCCATGAGAAATCAATCAGCGTTGTAACAGCTGAGTTTCATGATCTTGAAAATGGCAGTGAAGTTTTCAATCGTGGAATTGAGCAGCTACTACAGGCGTTTGTAATAGTTCATATACATGGAAACAACTGCGGAAGCTATAGCGCTGCTGATAACTTCCCAGCAGTTGTAGAGATCACATTTGTGAATAAGGCGCTATTTGGCGAGCCCCCTGTTCCGTCGCAGCATTCCTATCCAAGAGTTGGACTTGACATCCCAAATTCATTTGGCATTGACGACTACCCACTTCGTTTCTAAGCCGAGATGAAGCACGTTCATACAGCTCATATCGCAAACGTGCTTGACGTTCCGTGCATTGCGGAGATACACAGTGCTTCGTGGAGAAAAGCGTCTACAGGAAAAGCAATGTGTACGCGTTCGTTCTCCAGAACAACATGCACTCTCTAGCACGTTACGTCCACGTAATATTCGAACGCTAGTTTACATTCATGAAATTGATTGTAATAATTGCACTCTGCGCCACTATTCAGATTTCAGCTCAAGATTCACGACTGTCTCGTGACCAGAAACGTGTGGCCTCGGTTTGCGGTACCTGTCATGCAGTACCAGCTCCTGATCTACTCGATAAGGCCTCCTGGAAAAATGTTGTTCTGCCGCGCATGGGAGCTTTTCTTGGTTTCTATCCCAAAGGAACCACTCGCGGTTCACTCATTGAAAATGGGGCTGCATACGAGTACATCGTTGCTCACAATATCTATCCTGAAAGACCAACAATTAGCAAAAAAGATTGGAAGTTCATTCAGGACTATTACATCGCTACTGCGCCGAAACACGTGCCCCTTAACAAATCCTTACCACCATCACTGACGCGCACATTCAAAGCCGTGCGGCCAGCCTTTACACTACGTCCTCCCTCAACTACGTTCATTGAAATTGATGATAGTAGTAGCAACGTTGCGCTCGGCGATGCGATGAGTGGCAGTGTCTACTCGCTCTCGCCGAAGTTAGAATTGCGCAGACAAGACAGTGTTGGTGAGTCGCCTGCGTGGATCACAAAGCAAGGCGGTTCTTCTCAGTATGCAACTATCATGGGCTCCTTCTCGCCAACAGATGCGCCTACTGGTAGGGTTGTGCGAATACCAAGCGATACATCGTCAGAAGTCACAGAGATCATTCCTGGTCTACAACGTCCCGTCCATCATGCTGTTGCTGATCTGGATGCAGATGGTGATGAAGACATCGTTGTGTGTGAGTTTGGAAAATGGACTGGCGGACTTTCTTGGTGGAGACGTGGCATGACTGGAACATATGAACGCATGGTGTTGCGCGATGGCCCTGGTGCAACCCGCGCTGTTATCCGCGATTGGAACATGGATGGATTGCCAGACATCGTTGCGCTCTTTGCACAAGGAAACGAAAGCATTACTGCTTTCCTCAATACAGGTAATGGCTCATTTGAAGAGCAACAGATCATGCAGTTCCCACCATCGTGGGGTACGAGTTACTTTTCTGTGGTAGATGTTGATGCGGACGGCGATGTTGACATCGTACACTGTGCTGGCGACAACGCAGACTTCGGCCCTGTCCTTCGGCCGTATCACGGAATACGACTGTTCCTTAACAGCGGCAAAAACACTTTTCCCGATACAATCTTTGTGCCGCTGCACGGTGCGTATAGCGCCATCCCAGCCGACTTTGACCTCGACGGTGATGTTGATCTAGCAGCCATTTCCTTCTTTCCTGATTATTCAGAGAGTCCGGCAAGGGGCTTCGTGTTTTTTGAAAACCAAGGCGACTGGAAGTTTACCGCATCAACATTTCCGGAAGTTGAGTCAGGCAGGTGGATAGTAATGGATGCCGGGGATATTGATCATGATGGTGATCAGGACCTAGCACTTGGGTCATTAGCTTTCGAAGTACCTGGCAAAAATCAACTCGTGGATAGCTGGGTAAAGAATGCAATTCCATTTATCATTCTAGAAAATCTTGCCCGCTGAATTTCTCATGATAATCACTGAGGAGTTGAATCATGGCTTTTGACCTGAAAGAACGTGCTAAGCGCTTAGTTGCAGTTGGAGATACGCGGGCACACTGTTCCGGTCATAGACCGCTGTTTATGTGTTTGTCAATCTCGATGAGGGTCTCAGCGCTTAGACGCTTAGACTCAAAAATTGTGCGCAACATATCCCACGTGTAGATGCCAGTGTCATGGCCATCTTTCCATGCTGCTTGCACGCCATAGTTGCCAACAGGGTTGAGGGCTGCAAGCTCGTTCATGCCAGCGGCAAAAGTCTTCATGCCGATGAAGACCGTCTGCCCCATGATTTCTTCTCCTGCACAATGTGCGCATGGGCACGCCTCACGTAGGTCTGACAAGAGAATGCTCGAGACAAACCCATCGCTCCAGGTGGAGCCAAGGACAACGTCATTTGTGCGTTTGAGTGTTAGGGGGCGATGCATACCGCAATATTCGCCAATTTTTCGCTCGCGAAAGCACGAGCGCACCCCATAGTGTAGCGCTATCGTAGATTTGTGTGTCCCCTCGAATTACGTTCTCCCCAGGTATTCCAATGTCATCTCGATATAAAAGCTTTGTTTCTGTAGAAAACCTCGATGCGCATGTTGGTCAGGAAGTCACCCTTAACGGGTGGGTTTATGACAAGACAGAAAAAGGCAAACTTGTCTTCATCAAGCTGCGCGATGGTAGTGGCACCGTGCAGTGCGTGCTCTTTAAGCCCAATGTTTCAGAAGAGATTGCATCGGCCGCACAATCTCTTACACAAGAATCAAGTGTGTCTATCACAGGAACGGTTCGTAAAGAAGAACGGTCGCCTACGGGCGTTGAGCTGGATGTGACCAACGTTACAGTGTGGCAGATTTCTCGTGACTATCCCATCTCGCCAAAAGATCATGGTGTAGAATTCTTGATGGAGCACCGTCATCTTTGGCTTCGCTCGGCCAGACAGCATGCCATCATGCGAGTGCGCTCAGTAGTAGTAAAAGCGATTCGCGATTTCTTTGATGGCAACGGATTCCGGTTGATGGACTCGCCAATCTTTACGCCTAATGCATGCGAAGGCACGTCAACATTGTTCGAAACACAGTACTTCGATCTCGGCAAGGCCTACCTTACACAGTCTGGACAACTGTATGCCGAGGCAAGCGCAATGGCCTTGGGCAAGGTTTATACCTTTGGCCCAACTTTTCGTGCAGAGAAGTCAAAGACGAGGCGCCATCTCACAGAATTCTGGATGGTAGAACCAGAGATGGCCTACTTTGATCTCAATGACGATATGGACCTTGCTGAAGATCTTGTTGAGTATATCGTACAATGCGTATTAAAGTCTAGTCCTAAAGAATTAGCA
Organism: Ignavibacteria bacterium; assembly: GCA_947495975.1. Classification (GTDB taxonomy): domain Bacteria; phylum Bacteroidota; class Ignavibacteria; order Kapaibacteriales; family Kapaibacteriaceae; genus UBA10438. Next base: position 200,444 of record CANMBE010000001.1, on the reverse strand, counting down.
GTGTTAGGGCGTGATGTTTCAAAACTTGAAGCAGTGCGTCGCCCTTTTTACCGCATGTCTTACACAGAAGCAGTTGAGTGGCTCAACAAGAACGATGTAAAGCTCAATCGCAAGCAATCAGACGGAACTGAAATTCAAGTGGACTTCCCATGGGGCGAGGACTTTGGCGCTCCACAAGAAGAAGCACTCATGCAGCAGTTTGACAAACCGTGCATCATACATCGGTACCCTACTGAAGTAAAAGCGTTCTATATGAAGCGAGATCCAGCAGACGTAAAAGTTGCGCTGGCCATGGACATGCTCGCACCTGAAGGTGCCGGCGAAATCATCGGAGGATCACAACGCGAAGATGATCACGATGCGCTTTTGCAACGAATTCTTCACGAGAACTTGTCGCAACAAGACTTTCAATGGTATCTGGATTTACGCAAGTACGGTTCCGTTCCACACGCAGGATTTGGTCTTGGACTAGAGCGTACCGTAAAGTGGATTACAGGCGCAGATCATATCCGAGAAGTAATTCCATTCCCAAGAATGATTTATAGGATCATGCCGTAAGGGGCTTCATTGAACCGTTGGGCGGGGCCGGTTCATGGCATACTGCAGTCTTTCGAAACGCTCGCTCCTACGGTCGAACTCGGGGAAGTTTGTGAGAATATGGTGATCTAACGCGCAAATAGTCGCACTTCGTCTGCGTTTCTTGAGCAACCATGTAACTTTATTCACGATACGATGAAGACACGATAATGACGACAGATCAACAAACGACCACAGGCGCCGAACACGTAGAGTGGGACCTCGCCGATCTCTATGCGAGCATTGATGAAGCAGGTCTTGGTGGAGACCTTGCATCCATCGAGAAACGTGCTTCGGAGTTCCATGCAACCTGGAACGGTAGACTCAATAGCATTAGCATCGCTGAGTTTATGACCATGATAGGACAATACGAAGATCTGATTGAGACATTCGATCGTATGGGATCATATACGAACCTTGTATGGTCAACCGATTCTTCAAGTCCTGAATCTGGTCGTCTGCTCCAAAGCGTGAGAGAGCACCTGGCGCGTGCGTCGAGCCACATTATTTTCGTGGATACACAGCTCGCCGATCTATCAGATGCACGAATGAATGAACTCTTATCTGCTCCTGAAATGGCAACAAGGCGCCATTGGTTAGAGCGGATTCTCGACTATAAACCTTACTCGTTAACTGAAGAAGTAGAGCGCGCACTGGCTGCAAAGTCGATAACATCTAGAGCCTCCTGGGTTCGCCTTCACGATGAGATCTCGAATGCGCAAACGTTTCAATTCAATGGTAGAGAACTGACGGCTTCTGATATGAGTAGGTTGATGTATGACAAGAGCCGTGATACACGAAAAGCTGCAAGTGAGGCATTTACCAGTGGCTTGGTAGCCGACGCCAAGACCCATGCGTTTGTCTTCAATACAATCATCGCTGATTGCGAATCAAATGATCGTCTTCGCGGCTTCTCTTCATGGGTTTCTAGCAGAAACATGGACAATGAAGTTTCTGATGCAGCCGTGCAGGCGCTTGTAGATGCTGTTGTGGCGCGTTATGACCTTGTACGCAGATTCTACGGGCTTAAGCAGCGTATTCTTGGCTTAGAAACGTTTCATGACTATGATCGATTCGCAACTGTGGGGTTGGCTACCACAAATGTTTCATGGGAAAGCGCTCGCGATCTGGTAAATGACGCATATACTTCCTTCGACCCCCAGGCTGGCGCGATCTCAAATATGTTTTTCGAGAAGAACTGGATTCATGCCCCTGTGCGAAAAGGTAAACGTTCAGGTGCGTACAGCGCTGGAACGATTGCTTCTGCGCATCCATACGTCTTCATGAATTACACCGGTACAGCCCGCGATGTGCAAACACTCGCGCACGAGCTAGGACATGGAATTCATCAGTATCTCTCTCGCCAACAGGGTCCCCTTTTGATGGACACGCCGTTGACTATCGCTGAGACAGCAAGCGTGTTTGGAGAGATGATCACATTCAAGAAGTTGTATGAGGGTACAACAAGTGATTCAGAAAAACTCTCTCTACTCATGTCGAAGCTTGATGGAATGATTGCAACAGTGTTTCGTCAGGTTGCGCTGAACAGGTTTGAAGACGCATTACATACAACTCGCAGGCGCGATGGTGAACTCAGTCTCGCACAGATAAATGAAATATGGGTACAAACGCAAAGTGCACAGTTTGGCGATAGTGTCATTTTCTCTGCCGGCTATGAATTTACGTGGACATACATCTCGCATTTCATTCATACACCAGGCTATGTGTATGCATATGCGTTTGGAGAGCTTCTTGTCCTGGCTCTCTATGAGCTCTACAAGAAAGATCCAGCAGACTTCACACCTAAGTATATGGCGCTGCTAGCTGCAGGGGGATCAAAGTCTCCGCAGGAACTACTCGAGCCATTCGGCATCGACATTGCAGATCCATCTTTTTGGAATACTGGGATAGCGTTCATCGAAAATTTCATCGAAGAAGCTGAACGTCTTGCGGCTACCGTGCCTTCCGTGCAAGAGTAAGCACTGCGTCTACGTAGGCGCTGCTGTTGTTGTAGTGATAAACAGCAGCCCGCTGCTGAGATGAGGTTTGACCCCATCCATTACACTTCAGATAATTTGCAACACTATACATGGCGTCATCGATATCATTGAGATCGATGACGCCATTGTTGTCTCCATCAACAGCCCATGACAAGTAGGAAGACGGTAGGAACTGAGACATACCAAAAGCTCCGGCCCATGATCCATAGAGCATGTAAGCGTCAAGTATACCACGTTGGTCTATGACACGTAAAGCCTTGATTTGGTCTGCCGCCCACTTCATTTTCTTCACTGCTCTTTGTTCAACATAGCGCTTAATGCTATCGAGCTTCGTTGAATCGCGTCCCATACCAACCATCACTGCAAGCGTGTTCTGCTCAACAAATTCAGGCTCGCACGAGAGCAGAACACTAAGGTAGACACTCGCTACATGGTACTTTCCAAGCACGGTGCCATGTTTTGACTCTACCCACAGTAGTGCAGCAACTACATACGGGGGCACACCATAGAGTGAGTCAATGCGGTTAAGAACTGTATCGTGCTTGGCAGTGAACTCGCGTACCTTTCGAACTCCACGATCGTTGTGGTTGTGCGAATAATCGGTCTTCTGCGCGTAGTTTGTGACGTTCATTCGCACAAACCTGTCATTGAATGATGTTTGCGGAGAACGAAGGAGTGAGGCAACAAAAACTGAATCAACTCCATGCTCACGTGCAATTCGTGCCGCACGAGAGAGGTAGGTAACCCCAGTTGAGCTAGAAGGGGTGCGATCGCTGCCCTGCATGTTGAGAGGTGGTTCGTTCACAGTAAGAACAGCCACGCTCATGAGTGCAAGGGTTGGAACAATTGATAGAATTGAAGAAATCAAGGACATAACCATGCGGAAACTACGTGTTGTGGTGCTCATCTTGTTTGTATTTGCGGCCTACTGCGCAAAGACTCAGCCCAAACTTGAGATGCAGGATGAGGTAGACTGGGGTTCTGTAACGCCGTTGGGTCCACGTACAGAGACCCAGTCTGTAACGTCACGTGTTGAAGTTAAGAACACCGGGGATAGCGTCCTTGTTATCTCCAATGTTCGGGTGCAATGTGGATGCACGAGTGCGCCTCTTGAGAGAGATACACTTGCCCCTGGGGAGGCATCGGCGATAAACATCACACTCAATTTGCCGGCCGGCACTGGCTTGTTTTCAAAGTATGTAACAGTCTTTTCAAATGATCCATTGGGTGCTCGTGTGTTGCGCCTAAAGGTAGACGTTCAGCGTCCAATTCAGCTGGCCTCCAGCTTTCTTGCCTTCGATCGGGTGAAAGTTGGTGAGCCCACAAGAGCAATTGTGCGTCTAACGCTCTTTGCCGATACAACAGCAACAATCAATGCATTGAGCCCCTCAGAAGGGCTTCTCGTAGTAACAGCACTACCGATTGTTCTAACGAAGGGAAAATCAGCAGACATTGAATTTCGGTATGTGCCAACAAAGCCCGGATCATTTCACGTTACAGCAACCTTGACGACTACTATTCTTGGATACGAACGCATAGAACTCAGTGGCTACGGGGCAGTGAGTCCTGTTGAAGAGAAATAGGTATTCTTTCAAAAATTACAAAGCCCCCTCCCTCACGATAGACGCGAAGATGTGGATGCGCTCTCCAGGGCGTGGCGTCATTGACTTTAGCGACAAAATATGCGGGTCGGTCAATTGGGCCATTGAGCAACCAGGGCTCCCAGTCGTCAGCACTGATATGTTTTGCAGCACCGCTCAATGCATAGGGCTTCTCGGTGTAGAAAAGATGTGCGTAGCTCTTCATCGTTAAAGGCTTTACATAGACATCTCTTCCTCGTAGCGATTCGTAAAAGTCAATCGCTGAACCTTGCGTTACGGCCTCGATGCGTGGTGCAGCAAGTGGTACGTAGAGAGCTATAAAAACTGCCACACTGCCAAAGAGTATACCGATGGCGGCAAGGGGCTTCTGCCTGCGCATAAAAAACCACGCAAGGATAGCGCCAGCAAATATGATGAAAGCGATATATGGCTCTATGCCTATCCACGAAATGTTTTGCTGAAGAGACGCGCGAAGAAATTGATCTCTAAAAGGTGAAAGTGTCAATAACCAATCGCGATGCATCAGCGCCAACGGTATCGCACATGTCACAGCGCATATCACAATTGATAGCGTAAAAATTGCAACGGACTGGTACCAAGGCCATCTGCGAGAGCCCGATAGCCAACGCTCTATTGCAAGTGCTGCCAAGTACGTCATAGGCAAATACGTAAGCGAGCTGTAGTGTACGATCTTCGTCTTTACAATGGAGAACATAACGAGAACTACGAAGAAGAGTACCGTCATCCAGATGCGCATTGCACGTTGCGCATTTTCTTCTTCGTTGCTCTTGCGCATACCACCTAGGAAAAACGCGGATGCTGGATAACATCCGAAGAGCAATACAAGACTGTGGTAGTACCATGGCTGTTCGTGTCCGGCTTCGCCTGTTGTTAACAATCGAAACTGATAGGTGAGATTTTCAATAATGAAGGTTGGTCCATTTTGAATGTATTCAGCCACATACCATAGAGACCCCACGAAGACTGTTGTGCCCGTAACCACTAACACGTGCCTCCACGGAAAAGACATTTCTTTTCGTAGTACGTACCACGCAATAACGGTTGTCATCATTACAAGACCAAACCCAACAGGTCCCTTCGTCATCACCGCCGCCCCACTGAACACACCTGCTATCATTGCACTCCCCACTCCCAAGGACCCTTGGCCCTTCTGTCCTATCCCCTTCTTCATAAACCATATAGCCAAAAAGATGAAAAGGTTAAACAAGGGATCAATGATGCCCGAGCGGAAATAGAAATGAGGAAGCAGTGAGCCTACATAGGCTACACACCAAAGCGTGCCAAATCGTTGACTTCGTACCTCAGTACCAATGGAGAACAGAACAAGGATAGTGGCAATTCCTACAAGAGCGGTTGGGAAACGGGCGGCAAACTCGTTTACGCCAAACACCTTCATCGACAGTACTTGTAGCCAAATGAATAGCGGAGGCTTTTCATAGAACGGACGAAAATCAATCTGCACATGCAAATAGTCGCCCGTTACAATCATCTCTCTTGCGCACTCAGCAAAGTTGACTTCGTCCCAGTCAAAAAGGTGTACGCCGCCTAAAAACGGTACGAAGAGAATTGTGCAGACGAGAACTAAGACAATTCGTGTTCGGAGGGGGCTCACGCTGCAGATCGTTGATGAGTCATGTGCGAAGATACCCAACGCATGATTGCATGACCACACACCGAGCAGCCAATTCCAATAGCACAGCTCAGGAGCACATGGATTGATGTTGACGTGCCGGACATACCAATCTCATAGAACTGCTGAAGGAGTGAGAATGGAAAAACAAGACCAGGCCAAACGGCAAGCAACACAGCCGAGGCTAGACTTACAGCCGCAACGAGTATGGCCCACATCCGCGTATCGCGCGGCAGATCATCAACTACAACAAAAGACCACACAATGCTACCGAGAAATGCAAACAACATGTGATCGTTAAGGTCAGAGGCATTTCTTTGAATCAACAACGCAATTTGCGAAGACACCACGGCAGATGTGCCCGCAGTGAGCACAAAGAAAAGTAACTCGCTCATAAAATGAGAGGTTCGTGTTCGCACTTTAGCTGTAGCAGCCAAGAACATTGAAGGGATGCCAACTCCAATGATACTAAGGAGCGCACCTCTGCGTGGAGTGAGTGGATACGGTGAAAGGCTCATCGCCGCAAGTGCATTCATCACAACAAGCACAAGATTCTTTGCAAGAAAAAGTTTAGCTACGCTAAGTACAGTACGAACTGCAGCGCGTCCTTCGGCGATCATTTCAGGAAACTCAGCAAATGTTGAGCGCTCAAGCACTACATCTGCTACGAGCTTGGTTACAGGTGCGCTCTCTGCCATAGCAATGCCTACTGATGCTTCTTTTATTGCAGGTAGGTCATTGACGCCATCACCAATCATGACAACCTGATGCTTCTTGCGCAACTCGCGGATGATGTCCTGCTTGCCATCGGGAGTTAGGCGCGATTGCACATCTGCCTCAACAAAAGGTCTTCCTAGTCTACGCAACAGTGACTGCACTGGGCCTGGCCCATCACCAGTTAGGATCATCACGCGAATTCCCATTTGGTCAAAGAGCTCCAGCGTGGCAGCACTTTCATCTCGAATCTCATCATCCAAGGCTATCCAGCAAAGGGGCTCCATGTGAACACCTGTTTCAGGGTGTCCGTTTGATGTTGTAGCAAGCACCATTGTGCGCATCTCATCAATACCTGCATCAATCGATGTTTGTTGGATTTCTTTCCACCGCGGATGATCAGTAGTAAGGACAGACTCTGCTGCACCTACTGTGTAACACAAGCCATTGGGCAACCACAGCGAACTATACTTGCGAGCTGAAGAAAATGGAACACGCTTGTCAATGGATGCGAATGTATTTGATTGATCATATGCATGAAGTGCATCAACTACCTGACTCTCATCACCTATTGATCGAGCGAAGCTGCCAAGAAGCCCCTTGCAAAATTCTAAAGAATTACCACTGATTGGAATGACGTGTTCTACTTTCAGTCTGTTCATTGTAAGCGTGCCGGTCTTATCCATGCACACTACTTCTGCTCGGGAGAAAGACTCAAGGGCAGCAAGCTTTTGCACTACAACGCCTCTTTGAGCTATGCGAATCAGTCCAAGTGTTAGCGTGAGGGTAGAGAAGAAGACAAGCCCCTCAGGGATGAGCCCAAGAAGAAGTGTGGCAACGCGCCGCACGCGATCCACGTCGTGAGCAATTGTTGTAGCACCCAGTGAGACATCTATAGCTGCCAGCACAACAGCGATTGCAAAAGACCATTGAAAGAGTCTGTTCACAGTGTGTTGTAAGGGCGATGATGTAAGATCGACCTTGCGGGCAGTTGCTTCAATCTTATGCGCTAGTGTCTCTCGTCCGAGTGCCGTTACTATGAGTGTTGCGCTTCCAGCTACACAATAGGTGCCGGCATAGATCATGTCTCCAACATTCAGGGCCAATGGATTGGATTCACCCGTGAGTAACGATGTATCAAGCTCACATGCGTCAGTGGCCGTTACCCTTCCGTCGGCACGAATGACGTCTCCGCGGCAAATCGTGATTGAATCACCAACGTCTATCGAGAGAGAGTCAACGGATACAACAGCTGTTTCGAGCGTACGGTGCGCTCTCCACTCTTGAGTAATGGCAATGAGCGTGTTTGCAAGAATAACGATGATCACACCAACGGAATCGAGTACGAGGCGCGGATCGTCATTGAGCGTGTAGACAATCATGAGAACCGACACTAACACAGCGTTCACGATGTTGAACGGAGTAAGAGTATTCTCTAGAGTAATTGTGCCAAGCGTCTTTGACATAATACAAATCTAGCCCAGTGTGAATGTTGTGATGTCGTTACAGTTTCTTAAGGTGGATGTCACACTGCGATAACATGACCTTTTGGAACTTGCACCCGTGATCCTTGCAGCCATTGGAATCAGTTTTGCTTGGGCCTGTGGAGCCATAGTGGTGTTCCGCATCGGTCGGTGGATTACTACACCATTGCTTCGTAAGCTTGGCCTCTATAGATATTATTCGCCCATGTTCTTTACGCAGCCGTTTGGACGGTGTAGACTGGAACTACATCTGGGCACCACCTGGGACTTTTTCTCTCAACGCCGCGTTAGTCAGCACGTTCTTATGGCCCACCTTGGTGCAGGTATGAAGGGGCTCATTACAGCAATCAAGAATGGCGAAGTAGACCAAAAGACAAAGCTCCGCGGTACGATGTATTTCCTTTCGAATACAACGCTTGAGAGTCTAGGATTTAGCGTCCGAAGGCCCCTTCCTCTTGAATACATTGCCTTTGCGGCAAACTACATTGAGCTCTGCCTTTTGAGTAGCATAGTGAAGCATCGAATCAGTTTTGTTGATATCCGCCGTGTTCGGATGATCAACGCAACAGCTGCAGATCTCGTAGCTCATGAAGGAGAAATGCTGAGACTCACTCGGAGGTTCGTTAGTTAATGGGATGATGAGTTGATTGATTTTGTATCTCCGTATCTCGCACCGAGTAACCATCCTCTTCTTCGAGGTATATTCCGCATGAAACCTGCTCGCCTCGTAAGACACGGAGGCTGGGTTTGGCGAAACCACGAAAAATGAGACATCTTTAGCAGGGGACGACATGGCAAAGCTGACGACATACACGGGGCAGTGGACTCGGGCAGAAGCAGCGCATCTGCTACGCAGAGCCGCTTTTGGGGCATCGAATGAGCAGGTAACTACGGCGGTCACGGATGGGCTAGACAAGACCCTCAACCAGCTTTTTACGCCCCTTCCCAAACCTACCCCTCCTACAAACACGGTGGATGGTTCCAAGTGGATCCCGGATGAGAACCAAGTCTGGACAAAGACAGCAGTAATCTCTGACCCCAATGACACGTCAACCTCCACGGCCTATGATCTCCAAAAGGGCAACGGCTTTTACAACGGTATCACAAAGTCATGGTGGGTGAAGAACATGATTCACGCACCAGTTTCTATCCATGATAAGCTGATGTTGTTTTGGTCAAACCACTTTGCAACACAGATGACAACTGTGCAGAACGGCATCTTCTCGCACAATTTGCTATCATACCTCAGAGCAAATGCCTTTGGCAATTTTAAGGATATGGCACGAAGGGTAACTCTTGATGCGGCCATGTTGCGCTTTCTCAATGGAAACTCAAACACGAAGGGCAGTCCAAACGAAAACTATGGTCGTGAGCTTCAGGAGCTCTTTACAATTGGCAAAGGTCCTGAGATATCTCAAGGAGATTATACCAACTACACTGAGCAAGATGTTCGTGCTGCTTCGAAGGTTCTAACGGGATGGCGCGAATTTGGTCAACGCGATATCACGGTGGTTGCTGGTGATAAGGACCTCCGAGACAACGAGCCTAAGAACCCACCTATGTTCGCTGATAATCCTAACGTGATGTTTATCACGAATAACCATGACACAGCAGACAAACAGTTCTCAGTCCGTTATGGTAACAAGGTGATTAAGGGGCGAACAGGTGTTAATGGCGGCCTCGAGGAGTTAAACGAAATGCTCGACATGATCTTTGGGCAGAACGCAACGTCTCAGTACATCGTGGGCAAGCTTTATCGATGGTTCGTTAACAGCGAAATCACTGAAGAGATTCAACGGGATATCATTGTACCCCTTGCCACCGAACTCAAGCAGAGTGGCTTTGTTGTTGGCCCTATTGTTCGCAAACTTCTCGCATCAGACCACTTCTTTGACGCTGGTATACGGGGCGCCCAATTGCGCAGTCCAGCAGACATGGTGATCGGTCTCATGCGTACGATTACAACGTGGACGCCCCCTACTGACCCTACGCAGAACAACAGATTCTATCAATCTTTTGTTGGCACACTCTCAGCATTGCAGATGGACCTAAACGAGCCCGACAGCGTTGCTGGCTGGGAAGCGTATTACCAAACTCCCGACTTTTACCGTACGTGGCTCTCAACAGCTACGTTGCCGCTCCGAAACGGTTTTGGAGATGCACTGCTTGTCAATAACAATACACTTGGCCGTAAGCCAATTCTCGATACTCCCGAATTCGTAAAGGCATTTACTGACGTGTCTGATTCACTGAAGTTGATTGATCACATCAACGAGGTCTTCTTTGCGGTTCCTTTCTCGGTAGAAACGAGACTTATGCTTGCTGAAGAAGTATTGATGAATGGTGGCCGTTATTATGAATGGGCCGATGTATGGGACGCCTACTTCACAAATCAGACAAATGTGCCTGCCCGCAACGCCGTTAAGATGAATCTTGATCGGTTGTTCAAATACATGTTCCGCATGGCGGAATTTCAAATTGGATGAGGATCTGATCATGAAAAACAACACCCCAAAAAACGGAATCAATCGCAGGTCATTCATCGCACGTACAACCGGTGCGTTGGCTTTGCCGATGATTATGAACGGCCTACCACTTCAAGCATTTGATGGGCCAGCACTTCACGACCTGTTTAACGTAGAAACAGAATCGGATCACGTTCTTGTTCTCATTCAGCTCAACGGTGGTAATGACGGTTTGAACACAGTGATTCCGCTAAGCGAATACGGAACGTATAAGGGGCTCCGCAGCAACATCGCAATACCAGAAGATAAGGTTCTCAAGTTGCGCGATGATGTAGGTATCCACCCTGCAATGACGGGAGTTCACCAACTCTGGAATCAGAAGAAAGTTAATCTCGTTCAAGGTGTTACATATCCAAATCCAAACCTTTCACACTTTCGGTCAACTGATGTGTGGATGAGCGGTAGTGCTTCCAATGTAAACGAGACAACTGGTTGGCTTGGACGATATCTCAATGGAGAATATCCAAACTATCCTGAGGGATATCCTAATTCCACAATGCCGGATCCGATTGCAATCCAGATGTCGGCAGTGGTGAGCCTCTCACTTACCGGACTCAACCACCAATCGATGGGCATTGCTCTCCAAGACCCTGAATCATTCTATCGTCTTGTGAGCGGCTCAGATGAGCCTGGTTCAGATCTTCCTTCCGGACGTTATGCAGCAGAGAACATTACGTATGTGCGCGGTGTGCAGACAAAGGCAATGCAGTTTTCAACTGTCATTAAAGCCGCCGCAGACAAAGCACAAAACATTGAAACGTATCCAACGGCAAATCGACTAGCAGATCAATTGAAGATTGTTGCACGACTCATTGCGGGTGGTCTGAAGACTCGTGTATACGTAGTGCAGATGAACGGGTTTGATACACATGCATCGCAAGTAGATGCATCTGATTCAGCCATTGGTGCACATGCTGGTCTGTTAACACAAGTTTCAGACGCAGTATCTGCATTTCAAAAAGATATAGAGGCCTTGGGTGTTGGTGAACGCGTTGTATCTATGACGTTCTCGGAATTTGGCAGACGTGTTGCGTCAAACCAAAGCCTTGGAACCGACCACGGTACGGCAGCTCCATTGTTCTTCTTCGGCATCCCAGTGCAAGACGGGATTCTTGGAACCAATCCAAGCTTGACAGATCTTGATAATGGCAATCTCAAGATGCAACATGATTTCCGCCAGATCTATGCGAGTGTGCTTGAGCAGTGGTTTGGTGCAGAGCCAGCGGTGATTCGCAATGTGCTCTTTGAAGATTTCAAAACAGTGCGAGTGATAAAGTCATCAACTACGAGTGTGGATGATTCTCAAACTGCTGAGACATTCAAATTTGACCCTATCGCACCCAATCCCGTGCGCACCGAAACAAAGATTCGTTATACGTTGAATGTTTCACAACACGTTACTCTGGATGTCTATGATAGCATAGGATTCCACGTTGCAACGCTCGTTAACGGCGAACAGACAGCGGGAGACTATCAACAAGCATTTGTTGTGAACGGTCTGCCGAGTGGAACGTATATGGTGCAATTGCGTGCTAACGGCGATCGCCGGATGCAGGCCATGGTGGTTGTTCGATAAGTCCTACAAGCTCTCGGTCTTAGGCCAGGCCACGTGCAGGGGCTTGCTCGCTTAACTCCAGAAGTGGTGCCGCTCCGCGGTCAACTACTTCGCTGGTTATGACGCATTTGCGTACACTACCTGCATCAGGCAACATGTACATGATTGGGTTCATCACTTCTTCCATCACGCCACGCAGTGCGCGGGCACCGGTTTTGCGCCCCTTAGCTTTTGCTACGATTCGCAACAACGATTCGTGCTCAAACTGAAGTTCAATGCCCTCGAGCAGCATGAGCTTTTGGTATTGCTTCACAATCGCATTCCGCGGATTCGTAAGTATGTCTAGCATTGCTTCGTCACTCAACGGATCTAGCGCGGTAATTACCGGCAGGCGGCCAATGAACTCAGGAATAAAACCAAAGTGCATAAGGTCTTCTGGCTCTACTGTGCGGAGCAGCTCGCTAGATTCTTCCACGGTTGCTGGTGTCTGAGCCATGAAGCCCATGGTAGATGGACGCTTCCTGCGTGCGATAATCTTTTCTAGGCCTTCAAATGCACCACCACAAATGAAGAGGATGTTGCGCGTGTTAACGTAGATAAGAGGCTGCTCTGGATGTTTGCGGCCACCCTTCGGCGGAATTCCCGCAATAGTGCCTTCAAGGATCTTCAAAAGCCCTTGCTGTACACCTTCGCCAGAAACATCACGTGTTATAGATGCGGAGTCGCTCTTGCGAGTAATCTTGTCAACTTCGTCAACATAGATGATGCCTCGCTCGGCGCGTTCCACGTTGTAGTCGGCATTTTGTAAAAGGTTAACGATGATTGACTCAACATCATCCCCAACATAGCCGGCTTCTGTAAGCGTGGTTGCATCTGCAATGGCGAAAGGTACATCTAGGATTCTTGCAAGCGTTTGCGCCAGGAGCGTCTTGCCTGTGCCTGTTGGTCCGAGAATAAGGATGTTGCTCTTTTCAATTTCAACGTCATCAAACGCACTAACGAGATTCTCAGCCTGAATACGCTTGTAGTGATTGTACACCGCAACTGAAAGAACTTCTTTTGCATGTGTTTGGCCAATAACGTGACTGTCTAGCTGACGCTTGATTTCAGACGGACGTGGAAGGGTCTTCACATCTGAGCGGAGAGTTTGTGCTGGTTGGTTTTTGCGAAGAATTTCCACCGAGTTCTGGACACAAATGTCGCAGATATAAACACCTTTGCCAGCGATCAGACTAACAACCTCACGCGAACTGCGGCCACAAAATGAGCAGTGCAATTCTTCAGGTTGGCTGGTATTTGTCGTGTCGATCGTGCTCATGTTCCCCCTTAAGCCTACCCTTTGGTGAGTGCAAAACACCGCAATGACAGACAGTCCAGTGTTAATCCCAACAAATGATCAGGAAGTGCGCTCCAAGATCTTATCAATCAGACCGTAATTCAATGCTTCCTGCGGCGACATATAATTATCGCGGTCGGCATCTTTCTTAATGGTCTCATAGTCTTTGCCTGTGTGCTTTGAGATGATAGCGTAGAGAGTATCACGAATGCGAAGCATCTCTTTTGTGTATATCTCAATATCCGTTGCCTGACCCTGCGTACCACCAAGAGGTTGGTGCATCATGATGCGCGAGTTCGGCAACGCAAAGCGCTTCCCGCTAGCACCAGCACACAACAGAACTTGTGCCATAGAAGCAGCCATGCCAACACATATTGTAGAAATGTCTGGCTTTACAAATTGCATCGTGTCATAAATCGCCAATCCTGCAGATACGCTTCCACCAGGAGAGTTGATATAGACTGAAATGTCCTTGCTGGGATCTTCACTTTGCAAAAACAAAAGTTGAGCAATGGTAAGACTTGCAACATAATCATCGATCGGAGTGCCGATAAATATGATTCGCTCTTTAAGAAGCCGCGAATAAATGTCATACGCACGTTCACCGCGGCTCGTCTGTTCAACCACCATCGGCACAAGTTGATTCTGCATTGTGTTTTCTATGCTCCGTTAAATGACAGGTTGTTCGGAGTCTACGTTGACGTCATTAATAATAGCGTAGTCTATGATCGAGCGGACAGCCTTCTCGGCAAGTATCTGATCTTCAACTGTGTGGTTCTGACGCATGATCATTCGAAGTTGCTCTTCCTCAAGGCCATATCGTCCGGATGCGGCCACAATGTCTTCATCTGTAGCAACAATGCCTTCTGCTTCGATGATCTTATCGCGAATGAGCTCCCAACGTACGATACGCTCTGCTGAAGGACGGAACTGTGGTTCTACGTCATGAGCAGTAACCTTTTCGATGCCAGGTGCCCCTTCATTGCGCTTTTTAAAGTCGTCAAAGAGTTGGTGAATAACGGCATGGACAAGTGGTTCGGGGATCTCAAACTCATGCGATTTCACAAGCTGATCTACAATCTGGTTCTCTAGGCTTTCGCGAGAAGCTTGATTGAAGTATTCGTTGAGCTGACGTTCAATATCGGAGCGAAGTTCTTCAGTTGTTTTGAACCGATTTGCTGTGATTAACTCTACAAATTCATTGGTGAACTCAGCAGGAGCAACACGTTGAATGTCCGTCACAGTTACGCGAGAGTTGCTCGGCTGCTGATTCTCATTTTCAGTTTCGGCTACATATGAGAACGTGTCTCCAACCTTGGTGTTGGCAAGTGATGAGCGCAGGTGCATGTCCACATTGTCATCATCCAAGAACACACGCTCTTCCTTTGCCTCGGCACCGATGATAGGCATAGACGTTTCACGGTCGAGCTCGTTCATGGAGATCGTAGCTACGAACATCGAGTTAATGATCTGCTCAGCAGGCTCAAACGTAGCAGCTCGAAGGCAAATGCGATCTACTTCGGCCTGAACGTCTTCTTCAGTTACCGTTTTGATGTGTCGGTCAACCACAAGGCCACGATATGAACCAAGTTCAAAGTCAGGCATGATATCGAACCGAATTGTAAACGTTACACCGCTTGGCGACTTCTGAATATCCGTGAGTGCTGGATTTCCAACAACGCGGATTTTTTCCTCAGTGGCAAAACGTCGAAACTCAGAATCCGCAATCGTATCAAGTGCTTCATTCTCGATATCTCGAGCAAAGCGTTGCTTAATGATAGGAATCGGAACCTTGCCCTTGCGGAATCCGGGAAGGGAAATGCTGGCCTGAGCGCCCAGGTAGGCCGTTTCAAAATGTGGCTTGAGGTCGATTTCTGAAAGTTCAATGCGAACTTCACGGGTGCATGCTTCAACCGTGCTAAGGGTGCGTTCCAAATTCAGGTTCCTTGTAGCCAAACAGTAACAGTTGTGCGGAAGGAGAGACTCGAACTCTCACAGGTTGCCCCGCCAGATCCTAAGTCTGGTGCGTCTGCCATTTCGCCACTCCCGCAGAACCGCAAAGATACGAAAATCGCCCCAACATTCTATCTCAGCAGCGTTCCTGTGGGGATCTCTGATTGCGGAACAGAGAGAACAACGGATCCATCCGGGCGGTGGAACCCCGTTACCAAAATCTCAGAAAGCCATAGAGATCTGTGAGTTGAGCATGAGAACGGTAAACTTCTCCGCCTCCAATATCAACCCATAACTTGTATGCTGGCTTGCGCGCTTCGGGAAATTCCTAAGCTTGTACTATCGTACCAACGCGTAAGTTTAGCCTCTCAAAGTCTGCCCATGTAGCGTCCATAAAGTCATAATATGAAGATACTGGTGATTGGTGGTGGTTGGTCTGGCATTGCAGCAGCAATAGAAGCCACGAAGCGTGGGGCAACGGTAGTGGTAGTTGAAGAGCGGCAATATCTGGGGGGCAGAGCTCGGTCGTTTGTTGACCGTATATCGGGCGATGAGATAGACAACGGGCAGCATGTAATGATGGGATGTTACCGCGCACTCTTACATGTTGCTCAAACTTTGGGTACTGAACACCTGCTAGAGAGACAGGCATCGCTTCGTGTTGCCTTTGTAGATAGCTCATCGCAAATAGATATCCTAGATTCATCTGCGTTGCCAGGCAAACGAGGCCTTGTTCTTGGACTCCTCCGGTTGCGCGGCATTTCCGTGTACGCACGGCTTTCTGCAATACGTCTGGCGCTCTTCATTTCACTTGGATGGGCATCTGGTAAGGGGCTTACCTGCGCCGAATTCCTACGCAAACATGGACAACAAGCTGACGCGATTAAGCGCTTCTGGGAGCCAATCGTGCTGGCTACGATCAACGCCCCGTTGAGCTCTGCCTCAGCAGAGCTTCTCGTATCAGTTATGAGCCTGGCGTTTTTAGGGTCCAGCAATGATTCTCAGATCCTGATTCCAACCACAGGTCTAAGTGAATTGATTCGCCCCTTTGAAAAATGGCTGACAGAACGCGGAGGGCGTTGCATCATTGGAATTGGTGTTGAAGCACTTGAGATTTTGGATGGCAAAGTTTGTTCGGTTCGGCTCTCCAACGGCACATCAATAGTCGCGGACCGCGTCATAAGTTGCATACCACAAAGAGCTTTACATCGATTACTCATTGGCTCAGACATGAACCAACTCCGTGCAAAGGCAACACCATCCAGCCCTATAGTTAGCGTATACCTATGGTATGACAAGCAGTGGATGCCGACCGATTTTGTAGCCGCATTGGGTACAACTGTTCAGTGGGTCTTTGATAAACGCCGCATACAACAGGGGCTAGTAGCTGTTACGGTGAGCGCCGGGTCTGGCATCGTCATGGAAAACTCTGAAGATATCGTGGCGCTTTGTGACGCAGAGTTGCGCACGCTCTTCCCGGGAATGGCTTCTGCAACCTTTAAGCGAGGCTTTGTGATCAAGGAAAAGCATGCAACGCCGTTGCTTACACCAGAAATGCTTCAGGAGCGGCCGGCTGCTTCGGAACTAACAAGTATGGCATCAAATCTGTTTCTTGCCGGAGACTGGACTGCAACGGGTCTCCCAGCAACATTGGAGGGCGCGGCAAGAAGTGGCGTTATCGCATCCACCGCCGCGCTATCGCAATAGCACATAGTCCGCCAATTGTACCGATAATCAGTCCGCCAAGCACATCGCTTAGGTAGTGCACCCCGCAATAGATGCGTGAAAAAGCTACTACCAAAGCAATTGCCCAAAAGACAACACGCTTATTGGGAAAAAACCACGTAAGAATTACCGCTACCGCGGCGTTATTCATTGCATGGTTGCTTGGGAAGGAGCCCCCTCCAGATCCAACAAGTTGAAAGACGTTTGCTAAAACGAGATAGGGCCGAGGTCGGGCAATGACTTCCTTTAAAAGTCGGTGGCTTGTTTGGTCAAGCACAGCAACCGCTACGACTAACAACGCCGCACACCAGAAAAATCTGTGGCCTTCAACAGTGGAACGACCTTGCCAGCCCCTTACTAGCAAGGCGATGATGCCTATCGCATACAGCGGATACCATAGTGCGACGTTGGTGATCAATGGCATGAGAATATCAAACACTGGGTTTGAAAATCCATGATTGATTGCGTAGAAGAGCCATGTATCGATATGAGTAAGCGCGTTGATCATGAACGCAACCTAGCTTTTTTTCGACGCGTTGAAGCGCCAGTAGATCTGTTGAGAATTCGATGTGATTCGGAGATAACTCGTTATAAAACTCCCGTATAACTCTATAGTTTTCCACATGGACTTTTATACCCTTGAAGTGAGCGCGCCAACACATTATTTTGCCAAGCGTTGTCTCCAAGAATCTAGCAGCATGGAGAGGAAAAGCGGCTTACGCCGCAAGAGGCAACGAAATATCTTTACGATCCCACAACCAAACACCTTTTTACTTTGAACGGCCGGAAATTTCCCGCTCCGCAGCGGAAATATCGCCCCGTAGAGGTTTTAGGCTGAGTGATCGTGAGGGTTTTTACCCCCCCTCGGGGGTAGAACATTTTGATCACACGGAGTCGCTTCATGAATATTTCGCGCCGGTTTACTACGGCGGGCACCAGCCCGTACGATATGTTCCGGTATACGCTGAAGGACTCTGTTCTTCGCAATCAAAGTGGCAAAGAGATCTTCCGCATGGAGAAGATCGAAGTACCTGAAGCATGGTCTCAGGTAGCAACAGATATTCTTGCACAGAAGTACTTCCGCAAGGCCGGAGTACCAACAGGCAATGATGAAACGGGAGCAGAAACCTCGGTGCGCCAAGTTGTGCACAGGATGGCTGGCTGTTGGAGATGGTGGGGTGAGAAGTATGGGTACTTTGATACCGTAGAAGATGCTGAAGCATTCTACGACGAGATGGCCTATATGCTACTCAAGCAGATGGCTGCACCAAACTCACCGCAGTGGTTTAATACTGGACTGAACTTTGCGTACGGAATTACGGGTAGTGCGCAGGGGCATTATTATGTTGATCCAGACAGCAAGAAGCTAACACGTTCGGTGGATGCGTATACGCATCCGCAACCCCATGCATGTTTTATCCAATCCGTTGAAGACGATCTCGTAAACGAAGGCGGGATCTTTGATCTTGCTACGCGCGAGGCTCGCATTTTCAAATATGGGTCGGGCACGGGTTCAAACTTTTCAAACCTTCGTGGCGAGCAAGAACGTCTCTCTGGTGGAGGCGTATCGAGTGGCTTGATGTCCTTCCTCAAAATCTTTGACCGCGCCGCAGGTGCGATCAAGAGTGGTGGAACAACACGCCGTGCGGCCAAGATGGTGATTGTGAATGTTGATCACCCTGACATCGAAAAATTCATAGAGTGGAAAGCAAAAGAAGAAGAGAAGGTTGCTGCTCTTGTTGCTGGATCAAAGATTTCATCAACCTACCTCCAAGCAATTGTTGACAGTGCGCTTACAGGTGGATCAGATGAAAGCAATAACGAACGTCTGCGGGTCTTGATTCAGCGCGCACTTAACCGTGGTCTGCCATACAACATGATCCAACGAACGTTGGCGCTTGTTAAGCAAGGCGTCACCACTCTTGATTTTGCATCGTTTGATACGCATTATGAAGGCGAAGCATACCAAACTGTTTCGGGTCAGAACTCCAACAACTCCGTTCGCGTAACGAATGAGTTTATGGAAGCAGTGATGACCGATGGAACGTGGGAGCTTACGTGGCGGACTGACAGCTCTAAGGGCACAACAGTTAGAGCGCGTGATCTTTGGAACAAGATTAATCTTAGTTCTTGGAAGAGCGCGGATCCAGGATTGCAGTTTGACACTACAATCAATGAATGGCACACTTGTCCAAACGATGGCCGGATTAATGGATCCAACCCATGTTCTGAGTACATGTTTCTTGATGATACTGCATGTAATCTTGCATCGCTCAACCTTGCACACTTCTACGATGAAGATTCGCAGACGATGAAGGTTGACGACTACCGTCACGCCGTGCGTTTGTGGACCGTAGTTCTTGAAATCTCTGTGTTGATGGCACAATTCCCATCAAAAGAAGTTGCGCAGCGTAGTTATGATTTCCGAACACTTGGTCTTGGGTATGCTAACCTCGGAACGGTGCTCATGATGATGGGAATTCCTTATGACTCACCAAAGGCTCTGGCCTTGTGTGGTGCTATCTCATCGATCATGACGGGTGAATCATATGCAACGAGTGCAGAAATGGCACGTGACGTAAAGCCATTTCCAAAATTCAAAAACAATCGCGAAGACATGCTTCGCGTTATCAGAAATCATAGGCGTGCAGCAAACAACGCAGAGGAAGCGGAATACGAAGGTCTAACAATTAGACCACAGGGGATAGATCCAAATCATTGCCCAGACGAGCTTCTTACAGCGGCCCGTATGGCATGGGATCGTGCTCTTGCTCTTGGGGAAGAGCACGGCTACCGGAACGCACAGTCCACCGTTATTGCACCTACGGGTACAATCGGTCTTGTCATGGATTGTGACACAACGGGTATCGAGCCTGATTTCGCAATTGTGAAGTACAAGAAGCTTTCCGGCGGAGGCTACTTTAAGATCGTAAATCAGTCTGTGCACAAGGCGCTTACAAAGCTCGGCTACACAGACCAACAGATAGATGACATCGAGAAGTATTGTAAGGGGCATGGCACACTCGCCGGTTGCCCAAATATTAGCCGCCAAGCATTGAAGGCGCTAAACTTTACGGACGATGCACTAGAGGCAATAGAAAAGCAACTCGATGCAACCTTCGATCTACGCTTTACTATTAACCGCTACACATTGGGCGAAGAGCTCTGCCACTCACTAGGTTTTTCTGACGTACAACTCAGCGATCCAACCTTTGACATACTCTCTGCACTTGGATTCACGTCAAAGCAAATAGAAGAAGCTAACGGCTTTGTTTGTGGTACCATGATGATTGAAGGGGCTCCTCATATCAAGGATGAGCACCTTCCTATTTTTGACTGCGCAAACAAGTGCGGTAAATATGGTGAGCGGTATATCGACTACATGGCGCACGTTCGCATGATGGCGGCAGCACAACCGTTTATCAGCGGTGCAATCTCCAAGACCATCAACATGCCGAGCGAAGCCACTGTAGATAATGTTGGCGACGTTCACACAGCATCGTGGAGACTGATGCTCAAAGCGATTGCTTTATATCGTGATGGCTCAAAACTTTCTCAGCCACTCAATGCCAGCGCCGACGAGTTTGATGAACTCGTGCTCTTGGGTGATAAGGATGATTGGGATGAAACGGTTGACAACAAGGCCTTGCAAAAAGTTATCGTAGAGAGAGTCTACCAGCGTGCAGAACGAAGACGCCTTCCAAAACGTCGGCATGGATTCGTACGCGAAGCCACCGTTGGTGGACACAAGGTATACATCCGTACCGGTGAATTTGATGATGGTCAGCTCGGCGAAATCTTCATTGACATGTACAAAGAGGGAGCATCATTTAAGGGGCTTCTCAATTGTTTTGCCGTGCTTGCCTCAAAGGCCTTGCAATACGGAGTGCCTCTGGATGAGCTCGTAGACACGTTCACGTTTACACGTTTCGAACCCGCAGGTTTTGTAGATGGCCACGAGGCAATCAAGAACGCCACATCCATTATTGACTACATTTTCCGCACACTTGGCTACGACTATCTGAAGCGTACAGACTTTGTTCACGTGAACGCTGTGGATCAAACCACATTGCCAAGTCTCGAGGCAGAGAGTAAGGATCGCGAGTCTGGTGAGCCCCCTGCCACATTTGACGACGTAATGGAAGTTGTGTCTGGCGGGTCCGAACAATCATCGGAGTTTGACCTTCTAAAGAAGCTAGATCCCAAAAAAATGGGATTTACAGGGGAGTCATGTTCCAAGTGCCAGTCTACCCAGGTTGTTCGAAATGGGGCCTGTACGATGTGTATCAATTGTGGGACAACGACGGGTTGCAGCTGAAAAGTTGTACTTTGGCAGCTTATTGGAACGGCATTTCCTTTGGAATACAGGGAGTTAGGGCCTATTTTATGCCTTAGACGTAACCGAAGGCAGTGAATTTAACAAAGAGATTTGGAGTCAGACATGAATATTCGAATGATCTCAATGATGGCACTTGTTGCAGTAGCCTCGTGTGCTATCTCAATAGCTGGTGGTGTGAAGTGTGACGAAAAGGCAACTGTGAAGAAGGCAAAATCTTCTTCTTGCTGCAGCACAACTTCAAATGCAGCCAAAAAGATGTCCGATAAGGAATGCTCAACTGAAGAAAGCACATCGTGCTCAACAACTGCGGTTAAGGTAAAGAAGACAAGCGCTTCTTCGTCTTGCTGCTCTATGAAGGCCAAAGATGTAAAGTCAACCGCAGTTGCGCCAACAACGGAAACAGCTGCTGTTGCGCCAACTACTGAGGTAAAGTGATCGGTTGGAGATGTGAGGCAGAAGGGGATCCTGTTGTTTAACCCACTACCTGGAGGATCACCATGTCCAAGGGCGGAGCTGGAAAAGTCTATTTCGTATTGTATCTAGCTGTAATTCTCGAACTCCTCATCATTATTGTGGAGAGAGATGAAGCGGAAGAGCATCTTATTGCGAAACAAAAGGAGTCGATGAAGATCGTTCAATCGATCTTGGCGCAACTCCAAACCGGTACTGGTGTAGAGGGTCTTAGTACCCGACCGCAGGATCAGATTGTACTGAAGGATGCAGCTTGGGCTAACCAGCCGGGCATGAATCTTATCAAGGAAGAGCGCGAATACCTCGTAGAGGTAGGCGTTACAGACGTAATGAATGACCTGAGTAAGGTTCTCAAGGACGAGAAGCTAGACAAGGGGCAGAAGGAAAATCGTCTTCGCGATTTTGTGCTTGCTTCTAACGTCCGAGAAATCTATTACCAGATATGGCACTCGTCAGATGACAACAAGAACATCACAGATTTCCCGACAGACGGTGAAATTGGTGACATTCTTGAAAAAGGAACAGGGGTTAATACAGAGTCACATGGTTGGACGATGCTTGGCTATCAGCTAGCTACGTTCGATCAAAACTGGCTAAAAAATTCAAACATCCCTCTTGATCTTCCAGAAACCATTCGATGGTTCCAAACCGCAGCCCCAGTCTATAATCTGGAGGCACCAGTTGGTGACTTTACGTCATACTGGAATGGTATGGATGGAAAGCAACAATATGGATATGACCACGACACAACTCTAGCTCCTGGAACAAACAAGTTTCCTGTTTCGCTCAAAGTACGCTCCTTTATGGCGCGGTTTAAGCCATCAGGACGTACCGGCATATACAAGCTGCACTTCTTCTCTCGTACGAATAAGATCCTCGGTATCCGGCGCGACGTGAATTCAACAAACGTCCAAGCCGATGATGAAGAGAAAATCAACATTGGTACAGTGCAACTCACAGTGAAAGATCTTAGAAGTGTGATCAAAGAACTTGACCGCACGATGAGCGACGTACCAGTGAGAGAGCTCACAACGAAGTTTGAATCAAGTCAAATTTCTGGTCGACTATATCGCGACGAAGTTGACAAGAGAGTGATTGAACTTCAAAACTCTGATCCAGATCTTGCTCGTCAGGCAAAGCTGTATGCATACATCAGTATGATTCTTAGCCCTAACCAATCGGGCGAGCTTATGCAGAATCAGGCAAGTATGGGCTTCACGGTCCGTGTTGTTAAACCGAATATTCCTACGGCTGAACCAAAGATTGCGGATCTCAAGACTGTTGTCCGTGTCTTTGACAAGCTTGCGAAGATTTCACTTCCGTTCCAGGTTTCGCCTGCTACAGGCACAACGGAAATCGCGAAGAAGCCAGGCACTGCAAACATTACGAATGGCTCTGGCGCATCAGCATCTGCATCAGGTGGCGCCGGTGTACAATGGGTAAATCGCAATCTCGAAATTCCGGTTGCAGGAAATCTGTCTGCTCGAGATGAACCGTACATCTTTGACGTACTTCAAAATGCCAATGGTAAGAAGTCTGAGATTGTGCAATGCTCGGTGTACGTGTATCCTTCAAATCTGACCAATCCTGATGAAATAAAGAGTGCCATTGAGGCATCATGGGGCGACGCGCTAGAACTTGTTGCTATTCCTTCATCGGGAAGTACGATCAAGCAGGATGAGTTCGTCATGAATTTCAATCTTGGTGCTGGTACACAAACACCTCCAATTCGCAAGCTTGCTATTGGTCAGTCTGATAACGTGAAGATTCCAGCGGGTTCTGATAAAGTTGAGCTAACGATCTCTTGGAAAGACCCACAATCGGGCGACGTTGTTGAAATCTATAGTGGCAGTGGAGACGTTGGTCTTAAGAAGCCAATGGTGCTTACGGCAGACATCAAAGTTGACCCAATTATGAATAACAGTGACCCTGAATTCAAGGTTAAGGGTATCATTGTGAAGCCTCCACAGATCTCCGATACTGAGCGTGCAGAAGTTGGTGACGTAGAAGTACAAGTAAGCGCTTCCAATGTGAGAGATCTAAAGACAAACACAACCTACAAGGTTGTTGTGGTTGGAAAAGCTCGCAAGATTACCGGCAATGAATATGAAGTGACGCTAAAGCTGCAAGGCGGAAAGATTCCGCTCACAAAGAACCAAGTGAAAGGAAACGTAACGTTGTCGATCTCGGCAACAGCGCGATCACAAGGTGCAACTTCTAAACCTCGGGCCAAGTCACAATCTGTTTCAGTGACGAACTAATATTTGAACATGAAGATTCGAAGCATGCCAAGGAACACCATGACTTCCACGAGGAAAATTCTCTGCGCAATACTGCTGGGGACAATTGCAGTAGTGGCGGTATCTGCGCAACAAAATTCGCAGGTATCTACCATTCTTAATAAATACAAGAACTGGCGTTACGGAATGATCTCCGTCTTTCGTGTGAATGAGGAGGATGGAACGGTCACGAAGTTCAACATGCTTCTTGGTCCTCCAGAACCAGTCATTCCCGAAGAAGCCAAACTGTGCAACGTGAAGGACGATATCGAGGGATACGTGCTTTCTGGCGGTGAAGGCAGCGACGAGAAAGAGTATCAGAAGTGGATGAGATCGCCAGGTTGCAAAGCGTATGAGCGTTATTATTCCCAACGCATTGCATGGGAAAAAGCACAGTTCAAAAAAGCTTTTGTCGTAACAACTCGTTACCAACCGGGTGAATCGTTCAAGGTAATTGCACTCCTTGTTCAGAAGAACACAGAAAGCTTCTACGGGCTGCGACAGGACCTCGATCCACCAAGTGGTCAATTTCTAGCCAGTGAACTTGAAGCAAAAAACCTCGATGAGCAGATATTGGTAAACGGCGTAGCGAAGAAGGGTCGGGAAATCCTAGAGACCAGCACAAACACGCTGTATCAATATGTTTCAAATCAGGTGATGCAAGGCAACATGGAGAATGTAACTCCAGAAGCACAGGGTATTGGCGAGGAAGGTATTCGTTTTGTGAAGAAGCGTTACGGTGCAACAACGGGAATAAGCGAAGATTCTTCACCGTTGTTTATGCGCATTACAGAAGGTCTTCCAAAAGACTACCAAAACAACAACGAGATCATTCTTAGTGCACTTGATGGTATTTCGTACCGTCGCTTTGAACGCCCAACGTTGAATGACTCGGATGTAGACTCCGCCATATCCACGAATACCTACTTGCCAAAGTATGGTCTGGAACTGAAATATGGTCTCGAAGATCTGAACTATCCGTCTATTTGGTCTAATCGTCTAACGCTGAATGCTGTTTGGGGTGCCGCACATCTTGGTGTTGTTATGCCTACCAATGGGTGGGCCAGTATCTCCAAAGATTTGGGCTCTGCGCAGACCATGACCACAGGTGGTCTTGGTATTAATGGGGCATTCGATTTCCCAATCCGCGTGATCTCTGAATCGGGCGTGTTTCACTTCGGAGCAAGCTATGTGTTTTCTGACGCGAAGATGTCAGACCACATGGTGTACAATGAAGCATCAAGCCGTTATGAAGATTACCTTGTCCGATTCCATGCGATAATGCAATACACGTTTGCAATCCGCATTGATGAGGCATACATGTTCCGCTTGCGCCTGGGTGGAACCGTGTATAACATGGAGTCATGGTCATCAATTCGTGGACTAGACCAAGACACAGCAGTCGTGTACAGCAAGGTTGATAATGAAACGATTGGCGGCTTATCTGGTGCCGTTGATTTTATGACAACCGCGTGGTCAACCCCAATTGGCTTTACGCTGTCATATTTCGACCAGACCATCCTTGGTAAAGCGTGGCTCCAAGTTCCTATCATGGATCAATTTGCCGTACGCTTCGATGCGAAGGTATTTGCACCGGTATTCCGGGACCCAAGAATTTGGGAGAGCAGCGCCATCGTAATGCCTGCAGTGAATTTCATTTTCAACTTCTGACCTAAAGCGCAACGAAGGAACTCGAATTATGCAGATCATGTACCGTTTAGCCTTCTGTGCCATTGTAGCTCTCGCTTGTGTTGCCACACCAGTAAGGGCACAGACGTTTGCCGACACGGCATTAGCGGCACTTAAGACCATTGACCCAGAGATTCTTCAATATTTTCCACGGTGGAGAATATGTGAACCAGATCTTCAAGTGCAGATCAAACAATCGTTTGCTCTTATGGGTTATCCAAAAAGCAATCTCGACGATAAATCAATCGTGATTACAGCCGCTCCTGTTAAAGAGGGTGAAGCAGGTCAAGACTTCGAACTCATTCTTATTGAATGTGGCTCAGAAAGAATGGTTGCTTCTGAGATCTCTTCAAACATGAAGCGTTTAGCAGCTCGCTTGGCAGATGGAAAACGGCCATACTGCTTCAACGAGATCCCTCCGTCAACTCCACCATCTGCTCCACAGATCGCCGAAATCATCAGCTATATAGAGCCGACGAATGTGACGCACTCGTTCACGTTATCGGCCTTCGAACAATCGCTGAAAATTGGCAACTCTGGATTTTGGCTAAAGTCGTCAATAGGTACTGACCAAGTTGGCTACACGTTCTGGAGTTCAGGTGAGGGACGTGTATTCTTACAACGGCCACTCTATGAAAACTCTGATCCTGATACACGCAAGCCGATTCCATATTTATTGAATGTGCGTTTAGGTTTTGGCTATCGTCTAACAAGTAGTCTTGATGGTCAGAGCAGACTGCTCGATTTTATTCCTGGTCGCAAACTCAATGGTTCAGCTGGAAGTAAAATCGTTGGCGGATTAGACTTCTACTTGCCATTCCACCCACAGTTTGGACTTGCCCTCAACGTTGAACTGCCACTACAAGGCATCTCGCCAGAGAATACCATTGATACAACAACGTATTACCTTTTCAATGATGAAACGCGTCGAATAACAGCACCGTCTTTTAATGTTAATCCAAACGCCACTACGAATATCATTCGCTCTACGGGTCAGGCAACACTTTTCTACAACCTTTGGTTGGATCGAAAAGTACCGGAGAATTTCTTCCGTTTTGACCTCGGTGTTAGTTACGCCGAAGTGCAGGAAGTTGCTGTTTTCAATGACACAACAGCTGTGTACCTTGGGCGCGCTGGCGTAACTGGCCTCATGACCTGGAAGCCAAATGAAGCCCTCGATTGGATCTACGCAAAGGTTGAGTATCGTAGCCAAGCTTCATTCCCATTTGGTATTAGTCTTCAATATTCAAACCAAATGCTCTTAGCACGTGCTTACGTGCCTATCCTTGGCGATTGGCTTTACCTCGAAGGTAGATACTCAACTCCACTGCGCGACGCACGACCGTTTGAGATTAAGAACTTCTTTATGTTCTCCCCGGTTCTACGACTCAATTTTTAACGAAACATCATGACCACTAAAAGCCCCTTTCATGTTGATTGAAGGGGCTTTGTCGTTTTCAGCAATGATATACCGTACTCTGTATTTCCTGCTTTTAACGATCACGCTCAGCGTGATGGCAGTTTCATTGTGTAGTGCACAGCAGGACTCGTTGGACAAAGTAAAGCGTGTTGCTGAAGATGCGCTCATTCGGTCATCGCTCAGTGGTGTGCAGATGACGATTCAGAATGTTGACATCACAAAATTCCCGCTAGTGAAACTCATCGTTGAAGTCCTCGACGATAGTGCCCGCGCAATGGAAAGCCTGGACCCAAGCACTCTTACAGTAGTTGAAAATGGAGTGACGAAGACCGTGATAGGCGTTGAAAAGATTACGATTAGCGAGCGCATTCCGGTTGATTTTATGTTCATTGT
This sequence comes from Ignavibacteria bacterium, assembly GCA_947495975.1. Lineage (GTDB taxonomy): Bacteria > Bacteroidota > Ignavibacteria > Kapaibacteriales > Kapaibacteriaceae > UBA10438. The sequence continues at coordinate 172,733 of CANMBE010000001.1, read as the reverse complement.
GGACATTACAGGTACGATGCAATCTCACATCAATGGTGTGAAGGACAACATTGAAGGCTTTGTAGATGCGCTGCGTACACGAGGAATAGAATACAGACTAGGCCTCGTTCTCTTTAGTGACTTTGTTGAGCGTTCGTATCAGCCAACATCTGATGTGAAAGAGTTTCTCTCGTGGCTTGCAAAGGTGTACGCAAGTGGTGGCTTTGATGAAAAAGAAAATGCTCTAGAAGCGATCAAGGACGTAACTCGAGCAAAGTGGATGCCATCTGCGAACCGTGTGGCTGTGATAATCACAGATGCCCCTTATCATCAATTTGGTGAGAAGGGGAATGGCAGAACCTACATGACAACGGAGACAATTATTCCGTTGCTCAGAGACAATAAGGTGAGACTCTTTTCAATTGTGCCGCCACAACTGCATGAGTATAAACTGATTTCTGAGTCAACACGTGGTGCAGTGTTTGATATTGAACAACCCTTCTCACGAATCCTTGATCAATATTCGATGCAATTGACCAATCTTTATGCTGTGATGTATCGCAGCGATTCCAAGATGCTTCGCGATTCGATCAGCGTTTCTATACTTGACGAGAACAAACGCGAGCTCGTTAAGCAGATCATACCAATCGTAGAAATTGGAAGAAAATTCATCATTGAAAACCTCCTCTTTCCAATAGGAAGCGCAACGCTGCCCCCAAAAGTAGAAGAGCTAGACATTTTGATGGAGTTCATGAAAAGTAGGCCGGCTGTTCAAGTTCGTATTGAAGGCCATACGGACAACACAGGTTCAGTGCGCACGAACAAAGTGCTCTCATTGAAACGGGCGGAGACAGTAAAAGCCTACATTGTGCAGCATGGTATTGACCAGCGCAGACTGCAAACATTGGGCCATGGACCTGCTCGTCCAATTGCGGACAATACAACTGAGTTTGGTAGGTGGTTGAACCGCAGAACTGAAATCATCATTATCGCAAAATAGACAGCCGTATCAACGGCGCTCTACAGTGAAGGCTTTCCCTTCAAAGAGCCGCACATAGTTGCGGTTTGCCGGTGCCTCTGGTGGCGAGAGATACGAGATAACCGTAACGGGCCCCATCATATTTGAACGTAGTTCAATCGCGGCTGCGGTTCTTGACGTTCTCCCTGCAATCGTGCTCACATCCTCACCATTGATTCGTCCCACAAGATATACCCGCGCCGGTAGCTCGTTTTTTGTGAGGAGGCCAGCAACCATCGAAACAACAACGGATTGCTTGCCGATAGGCATTTCCCTTGTCTCCGTCATTGCTTTGCGAAGATTCCGTTTGTACTCTGCTATGGAAGCGCACCAAGGATCCGTAACAGGAGATCCGATAATTAAATCAGCGGTAGATGTATCGGCTCCCAAGTCTTGCACTATCTCGCGAATAATGCGATCGGCAGACCCATCGTCAATGCTGCTGAACACAATTGTGTACACAACACGTGTAGCAGCCTTGCGCTGAGCTTTTCGTATCACCTCGCCTGGTTTTGCACTATCACGGTAAAGAATCGACAACACGAGCCCCGTAGTCGCTAAAAGTGCAAAAAGGGCAAGTACGATTTTCCACCCATTCTTCGTTGACGGCGGAAGCATTGACTCGTGGGGCGCGCTCATTCTTCCATCGCCAATTTTGTTGACGCAAGATCTACTCGCACCGGATAGAGTCCAGTAAAGCACGCAGTGCAATAACCAATACCTGCACCCTGCGGAACAGAATCCATTAGGCCCTCAACGCTGAGGTATTTCAATGAATCGGCTCCAAGCTCTGCCGCAATGGCTTCCTCAGTGGCATGGTGATTTGCTATCAGCTCGTCTCCACTCGGAAAATCCATGCCATACATACATGGATGCTTTACAGGGGGCGATGTGATTCGTACATGCACTTCGCGGGGTTTTGCCTCGCGAATGAGATTCACAAGTGATTTAGACGTAGTGCCGCGCACAATAGAGTCATCTACAACTACAACCTTGTTTCCTGCAAGTACGCCACGCACTACGTTAAACTTGGTCTTAACTTTAAACTCACGCTTGTCTTGCCCAGGCGCAATAAATGTTCGCCCTACATAGTGCGAGCGAATAAGTCCAATCTCGTATCTCGTAGGAAACTGTTTCTCGTTAACACGAGCATATCCCAGCGTGGCTGTGTTGCCTGAATCGGGCACAGCAATTACCACAACTTTGTCTTCTTCTGTTCCAGAGACTGGGCTTTCCTCAGCTAGGTTCTTGCCCATCTTCCTTCGGACCTTGTCTACAGGATTGCCAAAAATCTGCGAATCTGGACGCGAGAAATAAACGTATTCAAAGATGCAGTTTCTGGATTCCGCCATCGATTCATTGATGTAGTACGAGGTAAACTCGCCGGTATCAATCGTCTTTTGGTCAATCACAAGAATCTCGTTGTGTTCAACATCTCTCACGTATTCAGCGCTGATGATATCAAGCGCACACGTTTCAGATGCCACTACATAGGCATAACCGCCATCGTGCTTAATGCGTCCAATGCAGAGCGGACGAAATCCATGCGGGTCGCGAGAGGCATACAGTGCGTTCTCGGATAACATCACAAGTGAATATGCTCCTTGTGCTGTTTGCACTGCTTCGCGAATCTGTTCAATCTGTGAGGTCTGTCTACTTCTTGCAATCAGATGCAAAAAAAGCTCGCTGTCTGTTGTGGTCTGAAATATCGCGCCATCACTCTTCATTTTTGCACGGAGAGATCTTGTATTCGTAAGATTCCCATTATGTGCCAGTGCAAAGTTGCCACCGGTGTAATTGAAATGAAATGGTTGAATGTTGGCGAGTGAGTTGCTTCCAGTTGTGGAATAGCGGTTGTGACCAACCGCTGAATGCCCTCTAAGAGACTTTGTGAACAATTCGTGTTCAGAAAAAACATCTAAAACGAGGCCTTCACCTTTATGGACGCCAAAACGCATCTTGTCTTTTTCTTCATCGTGATACATCGTAACGATGCCCGATGCTTCTTGACCTCGATGCTGAAGGGCGTGAAGTGCGTAATACGAGAGAACCGCTGCTTGCGGATGATTAAAGACGCCAACGATACCGCACATTATTCGCTTTCATTCATGTTGTGGAAGACGTTCTGAACATCGTCGTCTTCTTCAAGCCGGTCGAGAAGCTTGATGATTTCTTCGGCCTGCTCATCTGTTACAGTAACAGTCGTGTTTGGAATACGACGCAATTCAGCGCTTGATACATTTATGCCCGCAGCCTCCAACGCATGTTGCATCGAAATGAAGTTGGCAAATGAAGTATAGGCCACAATGTCATCGTCTTGCACTTGAATGTCGTCAGCTCCATTCTCGATTAACGTCATCTCAAGTTCATCATGATCTACGCCAGCTGCAGAAATAGTGAAAACACCCTTGCGCTCAAAGATGAACTCAAGTGAGCCAGACGTACCGAGCTGACCATGTACTTTGTTGAAGTATGAGCGCACGTTCGCTACAGTGCGTGTTGGGTTGTCAGTAGCTGTTTCTACCCATACTGCAACTCCATGTGGCCCGTATCCCTCGTAGTTGGACTCTTCGAGCAGTGCCGAATCTTTTGCCATTGCCTTCTTAATAGCATTCTCAACGTTATCCTTCGGCATGTTGGCCGCTTTTGCGTTTTGAATGATCATCCGAAGACGCGGGTTTAGATCAGGGTCTGCTCCGCCCTGCTTTACCGAAACCGAAATCTCCTTACCAAGCTTGGTAAAGATTTTCGACATGTTGGCCCAACGTTTCTCTTTTCGTGCTCTTCTAAATTCAAAGGCTCTGCCCATAGGGATTATGGCTCACTAAAGTGATTTATCATACAAGCGATACGTGCGATACCGTTCACCATGCATGGTGTTGGTAAGCCCCTTATTCATCATCTCATTGCTTTCTAGAATCCAACTAGCCTCTCCAAGCCTGATCCCTCTGCTCAATGCACGATTTCCGATCTCCATATAGATGGTGGCATCAATACCAGTGTTGCGAAACTCCGGAAGAACGCCGAGGACAATGATTCTACACAGATCAATTTTCTTGCTCTTCGTAAGAAGATGATAGGCGCCTCTGAGAAGTCCGCCATTCTTGTTGTGAATAAGCGACTGATTTACATCGGGAAGCGCTAAGCAAAAGCCAGCGATGCGACCCTTGCTTTCAACAATGAAGACAAGATTTGGATCTGCGATTTGCTTAAGGTCGGCAGCAAGAAAGTCAAACTCTTCATCAGTGAATTTAACAAAGCCCCAATTCTTCTCCCATGCCGCATTGTAGATATGTTTCAATGTCTCAACATCGCGCTTGAATTTATGCTTGTCTTTAAAATCAAAACTTCGAAAGACAAGTTCATTGCGCTTTACAACTACATCAAACAACCGGTTCATTTTCTCGGATGCATAGTTTTCGTTGCGCAAGAGATAGGCATACAAGTCCTGCGACTTTTTACACCCAACGCCCTCTATGAGTTGTGCATAGTATGGAGGGTTGTACGTCATGAGTATTACAGGAGGGCCATCAAAGCCGTTCACAAGAAGCCCGCACTCGTCATTGAGGGATGGGTTTACTGGACCTCGGATGACAGTCATTCCATTGCCACGCAGCCACTGTTCGGCAGCAGTAAACAATGATGTTGCTACACTCTGATCTTGAATACATTCAAAAAATCCAAAGAATCCAACAGTGTCGTTATGCTCGATGTTATGATTGTCGTTTATGATTGCAGCAATCCTACCTACAATCTCTCCGTCTCGTTCGGCAAGAAACAGCTGCATCTTCGAATGTTTGAAGAACGGGTTCTTGTCTACATGTAGCAGCTTCTTGCGATCCATCAACATTGGCGGAACCCAATAAGGATCGTCCTTATAGAATAACCACTGCGCCTTGATAAATCGAAGAGTGTCGCGCGTGTGAAGTGCGCGGATTGAAAGACTCATGTGGCCTCAGATGAGCGTGATTTCAAATTCTTCTGAGTACAAAGATACCAACCTCTTTGTGTCGTATCTTTTAGGATATCATTCTATCATCCAAAGAGTGTACTGTGATGCGTATCATCTTGCCCCTCGTTCTGCTATTCGCCGCTCTCATCACAGTACCAGCAACTGCTGGGGAGGGGGCTGACCAGTTCCGCCCTGTGGCCGAGCGTATGCTGGCCTGGACGAAGGCCGATAATGGCCTTTATCCGTTGCTGGCCGATTTTACAGACCACTTTCCGCGTCGGATAAGTGGGTCTCAAAACCTCGAACGAGGACTGGACTGGATCATTGCCAAGATGACGGCAGACGGATGGAACGTGCGAACCCAGCCCGTTATGGTTCCAAACTGGAAGCGGGGCAAAGAATCGCTCATTATGACGTCGCCAATGAACCGCACAATGGAGTTCTGCGGACTCGGTGGAAGCATTGGAACCGATGGGAGTCCGCTAAAAGCACCAGTTCTGGTTGTTGCTTCTTTCGAAGAGCTTAAGCAGCGAGCGGCTGAGGTACGGGGCAAAATTGTTGTCTACAATGTGCCATTCACGAAGTATTCGGCTACGGTTCAATACCGCTACAATGGTGCCCAGCAGGCCGCTCGCCTTGGAGCAGTTGCCTCACTCGTGCGCAGTGTGGGCCCATTCGGTATTCAAACCGTCCACACCGGCGCAATGGGTTACAATGATTCTGTATCCAAGATTCCGTCAGGGGCGATTACCATTGAAGATGCCTTGCTCCTTAAGCGCATGCAGGACCGCGGCGAGCCCATTGAACTGCAGTTATCAATGGAGGCAAAATGGCAACCTGACGCCCCCTCCAGAAATATTATCGTAGAAATGAAGGGCTCAGAACTACCGAATGAGGTAGTTGTGATGGGTGGACATATTGATTCATGGGACCTTGGAACAGGGGCAATGGATGATGCAGGGGGCTGTTTTGTAACGTGGCGCGCCTTGTCCATGATGCGTTCGCTCGGGCTGAAGCCAAAACGTACAATACGCGTCTGCTTTTGGACGAATGAAGAGAATGGTCTGCGTGGAGCAAAGGCGTATTCGGATCAAACGCTCACCGAGAAACACGTCTTAGGATTGGAAAGTGATGCCGGGGTGTTCGCTCCTACTGGATTCACGTGTAGCGATACGGGCGCCTTTAGGGCTAGAGCAGAGGACGTTGTAAGGCTATTAGCCCCGGTACACGCAACAACCATCGAAACTGGTGATGGCGGCGCAGACACGAGCCCACTGCTAGAGCGCGGAGTGCCAACGATGGAGCTCAACGTTGCAGGTGAGCGCTACTTCTGGTATCACCATACTGAGGGAGATACCATTGACAAATTGAATGAGCAAGAAATGAACGACTGTGTCTATGCGATGGCAGTTGTTGCGTGGTGTTTTGCCAATTTCTAAAGGCGCGATAACACGTCTATGATGGCATCGCGTATTTCAGACGTGTCTATGCGACGGATGCAGGGATTGTCGGGATGCACGCAGTGTATCTGATCACACGGATTACACTCGAGTACACGATGAACCACAACACTCCGCGCACCGATTGGATTGAAAACACGTGGAACACCCGGACCATAGATGCCAACAAGTGGAATGTTGAACGTAGCTGCGATATGCAGGGGTCCACTTTCATTGCCTACAAATAGTGATGCACCTTTACAAAGACCTGCAAAGTTGGTGAGCGAGAAGGAGCGTGGAGCAGCAATAGCAGCGCCTCCGCACATTGCAATGATTTCTTCGATCTTGGCTGCATCATCTAGACCACCAGCACACACAGACCGAAGTCCGTAACGCTCATAGACCCATCGAATAATGTCCGCAAATCTCTCAGATGGCCATTGCCGCAAAAGTTGACGTGCTCCTGGCGCTACAACGGCGTATGATTCAAGGCCACAATCCTGTAAAAACCTAACAACCGTTTGTCGTGAATCTTCATCAACATAGATGAGTGGATCAAGGGGCTCCTTGTTCCGAAGCAACGGTTCTACGATGAGGGAGTTTGTTTCTGTCTCGTGCAATTGACCATATGAGAACTTTCTCCGTAGCCGAACAGTGGCCCTATCGAGCCGAAGGCGCGGGCGCAGAACGAGAGCCTTCCTCAGTGTTGCCCACGTTCCCCGTAATTCAACAACAACGTCAAACCTACTCGTCCAATCATCAACGGATGTGATGATGGCATCAATGTTTGGGTCCGCAATGATAAGCCCCTTCACAAGCGGCTTACATAAAACGGTAATGTGTGCATTGGGAAAGTCGCGCTTTAGATAGGCAAAGACATGGGTAGACAGTGCCATATCTCCAATCTCGTCAATCTTGATTACAAGAATGGAGAGTGGCTGCACCGCAGATGCAACAACGCCCATATTCAAGAGCTTGCTGGCTAGGACTGATGCAAGGAGATACCGACGTTCATCGCCAAGGAAGGTGTGAGCGGCCATAGTTGGTTATTTACCTGCGAAGGTAACCTTCACTGTTACAGTTTTCCCATCGCGCAAGACAGATACATCTGTTGTGTCTCCGGGTTTGAATGATCCAAGGGCCGACATTAAATCATAGATATTCTTGATTTGTGTTGGACCAACCTTTGTTACAATATCATCTGCCGTTAGCCCCGCCTTCTCTGCAGGCGAACCAGGCTTGACTCCTGTAATGCGCAGACCGTGCGGATCATCTGAATAGTCTGGCACAAGGCCAAGTGAAACCTTTAGAGCAATGCTACTAGACTGAGTGGCCGATGGTTTGTCTGCGCCCTTTGTGAAATCTGGCCTGCTCGGCATATCTGCAACAATACGCATGGACTTTTCAACCATGGTGAGAACAGTTGCTTCGCCATCGGCGTTGATCTTATCATATGTATCGCTCGGACGATGGTAGTCGCTGTGGAGCCCAGTAAAGTAAAAGAGGACGGGAATACCTTTCCCAGTAAATGACGAGTGATCACTTGGCCCAAATCCGTCTGCTGTGGTGCTTACGGTAAGGGGCAATCCCTTCTTTGAAGAGTCAATAACAGCAGGCCAAATGGTAGATGTGCCAGTTCCCTGAATGTTAACCTTGCCATCCTTGAGCCGGCCGATCATGTCCATGTTGATCATTGCCACGATGTGATTGAGAGGTACTGTTGGATGTGTTACCCAATGTTTTGAGCCAAGAAGCCCCTTCTCCTCTCCGCTAAACGCCATGAAGAGAATTGGACGTTTCGCGGGTTGGCTTGCAAAGCGTGTTGCAAGTTCAATAACACCTGCTGTGCCAGAAGCATTATCATCGGCTCCATAATGAATCATTGGAGCAGTTGATGCGGCGAGTGAGTTCTCGTCGCCCATCCCGATGTGGTCATAGTGTGCGCCAACAACAACATATTCGTTTGCCAATGCTGGATCAGTACCTCGAACAACTCCTATAATGTTTTGAGTAACACCCTCCTCAAAATCAAGTGTTGTAGTAATGACAACCTTTGTATTGAGTAGGGTGAACGATTGCGGTTGTTTTGTTTTTTCAATTGCCACTTCTGCCATAAACAGCGTTGTCCCTGTTGGTGTAAATACTCTAGAGCACGGCGTACGGCGCACTTGTAGTGCAATGATGCCCGAATTTTTCCCCAGTTGGTCTAGTCCAAAGCGCGCAAGCACATCACTGGAGTCGCCGTTCTCATTAACAAATGCAATTGCCAATGCACCTTTGTCGCGAGCTAGAGTAGACTTGTTTCGCAGCGATGCAAGGGGCTTCATCACTTCATCATTTTCAGCCCACTTTGGAAGCCCACGAAGAACAATGACGATTTTTCCCTTAACGTCGATGTTCTTGTAGTCATCATACGTGGGCGATGAAATGCCATACCCAACAAACACCACGTGGCCTGATGCACTGCCGGATTCACTAAATCCCCATGGCTGAAAGTCAACGCCTAGTTTCCAGCCGATCTTGGTAGGTCTGATCTGCTCACGGGGCACACCAGGCTTTTCGATGATAACGTCAAAAGAAACGGAGTTAACTGGGCCCAACTTTACGCCAGTTGTAAGCCTAAAGGTATCAGAGTAATCATTGAGCCCAGCGGGCTGCACCTTCCCTGCCGCGAATTGCTTCATAATGTATTCAGCGGCCTTATCGATGCCTTCTGAGGCGGGCGCCCTGCCCTTGCACTCATCAGAGGCAAGAAACTGTATGTGATTAAAGATTCGCTGCCCCTCAAGAGTAATCGGCTGCTGCCCATAGAGGGCGATGGAGCCAATCAGGCACATTGTGAACGCTACAAAGCTTTGAGGACGGAGTGAGAGCATGATACACTGCCTATGTTTGTGGACAAGCAAATCTACGCCCCATCGGGGGCGCGCACCAACGAATAGCTCATGCAGTCGAAGATCCGATCCCTAGCCTCAGATACAATTGTCTATGGTATTTCATCCGTGGTGGCGCGTTTTTTAACGTTTCTGCTAACGCCACTCTATACGAATTACCTTTCAGCGTCTGAAATCGGCGATGTAACGTCCATCTATGTGATGATTGCGTTTGTTAACGTGGTGTATTCATTTGGACTAGAACCCGCCTTTATGCGCTTTTGGGAACAGGGCGATGATGTTTCCAATCAACGTGTTTTCTCAGTGTCTGTTGTTTCTGTTGCGGCTATTGGTGTTGTTATCACAGCGCTCACGATACTCTTTGCCGGTCCGATCTCCACGTCATGGTTCTTACAGCTTAAGGGAAACGGTGCATCGTACGTGGCAATTGCAGCTTTTGTGCCACTGCTTGATGTGCTTGTTCTGATTCCATTTGCGCGATTGCGGATGCAGAAGCAACCTCGCACATTTGCGATTCTTCGTTTTGTTTCGGTGGCGGTAACAGTGGTTTTGAATCTCGTGTTTGTTGTTGGTATGGGAATGAGAATTGAAGGGGCACTCTTTGCAGGATTAATTGGTAGTGCCGCTACGTTATTCTTTTTCATTCCTTCCCTTGCTGATGTTTTCCGCTCTGTGATGAATGATGTTTCTGCATCAATGAAACTCCTTCGCGAAATGCTTCGGTTTGGCATCCCAACCTTGCCTTCGAGCTTTTCAGCAATGATGGTGCAAGTAGCTGATCGCCCAATATTGCTCATGCTTACAAGTAGTACGATGGTTGGAATGTATCAAACAAACTTTCGCCTTGCGATACCCATGATGATGTTTGTGCAGGTCTTTGAATATGCGTGGAAGCCATTCTATTTAGGTCATCGGAATGATCCAGAAGCGCGGCAACTCTTTGCACGTGTTTTTACACTCTTTACAATTGTCTGCGGAGCGGTGTTCTTAGTTACAACTCTCTTTATGCCGTATCTCGTGCAAATGCCCTTCATAGGCGGGAGGTTTATCAACCCACTCTATTGGTCTGGACTCGACATTATTCCCGTGGTGTTGTTTGCATACTTCTTTAATGGCGTCTTCATTAATCTTGCTGCCGGTTTTCACATTGAAAAACGAACGTCATTCTTTCCACTCGCCACCGGTATTGCAGCCATTGTGAGTGTTGCAGCCACGTGGCTTCTTGTTCCGCACTACGGAATAATGGGTGCTGCATGGGCAAAGGTTGCGGCATATGTTGCTGGTGCTGCCATACTGTACGTTTCGCTATTGCGTGTGTATCCAGTGCCGTACGATCTTTTGCGTGTTGGTGCAACAATCACGATCACAGCTGTTGTGTATGGCGCTGTGAAAATGATGCCCAATGATCCTACCATACAGCTTGCGGCATGCTTAGCAGCATTGCCAGTCTATCTGTTCCTACTATTCGTTACGCGCATTTTTGGTACGTCAACGCTTCGCACTCTTCTTGGAATCCTCAAACAATGAATCCACAAAGCCCTCTTGTCATAGTAGTAGCTCTTGTATCTATTGCACTTGCGTCATGCTCTACAAGTGGATCTGGTGATGCGCAAACGATTCAAGGAAGAAAAGAATTTGAACTCCTGCGGCATCGCAACCCAGCAACAGGAAGACTGCCAGAGAACATCAGAGCCCGAGAGCTTGCATTTGCACACACAATGCCCGGAGCATACTCTCAAAAAGATGAGGGAGAGTTCGTACAAGATCTTGGCCAATGGAAACATCGTGGGCCATGGAATGTTGGCGGACGAACACGCGCCGCATCATTCGATGTAAACAATGTTGAAACGATCCTTTCTAGCTCGGTATCAGGGGGGATGTGGAAGTCAAATGATGATGGGGCTTCATGGGTATTAACAACAAAGCCTGATCAACTTCATAGCATTACAACTCTTGCGCAGGACAGACGCACGGGGCGCGGCAACACATGGTATTATGGAACAGGAGAAGTGTATGGCAACTCCGCGCAGATATCCGGCAACGGCATTTGGAAGTCAATCGATAACGGAAATTCATGGTCTGTATTGCCCTCCACAGCAAGCATTGTTACGCCTGCAACAAATCAGTTCGCCTACACGTGGCGCATCGTAACTCATCCACTGCGTGATAGTGACGAGGTGTATGCTGCAACATCAAGGTCGGGCTTATACCGCTCCACAAATGGTGGTACAACGTGGACGAGCGTAGCGGGAAGCAATGCACTATTCAGTGATATCGTTATCACACCCAACGGCACGATGTATTCAGCCTTCAGTGCTTTTACCGGTAGTCTTGGTAGCATTTCATCGCGATGGGGTGTGTATCGTTCAACAGATGGAGTGAAGTGGACCAAGATCACGCCCGCTGGAATAGACAATCAAACAGGTCGAATTATACTTGCTTCCGTACCACAACATCCTGACCAAATTTTTATGCTGGCCGAGACACCTGGTGTTGGAGCTAAAGGTTCAACGTTATACCGAGGCGAACTTCGTTACGAATGGCACAGCCTTTTCAAGTACACATATGTGAGTGGCGATGGCACAGGTGTTGGTGGACAATGGGATGACCGTACAGCAAATATTCCGTTAACAGATGAAAAACGCGGAGACTTCTATTCTCAAGGCGGCTACGATCTTCTCCTTCGTGTTTCACCATTCGATTCTAATCTAGTAGTGATTGGCGGAACAAACCTCTACCGATCAACAGATGGATTCTCAACAACGAATACCAACGCATGGATTGGTGGGTATTGGAAGCCAGACCCATTTTGGGATGGGTATTCTTTGTATCCAAATCATCATCCTGACCAGCATGATGTTGTCTTTCATCCCACAAAGCCCAATGTACTTGTAAGTATGAACGACGGTGGCATTCAGCGTACAGAAGATGTTCGTGCCACTGAAGTAACGTGGACAGATCTCAACCGCGGTTATCTCACAACGCAGTTTTATACAGTAGCAGCAGATCTCACCACAGGTGCAGACAGAATACTAGGCGGAATGCAAGACAACGCAACGTGGGCAACCGATAGCACATCATTTACTGCTTTTTGGCGCAGACTTGGAGGCGGAGATGGCGCCTACTGCTACTTTGCAGACAGTGGTAGAACAGAATATTACTCGTCACAACAAGGCAGAATGTTTCGCATCAGAAGAGATGCTGCTGGCAATGAAGTTGACCGTTCTAGAATTGATCCTGCTGGCGCAGGAAATAACTACCTCTTTATCAATCCATACATTCTACACCCAAATGAAGAGCAAGTGTGTTACTTGGCCGCAGGACCAATACTTTGGAGAAACCGAGATCTACGAGACATTCCTGCAGGTAAAAATGATTCCACTACAGTTAATTGGGATAGCCTACCAACTACACGTCTGAAGAGTGAGGTAATCTCTGCATTGTGTTCTCCAGGAAACCCAAGCGCTGGACTTCAACACGTTGTCTATTACGGAACCACAAGTGGTAGGATCTTTCGTATCGATGATGCATTGAGCGCTTTGCCAACACCAATTGAAATCACCTCGCCATCTATGACTCGTGGTGCGTATGTAAACAACATTACCGTTGACAAAGGCAACGCAAATCACGTGTTGTGTTGTTTCTCTAACTATGGCGTTGTGAGTGTGTGGGAATCGTATGACAAAGGCACATCGTGGGTTGCGATTTCGGGGAATCTAGAGGACCAAGTTTCTGGTGAAGGAAGTGGTCCTGCAGTTCATTGGATTGAGTCGCTCAACTATGGCGCATCGAATCCATCTGTGCTCATTGTGGCAACATCTACTGGACTGTACTTCACACCAAACACAAATGGTATGTCTACTGTGTGGACACAAACAGCAACAGAGCTCATTGGAAATGTTCCATGTGATATGTTGTTTGACCGCCGTTCAAGAGGAGACATTGTTGTTGCTACACATGGGCGAGGAGTAATTTCTGGTGGCATAGTAACTCTACCTCCACGGCCTCGTATTCCGCTACTCGTTTCGCCTGTTGATGGCCGTAAGGGGATATTGATTGACACTGTTTTGACGTGGGAGCCAGTAGTAAGCGCCATGAGCTATTCGTTGACGCTTTGGGAAACTGACGATCTTGCAACCAAGCAAACATTCACAGGAATTCGTACAGAGTCATTTCGAGTCTCGGAGCTTCGTCAAGGTCCGGTGCGTTATTCATGGAACGTTGAAGCATTTAGTGGTGGCGGTGGTGGCACTCCCTCTGATACATGGTCCTTTTACACCGCAGTGCGTTCTCCAAAACTTCTGTTGCCACTTGCAAGCGCAACCGGAATCCTACAGGCTATCCTTACGTGGCAACGTGTACCAGAAGCGCAAACGTATGGTATTGAGCTGTCTACAAGCGCAGCCTTCAATCCAATCATTTCAAAGCAGAGTGGCATTGTGGATACAAGTATCCTTGTGCGAGGTCTCGAAAACAACCGGCGTTATTTTTGGCGCGCACGCTCTGAGAATTCTGATGCTATGGGTGTGTTCTCTGCCCGACAGTCTTTTGTAACTGGGCTTCTTGCAAGTCTAGACGACGTAGCACCTTCGGCTACCACCACACTCCACGTGGAGCCTAATCCTGTCAGTGATATTGTAACGGTCTGCATGGGAAAGAGGGGCTCAGGCACTAAGGCAGAGGGGCATAGGACAGAGATATCAATACATGATGCAAACGGTCGTTTGGTGCGCGTAGCATTTGTGACAGACTGCGCAACAATCAATGTTGCTGATCTGGCAAGTGGTATCTATGCTGTTACAACGAACAACACTCTTTATGCGTCATCAACTCAGTTGATTATAAAACATTGATAACGTCTCATAGAATAGTACTCAATGCCAACTCCTGAAGCACGGCTTCGCAATATTCATGAACGTATGCATGTTGCTGCGATGAATGTTAGCCGCAATCCTCAAGACATCCGACTTCTGCTGGCAACGAAGAAGCAGACCGCGGAGGCTCTTCGTTCAATGGCTGCCCTTGGAGAAACGTTGTTTGGTGAAAACCGCGTACAAGAGCTTGTACCCAAGTGTGAAGCATTGATAGAACTGCCTATTGAATGGCAGTTCATTGGCCATTTACAGACGAACAAAGTTCGAGACGTTGTAGGCAGAGTTACGTGTGTTCAGTCTGTTGATAGACCGTCGCTTATTGATGCACTCCACACTGAATGCACCAGAAAAAGTCTATCTATCAACGTTATGGTGGAAGTAAACGTGTCTAATGAGGCAACAAAGAACGGCGTTGCACTTGATGGCGTTGAGCCCCTTATCGAAAAGATATTGACCATGCCTCCACTGCGCATTGTAGGCTTTATGACGATTGGCGCGCTTAGCCAGGACGAACGTGTAGTTCGATCGGGCTTTGAAAAACTGCGCGTCATACGAGACGCCTTTGACGCATCTCATGATACAACATCAGAGTTGTCTATGGGAATGTCCGATGATCTAGAATGGGCAGTTGCAGAGGGCTCAACAATGGTGCGAGTTGGTACTGCAATATTTGGCGAACGCTAAAGCAACGAGATCATCGAGCAACGCTAAATGCAACTGTAGTTGATTCTTCCTTGCTCTCAATACGAACGAAGTATTGACCAGAAGCAAGGCCGTGAGTATTGAGCGGTAAAATGTTTAGGCCGCTCACAAGTTGGTGCTGTTGATCGCTGTTATACACCGTGCGTCCAGCAATGTCTACAATCGTAAGCCGCACAGCCCTAGCCGTGGCAGACTCAATGGCAACCTGCGACCGATCACTCCGCGTTGGAGACGGGTAGACAGTTATTCGACGTATTTCGTTGTGCGCACCATCAGCCACAGATGTTATTGGTGTGTTCTCCATGTTCAACGTCTCGTCTCCCGCTAGGTACGCAACCCAGTGAAAATAGCAGAGCAACATTTCATCCGTGGTACTCTCTCCCCAGCGAACGGTTTTTGGCGGGGAGTTTGGGTTCTCGGGATTGTTTACTGTGTTATCGTATTCGGCTGTATAGAACAACGTTGAGCCGCGCGGAATTTTCACAGGGTTGCGATATGCATAGCCCCCTTGCCAGTGAAACTCCCAATCATCGATCTTTATGAGGTTGATCGTATCGCCCTTAGATGTTACTGCATAAGCGCGGGCGTTTATGCCTAACAAGTGCATGTGTGGTGCAACGCCGATGAGGCTTATATCGATCGGGACAGTGTACTTTGTTGTGAAAGTTCTTGATGTATTCGCATTGATGACAAACGACTGTCCCGCGATGAGGTTTGTTGGATTGAGCGAGAACTCTTGCACCAGCCTTGAAACAGGATTCTTATGGAAGAAGATGTTTACATGTGAGAGATCTGTTTGATCAGTTTCTGAAGGGGCGTAGTGTACTTGAATCACGAGATCGGAGCCCTTATAGAAACGCACGCCAATTTCTGGAGGAAAGAAGCGTTGTTGGGCGCCTGGTACCCAACCAAGAAACGATGCGGCCGATGTAAATCCTGGGTCGCCAAAGCCTGCATAACCAGGAAGCGGGTCGGCTAAATCCCTTGCGCGCCCAGTTCCACTCGTATCGAGGTAGTACAGGACATGGTGCACCACTTTTGTGTTTCCTGGACGGAATTCAATTGCAGAGATGTACGTATCGGCTGGAATGTTTGTGGGGAGCACAAAGTACCGATAGACATCCTTGTTGTTTCCTTGCACCTGCCACGTTTGGGGCATCTCAAGTACCAGATCCGGTGTGCCAAGTTGTGATCCACTCGGGAAGGTAGGGGGCTTTGGGGCTTGTGTTAGGTCTCCTGAGGGCGCACCGGCATCTACCCATGCAGAAATCTTGGCGATCTCAACGTTAGATAGTGATCTATTGCCCATAAAGGTCCCATGGCCAGCCGTAGGCGGCCATGGTGGCATCGTGCGCGTCTCTACAGCGTATTTGACAGAGCCGGCCCTATTGGCAACATCCTCGTATGACTCAAACGTAAAAGGGGCGATTTCCCCAGTACGATGGCACGGTGTGCACTTTGAATACACGATTGATGCAACATCTGCAGACCACGTAGGCGTCTGTGCGTATGAAAGTGAGGTTGCAGCACATAGTGCAATGACAAATAGTCTCATGCGAAGAGTCATTCTCTGTATCCTAAAAAAAAGGGTGCCATCCAAAGATGGCACCCAAGATGTTTCCTGTACAAAAAGGTTTAACCCTTTATCTACTTCTTAATTGAAGTAGAGTGCAAGTGTGAACTGTACATTGGTGATTCCAAGGTCGATAGAGGTGAATGTTGGACCAGCTGTTTCAACGCCTGCAGCATCCTTATCAGAGCTGCTCGAAGTTGTAAGTCCAAGGCCATACTCTAGGCCAAGAGATACGTTGTTCCATGGGAACCACTCAGCACCAGCAAACGCACCAACTCCAATACTTGTTGATGATGTGCTACCGTCATTAGCGCCACCAAGAGTGTTGGACGTAGATGACATGCCAAACATTACCTGACCGCCAACGTACATCGCAACGTTGCTGTTATTCGCGAGGTTAAAGCGAATACCAGGTGCAACATTGATTGTAGTTGTAGACGCCTTGTCTTCCGCCGTGCCTGTTCCTGATGTTAGGCTTGCCATGCCAAAACCTACACCTGCACGAAGTGCAACGTCATTTGACAAGAAGTGATTAAATCCCATTCCTCCCATGAAATCACCCCCGCTAAGGTCGGCGAGTCCGTTAAGCGTAAAGAGCAGTGCGTTAGAGCCAGCTGTGCGGCGCACCGTGGATTCTCCTTGCGCAAATGATACTGAACATGCAAGCAGCGCAATGGCTGCCAAAGTTACGAGTCGCTTCATACTACATTCCCCTAATGGATATGAATAAATTACCCTCTTTGTTTGCTGCTTAAAGGGTTACGGTAACATACGTAATACACACGTAATAATCGCCTCGTTGATTGACCCCCTATCATTGTACAAAAACCATGACTCGTTCTATAAACTTCAGACCATGAAGCACCCTCTATATCTGTCTGTTTTGCTCTTGCTCGCAATGGCATCTGCTGCTCAACAGCCACCAAAAATGGTGCTCACCGGCACGGTTATAGACAGTGCTACGCATGAGCCCATCTCCGGTGCTTCGATACGAATTGAGGGTACTACTTCTGGCACATACACGCGCTCAGGCGGCCGTTTCAGGTTGCCGATTCCTGGATTGGCAAAGCTACTTCGGGTAAGAAGCGTTGGGTACCATGAACGGTTGATAGCGGTGGATCAGCGGCAAGATGCAATGACGATTGCGCTACCAGCATCAAGCATCGCTCTTGCTGGCGTAAGGGTATTGGGGGACATCACCCCTGAAGAAATCATTCGTCGGTCAATTGAACGCAAGAAAGAGAATGCTACACGCATTTCGTCCATCGTGAGCACGCTGTACTCCAAGATGAAATACAAGATTGACATGGGCGGCCTGGGTAGCCAAGGCGATGGCCCAAAGGAATCCATCACAGAAACGTTTTCCAAGGTCTATGACAGACGGAGTCCGGACCCTAAAAAACATCTCCGTATAACGCAGCGAAGGCAGACAGCAAACGTAGGTGCGCAAAGCAACCTCGCTGTCTTTGATGACTTCTTTGACTTCACACAGGATGAATTGACGATTCTCAAGACAACGATGATAACGCCCCTTGGCGCAGACGCCCTGGATGAATATGAATACCGATTGTTGTGGAAGAAGCCGCTCGGAGGTCAAATGGTATACGAGCTTGCTTTTGCACCCAAGGCGAGGGTGTTCCCCGGCTTTGAGGGCACACTTACCATTGTTGAGGGCACGTATCAAGTGATTGCAGCTAGTTTCTCGCCAACTGACGAGACTGCATTCCCATTCCTAAAGGATCTTACGTATGAACAACGGTACGAAAAAGTAAATGACTCCGTGTGGGCCCCATCATATCAGAATGTGACTGCTGGTGTGAAGGTTCGCATTATAACGGGCCTGCTAGAGATCACAGCAGATGTGGCAGCACAGACGTACGTAACAGATATTGCTGTAAACACGCCGATTGACGATTCACTATTTATTGCCCCTGAAATTGCTCCGCCAACCGCAGAGGCAGACTCTGGTGGGGCAACCGTGCGTATTGAAAAACAGAACAGTGCCGTTACGGTAGACCCCGGCGCGGATTCTTTCCGCCCCGAATTTTGGAATGAACACTCATTTTCTGAACAGTCTGCTGAAGACAGTTTGCTGTACCACCGTCAAGACAGTGCAATTGCTGCAGGGGGCGGGCGAGAGAAAGATTCAGCGAGAAGGGCAAACGCGGATCGTGAAAGCTCCACTGGTGGGGGTGGCTCAATCATAAACTTGCCTCAAATTGGTAACCTCAGCATTGGGTTAAACCCACTGTTGAATCGTTCATCAATTACTGGAATGCTCTATGGCGGAACAATCAAGGCTGCCCTAAGCCCCGTAACACTTACATCGAGTGTGGCATTTGGAGAAAAGGGTACCAAGGTTGGAAGCGCTGAGTTAGCCATATCAATCATCAAGAATAATTCGCTTCAGCTTACACTATTCGGTGGTGTGATGTCTGCCATTGCAACAGTGCAAGAATCTAAGACCATCATAAAACGTCTTGGTTTTCTCAACCTTTCAAATCTCTTCTTCAGAGACAACTTTGATTTTTTCCGTCGTGATGGTTTTGAAGCTGGCGCCACTATCAAGACCAAGGACGTGAGACTTGCCCTCAGTGGATCGTGGACGCGCCATATAAACATGCCACTCATTGAGACTGTAAACCGTGTTACTATTCGTGCCGATGCAGGCGACTATCAAGTGCTCCAACTATCGGGCACATTCTTTGAGCCCGGACTTATTGAATCGGTTATGGGAAAAACTTCTCCCGTTACCATGCGTGTGAATGCGCTGGCTGGACGAGAGACGCAAAGCAACCGGCAGTTTCTGAGTTTAGATATAGCCATAGATGGGCGCATTCCCACATTTACGACTGGTTATGTGCCAATGGGGCTAGACGTTACTCTCTCTGCGGGCATACAATCAACCCAAACTCCCGTACAAGGGCGATTCAACGTTGCCCGCAGATTCCCATTCCTTGGATCCACGCGTGATTTCTCCACCGTGGGCATCAACAATTTTGCAGGAACCGAATATCTGTCCGTTGTATCTGAGCACAATTTCTCGGACATGTTGTGGCGCCTTGTTGGGCTGCCAACCTTTTCCTCTGGAAGAGGTATAGATTTCATCGGTCGATTCGCAGCAATGAACATCACGCAGAGAGCACAGCCAGTTGTGGCAGGACTCATCTTTGATTCAACACCCGGCATTTACATGGAAGCGGGCTTTGCAATTGGTAGAATCCCAACATTCATCAGCGACCTCTTCTTCCTCCGCTTCGATGCACTGTGGCCCGTTGGCCCCCTCTCGCCAAGGGGCACCTTCGGATGGGCAATCACGATTAGTAGCCCGTTGCTGTGAAGCGTATCTTTGCCCATGTTCGAACCACAGAAACACCGCATCTCTGAACTCCGCGACCGCGTAGACCAACTTCGGAGGTTCCTTTGACATCGATCGTAAGCTTGATGAAATAGCTGAACGAGAAATGTATTCCCAGGCACCTGATTTCTGGGACGACGCTCAAAAAGCACAAAAATCCATGCAGGAAACCTCAGGTCTTAAGGACTGGGTGGCAACGTGGGAGGCTGCACAAGTATCTGTTAGCGACGTGGAAGCCCTTATCGAACTTGCCGAAGAGGCAAAGGACGAAACGATGGACGCAGACATCGTGGCAGAGCTTGATAGGAGTCAAAAAGCTGTTGACGAGCTAGAGTTGCGCAAGATCCTTGCAGGTCCAGACGATGACCGTAATGCTATGCTCATGATCAATGCCGGCGCTGGAGGAACAGAAGCTCAAGATTGGGCTGAGATGCTGCTTCGTATGTATACGCGCTGGGCTGAGAAGCACGGCTACGAAGTATACCTTGCAGACGAACAAGCAGGTGAAGCTGCCGGAATCAAGAGTGCTACATTAGAAATCAAGGGCCGATTTGCCTACGGCTACCTTAAGGCAGAAAACGGCGTGCACCGTCTGGTGCGCATAAGCCCGTACGATTCCAATGCTCGTAGACACACGTCATTCTCCTCCGTCTTTGTTTACCCCGAAGTGGACGATGAGGTGGAGATAGAGGTAAACCCAGCAGATGTTGAGATGGACACCTTTCGCTCAGGCGGCAAAGGCGGACAAAATGTGAACAAGGTAGAAACAGCCGTACGTCTGCGCCACCTTCCCTCAGGTATCGTTGTAGCGTGCCAAAAGGAACGCTCGCAGCTACTTAACCGCGAACACGCGATGAAGATGCTCAAGAGCCGGCTCTACCAAAAACGTCGCGAAGAAGAAGATGCTGCCAAGGCCGCCATTGAAGGTACGAAGAAGAGAATTGAATGGGGCTCCCAAATTCGTAGCTATGTCTTTCAGCCATACACGATGGTGAATGACCACCGCACAGAAACTAAGATTACTGATGTACAATCTGTGATGGATGGAGATCTGGATGAACTCATCAAAGCATACCTCTTGCTCGAAGACAGCCTCATGAATCAATAACAAGTAGTCATGTTCACTTTGCTCTAGCCTCTCTTTTATGTTGCACGGAATCGGAACAGATATCATCGATGTACCACGCATCCAACATTCGTTTGATGAGTACGGAGAACGTTTCTTGAAACGTGTGTTTACAGAGACTGAGATCGCATACTGTGATCATTTTGGTGACACGCGGTTTTTGCACTACGCCGCACGCTTTGCAGCAAAAGAAGCCTTCTCCAAGGCTATTAAGTTGGGCATGCGCGAGGGCATGGCATTTAAGCTCGTTGGTGTTAAGAATTTACCCTCTGGTGAACCCGTCATCGAACTCTTTGGTGCAATGGCTGAGCGATGGAGCAATCACGTAATACATGTAACACTGTCTCACACGGCCAGCATCGGCCTTGCAGTAGTTGTTATCGAAGAACCAAACAACTCATAATCTTTACAATAGGACCATCCAATGTTCCGTTTGCTTTCTGAGTTCTATACTGTGTGGCAATACGAGGATGATGCGCCACGTTGGCCTTCGGTTGTCCGGCATCTCTGTATCTCTCCAACTAACTACTGAACTCCGTGCTTCCTTCAATCTACACTCCTGCTGAACCCTTCACACTTGGTCTCCTTGGTGGTGGTCAACTTGCTAAGATGACCGCCCAGGCTGCATATCGTATGGGGCTCCGTGTTGCGGTGATCGAGCATGGCGAGAATTCTCCGGCTGGTGTAATGACCAAGCATGAATTTTCTGCTGGGTGGAGAGATGTTGAAGAGCTAGACAAATTTATTGCTGCGTCCGATGTTGTTACACTTGAGAATGAGTTTATTGACCCAGCCATCCTAGACTATATAGCTGAGCGGCGGCTTGTTTTTCCTTCGCCAGACACCATGCGGCTTGTGCAGGACAAATTCACGCAGAAGCAAACGTTCTCAGCGGTAGGGATTCCAACACCAGCCTTCGCAGAGATACATACCAAGCAGGATCTTGTTGACTTTGGCATTGCTCATGGTTATCCGTTTGTTGCCAAGACCCGTCGATTCGGATATGATGGCTACGGAAACGCAACGATAAAGCGAGACACTGAGATTGACATGGTGTGGCGCAGATTTATGGAGGGGGAAGAGCCCCGTCCATTACTTGCAGAATCATTTGTGACCTTTACCAAAGAACTCGCAGTTATAGTAGCCCGCAATAAGCGCGGAGAGACTGCCGTGTATCCATGTGTGCAGACAATACAGCAAGGGCATATCTGCGTTACGGTGCTTGCACCTGCACCCATAGAAGAGCACTTGTTAAAACGTGCCCAGGAGATTGCATTGTTGTGCGTAGAAACAATCAACGGTGTTGGAGTGTTTGGCATTGAAATGTTTCTAACGTCATCCAATGAAATCTTGTTCAATGAGATCGCACCACGCCCTCATAACAGCGGCCACTATACCATTGAGGCATGCCATACATCGCAATATGAAAATTGCGTTCGTGCTGTTTTGAATTTGCCACTCGGTAGTGCATCAATGCGAGTGCCAGCTGCATGTATGATTAACCTGCTCGGAGAGCGCACTGGCAACGGGATTCCCGATAGCGTCATAGAGATGTTGAAGATCGATGATGTTGCGCTACATCTCTATGGCAAGAAGGATGTTCGTTTGGGCCGCAAGATGGGTCATCTTACTGCAACCGGTGTTACTGTAGACGAGGCCTTTGCGCGCGCTAGTAGGGCGCTAGAACGATTTGTTTGGTAACATCACTGCTTCTGAAATCGGCGGCGAGCCCACAACATTAGCCCCTTGATCGGTGTTGTTTCGTAGTTGACTTTAAATGCAACAACAATGCCGATAACGCCGATGAGAATATTGCCCGCCCACATTGCAATTTCTGGGCTGAGAATGTTTCGATCTGCGAGCTTCTCGCCACCAATAAGCGTAACCCAATACAGAATATAGAAGCCAAGAGACAGCATGGCGCTTATGCCAAAGTTTCCTCCCTTGGTGAGCACGCCAAGAGGGCACCCAACAAGTACGAAGATCACACAGGCAAAGGGAATCGCGTATTTCTTATAGATCTCAACTAAATATTTATTGGCAATCTCATGCTCAGCATTGCGACGAAAGGCTTGACCTTCAAGAGTGGATCGCACTCCTATTAGTGTTGTGGTGGCCCTATCCAAAGCTTCTCGCTTTGTGGGTACAAATGTAGAAACTGTTTTAGGCGTAAAAAGATATGCAACGTGGCTACTCAAGACTGAATCAAACTCATATGTAGCGCGAGTCTCTTCAGA
Organism: Ignavibacteria bacterium; assembly: GCA_947495975.1. Lineage (GTDB taxonomy): Bacteria > Bacteroidota > Ignavibacteria > Kapaibacteriales > Kapaibacteriaceae > UBA10438. The sequence continues at coordinate 149,581 of CANMBE010000001.1, read as the reverse complement.
ACGGGCTCTGTTGACCATCACCTGCATGTCTGTTATGTTCATCTCTCTATCACTGCGAGACGAACCCGAAACATCAGATTCTTCGTAAAAGAATCTATCTGCTTGCATTGCCATTTGATGGCGATCGAATGTAATAACTCGATAGTCATTTGGGTCGCGAACGGACGACTGATGTATCTCACCATGAAAAAGATGTACGATAAGTCGTGTGAGCGATGGCGAGAAAGCCATGCGTCCGGTATCGGCAGACACAACCGTTTTTTGATCATTGTTGGAAGCATCATATATCGTAACACCCGTCATAACACCCATTGAGTCTACGTTGCGCGCAAGGATTGTGAACCCTTCTATATGCGTAGTGAACTGTCCAGACTCAAGAGCAAATGTTGGCTTTGTGCGCGTGATGTCTCGCATCATTCCGCTAAGCTGCAGATTCGTATCGGGAAGCACCTTGTCCGTGTACCAAAACGAAAGCGCCCATAGCAATGTGCCTACAATCATGACAGGTGTCATCATTCTGAAGAGCCCCATACCGCTTGCCTTCATCACGGTAATCTCATGTGCCGCAGACATCGCACCAAACGCCATAAGTGTGCTAAAGAGTACGCCAATGGGAATAGCCAGCACCACGATCCACGACAGATTAAGAATCATGAACTCAGCTATGGTTGCAACATCAAGCCCCTTACTAGAAAGCTGATCTACCCATCGCATGATGTACTGTAACAGAAAAAGCGCCATGATAACTGAAGTACCAAAAAGGAACGGGGCTACATGGGTGCGCAAGATGTACCAGAAGAGGACCATCTATGAGGTGCGTGCCTTTTCACATTCGGCAATGAGCTGCTCAAAGTGTGTGTGTTGTTGCGGCTTTGACTTTTGAAGCACACGGAATGCTTCAATGGCTCTATCGTACGAACCCTGCTGCATGTAGATGCGGGCAATGGTTTCAGTAACTACAGTAGGTCCGCCACTCACGTGAGGAGAAGGAATGTTTGGCTGTAGTGCTTCCATCTGCCTTGGCATACGTGCCTTCTCAAGCCGCGTTGCTAACTCTTCTAATGAAACGGAGCGTTTTGGCTCGGCGTGTGTTTCAGCTGGACGTATTGTTCTGCGCATCGTGTGGAATTCACGAAATGCAGGTGGATCGCTCAAGTGCGCGATTTCTCGACGTCCGCGTTGGCGCATTCCTTCAAAACGTAATGACGTGTATTCAAGTCCTGGTATCAAGCGTACGCTAGTGCTGCGAATGATGCGTTGGTCTTTTGAAAGTGGCGCTGTATCGATAATGCGCAACACGCTTTGTGGAGCACTTTGAGGGACGCTCTTTACTACGTCTCTTGGTAAAATAGGCGTAGAAATCTCTGGAGTCTCGATAGGAGAGCCAGACTCAACTGTGATAACTGGTTCTACATATTTCGGCACATTATGCCGCGGAAAGCGGCGCTGTGCTTCGTCAAGAATAAGCCGAGCATCATCTCCTTGATGTAATGCTGCATAGGCCTTTGCAAGCAGAAGGTAGCCTGCAATGTAGTCTGGGTAGAACTCAAGTCCACTTGCGCACAACCGGGCAGCATCCACAGCTTCTTGCTTTTGGAGCATCGAGGCTGCGGTTACTGCAAAGGATGGTGCGGGACGTTTTGTCATGTCCTACTTACGGTTCCCAAGCAAACGCAGAAGGAAAAGCAAGAGGTTCACAAAGTTCAGATAAAGGGACAGTGCACCGATGATTGCTCGCTTTTGTGCAAGACCTTCACCAGCATACATCACGATGGCTTGATCTTTCATGCGGTTCATGTCATATGCAGTAAGCCCCGTAAAGACTCCAACACCGATGAGACTAACGGCAAATTCTAATACTGAACTCTGAAGAAAGATATTTACAACAGAGGCAATGATCACGCCAATGACGCCCATAAAAAGGAACGACCCAAAACTTCGTAGATCGCGCTTTGTGAAATATCCGTAGGCAGCAGCAGAGGCAAACATCCCGGCGGCAATCACAAAAACTTGAAAGATGCTTCCAAGCTCGTAGATAACAAATAGCACACTAAACGAAATGCCATTCATAAGCGCGTAGGCGATGAACGTACCAGCAGCAGTACTTGGCTTCATCGTATCGATACGGGCTGATAAGAACAAGACCATACCAAGGGGCGCTAAGAGTACTAACCAATATAGTGGTGTACCGAATATTGCATCGAGTGCAGCTGGGGACTGAGAGATACCGAATGCCGTGATTCCGGTGAGGAGCAGTCCCCCGGTCATCCAAGCATAGACGCGCTGAACGTATGCGCGAAGAGCATCGGCAGAAACAACGTTACTGAATGAAGTGGACGATAGCATGCTCATGGGTTCACCGTAGAAGTAGGTTATGAGTTTCGAGTTACAACAAAATGTGCAAAGTCTATAAGAGCAGACTTATAAACAGAATCTGGGAAGGAGGCGATTGTTGCAATCGCCTGTTGTTGCAGCTCCACGGCTTTATCCTGAGCCAGCTTTACGCCGTTATACTGCTCCACAAACATGCGAACGGCATCTATATCCTTGCGTTTTCCGCTCTTAGACTTCACGATCTTTACTGCGTCTTTTGTCTCAGATTTTGGAGACAGTTGAGACGCATACAGTAGCGGAAGAGTGATCTTGCCTTCCCTGATATCATTACCAACGGGCTTGCCAAGAATGCTGCTTCTGCTTGTATAATCAAGGACGTCGTCGCGGATCTGAAACGCGAGGCCAACGAGCTCCCCGTAACGGGCCATGGCAGCACATATCTCTGTATTTCCTGACGCAGAAATGGCGCCTATCTCACAACAGGTTGAGATGAGTGATGCGGTCTTGTCAGATATAATGCGGAAGTACGTTTCTTCATCGAGAGTCTTCTGCCTGCTCTTTTGAATCTGCAGCAATTCACCTTCACTCATTCGCCGAACAGCCTCGCTACTTAACCGTAGGTAGTCGAATTCATTATGGTGTACCGCAATGAGGAGCCCCTTGGACAAGAGGTAGTCTCCTACCAACACTGCAATCTTATTCTTCCATACAGCATTGATTGATGCTAATCCTCGGCGCTCGTCTGCTTGGTCCACCACGTCATCGTGTACAAGCGTCGCAGTGTGTAGAAGCTCAACCATCGTAGCACCTACGTAGGATCTGTCCGTGATACCCCCGCTGGCGCCTGCTGCAAGAAACACAAGCGTTGGACGCACGCGCTTTCCGCGCTGGCGAAGTATGTAGCGAATAACTGTATCGAGTAGGGCCGTGCGAGCGCGCATTTGCTGGCGCAAGTAGACGTCAAAGCGCTCTAGCTCAGTTGTTACAGAGGCGCTGATTTCACGAATTGACGTATCGCTCATGCGGTAGCACGTTTTGATTTAGTGAACTTGGCAATAACCACACTGATCTCATACAGGATCCACAGTGGAACGGCTACCATGAGTTGAGACACGGGGTCAGGAGAGGGTGTTATGACTGCAGCAAGGATAAGGATCACAACCAGCGAGTGACGTCGGTATTTTGACATGAGTTCGGCCGATAGAACTCCCACACGTGCCAAAACAAACGTGATCATGGGCAGTTCAAAGATCAAACCTGAGGCAAGAAGCATGTTTACGAGAAAGCTGAAATAGTTTCCAACTGCGATGTTGTTCTCAATGTTTGGGTTAGCAAACTGCGACACATAGGACATCATGTTTGGCACCAACAGGAAGTACCCAAAAGCCACGCCAGCAAGGAAGCACAGCGATGTGATCACAGTAATGCGTCCGGCCCACTTGCGCTCGGTCATGTACAGGCCAGGAGCAGCAAAGCACCACACCTGGTACAGCACCCACGGGAATGCCAGGATGGTCCCGCAAAGAAATATCACCTTAAAATAGATGAAGGCCTGACCAAAGGGTTCGATGTTCTGGAGCTTCACATGTGCCTCAAGCGCTGGGCGCAGGAGAATGATATTCATTACCTCATCGCCATAGAAGCCCACGATAACACAGCCAATAAGAATGCCCAGCACTGCTTTGAACAAACGAGACCGTAGCTCCTCAAGATGATCGAGAAAGCCCATTTCGTGTCCACCCTTTGCGTTTGGTTCTGCTGTTTCTGGCATAGTTTGTCTTGAAAGCCGTGAAGAACGAAGATACGCAGGACGCGCTCTTCATTTGGGGTTGACTGATCGCAATTGTCATGCCGAACCGTAAAACCACCAATGTTTGCACACACTTAGAACAGAACGCAGAAAAGCAAGAAAAATAAGTTCACACCGACCAACTATTTCTCTTGTGGAACATGGTGTCTACTAATCAAATTTGCACCCCAACAAAAAGGGACGTCGGTGTGGAAGTGCCAAATAGTTGAGGCCAATTGGGGGGCCGATGACGGGGCAGGCCACACCGCCGTAACAGAGTGTTCATGTAGCGCACGTTGCGGTGGAGGGATTGCTGGGTGAAAAAGAGTGATACGCTAAACTTGTTTGCAGCAGATATGTCTGCTACGTCTACGATCATCACAGCCACAAAGGGAATGAACCGGAGCACTGCACAAAACGACGCGTCGGATGCAGAAGGACTCTGGTCTCAATGCCTTGGTATCATACGCGATAATGTTTCTGATCAAGTCTTTAAGACATGGTTCGAAAAGATGCGCCCTATCAAGTGGGATGGTATACAACTCACACTTGAGTTGCCCAGTCACTTTTTCTATGAATGGATAGAACAGCACTATGCCTCTCTTCTTCAGAAGACGGTGCAAAAGGTGCTTGGTCCAAAGTCGAAGTTGCAATTTGAAGTTGTAGTTGATGAAGAAGCAACAACGCCGGAGAAGCGCACAGTGAAGCTACCAGGCCTCCGTGGGGCTAGCCAGCCATCTTTGCCATTTTCTGAATCTAAACCAACGTCACAACAGCGTACTGGCCCAACCGCGCACTACCCAACGTATTTCAATCCACGTTACACGTTTGAAAATTTCATTCGTGGTGAGAACAATCAACTCGCAACCTCTGCTGCCATTGCAGTGGCAGATAATCCGGGAAAGACAAAGTTCAACCCACTCGTTATCTATGGACCAACAGGTCTTGGTAAAACACACCTTGTGCAAGCAATTGGCAATCGTGTCCTTCAACGCAATCCAAACGCTCGAGTGCTCTACACGAACTCCGAGAAGTTCACGATGGAGTACATCAATGCAATTCAAACAAACAAGATTCCTGACTTCACAAATTTCTATCGTGGAGTTGATGTACTGATCGTTGACGATATTCAATTTCTTGGTGGTAAGGAGAAGACACAGGACATGTTCTTCCATACGTTCAACGCCTTGCATCAAGAAGGCAAGCAGTTGATCCTTACAAGTGACAAACAACCAAAAGATCTGGCTGACTTAGACGAACGCCTTATTTCGCGCTTCCAGTGGGGTCTAACAACAGATATCCAGCCCCCTGACCTAGAAACGCGAATTGCCATCCTCCAACAAAAGAGCATGGAAGAGGGAATGGACCTTCCAGGTGATATCCTTGAATATGTTGGGCGGCACGTTACCTCCAGCGTTCGGGAGCTCGAAGGTTGCCTTATCTCGCTGTTAGCAAAGGTCTCCCTCGATAATCGTGAGCTAACGCTAGACCTTGCCAAGGAAGTTGTACGTGGAGTGTCCAACTCTGCATCGTCTCGTACGATGACGATTGACGATATCAAGAAGGAAGTATCTGCCTACTACTCACTTGATCAGGCGCTTCTCTCTGCTAAGACTCGCAAACACGAAGTTGTACTCGCACGCCAAATGTGTATGTATCTCGCTAAGCAACTCACTCAAACATCGCTTAAGAGCATCGGTATGCACTTTGGTGGTAGGGACCATACCACGGTTTTGCACTCATGCCAACAGATACTGAACTACATCGATACGGACAAGAAGGTCCGCCAGGATGTTGACTTTTTGAAGAAGGCACTCAGAGGGTGATGCTTCGTAGGCTAGAGGCATGGCCTCTGCCCTATGAGCCCAACTTCTCAATCGTTGCAAACTCTTCTTTTGTGAGCTGCAATACGCTTAGGCGACCTTGTTTTACCAGTGCTATGTTCTCAAACCCTTTTGTGGATTTGATGGTAGCTAGCGTAACGGGGTTTTTTAGGGGGCGAACGGGTTTTAGGTCTACTACTACCCAGGCTTCCTCATCAGTGGTTGGATCCTGATACGCCGTTGTAACAACCTCGGCAATACCAACGGCAGAGCGCTCATCAACGGAATGGTAAAAGACTACCAAATCTCCTTTTGACATGTCTCTCATGTTGTTGCGTGCTTGATAGCTGCGAATGCCGTCCCAGTGGGTCTTCTTGTCCTTCACAAACTGGGCCCAGGAATAAACGCTTGGTTCAGATTTTACAAGCCAGTATTTCATCGAGATTCTTTCGGAAGTCGGACCACTACACGGTATCCAGCTGGCGAGCCCGTGCCCGTGTGTGTAATAGCAAAGTCTATGTAGTTCAATGAGTCGGTTAAGTGTTGTGCGTTGATTGCGAGGTACACTTTCCCGGGAACACTGTCATTCATCGCCGGACGCTGCACGGAGGCCGTAGCGCAGCCGCAAGAGCCCTTGATGCCCGTAATACGGATGCTGTCTCCCGTCACACTATACACGCTCACCATTGCTTGAACAAATCCGGTGGAGTCTCGCACAACGTTTAGCACCTGCGGCTCAAAACGGACAGTGTTATTCTGTCCGGCGAGTAATGTTGCTGCAACGATAAATGCGGCTATTGCAGGTATCACAGTGTACTTGCGTGGATCTCTGGAAAAACATTCGTGAATTCATAAAAGCCTTTACGCTCAGCAATCCACGAAGCAGCTAGAAGCGCGCCATGGGCAAATCCACTTCGATTTTTTGAGTTGTGTACGATATCAATTGTATCAAACGCACTATCGAGCGTCACAATATGCCGGCCAACAGTTTCACCGCCGCGTGTTGACGTTACGTGTAACGCTGACGGGTCTATTGGCTCGTATTGTGTTTCTACCGCGATATGATTCTTTCGTTCCATTTCATCGATGATAACATTAGCAACAGAAATTGCTGTGCCGCTTGGGCTATCACGTTTGCGGTGATGATGCCATTCGTGTACCATAATGTCATAGTCGGGCGAATCATGCGCCATGATTGCAGCCGTCCGCACAATGCGAAGGAACATCTGCACGCCAATGCTGAAGTTCGATCCCCACACACAGCCAATTCCTGCAGCGTCTACCATCGCCTCAACGTCCGAGAGTTTATCGTACCAACCCGTGGTACCAATAACGAACGGACAACGCAACGCACAAAAAAGCTCAACGTTTCTCAGAACGGAGTCTGGTTGTGTAAAATCAATTGCAACATCAAAATCGACGAAAGTCTTATGAGTAAGGGGCTCAGCATCATCAAACATCTGCGTCACGGAACATCCTACCGAGGGGGCGAGACGTTCGAGTTCGCGACCCATAGCCCCATAACCAACAATTGCTATTCTCGTCATGATTGGATCTCGGATTGTGGCGTGTTCACAAGCAATACTCCATCATTAATCGTACAAACGAGAGCATCGGGAAATGCAGACACTAATCCGCTGCTGTGCGTAGATATCACGAGCCCCATCCCTCGTTCTACGCATGACCGAAGTGTTGTTGCAACACTTGCGCTTGTTTTTTCATCAAGCGTACCTGTAGGCTCGTCGGCAATAAGGATCTCGGGTTGAGTTGCCACTGCACGAGCTAATGCAACGAGATGGCGCTCGCCCCCTGACAGTTGATGAGGATATTTGTGGCGGACATAACTAATATTCATATCTGCTAAAAGGTCAAGGCACAAGCGCGTTGCATCAACCTTACTTTTTCCAGCAAGAGCGTAGGGCATGAGTACATTTTCAAAAACGCTGTAGTCAGAGACTAATCTGCAATTCTGTTGCACTACGCCTTGACGGCGGCGCATTGCACGAATCTGTGCATGGCGCATGGAAGTTGTAGATACTCCGTCAATAGCAACTGAACCGTGCGTGGGCAAGAGATCGCCGTACATCAGTCTAAGGAGCGTAGTCTTTCCAGCGCCCGTTGGTCCAGTGAGCATAACAACTCCGCTACCATCCAGCGTCAATGAGACATTGCTGAGTGCCGGAATTTCATCGTATGCAACCGTCACATCATGTACTTCAATTCGCATGGAGCAAAGTTACGTCTGAATAGTTTCTTCAGAAGGAGTATGATCAGTAGGTGCACTACCCATGAGCACTGCAAATGGTCGGGTAGACGGAATCGACTCAAGGAGCGCCTTGCAGAAAGACATGATTGGGATTGAGAGAATCATACCAACAATGCCCCACATCCATCCCCAAAAAAGGAGGGCAAAGAGTACAACAACAGGACTCAACTCAAGGCGGTCTCCCATCACCTTTGGCTCAAGAACATTCCCAATCAAATTCTGAACCACAACAAGTGTTAACGCTACTCCACCAGCAGACGTTACGTTTCCCGTTTGTAAGAGACAAACAAACGTGGGAATGACCGTGCTGATTATTGAACCAATGTTAGGTATGAAGTGAAAGAAGAACGTTAACAACCCAAAAAATGGCGCAAAATCAACGCCAAATGCACTAAGAATAAGCCATGTGATCACCCCATTGGCTAGGTTGAATAACGTCTTCATTACGAGGTACTTCCGCACCCGTGAGTTCAGCGATTCAAAGACCGTAAGCACCTGACCACCTCGCAACTGCGAGAATGCTGAACGTATCTTGTTAGGGAAAGCGCCACTGCTGCCCAACATGAAGAGCAAGTAAAGTATCACCATAACGCCGTCGCTAACAATTGCAAGCAATGTGGAAACTTGACCTGTAGCAAATGCGGCCGCCGATTCTGGAGTGAGCACCTTTTCAAATCGGAACGCAGCTTTACTTCCAAAAGACGTAAGCAAGGATCCAACCGTGCGCTCTACATCAGCCATCACAACTTTTAGTTGATAACTGTAGAACAGAGACTTTTCATTGAAAGAATCAACTCCGAGAGCAATGATCAGGTAAACAAACCATAACGCGCCCGCAGAAATGATCAGGACCAGAATCAGGGCAATGGGAAGCGGCACTCGGACGTCTCTGAGTTTCTGCACAAGTGGCTTGAACAGAATTGAGAGAAATCCAGCAAGCACAAAAGGTATGAGAATGCCACTCAGCTCATGGAGTACGATGCCAACGGCAATGATTGCCAGCAAAGAAGTAGATATGCTTCCGGCACGTTGCCACGGTGTTGAGGTATCCATCGCCACAATATATCTACTTTTGCACGGCACAAAAAGGAGACCTACATGACCCGCGGACCTATCTCACAATTCATTGAAAAACACTATCTCCATTTCAATGCTGCGGCACTGGTAGACGCAGCAAAGGGATATGAGACTCATCTTGCCGAAGGCGGTAAAATGATGGTTACACTCGCCGGTGCCATGAGCACGGCTGAGTTGGGGCTATCCTTGGCCGAAATGATCCGTCAGGATAAGGTTCAGATCATATCGTGCACAGGCGCAAACCTGGAGGAAGACATTATGAATCTCGTTGCGCATTCGCACTACAAGCGAGTGCCCAATTACCGAGACCTCTCGCCAAAAGATGAGTGGGAGCTTCTTGAAGGGGGCTTCAATCGTGTTACGGACACGTGTATCCCAGAGGAAGAAGCCTTTCGCAGAATTCAGAAGCACATCTTTAAGCAGTGGAAGACTGCACAGGATAATGGCGAACGTTATTTGCCACATGAATACATGTACAAAATGTTGCTCAGTGGAGAGATGGAACAGTACTATGAGATAGACCCAAAGAACTCGTGGATGATTGCTGCAGCAGAGAAGAATCTGCCAATCATTGTGCCGGGTTGGGAAGACTCAACGATGGGAAACATCTTTGCTTCGTATTGCATTAAGGGCGAACTCGTGTCAACTACCATGAAGAGTGGCATTGATTATATGATCTGGCTCTCCGATTGGTATCGTGCAAATTCATCAGGTAAAGGTGTTGGGTTCTTCCAGATTGGCGGAGGCATTGCCGGTGATTTCCCAATCTGCGTTGTGCCAATGATGTATCAGGACCTTGAGTGGCACGACGTGCCATTCTGGTCGTACTTCTGCCAGATATCCGATAGCACTACTTCTTACGGCTCGTACTCAGGTGCTGTACCGAATGAAAAGATCACATGGGGCAAGCTCGACATTCATACACCAAAGTTTATCATTGAGTCTGATGCAACGATCGTAGCCCCTTTGATCTTTGCATGGCTGCTAGGACAATAAATGCAACGAATAGTTCTTCTTTTTGCGTTCTCTATTTTATCAGTTTCACTTTGTTTGGGTTATACAGCAGACACCACGCGTCCGGACACCATCTCAATCCGTAAGGCAGTTATTGTGACTGCTGCTCGTATACCACTTGAGCTCACATCCGTTGCACGCACTGTGGACGTCTTGCAGTCAGCGGACCTCATGCGTTTGCCTGCTAGAAGCATTCAAGATGCTCTCGTATTTGTCCCGGGCGTGGATCTGCGGTCTCGTGGTCCATACGGTGCACAGTCAGATGTTTCCATTCGCGGAGGTTCGTACGAGCAAACAACAGTTCTGCTTAACGGTATGCGCCTTACAGATCCACAAACCGGACACCATCAGTTAAATCTTCCATTAGCCCCGTTAGATATTGATAGAATTGAAATTGTCAAAGGGGGTGCATCGCGATTGTTTGGCCCAGGTGCAATGGATGGTGTTGTGAACATCGTTACGCGAACAGCAACTTCGTCATCAGTATTGGGCTCTGTGATTGGTGGCGACTTTGGATTTGTAGAAGGCCGCTTCTCAGCCTCACTCGTGTCGAATAATGTTCACAATATTGTTTCAGCACAACGAGTTCAGCACAACGGCTACAGGCAGTCCACAGATCTCCACATGACGTCGGCACTTGTCACAGGTGGCCTCACAGAGGGCGCAACAACAGTTTCGTGGCTAGGTGGATGGGTAGACAAATCGTTTGGTGCTGGCCTCTTCTATTCGCCACGCTTTCCAGATGCATGGGAGCGCACAGCAACATGGCTTGCAGGTGCAAGAGTAATGGCACCAATTTCAGATAACTGGTCAACCACAATCACTGGACTGTATCGTAGGAACAACGATGAATTTCTCCTCAAACGGAATGATCCCGCGTTCTATCGAAACACTCATACCACAAATACAGCAACTGTAACAGCATTAGCTACCACGTCATTTTCTATCGCTACGCTCACCCTCGGTGCCGAGGGTGGCATTGATAATATTGTGAGTTCTAACCTTGGAGATCACGACCGTGTTCGTGGTGGGCTATCTTTTGAACTCAGAGCTAATCTAACCGATGACATCTCTGCAACGGCAGGGTATAATATCATGGCATTCTCGGACCGCACACCAGGCTATGGCTTTGGCCTTGATATGCAATGGCGTCCGTCAGCCGATCATCGTCTGTTCGTGACACTCAATCGCAGTTATAGAATTCCAACATATACCGAGCTGTACTACCGCGATCCTACAACAGTTGGAAATGCAGCTCTTAAGCCTGAGTACGCTCTAACAGGTGAGGTGGGTGGTGGATTGATGATCGGCGAACTAGACGTTCGGCTCTCGGCGTTTATGCGCAACGGCCGCAGCTTGATCGACTATGTTGAACGTGATACAGGGGTGATCTTTGTAGCGGATAATATTGAAGCGGTAGACATTCGTGGCATTGAGGCTGTGCTCACACTTCCTGTTTCAAAGTTGTGGGCTGCTTCGCCCCTTACCTTACTTCAGTGGACGGTAAATTATTCTGATGTTTCATCTTCATCAGCTGCAACCACGAGATACACACGAGATCAGTTACGTTGGCAGAGCATTATTCGTGCAGACGTAACGTTGCCGCTTGATGTGTTGTGCACGTTTACGGTGAGAATTGTTGAGCGCTATAACGACGGTGTGATGCGGAGCATCGGAGACGTGCGGTTTCAGCGAAGCATAGGGTTCTTGCGTGTGATCGCAGAAGCGTCCAATCTTTGGAACACAACGATGATTGAAGCGGGCTTTGTACCTATCGCACCGCGTTGGTTTCGGGCTGGAGTCGAAGCCTCGATCTACTAACGCACAACAACAAATCGAACGCTTGCGCGAGGTCCAGTTACGGTATACACTCCGCTCGCTAATGTTGATAGCGTGATGCGCTTGCTATTTGATGACGCAACCATGCTCGCAATGAGGCTGCCAGAAGAGGAATACACGTGATACACATCCCCAATCTCTAAGCCCTCTACTCCTAAGTATGGGGCATCCCATGTCGCCACTAACTGCACACCTTTGTGATCTTCAACTGAAGCTTGAATGTCTCCAAGAACCACATCTACAAATGACGGTAGGTGGTCTGAAGCACATTTAAGGGCAGCGGCCATCTCGGCGCTCACAATAGTATTGGGTGGTTCATCAATTGATTCATTGAGACGAGGTAGGCCATCGTTGCCAAACGATGTGTACGTTGATGAAAGCACTCGTGAGCTTAGCTGTTGGCTTGCAAGTATTACATCGAACCGATCATCAACTCCACCGTCAACGCCGCCACCACATCCGGCCACGTTTGATTTGCGAGTACACTGCGTGTAGATCTTTGAGAACTCCGCATCGTTTCGCCGCCAGCTATTTCCCAACGGATCAACGAATCGTCGCAGAGCACCGGCTCCTGTAAGCGCAGTATATGCTTGTTCGTTTGGAGAATAGATATTGAAGTCTCCACAAATCAAAACGTTTGGTCGAGTAGTCATCGTGCTGATCATTGTTGTTACTTCGCGCAAGCGTTGGGCGGCCTCTGCTGACCCATCAGAGGCCTTGAGATGAACAGAATAAAAAACAATAGTATCTGCTAGAGTTGCATCATGCGGTCTTAGCGCAAGAGTCACTTCTAGAATGTTGCGTAATTCAGTAGGGATTACACGTGTATGTACCAAGTCGAAATACGTCTGATCATAAAAGAGGAGGCTCTCCGTGTCCGGTCCGTCAACAAATGGAATTGATGCAAAAGGAGCCCACGTAAGAACCTCAGATACAAATCGAGGTCCCGCTGTGTTATCTACAACTTCCTGATTCAGCATTACCTGTGGACGTATGCTATCGAGAATTTTCTTGAACTGAGGTATGCGCCCATCCTCATTGGACTGAGAGAACTTTAGGATGTTATAGGTGCATATGCGGATTGTATCAGACGCCCTTGTTGAGGCCACCAAAAGAAATCCAGCACACATAAGCGCAACAATTCTGTTCATGACTCAAATTAGGCAGAACTATCAGTAGTCACCGCCAATGGTTCTTGCGTGTAATGAAGGCGAAGAAACTGCGGGCAATTTTGTTGGTCGATGAGTAAGTCCAACGGTGTCAGTTAATGCATTCATGAATGCAACCAGATCTCCGCGATCTTGTGTGGATAGCTGAAGGTTATCAAAAGGAAGGGTTTGAAAAGGCAGATCAAGCCCAATTCCTCTGCCACCACCACGTGCATAAAAGTCAACAACGTGTTCAAGAGAGGTGTAGGCACCATTATGAAAGTAGGGGGCTGTGAGCTTCACGTTGCGAACAGTGGGTGTCTTAAACGAACCACGGTAGATTGCCGCATTATCTCGAGCGATGCCAGAAGCTCTTCCTGGATCCGGATCGATGATTGCGTTCGCTGTATCGGGCCGGCGAGGAACGCCAATTACTTCAGACTCACTGTCAATGAACGAAGGCGGAACGTAACCAGCATAGGTTGGCGGGAAGTGACATGATGCACACGCAGCCCTGCCCATAAAAAGTGAAAAGCCCCTTCGTTCTGGAGCACTTACGTAAACGCTCTCACCGCGAAGATATCGGTCGAATCGTGAGTTGAAAGAAACAAGCGTGGTGAGGTAGGCCGAGATCGCTATGCTGATATTTGAAGCGTCAACAGCATGCGCCCCTTGCGTAGAGAAGACTGTAGAAAATCTTGTTACATATTCATCCGACATTCGAACTCTACCAACCATATCAAGTAATGACGAATTGAATTCTTTATCATTAGTTACAACATGAGAGATTACATCACGAACGCGCATTGCTCGCAAGTCAGAAAAGAACCGACGTGAATGCACGGCATTGATAAGCGTTGGCGCGTTGCGGGTGAGTGACCCAGTTCGGCCAAGAGCCATGCTCGTTGTTCTACCATCTGTGAATGCATGAGAGGGGTCATGGCATGATGCACAAGCACGTTCACCCGTTGAGGAGAGAAGTGGGTCAAAGAACAATGTCCGACCAAGATCCACGAGCGCAGGTGTGATTGAAGCACGGCTAACGCCACTTGCTGCAGACGGGTAGAGCACATCTGTTGCGAACATGCTTCTTGCTGAGGGATTTACAATCGTTTCAGATGGACCTATCTCTGTTGACAGCTCTATCTCTAGTGCGATCTGTATGTCAGCAATTGCCCCGTACAGCGGATCCAAAGAAGTTCGAATCAGCTCTGCACGATCGAGTTCATTAAATGAATGAGTTCTAAGCTGAGTATTTGCAGTGTCTAACAGAAAATCTACACGGTCAAGAAGAGCTCTGTGCCCTGTGGACTCAAGTGCGTTGCGATAGACACCGCACATGAGTCGAATGGTCTCAAGTGCAGGTATATCATCTGTGATTTGTGGTTCCGACGCCGGACGGTCGAAGCCCGTAATGCCCATTGCTGTAATTCGCAACACCCCTGAGCGGGCTGCTTCAAAAACCATACGATCTGACCACTGGGTAGCATCTGTTAATCCTGTGAACGCAACAAGGGACGTACGTAATGCCGCTGACAATGATCGAAGCTCGATACGTTCAGTTGACGAAAGCGAGTCATCGCTAAATAGAATCTCATCTATAACCTGTAGGCCTTGAGGTTCTATAATATCAACGAATTGGGACTTTGTATCAAGGCGCTTTAAGGGAGCACCATTGATGGATTGCGTGATGGTTGCAGGATCTAGATATTCGAGAAGGGGCTCCGTGCTCTTGTACGCGGCACGCAGTTTCTCGTATGCAGCCCGCAGCGAAGACGTGTTGGCATCTGCACGAATACATGCAGCATCAAAGGAGTCGCCCTGTACACGGAGTAAAGAAGTGCGTTCTGATATGATGCTTCGAATTGCTGTACGACGTGCCGAATATTCGTCCGGCGAAAGCCAAGCAAGAACAAATGGAACAGTGCTTACTGTTAGCAGGGCTAGTAGAAATGAACGCATGCATGAATTGTATGAGGTGTATCTGACGAAGCGGGACCGATGATCAGAAGATCATCAGTCCCGCACTCATCAAGAAGAAAATAGTATTCTCGTTTAGCGCTGTATCACTACTTGTTGTGTAGAACCATTTGCTGTGCGGATGTAGTAAACTCCCGCGGCGAGGTCTGCGATGTCTATCGTAGTTGCACTGCGAACAACACGAACACGAGCTCCAGTTGCATCATACATCGCAGCATCTGTTGCTTCAGAGAAATTCAGTTGCGATGATGTTGGGTTTGGAAATACACCAACAGTACCTTGCGGGCGTTCTTGATCATCCTTGTCAATGCTGCTCACGAGTTGCTTTAGGCCGGATAAGGCAAACGTCAACGAATTCTTAGAAGCTGCATCGCTGATCGCAACGTTATCTGGGTGCTGAGTGTTTATGAGCACAGTGTTACCATCATCAAATGACGCAAAGCCTGTTATTTCGGAACCGTACGGTGAGATAGCGAGGCGATAGAGGTTGTCAATCGTTGCAGGCTTGGACATATCAAGCAACCAAGCTTCGCAGTTTGTGCCACGCATACCGGTGTTTGGCATGCGACCCCAGTTAACACCGTTGAGGTCTTCTTCGATAACCATAAACGTTTTGCCGTTTACGTACAAGAAGCCAAGACCGTCTGGATTAGAAAGGTGCTTGTCTGGATATTGCGAGGGAACAGATTGAGCATCTGTGATGTACGGTCCGCCTTCGATGTATGACTTCACAGAGTTGTCTGTTGGGTCAAATACAAGAACCCGGCCATAATAATCCCAGTATGCAGAGCTATCAATGGCAACGCCTTGGGCGGCGGCACGATCATACGTGTGCTTTGGAAGAGTCCAACCTTCAGCAAGTGCGCTCTTATAACGACTTCCTGGCTTATCGTTTCCTGTTTCTGTGATGTAGATCTTGCCGTCTGTTTTGTTGAGCTCACCCCATTCGAGGCGCGTGAATCCTGTAATACCTTTTCCCTTAGCCCAAACGTGTGGCGCTACAAGGATATCCCAGTCAGTTGCAGGATTATTTGGAACTTGGATCCATGTTCCTGTGAACTGTCCAGCGTTCTGCTTGTAGAAGTACAGGTTACCCTTTGTGAAATCACCTGGAACGTCTGCAATGAACTTCGAGAGAAGTGACTTACCTGCATCACCGTCTTCAAAGAGATATACAGTCTTTTGATCAGCCATTACAACGCCAGATTCAAAACCTTGGCGACCCCAATTGTATTGCTTACGAACTGCTTTTGCATCTCTTGGATTGATTTCTACCATCCAGTTGAGATTCTGATATCTTGAGATCTTCTTTCCATCAAGGCCAGCAAAGCCAGACGGTACCATCTTACCAATTTCAAATTCTGCGGTATCACGAAATCCTTTACCGAGTGCATAGATGTCTTTGTTGCTTGTTTGGTACCATTCTTCGGCAGTCCAAACGCGGCCATTCCATGAAATTCCACCACAGTTCATTCCCGTTTCGCCTACGGTATTCTTAAAGTCAACATTGAAGAACTTACCCGAGCGACCATCGGATAGAGTTTGATTGAGAACTTCAACAGTTCCATCTGATTTCTTGCCAAGCTTGAACATCGTCATCCCACCACCGTCACCAATCTTATCATTTGCTTCAAGCAGCTCGTGATTAACAACGGCCCAGCCCAATGATCCACCGGATGGGTCAGCAGCGTAACCAATGTAGTCATGCCATTGTTTTGCAGCGGCACGTCCGAGGCTGGTTTCTACAGTATCAACACCACCAACAAAAATGTTTTGATACTTCAGTGGTGAAGGTGGAACGATTACTCGTCCTTGCAGATAGGGGATCATTGAAACGGGTTCAATACGAACCGGAAAGTCTTGCGCGTGCATGGCGAATGTTGCAGCAATAAATACTGCGGTGAGAATCATAATTCTCATAGAACTACCCCGAAATGAAGAGTGAAAAAAGGTCTTTATGCAGATTCAACTGCGAACCTATGCGGCACACTTCACTAGAATGTTAGGTCTATGTTATGCTTCGATCTTGAATTATAACCAAAGTGTTACCTGATGTTGCGTGTTTGTTAACTGGCCGGCAAGCACCATCGATATCGTGTATCGTAATGGACGCGATATCATTCCACGGGAACAGACGCCCATTGATCTGAAACGGGGAGAACCTTATAGAGCATATGCGGTCATCATTGAATTTCTGTGTGTTCCATTGAACTAAATTAGCGGATGATCACTTCTCGTAACGTAGTCAGATTCTGGATCCCGCTAAGCATTACGTGGATGATGATGTCGATGGAAGGGACAATTCTTGCATCCTTCATTGCTCGTCTTCCTTTCGATACACGTAATCTAGCTGCATATGGCGTTGCCGTTGCATTGGCGATGTTCATTGAATCTCCAGTGATACACCTTCTTAGCACTTCCGTGGCGCTAGCGCGAGACCGTGCATCGATGATTGCGCTGAGAACATTTGCGTACCGAATTAACATAATCGTTACCGCAGGGATGGTTGTTGTCTCTATACCATGGGTGTACAACATCGTCACCAATGAAGTGCTCCACCTGCCCCCTAGCGTGGCAACTCTCATGTATTGGGGTTTTGTCAGCATGATCCCATGGCCTGCAGCAATAGGCTACCGCAGGTTCTATCAAGGACTTTTGATCCGCAATGGACGCACCCGACTTGTAGCGTACGGTACAATCGTCCGCTTAATTACAATGCTCTGTTCTGCCATCACATTGATGTTGATTGGTACAATACCTGGAGTACTTGTTGGCACCCTTAGTCTTACGATCGGTGTAATGTGCGAAGCAGCAATGACCAAGTATATGGTTCGCGATGTGTTAAAGATGTATGAGCGTGCTGTTGTGATGGAGGGTGATGGAATCTCGACTGCTGAGATTGTCCGCTTCTGGTTGCCTCTTGCGGCAACTTCTGCATTTGGGTTTGCCGTAACACCAATGTTGGCGTATTTCATGAGCCGCGCGCCTGACCCCCTATCGTCACTCGCCGTTCTTCCTGTTGTTGATTCATTTGTGTTTTTCTTTCGAAGCTTTGGGTTCTCGTATCAAGAGGTGGGTGTTGCCCTCATTGGAGACAAGCAGCAGAACTATGCGGCTGTTCGGAGAGTGGGTTTTGGGATCGTCATCTGCACAACCGTGATTCTTTCTGCAATTGCCTTTACGCCGTTGCTCGGCATGGTGTACACTGGTCTTTATGGTCTGCAGCCCCAATTGGCAGGTTTCGCAAAAGTGCCCACGATGGTGCTTGTTGTTCTTCCGTCCATTGCGGTGGCATATTCATTGTATCGCTCGGTGCTGATTTCAGCACGCCAGAATGTAAAAGTGACCATCTCAACCGTTCTTGAGGTAGGGGGCATAGCCCTCATTATGGTTTTGCTTGTAACCTTCACAGAACTCAACGGAGCGCTTGCAGCAGCCATTTCAATGACTCTTGGGCGGATTATATCAACGATCTACCTCAAATGGACCGCTGGGTCTGTTCTAGCAAGCCGTTAGGATGCAGACGTTCGGTATCTTTGACCCCTTATGGCAACACTTCTTGAGGTTCGCAACCTCGTAACGGAATTCCGCTCTGACATCTATGACGTTAAGGCGGTGAATGATGTATCGTTCACAGTTCACAAGGGCAGAACTCTTGGTATTGTGGGAGAGTCTGGCTCTGGTAAATCTGTCACAAGCCTTAGCGTGATGAGACTTATTCAGACGCCGCCTGGACAAATCACTGGTGGGCAGGTTCTCTTTCATGAGGACAATGGCACGGTGACAGATCTTTTGAAGATTTCTGAAGAGACCATGCGGACATATCGTGGCAACAAGATTGCAATGATATTTCAAGAACCCATGACCTCTCTCAATCCGGTCTTTACCTGTGGTGACCAAATAATCGAAGCCATCCGCCTTCACCAGCGCGTGAGTAAAGACGAAGCCCGCATGCGCACGCTTAAGCTCCTCAAGGAAGTTCAGCTCCCTCGTCCAGAGTCAATGATGACTTCCTACCCGCACCAACTTTCGGGTGGACAAAAACAGCGTGTGATGATTGCAATGGCTATGTCATGTAATCCCTCGTTGCTCATCGCCGACGAGCCAACAACTGCTCTTGATGTAACGGTTCAGGCAACGATCCTTGATCTCATGCGGCAGCTGCAACAACAGCATGGTATGTCCATGATGTTCATAACACACGATCTAGGTGTGATTGCAGAAATTGCTGATGACGTAATCGTGATGTACAAAGGAAAGATTGTTGAGACGGGCACCGTGCAAGAAATTTTTGAGAATCCTCAACATCCATATACAAAGGGGCTTCTTGCGTGCCGCCCACGACTAGATAAAAAGCTAAAGATTCTGCCAACAGTGCGAGACTTTATGGACGAAACTGAAACGGGTGAGATTTCTGTGCGCTCGCAAACTTCAGTTGACGCCTTGCTACATGAATTGGAATTTTCGCCTACAGAAATTGCCGATCGTAATTCTCGTCTCGCGCAGATGAAACCATTGCTTGATGTGCAAGATCTTCAGGTGTATTTCCCAATCAAATCAGGAGTCTTTGGTCGGACAGCAGGACACGTTAAGGCCGTAGACGGAATTACCTTCAACGTTAAGCCAGGTGAAACGCTTGGCCTGGTTGGAGAATCGGGATGCGGAAAGACCACTACTGGTAGAGCAGTGCTAAGACTCGTTGAGCCTACAGGTGGAAACGTAATGTTTGATGGCAAGGATGTGCGCTCATTATCATCGGCTGATCTAAAAAATCTGCGCAAGGATTTTCAGATCATCTTCCAAGATCCATATTCTTCGCTCAACCCTCGATTGAGTGTGGGTAGTGCGATTATGGAAGTCCTCACTGTGCACAACATCGGAGCGAATGACGCAGAACGGAAAGAACACGTTCTATATCTGCTCGATAAGGTCAATCTCCTGCCGAGACACTTCTCAAATTACCCGCATGAATTTTCTGGCGGACAACGTCAACGCATCTGTATTGCTCGTGCGTTGGCCCTCAAACCAAAGCTACTCATCTGCGATGAGAGTGTTAGTGCGCTTGATGTGTCTGTACAGGCACAGGTACTTAATCTGCTGGTAGACCTACGGGATGAGTTTAAACTTACCTACATCTTCATCTCACACGATTTAAGTGTGGTGAAGTTTATCAGTGATCGCATTGCGGTTATGAATGCTGGTAGAATCGTTGAGATGGACACGTCCAACGAGCTGTATGCTCAACCAAAGGATGACTATACCCGCCGGCTCATTCATGCAATTCCAACAGGCTCGCTTGAAGTGATTCGGGCTCGTACAAAGGAGCGCCCTCGCGCATGATCGAGCTACGCGGTATCGAGAAATCCTTTGGCTCTAACACAGTTCTTAGAGGAGTGAACTTAACAATCCCCGTTGGTCAGACTACCTGTATTATTGGTAGGTCTGGCTGCGGCAAGAGTGTTTTGTTAAAACATATCGTTGGACTACTCCAAGCCGACGCTGGAACTGTGACAATAGATGGAAGCGATGTGAGCAAGCTCACAAAGAAGGAATTGTTTGCACTACGGCGGCGTATTGGATATGTCTTTCAAGGGGCTGCACTCTTCGATTCACTTTCTGTGTTCGACAACATCGTTATCGGACTTGTTGAGCACGGCGAAACAAATGCTGCTCGTCTCGATGCAGAAGGTAGACGCGTTCTTAGCGCTGTTGGATTGATTCCAGACATATCACAGAGTGATACGGACACATTTGAGTTCGCATATTCGTTGCTTGCTGCAAAGAAGCCGAGTGCACTATCTGGTGGCATGAGGAAGCGTGTGGGTGTGGCACGTGCGCTTGTTGGCGAGCCTACATACATCTTTTATGACGAGCCAACCACGGGTCTTGACCCGGTAACATCACAACAAATAGATGACCTGCTCGAACACGTTGCAAGCACACAAAACGTTACTTCCGTTGTAATCACCCATGATATGTTCAGCGTGTATAACATAGCAGACCAGGTTATCATGATAGATAGCGGCAAGGTTCAGTTTAGTGGAACCGTATTGGAGCTGCGTGCATCGGCTGACCCTGTTGTTGTAGAGTTTCTTGCACGGTTTGTTCAGTCCGAACCGATCATCCTGTAACTGTCTTGTCCGCTACTACGTCTCTGCGGCCATTAAGAAAGCTCGGTTTATTGATAATGCTCCTGAATTGTTCTGTTAGAAAATCTCGGTTACTCATCGTGTGCTTGATTGCGCTTTTATCCGCGATTATGAGCGAGCAAGCCTATGCCCAGCTTGTACTTACGGGCGTTTCAATACCTGGTGTTGGGTCATCGATTGACGTATCTCGATATCCTGTTATATCTACGAGGTTTCGTGTAACACGCCAAGGGCAACCAACAACGCTGGAGTTGAAGGATGTATTTGTTCTCGAAGACAATCGGTACATCAAGCTGAGTAGATTAACAAGTGAGTCGCAGGGCGTGTATACTGCTGTGTTTGCAACATCGCTCTTTAACCCCGCATTGAATTCCATACCTACTTCTATTGCGAGTGGAGTTACACTTTATGCTGTAGACAACGGAAACGTAGGTGCTCTTCGAGTCTCCTGGAGTTTCAGTCCTCCGCGCGGTGGCAACGTTGTGATTCTCGATAGTTCATTCAGACCTGTTCCGTATTTCATTGACTTTGGTGATGTAGCTGTTGGTGTGGATTCTTTGCGCAAGCTTAACGTACGAGCCCAAGAAGTTACTCGAGGGACAAACGGTAATGAGCGTTACTTGCACCTCGACACTATTCTTTTGCGCTCAGATAACTTCCGTGTTGTTTGGAAGGGAACATATAGAACCAAGGCGCCTCCTGTTGACATCGAAAGTGGGGGCGACTATCGTTTTGATCTGATATGCTCTCCAAAGTTGGCTGGTCCAATGAGCGATGTGCTCACGTTTGTATACGAGGGTGGATCGCGCATCGATGTGATGATCTTTGCAAACACACCGTCATACATGGCTACAACGGTTCTACAAGTTCTTTCGCCCAACGGTGGCGAGAGCGTAACGCCGTGCCAAGATCTTACTATTCGTTGGAAGGGAGCCATACAAGGATTCAGTACTCACGTTGAATACAGTATCGATAATGGTCGCAAGTGGAAATTTATCGACTCAACTCTTGATTCAACAGTGGTATGGCGAGTGCCAGCAAATTTCACAGACAGCGCTCGCATTAGAGTGTATCAAAAGCAAGGGGCTTCTGATGCTCGATGGCTCGCCGGAGAATCCTCGCCAGCTACAAATCTGGCATTCAATTCAACCGGTCGTTTTCTTTCCGTTGCACATTCAAATGGCGTTATCAGTGAATGGGATATCGTTACCTCAACAATTGTAAATCGATATGTTGCAGAAGGCATTGTGGATTCCGTAACAGTGATCAAAGCAATGTGCTACGTTGGCAGTACAAGAGATATTCTCGTTGTACTTGATAGACAAGCCCCCTTAAATGATCAGATTCAGCGCTTTTCTACGTCCATACGTGCACCAGTTGCGCGGGTAGATGTGGAACTACAACAGGTTGTTGAAATCGGTACTGATCTGGGAGGTGTGAATGCAGTGGTGGTTGGACGCACTGGTGGGCAGGTTTACGTATTTGACCCTGTAACTCTTGCCAAACGTACTCCGATAGTTTTAAGCGCGCCGTCCTCTGCAGGTAAGTTGGCTAATGGTATACTTACCGTTGCTCAGATTGATGGTGATGTTGTCCGTATAGATCCATCAACGTTAAAAGAGCTGTCTAGGTTTGCCACAAAACTTCCCGAAAATGGCGGCCCAGCACCATACAACGTGTCAACATCTGGTAGCTCACAATTGATGGTTATTGCCGGCGCATCAAATCCTGGTGTTGGAAACACTGCTCAAGAACAGCGTACACTCATGTATGATGTAATGAAGAATTCGCTGATTCGCGTGATCTATCGTGAAGGACCGAATTCTGTTGGGCTCACGTTCAATCCGAGTGAAACATATCTGACGATGGGATTTGAAGGCCAACCTCAGATTCGTCAGTACGACATCATCAATCGTCAAATGGCAGGTCCAATCACGGGAATGCCTGGTCATTCTAATCGACTTACTGACATTGAATATGGATCTGATGGTTCAACATTGGCCTCATGTTCAAATGACATTCAAAATAATATTCTTGTCCGCCGCATCATCACGCCAGAAAGGGATGTAAGCGACGGTGTATTTAGGATTATTCCGTTGGATATGTCTTCCACGTCGATCACGTTCGGTGCCCATTATATTGGCACACGTGTAGACACTATGGTTACAACCACCATATGTAATAATGGCGCAGTGAGAGCACTTTTTGAAACGGGTGCATTAAAGCTTAACTCATGGCTGGCACTACCTAATGCTATACGTAATGATACAGTGCTCCCAGGTGAATGTTTACGCGTTCAGTTTATTGCAACTCTTCAAGACACTGGAAGACTCGTTGACACATTAGACCTTACAGCGTGTGGTGTAAAGTATCGTGTGCCTATTCAAGGTACTTCACGTGATCGTAATCTGACGCTGTCTGGCGATATGACTGACTTTGGGAATGTCTGCATTGGTGACACAAGCTCAACGAGACTTTCACTCATCCAAAATAATGACCCAATTGATGTTGTTATAAACGGTTTGAATATGCGCAAGGGAATTGGATCGCAATTTCGAATTCGCGGTTTCAACTCAGGCACGTCACTCTCACCAAATGAGAGTCTCGATCTAGACATCTTGTTTGTGCCTCGTACACTAGGAAGAGACACTGATGACGTTGTCATCCTTTACGCCGGTCAAGTGAATGTCACTCGTACTATTCGTGTGATTGGCTATGGGGCTGGTGCAGATATTCAATTGTCACATCCGTCACTTGCCTTCGTACCTGAAATCGATGAGCGCGAAGTTGTTGTTGCCAACCATTCCGCTAACGAGGTTGTGCTAACATCTGCGGTGCTTCCTGCAGGAGCCCCCTTTACGCTATTGACTGCAATTCCTGCATCGATACCTGGCAACGATTCTATACGGTTACGTATACGTTATGATGGCGGAGCAATAAGTGGAACCGACATTCTTGCGCTAGGATTTGCGCCATGTGCATCATCACTTGGAATTCGGCTTGTCTCATACGTTGGGAAGGCAACAGTTATTGCCCCAGTTGTGAGTGCAGACCCACGAGGGGATGCAGTGATACCAATAACAACAACGATTGTTGAGAATGTGCTTTATAATGGAGAACGCTCATTTGAGGGCGTGATGCTTGTTAACCCTAGACTCTTCCTTGCAAGAACGATATCAAGCGATTTAGGTACTGCTGAGATTCTTTCGCAA
This sequence comes from Ignavibacteria bacterium, assembly GCA_947495975.1. Classification (GTDB taxonomy): domain Bacteria; phylum Bacteroidota; class Ignavibacteria; order Kapaibacteriales; family Kapaibacteriaceae; genus UBA10438. Next base: position 124,950 of record CANMBE010000001.1, on the reverse strand, counting down.
GACATTGTAGACGGTGACCGACACATTCGCTTTCGTGTAGTGGGATCGTTTTCGAGAACTCAAGAAATTGCCAGATTGCTAGGGCCAGCAGGAATTGCTGAGATAGATTCATCTGTGCTGACCTTTGACTCAACAGCAACCGCATTCGGATCCTCTGTTGCAATGACGTATCAGAAGGGGCTCCTTCGCATTCTCAATCCTGATCCCAATAGACACATTCTGTATAGCTCAGGATTGCAGATCAGGTCTGTTGCTCCCCAGCCATCTTCAGAGATTGCCACGATTTCTATTTTCTCAGACGATGATGCCGTGGGCACTCTCACACTATCCGACCAGCAGGGTGTAGTTCATCATAGACAGCACGTACATATTGTCCGTGGTGCATCTACTATTGAAGTTGATACGCGCAAGCTTTCGTCAGGTGTGCACGCTGCTTATATAACAGCAGAGAAAAATACTACATCAACGTTTATAGTTGTGATTCGATGAGCGTACATAGCCCTCTTCGCCCGTGGCGTGCAATATGTGCCTTGATGTTTGTCTGTGGAACACTGCAATCACAGGAGCGCGACACCTCGTTAACCGCACTTCGTTTGTTTGGAGGTGCGTTTGCTGGACTCAATACACACAGCGCCAATTTTGTTGCATTGCCATCGGTACCTAACTGCTGCACCACTTTTACGTCGGGATCTGGTTTTGGCGTGGCCATCAAAGCAGGAATTGAAACTGATCTCTCCGTGAGAATCTTTGATCAACCATTGCAACTCGGTGTTGGTGGCACGTATCAGATCCTCTCTGGTACACTTTCGCAGCCTGAGTTTGTAGGAAACATCATAAATGGCACATCTGTAACGCAGGGCACAGTTCAGCATAAGCTTGGCGCAGCCTACAGCGTTATTGGAGTTGAACCATTTGTCTCGATCCCCATCGCCCCATCCATACCACTGCGCTTGCATCTTGGATTGATTGCAGGTATACCGATTGGCGCCTCGTATGTACAGAAGCAAGAGCTAACGTCTCCATCAGATCCGAACTATACATTTGAGAATGGATTACGGGAGCGTAATCAATCTGAAGGAGCTATTCCTCGTAAGTCTGGTTTATATGCCGGACTTATACTCGGCCTGCGATATGAACATACAGTAAGTAATCAGCTGGCAATCTCACCAGAGATTGTGTATCAGTTTGGGTTATCCAACGTTGTATCCTCGCTCTCATGGTCTGTTGGTGCACTACGTGGTGGGATCACTCTTCACTACCGTCTCTCAAAGAATACTACATCTCCGCCACCGCCACCACCACCGCCACCACCGCCAGTGGTTGTAGCTGCGCTTCGCTCTGAGGTTGGTGTGGAGGGAGTGAAGCGGCGGGTCGATACAATTGACGTGGCATCTGTCAATGAGGTTGTAGCCATCGTCTCATACGAGGCAGCTCCGGTCGTGTTCTTTGCAAAGAATAGCACGCTACCGCTGAGTTCAACAACTCAACTTGGTATGTACCAACAGAGCGTGTTGAAGGCATTGCGCCAATATGCAATTGAACATCCTGAAGCACGGATAACTGTAATTGGTTCTTCTTCTGCGGATGAAGAACCGTCACTTGCCAAGGAGCGTCTGTCTTGGACAATCAACGAACTTGGCATTGATGCATCGCGACTTACGATGCGAACAGAGCAGCAAGGTGATGTTCCATATCCCGAGCTTGCAGCAGAGCACCGCTCGGTGTCCTTTTTGGTAAACAACAAGTCAATAGTTATTCTCATTGTTCAACGAGACACCACTCGTACCTCCATTGATGTTGTAATTCCTGTGTCTCATATCATCACATGCGAAGCAGGTCCGTGTGATTCAGAACTTCGTGTTCGATTTGTTGGAATGGATATCAAGGTGCAAGGAATTGGACCCGTGTATTCGGTTGTGTTGCCGCAGAGTGGCCTCTTGAATGTTGGACGGACAGAAACACTCGAGGTACAAGGACTTGTGACGGACACAACGGGGCGCCGAGCAACGTCTGCCACGACGGTTATGATCGCACCGCAGGTTCGCAGTAGGAGTGAGGTGCGAACAACAGTGGGGGCAGAGCAAATTGGTGGCGACCCACTTGTGCTCGGCCACTTCTCGTTTGATGCATCTACGTTTCTAACAACCAATCCAGATGCCATAGCCGCTGTGCGTGATGCCATTGCAGCAGGTAAAAAAGTGACGCTGATTCCGAGTGCTGACAATCTTGGTACTGAGTTGTACAACGAGCAATTACTTCAACGTAGGGCTCGCGCTGCAATTGAGTTACTGGGCGTGCGGGACCAAGATGTTTCTGTCTCTGCTGTAGTCACAACCGCTGCATCTAACGAGACACCAATGGGCAGGACTGCCAATCGAAGTGTGCGCGCAATTATCCAATAGGTCAATACATGCTTCAGCGTTCTGACTTCCTTCTTCGCGAAGACATTATCTTTCTTAATCATGGTTCGTTCGGTGCCTGTCCTCGAGCCATTCTCGACGAACAACGTAGGTGGGTTGAGAGACTTGAGCGCCAGCCTGTTTTGTTTTTTCGCGAAGCACCAGCACTTTTGCAGTCATCACGAGAATCGCTCGCTGCGTACGTTGGAGCGCAGCCACAAGACCTCGTTTACGTGACGAATTCTACCTATGGAGTTAACGTAGCAGCTCATGCCTTTGGGGATTTATTGGTAGCAGGGGATGAGATCGTAACAACCGATCACGAGTACGGTGCATGTGACAGAGCATGGCATCAATACTGTGTAAAAAAGGGAATCAAATACGTCCGCGCAGAAATCCCATTTCCAGTGCCTCCAATACATGATCTAGTAGAAATCATTTGGAATCGCGTAACTCCTAAGACAAAAGTGCTTTTTCTTAGTCACATCACCTCTCCTACAGCAGTGCGTCTGCCGGTTGAAGAATTATGTGCTAGGGCAAAGTCTGCAGGTATTCGTACCGTCGTAGACGGTTCTCATGCACCGGGTCACATTCCGCTTCATCTCTCTACACTGCAAGCTGATATCTACACGGCCAACTGTCACAAGTGGATGTGTACTCCAAAGGGATCTGCGTTCTTGTGGGTTACTCCAGATCTACAAGAACACGTTCTACCACTCATTGTGAGTTGGGGTTCAGATATTCCAACGGCTGATGACGGTTTCTTTGTAGATGAGCATGAATATGTTGGCACACGAGACATAAGCCCCTTCCTCACCGTTCCCTTCGCATTAAAATGGATGGCAGAACATCATTGGGCAGAGGTACAACATGATGCTCGAGCGCTAGCAGCGTATGCATCTGAGGTGTTGTTGACAATAGGGGGAGTTGAATCACTCTGCGCAATTGGGCAAGACGCCATATTGCAAATGGCTGCGGTAACACTACCGGATAGTACAGATACAGTAGACATGAAAGACTGGCTCTATAACAAGCGATCCATCGAGGTTGTGGTCCATCGATGGCTTGGGAAACCTATTCTTCGTTGCAGCGCACACGCTCATACGTCGCGTGCAGATATAGACGCACTTGCAATGGCCGTCAACGAATATCTACGAAACACGATCTAGGCTGGAACCTGAATGCTCTTCTCTTTGCCTCCTTCTCAATGGGAGTGCACGCACAGTTATTCTTGTCAGAGAGTTCCAAAAAGTCTGTCCCCAGCGTCTCCCAAGCCTGGCATAATAAAGCCTACGTCATTTAACTGGCGGTCTACGGCTGCCGAGACTATAAGCACGTCAGGATGATCAGCTTGTATGCGGCCAATGCCCTCAGGGGCTGCGATAAGGCAGGCAGCGATGATTTTTTGGTGGGCCAAGGGCTTTATGAGCCGAAGTGTGGCAGACATACTACCACCTGTGGCCAGCATAGGGTCGATAACGATGAACGTAGTTTTTTCATCCGATGGCGGCACATTTCGATAATACTCGGATGGTTCAAGAGTATCCTCATTCCGCTTTAATCCAATAAAACCCACCGAGACATTTGGACAGATTGTGAGGAATGGATCGAGCAGGCCTAGGCCAGCGCGGAGGACGGGAATCACTATCACATTCCCATCGATCACGTTGCACACGGTTTGCTCGATGGGAGTGCTAACGGTGACTTCTTTGCTTGGAAGATGGCGCGACGTTTCAACGGCAAGGTGCAGTCCAACTCGGTGCACTGCTGCCCTGAAAACATCAATTGTAGACGTGCTATTGCGGATGGTAGCAAGATCTGTTGAGAGAGCCGTTCCTGATAGAACAATAGACATTGTTAGAAATTCGGAAAGAACATGATCGAAAGGCGTGGTATAGAATAGAGCGTTGTGATGTCTGCCTTATCTACGGAAAGCTGCGATGGTTTATCGGAATTATAATGCAGACGCACACCGTCGCGATCTGGATCTGGTGCAGTGTTGGATTGATCTTCGCCTGGTATAACAGGATAGGTTGCAATGTTTGCGTCAGGCACTGTGCCGAACATGACGTTAAACCGCACATTGACCATCGGATAGAAAAGGCCGATAGATGTAGGAATATTAATTCCAATGCCCATTCCAGCATTGACGCCAATTTGAGTAATTGACGATTTGCCACCGCTTTGAATTGCGAGGGTAACACCGGCATGTGGGACGAAGTTTACCTTGTTGTATGGGTTGAGAGAATAAAGAAACGAGGTCTCAATGATATTCGTAACAACTGGTGGCAGGCCATACAATACTCTGTCTCCCACGTTCTTGCTATACAGGTACGTAAGCTCTAGCCCAATCCTGTCAGACGCTTGAAGCATGCCAGTTACACCAAAACTTAACAGCCCTTCATAAGAGAATGAGCGCGACGGGCCACTATCCGACGGAAATGTAGTCCATCCCTGTGGAGTTGTTGTGCCCTGCACAGCCCTCTTGTAGAGCTGCGTATAGGTGTGTTGCTCAACTACGGTGTTTGAGCCAAGTGTGATCCCGAACCCAATGGAACGAGGCCGTATGAATTTTGCCCAGCCGGTTGAATCGATCTCATAATTTTCAAGCGCGATCTCATACTGGGTGTCATTGTCGATTTCATCTTCGTCAGGTCTCTTTGGCTGTGCCGATACGGACATCGACCAAAGAAGGAGGATGGTCAAAAGCCCAAAAAAACGCTTTGCCGTAGAGGTGGTGGTGGTCAATACTTCTATTAGGGGCATACCTTTAATCTCCGCAAGTTTTTCCGCAACAAGGCGGACATAGAGTGGTTCGTTTCTCGTGCCGCGATGAGGCGCTGGCGTCATGTACGGCGCATCCGTTTCGATCATGACACGATCGATAGGTACACGTTGGACAACATCGTTGAGTGTAGACTTCTTGAACGTAATATTCCCTGTGAATGAAATATGCATGTTTAGTGACAGTGCACGTTCAAGTACATTGATATCGCTAGAGAAACAATGAAGTACTCCACGTAGCGAACCGTCCTGCTCTTCTTCAATTATATCCAGAACGTCTTTATCAGATTCGCGATTGTGTACGATAATCGGCAGATCGTGTGCCTTTGCTATGCGAATCTGCTCACGAAAATACGACTTCTGCACACCGGGCGCACAAAAGTCATAGTAGTAGTCAAGCCCTATCTCACCAATAGCAACAACCTTTGCTTCGGTGCATTGATCATCTACCTCGGCTAAGTGAGCCTCCGTAACGGCCCCAGCATGATGTGGATGTATGCCAACTCCGCGCACAAGAAAAGGATATGCATCAACAATTGATTTAAGTTTTTCTCGGCGCTGTGGTTCGATATCTGGCACAACAATGAATTCAATTCCGTCGTTCATTGCTCGCTGAAGCATTTGATCCCTGTCGTCATCAAAAGCGTCGGCATCGATGTGGGAGTGCGAATCAATCACACTATCAACCCCTTCAATGCGAGGATAACTGCATCAACATGTCCGGCAACCTTTACTTTTTCGAAAGTGTGCGCAACCAAACACTGTGGATTTATGATGTAGGTAGTGCGCTCCACTCCCATGTATTTCCGTCCGTACATCGACTTTTCTTTCCAAACAAGAAATGCTTCACAGATGGAGTGGTCAGGGTCTGAAATCAATGGATAGTTGAGTTCGTATTTCAATCGAAATTTTACGTGGGAATGAATCGTATCTGGACTCACACCGATTACTTGCACGCCCTGCTTCATGATCCAACTCATAGAATCCCGAAAGGAACAAGCCTCTGCGGTGCAACTCGATGTATCATCCTTGGGATAGAAATACAATACTGTCCACAAACCCTTCAAATCTTTTGATGAGAACCACGAGCCATCATCCAACATTCCTTTGAACGAGGGTACGGTATTTCCTTCGTTGAGTGCCATTATCATTTCCCTGGTGATGTAGACCTGCGAGCCTTAAAGAGTTCAATGAGTGTACGCTCAATCGGCAACACATCATCATCGTGTGCAACAACATTTGCGTCAACGCTGGTTCCATTGTCATTCGCCAACGTGGTGGTTGTGGATATACGCGGCATGATAAGTTGCACACCAATAGGCGCACCATAGGTCTCTGCTAAGAATGTCTTGAGAGCCGGAATCTTATCGTGTAGCCGATGATGAACAATCTCGGCGTGCGGACGAAGTATTATGCCAACATCAGTAAAGTCAACAGTGAGCATGTTGCGAGCCACCGAGTCTTTAACAAAGGACAAGGTTGCAGGAAGCGAATCCAAAAGTTCGTTCCACCGTTTGGCAAGGTTCCCTGAACTCAATGAATTCACTGGCGCTTGATGCGATCGGATTACAACCGGATTTCCGATGCGTATGGGAAGGGGCTGGGCAATGGCAACTCCACCAACAATTCCCTGAGAAGCAGTGCTAGGAATTGAAGTTACTGATGACCCCGACGGTTTGGCTGCAAGTGGAGTCTTTCCCAGTTGTGCAAGCACACGTCCAAGATCAACCGTTGTATCCATTGCTGCAAGTTGAACAAGCGTGAATTCAAAGCGAACACGTGGCTGCGGCGGGTTTTGTCTGAGAATTGCTTCGCCTTGTGTGATCAACGTCATGATTCGTAAAACGTCGGCTTTGGTAAAAAGTGCCGCTTCCTTTGTATAACGCTCTAAGTCCTGCACAGAGGCCTCGATAAGCCCCGTATCATTTGTCGTTATGACAGTAAGAATATTTCTGAAATGCTCAAGCAAACCGATGAGACATTCTTGTAGGTCATAGCCACGCTGTATTACCATGCGTGCCTGATGAAACATCTTGGGCACATCGTGATTACGGACTGCTTCGCTCAGTGCAAAAAAGAAATCAACGTCGATGAGGTGTAATGCCGAACTCACATCAGATATGTTGATGGTAGTTCCACAGAAAGAAACTACTTGATCAAAGATCGATTGTGAATCGCGCATGGACCCGTCTGCCTTCTTTGCAATCGAGACCAAGGACGCTTCATCAATGATGATCTTCTCAGTTTCTGCAATGTGGCGTAAGTGACTTGTGATAGAATCGATCTCCATCCTCCGAAAGTCAAAACGCTGGCAGCGACTCAGAATTGTGGCCGGTACCTTATGTATCTCGGTAGTTGCAAAGACAAATACGAGGTGATCAGGGGGCTCTTCTAGGGTCTTCAGCAGCGCATTAAAAGCTGCAGTGGAGAGCATATGTACTTCATCGATGATGTACATTTTGTACCGACCAGACATCGGTGCGTATTTCGCATTGTCTCGTAGTTTACGGATATCATCAACAGAGTTATTCGAAGCACCATCGATTTCAATAATGTCTACGCTACGACCATCAAGCATATCCTTGCATGAATCACATTCATTACAGGGCTCATTGTCTACGCCATTTGTACAGTTCAATGCACGCGCTAGAATGCGTGCGCAGGTGGTTTTGCCAACACCACGCGGTCCTGTAAATAGGTACGCGTGATGAACGCGGCCCATTTCGATGGCGTTTTTGAGCGTTGTTGTGATATGCTCCTGGCCAACCACGTCGGAAAACCGAAGTGGGCGCCATTTTCTAGCTGTTACGATGTAACGTTGTTCTTCTGACATAGTCTTCTCTAAGGTCAAACCTGATGCAACCATCCAAACTGCGAAATCAAACCTCCATGAGCAAACACATAAAACATCAACTTGTCCACGTTTCCTTGTTATTACTCGGTGCCTTGGCAATTCTGACTCTACAAGCACGGGCTCAGGGGGCAAACCCTTCAGTGCGCCCACACTACGTTGTTGTCCGGATGCTCAGCGCACGGACGATCTCGGCAGCCAATGAGGCGCTTCCAGCTGGGTATCGAGCGGAAGACCAGCTCCTTGCTCCACGCAGCACGGTCAATTTTTCAGGTCAAGCGCTCCTAAATATTGATTCTCGATCAATGCCGTCTCGTAATGCCAAATTATATCACGCCGAAGACCAGCTTACGCGCACATTCACGGTGTCATTCGTAGGTCCGCACATACCGGCCGTTGCTGCTCACATCCTCAAATCGAAGTATGCAACCTCTGTTGAATGTGCGGAGCCATGGTACCTGGCAGTAACCCAAGGTACTCCAGATGACCCCCTTGTCACTAGCCAAGAGTACCTAACAACGGTAAAGGCATTTGAAGGTTGGTCTACCTATGAAGGAAATGCGTCTGTCGTGATTGGTATTAGTGACGATGGAATCTCGCAGACCCACGAGGACCTTGCTTCAAACATCGCTGTAAACGTAGGAGAGATTCCTGACAATGGAATAGACGACGACCAGAACGGTTTCATTGACGATCACATCGGCTTCAACTTTGCCAGCATTTTAGATGGCACGCCTCCTGGCAACACCTTCAATGCAGCAAATGGTGGACACGGGACAAAGGTGGCAGGCATTGCTGCCGCTGCAACGAATAATGGAACTGGCATTGCGGGGATGGGTTTTCGTTCTCGGTTCTTCCCAATGAAAACATCTGTTTCAGGGGGCGGAGGAATCATCTATGGATACCAGTCGCTGATGTACGCTGCACTACGCAAGTTTAAAGTTGTGAATACAAGCTGGGGTATCGTTAAGCCGTGGTCTCCAATTGATCAATCTGTTATTGACTATTGCGTAGCAAGTGATGTGCTTGTTGTTGCATCTGCTGGCAATCACGGTGATGGTTTCAGCGGCCAGGGGTGGAAAAGTTTGAACTATCCGTCAGCCTACGATGGCGTTCTCGGTGTAGGAGAAACCACACCGTTAGATGATGTAGAATTTTCATCTGGGTTAGGGTTAAACTCGGATGTCATGGCTCCAGGCAACCTTGCGTTTACAACAGATATAGGTGGTGGGTATTCAACCGCTGGCCAAGGTACATCATTTGCAGCACCAATAGTTGCTGGTCTTGCAGGGCTTGTGCGCGGTAAATATCCCGCACTCTCTGCATTGCAAACATCTGCTCATATCCGCCGAACCGCGGATGACATTTCTGCGAGAAATTCGAATTACTCGCAGGTGCTGCCAGGAAGAGTGAATGTTCTTCGCGCGCTAACAACGGACCCACTGTCAGCACCATCCGTTCGCATTGATGAAACGGTTCAAACATTTTCTGATGGCAGGTCCGCTGATAGGTTCTTTCCAGGCGACACTCTTCACATTGCATTTAATCTTGTTAACGACCTTGGACCAGTAACTGCACTAGAAGCAAAACTTTCCATTGCAGAAGAAAATGGCTGGACGGTGAGGTTTCTTCAAGACAACGCAACGGCTGACTTCATTGGAACGAATGAGCACAAACGCGTTGGAGAATACATCGTTATCATAGACTTCATTAGTCCTGATCGCCCCCTCATTTTCACTTTGAGTCTCACAGCGGACTCATACAATGATCGGGCGCTTTGGTATCTGCAAGCCCCCTCATTTATGACCACCTTTGAAAATGATCAGCTCGCCTATTCAATGGGTGATAGAGGAGCAGTGGGGTATAGCTCGATTTTAGAAAACAGGCAAGGGGCTGGGTTTGGCTGGAAAAAAGGATTCTCGCTGCTTGCACCAGGCGGACTGATTATGTGCGAAGATCTACGCCGGTCTGTTTCGGCGTATGCAGACGTGGAGCCATACAATTCGGACTTTGTAACAATAAAGCCATTCAGTGCGCCACAGCGAAATGTGAATATTATTTCGGATGACAACGCATTGTCCAACCGCATTGGCGTGCAGATCACACAGAAATGTTCATTTCCAGGATCCAGCATTGCAGCTACCGTTTTGAGTATGCGCCTCCAGAATGTAAGCGGAGCCAATCTTAGGGACATATCATCTGGATATTATTTGGATTGGGATATTGGTTCCGGTGGAACAGATAATGCTTCGAGATTGGCGCCAGAGGCAATCCCAGCAAATCTTGTGGGCAACAATGCTGTGGCACAGATGTTCACACGGCCCAACTTTCCTATTGCAATTTGTCAGGCGGTATATACTCCAGACGTTAGCGCAATCGGGCAGTCGGCCGTTGAAAGAATATCTATTCGTGTGAATGATGGAGATGGGTTCACCAACGATGATAAAATCGCACTGTTGACAAGTGGAACGCTTATCCAACCCACTTCTCGTGGCGATCTTGGAAGTGTCCTCGGTATGAGATTCCCAGGTGTGCTTGCAAACAATGATGTGCAATCGTACATGATTGTGATTGGCGTGGGGTCAACAGAAGCAGAGGCTGCGCGTGTGGTTCGAGAGACCCTTACAACACCAAACAGTGTTGTGGCATCAAACAATGAGTCTTCATTTATCGTTGCGCCTCATCCCGCCTCAGAGAGTGTGACCATCGTTAACCTTGCACCAATGCAACACATAGCTATTGTTGATGTCACAGGTAGGCGCGTGGTGGAGCAGATGCTAGATCATGCGATGATCGCTACAATGGATGTTTCCACTCTTCCAGTTGGAACCTACATTGTGAGGGTTACTACGAGCGATATAACGATGGCTCGTACAATAGTTGTGATGCGATAAGATGAAAACGGTTTTTCTCATCGTAAGCATTATTCTGTGCACATGTTTTGCAAATGCACAACTTTCATACCTCCCTGCAGAGCCCCCGTACCGGCCAGATGTAGTTGTCTCTGGAATGTTGAAAGTGCGGCTTACTCCTGAGGCAGCCTTCACGGCTGCAAAGGTGTTGGAATCCTACGGATTGTACATCGTGCGCCAGGTGCTTCCATTTGAACAATCACTCTTGTGGAAATCGCAAAGAGATGAATTGTTGAAGAATCGCACGATGAATCTTCAGCGGGCGATGCAGATTGAAAATCGGCTACTACGATCGTATGTGGTGGCATATACAAACACTGCCATTTCGCCTGAACGTATGATTGCAATGTTACGCGTTGGATGTGGACCCTTTGAATGTGCTGCACCGTGGTGTGTAAGCCAGCTTGTATCAGAACCAAACGATCCGCAGCGAGAAACGCAGAGTCTCCTGCGAACAATTAGCATCTATGAAGCATGGGATATTGAACCGGGCTCTGATACAGTTGTGATTGGAATCAGCGACAGTGGTTTGCGTCAGGAGCACGAAGATTTGATTGACGCGTTATTCGTGAATAAGAATGAGATTCCGGATAATAACATTGACGACGATTCTAATGGGTACGTAGATGATCAACGAGGCTACAACTTTGCAGCAACTCAAGGTGGAAGCACGCCGGGCAATACATACAATTCAAAAAATGGACATGGCACTGGTGTAGGGGGCATTTGTGGCGCCACGGTTGATAACAACATTGGCATTGCAGGAATCGCTCGCAACTGTAAGATTTTTCCTTTGCGCACCATGCCTGACAATAGCACGGGAATTGTATACGGATATGAATCACTCATCTACTGCGCCACGAATAACATTGATGTTGTGAATTGTTCGTGGGGTGGATTCTCGCCATCATGCATTGACGAAGATGTTATCGCATATACAATTGCGCGCGGCACGGCAGTTGTGGCAGCGGCAGGCAACCACGGTACTGCAGCAGCGTTCTATCCGGCAAGCTATCCCGGTGTACTCAGTGTTGGCGTTGTTGATCCAAATGATAACGTCATTCCAATGTCTGCACATGGACCAACAGTTGATGTGATGGCCCCGGGTCAGGATTCGTGGACAACAAGTAACGACGGTGGGTATGGAAGTTTTTGTTGCACAAGTGGTTCGGCTCCAATTGTTGCTGCAATCGTTGCGCTTGTGCGCTCGCGGCATCCTGAACTATCGCCACAACAAGCCTGTGCAGTTGTACGCGAGGCAGTAGATGAAAGACCATGGAAGGACATTCCTGCAACAATCGATTCTTTGTTGTTACCGAGGGGACGTGTGAATGTTTTGAGCGCGGTGACTTTACGTCCAGACACCGTTGTATCGATTGACGTAGATACTGTTGCAATTCGAGAGGTTAATGGCTCACAGCGATGGACCGTGGGAGATACGGTTCAGGTTGTGACAACTGTAATCAACACACTCGCACCGTGGACGATCAACGAACAGAGCGCCGTCACATTGGCAGGTATACAGGCACAAAGCATTCGGTGGCTCAATAACAGTGCTCCATTTAATCGAGATGCTGTGCAAGATGAGCGCGTTGTTCTGCCGCCGCTATCCTTTGAGATAGTGAAAGAGACAGATACTGCTGCATACGCAATATTTGACCTACATGGAAAGGATGTTACGGGGGCTAGCACAACACGTAGGCTCTCATTTCCAATAACGCCATCACCTGCTTTTACGACGTTGTATAACAATCGCATGCGCGTAAGCCTGGGTGACCGTGGACGTATTGGTAACACAGACATTGAGCGAGGTCAAGGAGAAGGACTTCGGTATGAAGCCTTCTGCGGTCAGCTCTATGAAGGGGGCTTAATGGTCTACGCCAATGGAAAGGTAGTAGATGCCATTCGCACAAAGAAAGGAGTGAACGATCACTTTAGACCTAAGAAGCGATTCATTGCACCTGATGCCAATCGCGCAATTGTTCGTGATGATGATGCGCCAGACTCTGTTCGCATAGGTGTTGAAGTTGAGCTAGATGTTCATCTTGATAGCTCTGCGGCATTGCTTGTCATTGATGTTACAATTGTAAACACCGGAGCTGAAACTTTGCGTAACCTTTCTGCTGCATGGTTCTATGATTGGGATCTTGGAACACAGCCTGCAAAGAATCGTACGTGGAAAGAGTACGGTACTACGCAAATAGCAACTTCTACTAAGGAACAGGAGCCAGTGGTTGCGATGACTGCTACTTCTCGTTATCAAGATGGTATACCGATTCTTTGTGGACTCAACAATACATCTACGTACAGTGGATTTACGAACGAGCAAAAAGTCAAGATTTTTCAAGCACCCGATTCAGTGCAATATGATGGTGAGAATGATATTGCTACCATTGTTGGGATGCGTTTTCAGAGTCTTGTGCCACCAAGACATCGAAGATCATTCCGACACACGATTGCCATAGACACATCCGTTGTGATGGCTTTAGAGCTTTCAAACTCCGTTACCGTGCAGCCCCTACCCATAGATACGCTGTTTGTGCAAGACACTGATCCGATATTCCCAAATCCAGGGAATGATATAATCTACATTCCTGTAGACGGGGCCACATCTGTTACCGCAACGTTCATCATCTACAATAGTCGTGGTCAGATTGTAAAACAACTACCTGCTGGTGACGTTTCGCTTTCCTTCATTCAGCCAATTGATATTCGGGATTTGGCAAGTGGCACGTATGAAGTGCAGCTCATAGATGGGCTTACCATGAGATCGTGGTCCTTCGTTGTTGTTCATTAAGCCCCCTACTCAGAATGAGTCCGTATCTTTGATTTGTATGGATACAGTACTCAAGACCATCGCCAACGGCATCGGAACCATTACGATGAATCGTGCTGAGAAGCGCAATGCTCTCAGCGCAGAACTTGTAAAGGGGCTTCATGCGGCCTTCACAACGTTTGCAACTGATGAAGCAGTGCGCGTGATTGTTCTCAAAGGCGAGGGCCCAGCATTTTGTGCCGGAGCAGACTTAGCGTACCTACAGAGAATCTCGGAAAACTCGCCGCTCGAAAACCTAACCGATTCTACTGCGCTGAAAGACATGTTTCAGACTATTGTTGAGTGCCCAAAGCCAGTAGTGGCTATGGTGCATGGCGCAGCAATTGCGGGTGGATGCGGCCTTGCTACAGTATGCGATATTGTTGTTGCGAGTCGCGAAAACGCTCTCTTTGGCTATTCCGAAGTACGGATAGGATTCATTCCTGCTATTGTGATGGTCTACCTCGTCAGAAAGATTGGCGATACCCAGGCACGGCGTATGGTGCTCATGGCCGATAACATCAGTGCCGAAGAGGCGCTTGGTCTTGGCCTGATCACAATGGTTGTTGATGACGAGTTATTGCACGATGAGACCATGAGAGTTGCGCAGCAGTTGGCCAAGAACAGTTCATCGGCTATGGCTCTAAGTAAGATGATGCTTAGCGCGGTGCAAGGAATGTCTCTTGATGCCGGACTACACTATGCAACGGTTATGAACGCCTTGGCCAGACAAACTGATGACTGCAAAGAGGGAATTGCGAAATTTTTGAAATCAAACAAGGGATGACGCAGTGCGTATGAAAACAACAATGCATCAGAGATTCTGGGTTGCAATGGCCATCTGCGCGCTGTCTGCCATTTCTGTGTGGTCTCAACAAGCCAATCTTAATGTTGAAGGCTTTGTGCGGGATGAAGTTACCGGAGAGCCTGTGGGTTGTAAGATCTTCATTTTCGCTCCTTCTGGAAAACGAATAACGATAACATCAAATTCAAAAGACGGTTCGTACCTCCAGACACTCTCAGAATCTGGAACGCACAAGTTTGCGTTCTCGGGCTACAATGTATACCGCAAAGAAGTAAACATCGAAATTCCTGTTGCTCAGAAATATCGAATCATCAAGCAAGACATTGCTGTCCGGCTTCTTGTTGAGGGTGTTACGTTGGCCACCTCTCAACAAGGCTTCGAAAAGAACTCTGCCGCATTGTCAGAAGAAGGCCGCAGGCAGGTTGCAGAAATGGCTGATCTACTGCGTGTGAATCAAGAAATGAACGTGGTTGTGAGCGTTGCGGCAGACGAAGATCTGCACGCACAGATGAAGGCAAAGTCTGAAGCAGAATACAAGAAGTTGTACGATGCCTGGGTGAAGGCAGCAAAGAAGGTAAAGAAGGGAAAGACACCTCCCGTAGAGCCTGTACGTTCTGTAGATTCCGTAGACCTCAACATTCAGTTAGTGCAAGACCGTATCAAGAATATAAAGCAGATTGTTAAAGAGGTTAAAGCCGGCGATGTTCGGATACGCTACATCATCGCTCCGCTATCAGTCTCAGCCGTTCCAACTCCTGCTGCTCCCGTTGCAGCAGAGTCAAAGAAGAAGGGAAAGAAGGTCTTATCATCTGTTCCTGCCTCACATTTTCCAACATTGACGATAAAAGTGGGCAAGGTTAAGAAGCTCTATGATTGAGTGTGTATAACCTCTCCATAGACTGGATGCCCTGAGGCAGTATATTTCTTCAAAAAAAGTAACAGAACACCGCGGTGTTCGTCTTTATAGGGAACTGATCACGTTCCAAGGATATCCGCCATGGAAGGCAACTTCTCAAACCGCGTTCAAGATGTCATTCGCTTAAGCCGCGAAGAAGCTCTTAGACTCGGACACGACTACATCGGTACAGAACATCTCTTGCTCGGTATTATACGAGAGGGCGAAGGAATAGGCGTAAAGATCCTTCGAAACCTTGGTGTAGATCTCAGCAAACTCAAGCGAGCAGTTGAAGACACTGTGCGCTCAATGAGCGGGCCGCTCACCATTGGTAATATTCCGCTCACAAAGCAAGCCGAGAAGGTTCTCAAGATCACGTATCTCGAGGCCAAGCTCTATAAGTCTGATGTAATAGGTACAGAGCATCTTCTGCTTTCCTTGCTTCGTGATGAGGACAACATAGCTGCCCAGATTTTGGGACAGTTCTCTGTGAACTACGATGCTGTACGAAAAGAGCTCGATGCCTATCTCAGCGGCAAGCCTAGTTCAGGCCCTCAACTTGCAGACAAAGGTTCTGTAAGAACAAAGGCCGGACCAGAGCGGACAAAGACGCCAGTGCTCGACAACTTTGGCCGAGACCTCACCAAGCTTGCGGTAGAAGGCAAACTTGATCCTGTGATTGGCCGCGAAAAAGAAATTCAGCGTGTTGCCCAAATCCTCTCGCGCCGCAAGAAGAACAATCCAGTTCTTATTGGTGAACCAGGCGTTGGCAAGACGGCCATTGTTGAGGGACTGGCATTGCGAATCATAGACCGCAAGGTTTCTCGGATACTTTTTGACAAGCGTATTGTAACGCTTGACTTGGCCGCTCTTGTTGCGGGCACAAAATATCGGGGTCAGTTCGAAGAGCGTATGAAGGCAGTGATGAATGAACTGGAGAAGGCCAAGGACGTTATACTCTTCATCGATGAACTCCACACGATTGTGGGTGCCGGTGGAGCAAGCGGATCCCTTGATGCGTCGAATATGTTTAAGCCTGCACTCTCAAGGGGCGATATACAGTGTATCGGAGCCACTACGCTTGATGAATACCGTCAGTACATAGAAAAGGACGGTGCACTCGATAGACGATTCCAAAAGATTCTTGTAGATCCACCTACGGCTGACGAAACAATTCAGATCCTTACAAATGTGAAGGATCGATATGAGAAACACCACGGCGTTCGGTATACGGATGAAGCCGTTCGCGCCTGTGTTCTTATGGCAGATCGGTACATCACAGATAAATTCTTGCCGGATAAAGCACTAGATGTGCTTGATGAAGCAGGAGCACGAGTGCACCTCGCGCATATCCACGTTCCTAAAGAAGTGCTTGCCCTCGAAGAGAAGATCGAAGAAGTACGTCAGCTCAAGAATAGCGTGGTGAAATCTCAGAATTTTGAAGAAGCCGCACGTTTGCGCGATCTGGAGAAAAAGCAACAGTCTGAACTCGAAATCGCAAAAGAAGATTGGGAGAACAAGGCTGGAGATGTTGTCTTTGACGTAACAGAAGACGATGTTGCTGACGTCATCGCGATGATAACCGGCATTCCTGTAAACCGAATTGCCGAGGGAGAAACTGCAAAGCTTCTCAAAATGGCAGATGAGCTTCGAGCACAGGTCATTGGACAGGACGAAGCCGTTGAACACCTCGCAAAAGCTATCAGACGGGCTCGTGCCGGACTCAAAGATCCGATGCGTCCAATTGGCTCATTCATGTTTCTGGGGCCAACAGGCGTTGGGAAAACAGAGCTTGCAAAGGCACTGAGCAGGTACATGTTTGACAGTGAAGAAGCACTCATTCGTATCGATATGTCTGAGTACATGGAAAAGTTCACTGTGTCGCGGCTGGTTGGCGCTCCTCCCGGGTATGTTGGCTACGAAGAAGGCGGACAGCTTACAGAGAAAGTGCGCCGGAAGCCGTATTCAATAATACTTCTTGATGAAATTGAGAAGGCTCACCCAGATGTCTTCAACATTCTGTTGCAAGTGTTCGATGACGGGCAGCTCACAGATGGACTTGGGAGGCGTGTTGATTTCAAAAACACGATCATCATTATGACGTCAAACGTTGGAATGCGCGATGTTAAAGCAGGTGGCAGAATCGGCTTTACAACGAACGAAGCAACTGATGATTACGAGAACATGAAGTCCACCGTTGAAGAGACAATGAAACGCCTCTTCAACCCTGAATTCCTTAATCGAATCGACGAGTATGTGATCTTCCGCTCACTCAAAAGAGAGCACATGGTGAAGATCATTGATCTCCAACTCAAGCGACTACTCAAAAGACTGCATTCGCGTGGCATCACCGTTGATCTCGCTAAATCAGCAAAGGAGTTTATTGCTGAAAAGGGCTTTGACGAGAAGTATGGCGCGCGGCCACTCCGCCGTGCTATTCAGCGGTATGTTGAAGATCCAATTGCAGAAGATATCCTGAAGGGGCTCTTTGTTGACGGCTCTGTCATCAAGGGCAAACTTGATAAGAAGACCGGTCAACTCGTGTTCTCGTTGTGGAAGGCCAAGGTTGGAGACTCATTGGAAGAACCCGAGGAAGCCGAAGCGCACGAAGAGTAAGGTTCAACAACTCCAGATGTTTTTTCTACAACGGCTCTGCACTACAGAGCCGTTGTAGTTTCTTGTACACGTATCTTCGCAGTGATGACTGACCCACGAAACGAACTCGCACGTTACCTTCGCCAACAAGGCGAGATGTATGGGAATGTTCTCTATGCGGATGACTACGAAGGACCAATTGTGCTAGCGCAAGAACCAGATGCACGCGAGATGGTTCAATCATCGATTCCCGTGGACTTTCGTCAGGTGAAATCACTCGATACGTTCTATACGCAGATACACACGTGTACGAATTGCGCACTAGGTTTTACGAGAACAAAGTTTGTTTTCGGTTCTGGAAATCCCAATGCGCACATCATGGTTATCGGCGAAGCTCCAGGCGCAGATGAAGATGAACAAGGATTGCCATTTGTGGGCAAAGAGGGCGAGCTCTTAACAAAGGTGCTTGAGGCAATCAACCTCACTCGCGATGAAGTGTATATCTGCAACATTCTTAAGTGCCGTCCACCAAACAACCGTAAGCCCCTTGTATCAGAGACGGATCAATGTGAACCATATCTGTGGAAGCAAATTGAACTTATCAAGCCACGGTTTATTCTGGCATTGGGTTTAACAGCGGCAAACACGCTGTTGAAGAACAAAGAATCGATGACGAATCTTAGAGGTAAGATTCACGACTACCACGGTATTAAAACATTAGTTACCTATCACCCGGCAGCTTTGCTTCGCAATCCAGAATGGAAGAAACTTGCATGGGAAGACGTTAAGCTTCTTCGAACACTTTACGACGCATCATGAACATAGCAGTACTCCTGGGTGGGATTAGCCCCGAACGTAACATTTCATTTTTGAGCGGACGCGCTGCAGTGTTTGCCTTGCGCGAGCGTGGTCATTCGGTTATTGCACTTGATCCTTCGCGTGGGGTTCATGCGATTGTGTCAGACGATGAGTTGCGTGCTGCAACGGCCGTTGAAGTAACGGAGACGGAACTCGCAGGCTTTAGCCCCCTAAAAATGATGGAGTGTTTTACATCAGCATTGTTTGATGGTATCGATCTTGTTTTCATTCTTCTTCACGGCCGGTTTGGCGAAGACGGATACGTGCAATCGCTACTCGATTTACGCGGAATACCATATACGGGTAGCACGATGTTAGCCAGCGCAGCAGCGATGGATAAGGGGCTTTCTAAAATGTTGTTCCAGGTTGCAGGCATACCAACGCCGTTTTGGGTAAGTGTTCGTCCAGACCAAGCAGATGACACAGACCTTCTTGCAGAAGTGCGCAAAGAAATCAATGGACCGATGGTTGTTAAGCCCAATGATCAAGGGTCTACTGTTGGGATGACCATTCTACAGCAGGCAACGGACGAAGAATTGTCGGCAGCAATTCGGCTTGCAGGGCAGTTCACGGAGTTGATTCTTGTTGAGCGATATATCCCAGGCAGAGAGCTAACAGTGGCTGTTCTTGGCAATACCTCCTTGCCGATTATTGAGATTGTTCCAAAGGACGGGTATTATGATTACGCTAATAAGTATACACAGGGAAAGACGGAATACTTCTGCCCAGCCGAGTTATCTGAAGAAGTCCAGAACCATGTTCAGAATCTCGCTATCGCAGCCCATAACATTCTTGGTTGTAGAGCGTACAGCAGGGTAGATTTCCGACTCACAGAAGACAACATGCCGTATTGCTTAGAAGTGAATACCATTCCCGGCTTTACAGAGACAAGTCTGGTGCCCATGGCTGCGCGTGCCGCAGGCATTGAATTTGGTGACTTATGCGAAGAGATCATTGCTCTCTCTAAAACCTAGGGCCACAGGTCAGAGCTCTATTCTCCCAGAAACACGCCACGATTCAAAAGTGTGCCGCCTCGTGTTGATGCAGTGACGATGACGGCGCCGTGTGTTGCGAGCCCCTCACGCCATGAAGAGGTTGTGTGCGGAGAAACATCTCGCCGAAGAAGTGCTCTACCTTGAAGGTCATAGACAACGAGCGTTATGGCTTCATTGCTATTGACAAAAACATCCGTGTTCGTCAGAACAACACCTTTCGCAAATGGCTTATCTGTGCTTATGCCAACAGTTTTCTTTACTGTTAGTGGAAGAACCATGCCATCTTTTAGTGATGTATCTCGTGAAGATGCTATCCGAATGATGAGTGCTGATGTTGATACATTCGGAACAACCCACTCATAGAGAGCTGGGCGCGAAGGAACGCCCCACGCAATACGATTCCATGATGTACCATCGATGCTGTAATCGAGATCAACGGAGTCTAGCCTAGCGGAGCCCCATGTGATTGTGAGCGGCGAACCACCGGAAAAGGTTTCTTCTCCAATTGGTGTTCTGAGGTAGAGAAGGGGCGTCTTGGGCTGTGTGAAACATCCTTTTGAGATAGCATCAATAGCCGCTGCGCGCATGTGATCAGCAACCTTCGGGATAAACGTTAGTTCAACCTTGTACTTCGAAAAGTCATTGCCGGAAAGAGTGTAGTTCGCGTTGGCGCAATAGCTCATGATAGAGCCCTTGTTTGGTCGGGGGGTGATGGGGCGAGTGTAACAGGCGTCACCAAGGCTCAAAGCCGCATCGTCCTTTGTGTAGCACGTATCAAGTGCAGGGCTCCAAAAACAATCGTGCGAGTGCGGAGCGTTAAAATTATGTCCAAGCTCGTGCGCAACGATGTATGCGTCATACGTAAATCCAAAGGTTGGAAGGCTTTGAAGACCTGTAGGAGAGCTCACGGAGAAGCCGTATTCTTTGTTGCATAGAGCCTCGTAGTATCCGAAGCCCCCTCCACCATAGGACACTGACGTCATCACGTGTACGAGATCTCGGTCTACGCTCTTGTAGTTTGCGCTCCAATACGCACGCACAAGGTCTGGAAGAGCGTAGGCATTACCCTTAACCTTGTATGGGTCGTTTGACTCATCTGTCCACACCTTGAACCAACTGACCTGTAAACTCATGTTTGCCTCTTTTTCAAAGAGATCTCTAACAACAGACATCATTGTTGCGGTGTACGCCAGTGCGCGGTCTGCATTCATCTGCCCAGCGCTCTTGTAATACTCGTAGTCTGCCTCCATGGCAATACGAACGCTAATGGCATCGCCGTTGTCTGCCTGGCTCTTGTCCACTGGCTTGGCCAGGCTTTCTCCCGATTGCGTTTGGCTGCATAAGGATTCAGGCCGTGGCAATGCATATGGACCGCCTTGCGGCGCGTGGACAATGAGTCCCTGATCATTTGTCCATGACACTTCCGTTCGCCCCTTCCCATCATGAAGCACCCATACAGTTGCTTCTCGTACTGTGGCCATTGTCAGCCGGATTGAAGGGTCATCTTGCGAAACTCCTGCATACACCTGAACCGAAGAGTCAGTTGGCATTATTGGCCGAACAGGAAAGAGGAGAAAGGGTGCAATAGAGCAAACCGAGAAGAGGGTGCGCCGAACGTAGCCAAACATCGTGAGTTCCTGATTGTTGTTCGTAGGAACATAACTATGCAAAACAGTTTTGATTCTCCCAGTGATATATTTGTGATGTGAAAAACATCCTCCTTACTGGGGTCGGAAACGCCCTTGTAGACCTCGAGTACAGCATTACCGACATTGAACTAGACAACTTTGGTGTTACCAAGGGTTCAATGGCACTAACAGATTCCGTACGTCAGAGTGAAATGATTGCCGCACTTGGCCAGCGCAAAGCGCACCGGTCCTCGGGTGGTTCGGCGGCAAACTCCATCATTGCGTTTGCGCAATTTGGAGGAAGCGCTGCGTATTGCTCTCTCCTTGGTGCCGATCACTTTGGCGACTTCTATGCCTCGGAGTTTAAGGATCTCGGAATTGTCCTTGCTGCCGAACAGGTGAAGGGGGCTACAACTGGATCTTGCCTTGTGCTCATTACACCAGACGGCGAACGCACGTTAAACACTACTCTTGCTGTAAACACTGAGTTTTCTCGTAGTAGTATCAGCGAAGAACTCATCAAGGCAAGTGAGTGGCTATACATCGAGGGATACAAGCTTACAGATGACAACGGAGCAGAAGCTGTGGATCACGCATTGTTCTATGCGCGTAAGCATGGAACACACGTTGCCGTAAGCTGCTCTGATGGATTCATCATTGATGTCTTTGGTGATCGTCTACGTAATGTCTTAAAACAATCTGACCTTGTGTTTTGCAACGAAAATGAAGGTACGATGCTAGCACAGGCTGAAACGGCAGATGAGGCGTACAGACATTTAGTAGATAGGTTTACAAACGTGGTGTTGACTGCCGGACCAAAGGGTGCCCGCATCCGGTGGAACGGTATTGACGTTAACGTTCCGGCCTTTGCGGTACAGACAATTGATACAACCGGTGCTGGTGATATGTTTGCGGGTGCTTTTCTGTATGGAGTGCTGCACAGACATCACCCAGAGCATTCTGCACGGTTGGCATCATACGCGTCAGCACAAGTTGTTGCACAATACGGTGCGCGGCTTACAACGGACCACATCGAGATTCGAAACACGGTCTTGAACACAGCGTTAACTCTTTAAGCAATCATTGTGACTCTTGTCCGCCTTGTCCTCATTCCCCTGATCGGACTGCTCCTGGCCACTATGGTGAGCCCCGTTCACATGTTGGCACAATCGGGAATGAACTTCGAAGAATTCAAGCGAAAGATAGATCCATACTTTGCTGAGGATCTCATCGCAGACGTACGCACTGCAATGCCACAAGGATCTCAATACCGCATATGGGGTTGGGACGTGGGCGATTTTAGTGGTGATGGTTTTTACGACCTAGCAATATCTGTTAACGTGCTGGGTACGCGGCGCAGAGAGTGTGTTGTGTACTTGTTTGTTGACAACGAGGGCTTCCTCATCAACATTTCAAAAATGCCACTTCAGTATGTAGATCTGCCGCTGGAAATCGGTGTGGTGATCAAGGACGTAACGTGTTACATCACACAGAAACGTCGGGCTGAAGATTGGACCATTCTTGGATATCGGTTTGCAGAAGGCAGTGTGGTGCTCGTTGATGAGTTTGTCAGTAATCGCATTGAATCATTTGGCCACGAGACCTTTCGGTCATACCACACGCTTGAAACGCGAGAACGTTTTTTGACGCCAGAAGGAGAGCGTGCTTTTTCCTCTGAATACCTTACGATCCCTTGTTATGGCAGAGGTAGGCAAATATTTGCGGGATTTGTTCCCGAAGTAAACATCACTGCCGTAAAAAATGTAGTGAGTGGTGCGTTCTGGTGGAAGGGTGAGGAAGACGCGTCATTTAAGGCCCGTGTGGTCTATGACGAAGACTTTCTCTATTTCCGAATTGCCGTGCGAGATTCGAGCATTATCACCGGTTGGTGTGACACGTGTATAGCAGACCGCTTAGACATTTGGTTAGACGTTACGCCGGCAGAAGAGGTAGGGGGCTCACGTTGCATATCAAAGATAGACCGTTCAAAACTCGTCGTACGATCGAGCAGCGACTCTGGCCTTTTTGCCCTCTCTGTGCGTATTGGTGATTTTGTTGACCGTAGGCCATCAATAAAGGTCAAAACAACTGATGAGCTAGACCCCGCGCAAGAAGAGGCAGTTCAGTTGGTAAGAGTGGTAACTGCTCCACGTTCTGACGGCTACGTTGTAAAAGTGCGTGTGCCCTTTGTTCTCCTTGGATATGAGAAGGCACTCGTAGACGAACATTCGCTCACAGAACTGGGTTGTACCATTGCTTTATACGATGTGGATAACGAATTCCGAGGGGATGAGACCACAATTGTGGCAACCAGCCCTATTCAGCCTCTAAATCCTTCTACGTATGGCGCAATTCGATTTGTGCCCGAAGGTAAATGGTATGGCGATACAGCCAACATCTACACCGATGCAGTGTTAAATGCATTAAGAGAATTGGGTTTTTAACCCCTCCGACCTAATTTTGCCTGCATTTCAAATGAGATCAACACAATCTGCGATGCAACAAGCAGCCCCGTACCTTGTTTTAGGTGTTCAACTAGCAGGTACTGTTGTTGTTTGTGGAGCCGTAGGTTGGTGGATAGACTCGGTGATGCTCTCGGCTCCTGTTGGGTTATTGGTTGGAGTTGTAGGAGGATCAATCGTTGGTCTCGTGCAGTTTCTGCGAACGGTACAAAGGTTGTCTCGTAGAGACAGAGACTTGGCAAATTCTGAGCAAGAAAGGTAGATCTAGAGCGTGGATGTGAAGAGCCCGTTGATTGCAATTCTGAGCGCTCTCGGCATCAGCATTGTCAACACGTTGGTTGGCTACCTGTTTGCAAAGAGTGCAACAACGAAGGATCTCAACACATTCCTGGCTATGGTGTTTGGCAGCTTGGCGGCACGAGGTGTGATTGTAGTTGGGTTGGCATATGTAGCGTTGGGAGTTGCAAGAATGCACCAGGTGGCTTTTGCACTCACTTTTTCCATTGCAAGTTTTGCTCTTCTCATGGCCGAAGTGTTTTACTTCCATCTATCGATGGAAAAACGAAAGCGTGAGATGAGAGGGCATGAGTAAATGAAGTCTGAACAAGGTCAACAACACTCACAAGACGTGCCGAGCGCTCATCACGAAGCGGCTCCGGGAAAGTTTACGTTCGATCAAATGATCGATCAACTTGGCGATCACCATGAGCTAAACATCTTCTTTGGCCATTACGATATACTGCCCATCATTGTGTTAGACGAGTCGTACGTGCCACATGTGTATGCCAACGCGCACGCCATGGAGGCGCAGGGCCAATACACGATGAACAATCCGGCTGCTCATCACAAACTTGTGAGTACTACCAAGGTTGATGGAACGGGCAAGCCCCTGTCACCTGCGCTTGACCTTTCGGTGACGAACCTCGTGGCCTATCAATGGATTGCAATCCTTGTCTTGACGATCATTTTTGGTGTAGTTCGCAGTCGGTATAAGAAGAGCCCACTTGCTGCACCGCGCGGCATACAGAATATCATGGAGTCGGTTGTTGTCTACGTGCGAGACCAGATTGTTGAACCAAACGTGGGGACAAAGAAGCGATCCATTCGTTTGATGCCGTTCATGCTTGGTCTGTTCTTCTTCATCCTTACGCTTAACCTGATTTCACTCCTTCCAGGATGCCATGCCGCAACGGGTGCCTTGCCAGTTACGATGGCGCTAGCAACGTGCACCTTTATCGTGATCAACTTTGTTTCGATAAAGGATGCGGGAGTGTTAGCGTGGCTTAAGCACTTGTTAGGTGGAGCGCCAGCATATATTTCTCCGATCATGGTGCCGATTGAAATAGTTGGCCTCATTACAAAGCCTTTTGCATTGATGATTCGTTTGTTTGCGAATATGACGGCTGGACACATTGTATTGATGTCGCTTGTTGGACTCATTTTCTTCTTTGCCCAAGAAATGGGTGAGGTTGTTGGGTGGGCTGTGGTACCAATCAGTGTTCTCTTCTCCGTATTCATCTACCTCCTCGAGCTTTTAGTAGCGTTTTTGCAGGCATACATTTTTACGATGCTTACTGCAGTATTCGTTGGACTAGCTCTTGGCGATCATGCAAAACATGACCATCATTCAGAAGCGCATTAAATCAGACTTTTAAAAAGACAACAGTATTCGTTCATCTCTTCATCTCAATTGGAAGGTACTCTCATGGATCCAGTAGCATTTGCATGGCTTTCTGCCGGAATTGGTCTTGGCATCACCGTGTTCGGTGTAGGTACAGGTATTGGTCGTCTAGCTGCAGCAGCACTCGAAGCCAGCAGCCGTCAGCCGGAGAACGCCGGTGACATCCGCACAACAATGATTATTGGTGCAGCTCTTATCGAAGGTGTTGCTCTCCTTGCTGGAGTTGTGTGCATTCTTCTTGCCGTAAAAGGTCCGACCGGTTGATTTAAAGTCGCATTCAACGAAATCACGATGAAAGCTCGATAATGCCAGCATTCTTACAATTCGAACCGGGTCTGGTAATCTGGACCCTTGTTAACTTCAGCATCTTCGTATTTATCCTCGCGAAGTTCTTCTACAAGCCTATGCGCGAAGGACTAGATGCGCGAGAAAACGCGATTGCTGAATCCATCGTGAGTGCAGAGCGCGCCAACACCCAGGCGTTGAGTATTCTGCAAGAGAGCAAGGAAAAGATTGCGGGCGCTCAGCAAGAGATGATGGCAATTGTGCGCGAGGGTAAGGTGCAGGCCGAAGCCATGATGCACAAGGCAACTGATGAAGCCGAAGCAATGAAGCAGCAGAAGCTTTCTGAATCGCAGCGCGAGATCGATCGTCAGAAGGACGAGGCAATTATGGCGCTTCGTACTGAGGTTTCAACACTCGTTGTTGGAGCCACAGAGAAGTTACTGGGCCGCAACCTTCAGGGCGAGGATCAGAAGCGCATCATTGATGGCTACGTGAACGAACTTTCGAATAATTGAGTCAACGATGTCAAATCTGAAAATATCGCGTCGCTATGCTAAGGCAATCCTTGCCACCGCCATTGAAATGAATGTGGCAGACGAGGTAGCAAAGGACTTAGACTTCATCGGACGAACCGGAGATTCTTCAAAAGATCTTCGTGCAATGCTGCGGAGCCCCATTATCGATGTGAGCATCAAGAAGCAAGTTATTCGAGAAATCATCGGTACACATGTGCATCAATTGACGCTCGACTTTATGATGCTTGTACTCGATAAGGGTAGGGGGCATCTATGGCGCGAGATCGTTATGGAATACCGAGCACTGCTTGATGATGTCCAAAACATTGAACGTGTTCGGGTAACATCTGCTGTAGAAATCGACGCGCCAACACGTGCGCAGATAGAACAAGCGCTTGCAGGTAAACAGAAGAAGGTGATCATAGCAACGTACGACGTAGATGCAGCTATTCTTGGCGGCGCCATCATTCGTGTTGGCGACACAGTTACTGATAGCTCACTTCGTCATCAACTTGTTGTATTGAAGGAGAAGCTCGCTAACGCGTAACCTTCGCCACAGGAATGAATAAACTCTCAAGGAAAAGCAACGATGTCCGAAGTACGTCCAGATGAGATCTCAGCAATACTCCGCAGACAGTTAACGGGGTTCGAAAAAGAGACTGATATTTATGAAGTAGGAACCGTGCTCCAAGTAGGAGACGGCGTTGCCCGCATCTATGGCCTCTCTAACGTGATGGCCTCTGAGCTGGTAGAGCTTCCAAACGGTGTGATGGGCATGGTGCTCAACCTCGAGGAAGACAACGTTGGTATTGTTTTGTTCGGAGAAGACTCTCTTGTGAAAGAGGGAGATCAAGCTCGCCGAACAGGGCGTATTGCGTCTGTACCCGTAGGAGAAGGTTTGATTGGTAGAGTTGTTGATCCTCTTGGCCGCCCTATCGATGGTAAGGGGCCAATAAAGGAATCAGCATTCTATCCAATTGAGCGCAAGGCGCTTGGCGTTATTGATCGTCAGCCGGTAACGGAGCCTCTTCAAACAGGTATCAAGGCCATTGACGCTCTTATTCCAATCGGTCGCGGTCAGCGCGAGCTGATCATTGGTGACCGTCAAACTGGCAAGACTGTGGTTGCACTTGATGCGATCATCAATCAACGCTACACGCACACAAAAGAAGCACAAGAGCAAGGTATTAAACCTGTCTACTGCATCTATGTGGCTATTGGCCAAAAGGGATCTACAGTGGCAAACGTTGTAGCCACGTTGGAGAAGTATGGCGCAATGACGTACACAACAGTAGTAAGTGCAACGGCATCAGATCCGGCACCACTGCAGTTCATTGCTCCGTATAGCGGTTGCTCGATGGGTGAATTCTTTAGAGACTCTGGCAGACATGCGTTAGTTGTGTATGATGATCTCTCAAAGCAAGCCGCATCCTACCGTCAAGTTTCGCTCTTGCTGCGCCGTCCGCCGGGCCGCGAAGCATATCCGGGCGATGTGTTCTATCTCCACTCTCGCCTTCTAGAGCGCGCAGCCAAGTTAAGCGATGCGCTTGGTGGCGGATCACTTACAGCACTTCCTGTTATCGAAACGCAGGCCGGTGATGTATCGGCATACATTCCAACGAACGTAATCTCCATTACAGACGGTCAGATCTATCTCGAACCAAGCCTCTTTAACGCCGGTATTCGTCCTGCCCTCAACATTGGTATCTCGGTATCTCGTGTTGGTGGAAATGCACAGATCAAAGCAATGAAGAAAGTAGCCGGACCGTTGAAGCTTGATCTTGCACAGTATCGTGCGCTTGAAGCTTTCGCAAGATTTGGATCAGACCTTGACAAAACAACACTTCAACAACTTCGCCGCGGCGCCAGACTCATGGAAGTGATGAAGCAAGCGCAATATTCACCTGTTTCTGTTGAAGATCAGGTAGTTACTATTTACGCTGCGTCAAATGGATTCATGGATGAGTTGCCGGTAGAAAGCATCAAGAAGTATGAAGCCGAGTTGTTGGAATTTGTTCAAGCTGGACACTCTGATATCATTGATGGTCTTCGCACCCAGAAGGCGCTCACGGAAGAAATCGTTTCTAAACTCAACACAGTTCTGAAGAGCTTTACAGAGCGCTTCGCTGCGGCACTCTAAACAGAAGCTCTACGAATGCTCATTCTCACTGGCGGTGCGGGCTTCATCGGAAGCTGTTTCCTAGCTGCTCTTAATGCAGCTGGCCGCGAGGATGTATTAGTTGTAGACTCCTTAGGGAGCGGGCACAAATGGAAGAATCTTGTTGGTAAAAAGTTCATTGGTATTGTTGGCAAGGAAGATTTCCTGGAGATGTTGGGTACAGAAGATCTTGATGAAGTAGATGCGGTTGTGCATATGGGTGCATGCTCATCAACTACGGAAACAGATGCCGATTATCTGTACAGCAACAACTACCTCTATAGCATAGACGTAGCTGAGTTTGCACTTGAGAGAAACGCTCGATTCATCTACGCAAGCAGTGCGGCAACGTACGGCAATGGAGAGCAAGGATATCTAGACGCATCGGTGGATCTTCGTCCACTCAATATGTACGGATACTCCAAACATCTCTTTGATCTTTGGATCCGCAATCAAGGGCTTGCGGAATCATGTGTTGGATTGAAATTCTTTAATGTGTTCGGCCCAAATGAATATCATAAAGACGCAATGTGCAGCATGGTATTCAAGGCCGTTGAACAGATTCGTACAACTGGTCACGTGCAATTGTTCAAAAGCACAGACCCGGCGTATGGAGACGGAATGCAAGCGCGAGACTTCATCTACGTAAAAGAAGTGTGCGATGTGATGATGAGACTTCTCGGTGCTCCTCAAATCAATGGTATCGTAAATCTTGGCACCGGTAAGGCACGAACATGGAATGATCTTGTGAATGCAGTTTTTGCAGCAATGGGCGTTGAGTCAAACATTGTCTATACAGACATGCCCAATGAGATTGCAACGCAGTATCAGAACTACACTCAAGCTGACATGACTACCCTGCTGCAACTTTTACCAGACGTGCATTTTCGTGAACTCGAATCAACCGTTGCTGACTATGTGAGCGGATATCTACTGAACAAGCAGCCGTATTTGTAGAAAACTATTGATCAGATGGGAACAGACGGATGGCAACCTTACGCGAAACACGTGACCGCATAACATCGGTCAGAAACACATCAAAGATTACGCAAGCGATGAGCATGGTGGCTACAGCCAAACTGCGTCGTGCGCAAGACGTGATTATTGCTGCGCGCCCCTTTGCACTTCAAACACAGAAGATCCTTGCCAACCTCGCATCAGCTGACTCCGAATTTGCTCATCCTTTTTTTGAAACACGCAAGGCGATTGCCTCTGCTTCGATCATTGTAATCTCCTCTGACCGCGGGCTATGTGGCGCATTTAACACAAGTCTTCTGCGTGCCGTGGGACTTCGAATGAAGGAACTGCGCCAGCAGCACCCAGGCGTTGTCATACATATCATACCAGTTGGAAAGCGCGCCGTAAATGCTGCACGCAAAGGCAGTGAGACTATCGTCCGAGAGTTTAATGACGTATTTCAGAAGCTAGACTACAACACAGCCGTAGAAATTGCTGAACTCGTTTCAGATTCATTTCTTGCTCTTCGTACTGATCACGTTGAGCTCATCTCCAACGAATTTGTAACAGTGATGCGTCAGGAAGTGCGCAGAATGCAGCTTCTTCCCATTGTGCCTAATGCAACGTCAGGAACGCCAGACAAACCAACTGAATATATCTTTGAGCCAACACGTGCAGACATCCTCGAAACGCTTCTACCGATGTATGTGAAACTCCAAGTGTGGAAGTCTTTGCTTGACTCAAATGCTGCTGAGCATGCTGCTCGCCGTATGGCGATGGAGAACGCTACAACAAATGCACGCGATCTTATTAAGTCCCTGCAGCTCATCTATAACCGAGAACGTCAGGCAACGATTACCAAGGAAATGTTAGAGATTGTGGGCGGTGCAGAGGCACTTGCCAGCTCTTGAGGTAGGGAACTCTCATGAGTGAGCGCCTTCCTATCTTTTCGCTAAGAGGTTTGATACTAGCCATCGTTATGGTTGTAGTACTCACGCTTTTGCTCTCTGCAAAGTTTGGAGACCTTAATTCATACGCTACATCGTACGATGCACGAATTGGTCTCTATGGCGAGAAGCTTGATTCACTTAACAAGATCCACTCATGGCGCTCGCGCATGTTCATGCGTCATGTTGCCAACATTGAGATCCCAACGTATATCGTAAACCACATGCGACCAACAGACACTGTTCTGTTACCGCCGATGTCTTACGGCAATCGCTACATGGTTACCAATGCTATATGGTCTGACCCTCGAATCTTTACCTGGATGGTTGGTTTTCATCCAATCGTTGCATGGACGGACACAACTCGGCGTGCTTCTGCAAATGCTTTTGTTGTCCTTACTGCGAATCAGATTTGGATAGCGCGGCGCGGTGGTGCTACGAATATTGATTCTCTCCTTAATGAATATGGGAGTGGACAATAATGAATGCCACTGTACCATTCTTATTGATGCTGGGCATACAATTTGTTGCGGGCTTTGCTACGCTTGGTGCTCTACGCATTGACATGCAGCGATCGATGGCTGTTCCTGTATCGTTACTTGTAGGTACGTTCCTACATAGTCTTGCTTTCTTTGGATGTGAGTTGCTTCATATTCCGCTGTCAACACAATCAATGTTGCTCTCGGCAGTACTTGTTGCAGTCATACCACACATATGGTGGAAGAACGTAACAACGTTCTACGGCCGATTGTTATCAAAGCCAACATGGACGCTAACATTGTACGATGTAGTTACGCTTGGAGTGATAGGGTATGTGACGTTCATTGCCGTGTGGGCAAGTTGGTATTGGCCCGTAACGCCATTTGATGCAATGGCAGGTATAGATCTTGTTGCAAAGCAGACGGTGGAAGAGGGCACAATTGTAAACCGAGTGTTTACTGATCCGTCGCTTGTGGGTCACCTTTCTAACCAACCCTTCTACGCCCCTTTTTCAATGCTCTTGCAGGTGATGTATCGTCTGATAGGTTTTGCATATGGTCAGGTGTGGGTTAGCATCATTGCGATCAGCCTTGGATGGATTGTATGGACCGCGCTTCGGCAGCTTGTGCATCCGTTCATCGCAGACCTCTTGTTTGTGCTCTATGTGCTTACGCCTGAGATGCTTGGATATACATACATCGTGCAGACGGACCTGATCAATGCGGCATACTATGCAAGTGCAGCTATCTTCTTGTTTCAGGCAATTGAGAAGAAGCAGCAACCATATGTGTGGCTTTCAATGATCTTGTTGTGCGGCGCATGCTGGTCGCGTTCAGAGTCAATTCTGCTTGTGGGAATTGGTCTTATTGGAAGCATAGCGTTTATTGCAAAGAATTGGTCGTGGCGTTTTGCACTTACATACATAGCAACCGCAGGTTTGGGTTGTCTTGTTGTTTTTGGCTTATGGCACGTGCTATTCTTTAACGCATATCTACCGGTGCACCCTTCACCAGCAGAGCAGATCATTGGCTTTGACACTCAGCGGTTTGTTCATGTGGTATTGAGTTCATGTACTGCGGTTGTTTTGGACACTGCTTTGTGGGCAGCAACATTTATTGTGTTTGGTGTTGTGGTGGTTGTGAATCTTTTTGTAAAACGGTCAGTTTCTCCTGTCTTGCTTCTGATGTGGATTGGCACCACATTTCTTGGACTGTGGATTGTTGGTACGGTCTTTAGTGCTGCTATCGTAGAGCAGACAATTCGTAGAGGAATCTTCAAAGTGATACCGCTCATCTTCGTGTATGTTGCAGGCACAGAGTTACTTCAGCGCGCTTCGCACCGGTTAACGCAATGGGAGGCAGGACGTCCGTCCTGAACACATCATGCCTAAGATTTTCGTTATACTCATTGCGTCCTTTGGCACACTCATTGTACTCGCAGCACTTAGCGCATTTGTATCTCGGATGTTTGTGACTAGGGCTGTGCGCAAACTCATTCGTTCTATTGGCAAGGAGCCCCTTCCCCATTTCTCTGCTGAGCTTGCCCGGTCTTTACCTGCTCCTGTAAGAAGATATCTGCAGTACACGTTAAAGGAAGGTCAACCAAACATTCGGTATGCCACCCTTACGCAGAAGGCTCGCTTCCGGCACCGGCCAGGCAGCCCATGGTTTACTGTAACGGCAACGGAAGTAATCTCTGGGATGGAACCCGGGTTTGTGTGGGACGCAGTGTTACGACATAACCGCGCGTGGTGGCGCACAGCAAAGCTCAGTTACATTGGTGGCGCAGGTCATGGTCACATCAAACTATTTGGCGCGCTTACCCTACAAGAATATGAAGGACCAGAGACAGACACTTCTATGTTGTTCCGTTTCTTGAGTGAACTTGTGTGGTTGCCTACGGGGCTTCTGCCAACACGCACGCTACGATGGGAAGCGATAGATGATTCTTCGGCTCGAGCAATTATCACAGATGGTGATATTCACGTGCAAGCCACATTTTATGTGAATGACATTGGCCAGATAGAGAGAATTGTAACTGGCGATAAATATCGAGATCACAAGAGTGGATTTGAGCAAGCAACGTTCACGCTAACGTGCCGTAATTATGGCGAATTCGAAGGCGTGATGATTCCAACTGAAGTAGACTTTGTGTGGAATCTTGAATCGGGTGATTTTGAGTACGGTCAGTTCAACATTATTGATGTTGCGTTTCAGTGTGTCTGATCATGCACATACGCCAAGACATGACAATCGCTTCTGGGATAGCACCTATTTTTCTCAGAAGTGAAATGCTCGCGCGTCCCGTAAAGATGTTGTAATCCATCGACTCAACCGCACGAAGTATGCGGCGATAGTTCGTGCTCATAAGAAGAACAGTAAGGCGGCTATCAGCATTCAGCAGTTGAAGGCCGGGCTGTGCAGCAGTGTAATAATTATCGGCCAATCCAACGTAATAGCGAATAAGTTCCTTTACGCTTGGCGTAAAACGATGCTCAAGAATATCAGATTCGTTCACTCCAAATCTTTGCATATCCTCCCTTGGAAGATAAATGCGGCCTCTCAATGCATCTTCCTTTACGTCTCGGATAATATTTGTTAGCTGCATCGCAATGCCAAGGTCAACCGCTCGTGCTAACGCATCGGGCAACGAGTACCCAAAGATCTCTGACGTCATGAGTCCAACTACCGATGCAACCTTGTAGCAATATTCTCGAAGATCCTCAAACGTGTCAAAACGTGTAATGGATGTGTCCATGAGCACACCTTCAATGAGCTCATGCGGTAGGTTGCGCGGAATATGAAAATTGTTGAGGGTGTCTTCCCATGCAAGAAGAATTGCTGCGCGGTCATCTACGCTCTTCTCATCTTGTTCATTGGCTGTGAGAGACCGATTGTAGAGTGCATCGAGGTCAGTCTTCCACTGCGCCACAAGATTTACGGCATCCTCTCGCGTCACGTTTCCTTGTTCCATCGCCACATCTACCAGATCGTCTACATACCTGCAAAAAGCATACACAGCAAAACAAGCGTTGCGCTTTGCACGTGGTAGAAAGTTTGAGGCAAGTGAAAACGTCTTCGCAAACCGAAATGTGATTTTACGGCAGACCTTGTAGGCTTCTTCACTTGATATTGGTTGAGGTATCACGCGTTAAACATTCCCTAGCTTTGACATTCACGAACTCATATACAATGAAGATACGCACCGTCTATCGCTGTACTTCCTGCGCCCACGTAGCACCTAAGTGGCTTGGGCGCTGTCCGGCCTGTGGAACCTGGGAAACCATGGTAGAAGAAGTAGAGGCTGTACAATCAAAAGCCAAGAGTAGAGCATCTCGATCAACTCTTCATCTTGTTTCGAGCGCCGCAACCTTGCTTGCAGATGTCCAGGCAGACCAGGCACCCCGCATACATACAGGCATGATAGAACTCGATAGAGTGCTTGGCGGCGGTCTTGTTCCTGGAAGTATGGTTCTGGTGGGGGGTGACCCTGGCATGGGCAAAAGCACACTTATGCTGCAACTGGCTGCATTTGCCGGCGCTGCTGTTCCTGAGCATCCTTGCCTCTATGTTACTGGTGAAGAGAGCCTTCATCAGATTAAGCAGCGTGCAGAAAGGCTTGGTGTGCGCAGCGAGGGAATTGTTGTGGCGTCTGAGACAAATGTTGAGCGAATTGTTGCTCTCATTGAGCAAGTCTCACCCGCTTTGGTTGTGGTAGATTCCGTACAGACCATTACAACGGACCTTTTAGAGTCAACCGCTGGAAGTGTGGCGCAAGTGAGAGAGTGTACCTCACTGCTGACCAGAGTTGCCAAACGCAGTGGCATACCAATCATTATCGTTGGGCATGTTACAAAGGATGGTCTCATAGCCGGACCAAAGGTATTAGAGCACATGGTAGATGCCGTTTTGCAGTTTGAGGGAGAGGGAACGTATTCCTATAGGGTTTTGCGCGCGCTCAAGAATCGGTACGGGTCTACCAACGAGATTGGTGTGTTTGACATGACCGCTTCTGGTCTGCGGGAGGTTCTTAACCCGAGTGAAGCGCTTCTCTCCAATAGAAGTATGGATGAACCGGGTACGGCAGTGGTTGCCGTTATGGAGGGTACTCGCCCTCTTCTCGTTGAGGTTCAGGCATTAGTTTCACCTTCAGGATATAGCGTTCCACAAAGGGTTAGTACCGGCTATGACGCTAGGCGTCTTCAGATGATTCTCGCCATTTTGGAGAAACGAGGGGGCGTACAAGTACGGCAAAGTGATGTATTCGTTAATGTGGCTGGTGGTATAGCGGTTCAAGACAGCGCAATTGACCTAGGAGTGGCCATGGCTATTGCAAGTAGCGTGGCTGACAGACCTATTCCGGCGGGGATTGCCTTTGTTGGGGAATTAGGGCTTACGGGGGAAGTGCGCAGAGTAGCGTATCTAGAACAAAGGGTGAGTGAAGCCGTGCGTCTGGGGCTGGATAAAATCTATGCTCCAAATACGGCAGAAGCCCCTTCTAAGAACATCATTCAGGTAGATAGGCTCTCTTTTGTTCTTCGTGCTCTTTTCCATTAGGGCAACATAAAGATCTGCCGCCTGGTGTGAACCCCCAAACTGAGCAAAAAATACACGGCGCCGCAGTTCGTACACGTTCCATATGGAGTTGCAAGCCTTTGAGGGTTACGGATGTCGTATCTTGCGGCTTAGTTTAGAGATACAGACTCCATGTTTGAAAAGGAAATTGACCGTGTTCGCAAGCAGCTGAAACAACAGCTAGACACGAGTCAGCCCAACATCACCCTCTCGGCTATCATAGCCAATGAGAACGTTCATGCTGCTTTCCGCACCTATTTCCGTGCGGAAGCGGAGTGGTGGTTGCATGAAGAGCGTGCTATTCGTACATCAAATACACGATTCGATACCAACAGCGAGGCGATGAAGGGGCTTTTCCCCAAGCTCGATGAGCTCTATATCGCATCGGCACGGTTTGATCACGAGGAGCTTACGTCATCCATAGATGCGGCAGTGAAGACGCGGCTGAACTTCTTGGTGCGTCCACGTACCACCCTAAAGTGGTTTGTGTACCGTGGGGAGCCTACAAAGCCCCTTTACGAAGTTCTTCTGCGCCTCAATTACCTTACGGACAATGCATATCTGCTGAACGGAATCAGACAGTGGGCGCAGGCACGTCCTGCGGAATCGTCTGCCTATGAAATTCTTAGTGTGGTTGAGTTTGAGCGAATTGTTGAGAAGATAGATAACGACGCAATCCTGGATCTGTCTCAGGAAGAGTTTGTGCAGTTACTGGATGGTATCTACACCTTTTTTGCAGAGGCTAATCCCGATTTGCCCCCTGAGTCTGTTCCTACTGAGGCTGTGATCATTTTCTTAGATGATAAAGGGGCTGTCCCCATTTCTCAGGCATTGGAAAGACTTTTATACCGAGAAGAATTGAGAACCGTAACGCGCTCAAAGTTCATTGATGTCATAGACAGCGTGATTGCAAACATTGACGTGCCGGCAAACGCACCACAGATAGCAGTTGAGGAGCAGGCCAAGGCTGTTGCTGAAGAGGCTCCAAAGGCTCTTTTACACGTTCGAACAGAAAAGTTTCAGACAATGTTGGATGACGGCACCCGTGAGCGAATCATCCGCAAGCTGTTTCATAAGGATGCGGAGTCTTTCTCAGCAATTGTAGACGAAGTGCTCAGTTGTGGGAACTGGAAGGAAGCTGCCGCCATCGTTGATAGATTTTATGCCAGACAGGGGATGGCGCCTGACAGCACTGCCGCCATGGAGTTTTCGCAAGCCCTGCACAGGAGTTTTCTATGAATTTTATTGATACCGCCTGGATTAACGTCAAGGCCGGAGATGGTGGCCCTGGGCACATCTCGTTCCGGCGAGAAAAGTACGTCCCAATGGGTGGGCCAGATGGCGGCAATGGTGGCAACGGGGGCTCGGTTGTTATTGAGGCCGATAGGCAACTCGGTACCTTGTTAGACTTTACCTACCGCAGGCACTATAAGGCAGTGAGTGGTGCGCGAGGAGGAAGTAGCAATTGCACGGGTAAAAGTGGGGATGAGGTAGTTATCCGAGTACCTGCTGGAACAGTTATTCGCGATAAGGACACTCAGGAACAGATTGCAGACCTTGCCACACACGGACAGCGGATTGTTGTTGTAAAGGGTGGCCGCGGAGGCAGAGGTAATTCAGAATTTGTTACCTCCGTAAACCAGGCACCACGGCAGTCTGATCCTGGCACACCAGGCGAAGAGCGCAACATCGAATTTGAACTGAAGTTATTGGCAGACGTGGGTTTAGTCGGATTCCCAAATGCCGGCAAGAGTACCCTCATAGCTACAATTTCTGCTGCTCGCCCCAAGATTGCGGATTACCCTTTTACCACACTTGTGCCAAACCTTGGACTCGTTAGGGCTGGTGAGTACCGCAGCTTTACCGTTGCCGATATCCCCGGGCTCATAGAGGGTGCTCACATTGGTAAGGGGCTGGGCATTCAATTCTTGAGGCACATTGAGCGAACGGCAGTATTGTTGTTCATGATTGATGTGCAGTCAGAAACTCCAGAAGAGGACCTGTCTACCCTGCGAAATGAGCTTGGGCTTTATGCAGAGCATCTCTTGCAGAAGCCGTGGTTGGTGCGGCTTACCAAGGCAGATGTTTTAACCTCAGAGGAGAGAAAAACATTGGAACAGAGCGCCTTCGTACAGCGTCATAGCGCCCGGTTAATTTCTGCGGTTGCGCATGAGGGAATGCCCGAACTCGTAGAAGACCTGTGGAAATACGTTCAGGAGATGCGCAGTTCACAGGAATTTGGCACGCTGCTTGTAGAATAGCCTTTGCCATCAAGGTGTGCTAGATTTTTGGGGGGTAAGCCTCCACTATCTTGGCTGCTTGCCTTGTAGGTGTGGAATCTGTTTCACAGTTCTGGCTACGTATATACACCGTAAGGTGGGAATCGTGGGTCGCAATCACTATTAATGAGCAAGAAGATGTACAAATCCCATACACAAAGCGTAACCCTCTTAGCACAAAAGATGCTCTGTGGTAAATTCGTGTTTGGTGGATACGTGCTTGGAAGCTATTTTTGCGGCAATGGAAACACCTCTGGCAACGGAGGCGTTGTTTGCCGTGCCGTTATCATTCAACGGACCGGAAGAGCAGTATGAAAATAAGGTACCAAGGAGACAGGGTGCTTAAGACCCTCGAAAACGAAATCAGTAAAAAAACAAGACGCTCTAAGCGTCTATTGGCGTTTGCCGTAGGCAAACATCAAACCAGTACCATGATGATTAATAATAAGATGAATAACAATATTTCACGTTCTCATTTGGAGGATCGTATGAATCGATTCTATTCCGCGTTCTCATCACAACAACCTAGAGTGGCGCGTTGGCTTCACGCTTTGATGTTGACGGTCATCACGACCGCCGTGATGCTCACGGGTATCTCGTTGAAGGCACAAACAGTTGCTTTAACCGGTACAACGCCACACTGTGCTGGTGGAAATACAGCACTCACTGCAACCGTAACAGCAGGCACGAGCCTTAATGGATATGGTGTTGCGGGGCTTGCATGGGCTGCGGCCTTTGCTGGGTCCGGCGCTGAAACCTATCTCTCTGACTTCGGAGCCGCCCCAATTATGGCGGATGACGAGGTCTCAGTTGAGCAGTTAGTTGTTACTGCTACTGTTGGTAACGGTATCTTCCGTTTCTTTGGTCAGGACATCAACCTTAAAGCTGCAGGATCTGGTTTCTACATCGGATCGAACGGTTTTATAACCTTCCGCAACGCTGCACTGCAAACGCAGATTCTTGCGCAGGATCTTGCTGCACCAGCAGGATCGTACAAGGCCATCTATCTGTGCAACACGGACCTTAACCCTGGTTTAGGTGGTGATGTGTGGTGGGAATATGATGATGCTACTGACCTTCTTTTCGTAACCTTCGATGCAGTTTCGTATGACGGCGCGGCTGCTGACCTCGTTACGGTTCAGGCGGTACTGCACTGTAATAATGCTGCCAATCCTGGCCAAATCGAAATCCGTGTAACTGGGATCGACCGAAACGTAGTGGCTCCCGCAACGGCCCACTCAATCGGTCTTGTAAATGGTTGTCCTGATGCTGGCGTTGTTGCACAAAACCAACGCGTTCCGGGTGCAGATATCGGCAATGAAATGTATAGCTGGGATCCAGCTGGAACAGTACTTGTTGGTACATCTACAGAATTCTTCCGTTGCCCAACGATAGGCGTCGCATGCGCCGGCTCTGGTGGAACATCTGTTGGAACAGATGGACCAGGCGGAAGCCCATTCACCTTATCAGCCGCAATTCCAACAGGAGTGGTCGATGGCACGTGGGATTATTATGCTGTTACAACGCTTGATAACTGTGCAACGATAACATCGCCTGACTATACAATCACTGCAGAAGGACAACCCGTAGCGATTGCTACAATTGCGGGCAACACAACTGTTTGCGAAGCTGGGACTGTAGTCTACACTGCTGTTCCGTCAGTGGCAACATCGGTGCTTACATGGAGCACAACTGCTCCTGGAGCAACGATCATATTATCTGGTGTTGGTACGCAAGATGAAATTGCCACCATCACCTATTCAGGTGCAGCTAGCGGTTCAAATGCTGGAACGAGTTACAACATCGTAGTAACGGAAACAAATGGGTCAATGGGTTGTGCATTCATTAACACCTATACAAGCCGCGTAACGGTTTTCGACCCCCCTACACCAGCAATCACAGGTAGTGCGGCAGTGTGTACGGGCGCAACAACAGAAGTATATAGCACGCCGGCACCAGGTGCTAGCACCTATGCTTGGACGATAACGGCTGGTACTGCTGGTGTTGCAGCTGGAGTAGATCACACGATTATTTCTGGAGCAACAAGCGACGTGTTCTCTGTGCAATGGCTTACAGCCGGCACACGCACACTTACAGTAACGGAAACCGCAGGTCCTTGCGTAGTAGCGGCAACGTTACTCGTAACAGCAACAGCCACACCTGCCGTACCTACGATCTCAGGTAGTATTGCCGTGTGCACGGGCACAACAACAGAAACATATAGCGCTCCGGCAACAGCAGTTGGTGCCACATACGTGTGGACGATAACTGCTGGTACTGCTGGTGTTGCTGCTGGAGTAGATCAAAATATCATCAGTACCTCAACAGCGCAGACGTTCGATGTGCAATGGCTTACATTGGGCACACGCACACTTACTGTCGTGGAAACCGAAATTTTAGGTCTGTGCTCAGCAACGGCAACGCAAGTAGTAACAGCAACAGCCACACCGGTAGCGATTGCTACAATTGCAGGCACACAGGATGTTTGCGAAGGTGGGACTGTAGTATATACTGCTGTTCCGTCATTGGCAACATCGGTGCTTACATGGAGCACAACTGCTGGAGCAACGATCGTATTATCTGGTGTTGGTACGCAAGATGAAATTGCCACCATCACATATCCAACTGGTGGTTCAAACGCTGGAACGGATTATGACATTGTGGTAACGGAAACGAATGGGTCATTGGGTTGTGTCTTTACGAACACCTATACAAACCGCGTAACGGTTTACACAGTCCCTACACCAGCAATCACAGGTAGTGTGGCAGTGTGTACGGGCGCAACAACAGAAGTATATAGCACACCGTTGTTAGGTGCTAGCACCTATGCGTGGACGATAACCGCTGGTAGTGCTGGTGTTGCTGCTGGAGTAGATCACACGATTATTTCTGGAGCACTAACCGACGTGTTCTCTGTGCAATGGCTTACAGCCGGCACACGCACACTTACAGTAACGGAAACCGCAGGTCCTTGCGTAGTAGCGGCAACGTTACTCGTAACAGCAACAGCCACACCGGTAGCGATTGCTACTATTACGGGTACACAGGATGTTTGCGAAGGTGGGACTGTAGTATATACTGCTGTTCCGTCATTGGCAACATCGGTGCTTACATGGAGCACAACTGCTGGAGCATCGATCGTTGTATCTGGTGTTGGTACGCAAAATGAAATTGCCACCATCACATATCCAACTGGTGGTTCAGCCGCTGGAACGGATTACGACATCGTGGTAACGGAAACAAATGGGGCATTGGGTTGTGCAGTCATTAACACGTATACAAACCGCGTAACGATTTTCAACAATACACCTGCTGTACCAACAATCACAGGTAATCTGGCCGCATGCTCGGGCGCAACAGAAGCATATAGCACACCGTCATTAGTAGTTGGTAACACATATGTGTGGACGATAACTGCTGGTACTGCTACTGTTGTTAATCTAACAGATCACACGATTGTTTCTGGAACAACAAGCCAGACACTCTCTGTGATGTGGCATACACTGGGCACACGCACACTTACAGTAGTAGAATCCGCATCCGCAGGTCCTTGTTTTGCAACGGCAACGGCAACCGTAACAGTAACGGCCACACCGGTAGCGATTGCTACAATTGCGGGCACACAGAACGTTTGTGCAGCTGGGAATGTAGTTTATACTGCAGTTCCGTCATTGGCATCACCATCAACGCTAACATGGAGCACAACTGCCCCTGGAGCAACGATCGTTGTATCTGGTGCGCAAAACGGTACTGCCACCATCACATATCCAGGTGGTGGTTCAAACGCTGGAACGAGTTACAACATCACGGTAACGGAAACAAACGGGTCATTGGGTTGTGCATTCACGAACACGTATACAAACCGCGTAACGGTGTACACAGTCCCTACGCCAACAATCACAGGCAGTCTGGCCTTATGCACGGGCACAACACAAGTATATAGCACACCGTTACTAGGTGGTAGCACGTATGCTTGGACGGTATCGGGTGCTGCAGCAGACCGCACGATTACTGGAACAACAAACAGCACAATCTCTGTAACGTGGCTTACAGCCGGCGCACGCACAGTTACAGTAACGGAAACCGCAGGTCCTTGCTCAGCAACGGCAACGGCAACCGTAACAGTAACGGCCACACCAGCACCGGTCATCTCTCGTACATCACCAGCAGGCCTCCTCAACCAGGCATGTATGGATGATGTTATCACGTATTCAACACCTAACGGCGGTGGAACGACGTAC
Source organism: Ignavibacteria bacterium (assembly GCA_947495975.1). GTDB lineage: Bacteria > Bacteroidota > Ignavibacteria > Kapaibacteriales > Kapaibacteriaceae > UBA10438. The sequence goes on along the minus strand of CANMBE010000001.1, from coordinate 82,834 downwards.
CTCTGGACAGTAACAGGTGGTGCAATCACAGGTGTAAACAATGCAAACGCAGTAACAGTTAACTGGACGTCACTTGGAGGTCAAACGCTGACAGTCACGGAAACAGCAGCGGCAAATCCTGGTTGCTTCATGTCCCAATCACTCAGCGTCTCGGTTGAAGAGCAGCCAAATCCAGTTATCTCCGGTGGCACACCAGTGTGCTCAGGTACAACACAGGCTTACTCAGTAACGGCCGTAGCCGGACACACATACCTATGGTCAGTCACAGGAACAGCTGTAGATCGCACAATCGTAACAGCAGTGAATGGCAACAGCATGTCTGTCACATGGAACAACGCCGGCTCATACACTGTGTCTGTGGTTCAAACAAACAACACTGGTAACTGTACTCGCACTGCAAACCTTGTAGCAACAGTTCAGCAAACGCCAACGGCTACAGCAATCTCTCGTATAACACCGGCTGGTGCTGTGAACCAAGCTTGTGACGGTCAGACCATTACGTACTCAACACCTGCAAATGGTGCGAGCTCGTATCTCTGGACAGTGGCAGGTGGAGTGATTAACGGTACGGCAACAACAAATACCTTATCTGTAACGTGGCAGACAATCGGCAACAACACTGTGACTGTAACGGAGACAACCACGGGTACGCCGTGCTTCACAACAGTAACGGCAAATGTTGCGGTTAGCTACACGCCTACACCAACCATCACCGGTTCAACAGTTGTTTGTATCAATAAGGAGCATACATATTCAACGCCAGCAGTTGTTCCAGGAAGCACCTATAACTGGGTGATCACTCCTGCAACGTCATTTGCTGCTATCAATGGATATCCTGCAAGTAATGCCATCTTGGTTCGCTGGATTCAGCCGGGTCTTCACACAATGAGTGTAACGGAAACAGCACTTGGTGGCTTCTGCTTTGCTACAACAACGGCAAACATTCGTGTTAACCCGGTTCCAACACCAGACATTCAGTCTGCTACAGGATACGGTAGCCCAACAACACGCCGTCCGGGTATCGTTTGCAACAACAGTTCGAATGTATACTCTGTAACAGCTACACCTGGAAATGTCTTCCAGTGGGTTGTAACAGGTGGAACAATTACAGCTGGTAGCAACACGAATCAAATCACAGTTCTTTGGGGTGCTGCCGGAACCGGTACAATCGCCGCAACAGAAACTGTTCCTGGCTCTGATTGTATTACAACCGATAGAGACTCGATCTTCATTAGACCAACGCCAACGCCGGTCATAACAGGTCAGGGTAATCCGTGTGGTATTAGTGTTCAAGACTACACAACAACGCTCGTCTCTGGTAACGCATATGTGTGGACGGTAGTTGGTGGCACATTCGTCACTGTTGCACCAAACACAATCCGTGTAACATGGAGCTCGCCAGTGTGGCCAAACACAACAGCTGGAACAGTAGCGGTTCGTGAAGATGTTGCTGATGTACTACCTGCCGGCTCATGCTTTGGCACGAACACATTCAACGTTACGATCCGTCCAATCCCACTTGTACCTACGATTACGGGCCCATCACCGGTATGCGCAACGGATCTTTCAGATTCGCCGCAAACCATCAACACGGCTACATACAATTCGAGCGTACCGGTTATCGGTGCTGGCTCAGGTTCGGTATCACCAACCTGGACAGTAACAAACGGTGCAATCGTCTCTGGTCAGGGTACAAACACGATTGGTGTTCAGTGGGCAAACGGTCTATTAACGCCAATCACCGGTACACTTACGGTCACACACCTCTCAAGCTTCGGTTGCTCAGCCGTTGGTTCACTCAACGTCACGATCAATCCGCTTCCGAATCCGACCATCACTGGTTCAGCGTCTGTCTGTCAGAACTCGCTTCAGAACTATAGCACAACAGGTATCCCTGGTAACAGCTATAACTGGGCGGTCTCTGGTGGTAACATCATCCGCGCTGGTCAAGGCACACCAAACGTAACCGTTGAATGGACGCTTCCAGGCGCAGCAACGATTACTGTAACGGAAGTCAACAGTTTCCTCTGTGTTGCAATCAACACTCGCACCGTTACTGTGAAGGCACTACCAAACGCAATCGTAACGGCTTCTGGCCTCACAACGTTCTGCCAAGGTGGAGATGTTACACTGAGCGTGCCGAACGGTTTCGCTTCGTACGTATGGAACACGGGTCAAACAGCACGAAGCATCGTTGTACGGACTACGGGCAAGTACTGGGCTATTGTGACAGATGCTAACGGTTGCTCAAACAGCTCTGACACAATTCAAATCAACGTCTTCCCAAGTGCGTTGCCAATCATTGCAATCAACGGCCCAACAACGTTCTGTGAAGGTGGTAGCGTAGCACTTACAGCACCTGCCGGATTCACTGCCTACCTCTGGTCGAATGGCGCAAAAACGCAATCGATCGTAGTAGTGAAGTCTGGCTCGTACACTGTAACAATTGCTGATGGTAATGGCTGCACAGGTACATCCACGGAAGTTGATGTAGTTGTAAATCCTAAGCCAACACCAGTTCTTAGCCTGATTGGTTCTACAAATCTCTGCGCTGGTGATAGTGTTGAAGTTCGTGCACCTGCTGGCTTTGTCTCCTACACATGGGTTTCAACGTCACTTGTGAACTACGGTACTTCACGGAAAATCATCATCCGCCAAACGGACACGGTTTATGCGCAAGTGGTTGACGTGAATGGTTGTGTTGGTACATCGGACACTGCACGTGTTGTTGCCAGCCCAATTGTTCCTCCAGTCATCATTGCAAATGGCCCAACTACGTTCTGTGATGGTAGTTCAGTAACACTTACGGCACCTGCAGGATTTACGTCCTACATTTGGTCGAATGGCGCAACTGGCCGCTCGGTCACAATTCAAACCGCAGGTCAGTACTGGGTAACGGTAACGAATAGCAGTTCGTGCCCAGCCCTTTCAACAAAGACCCCGATTGTCGTTAACAGCCTACCGGTTGTACCAACGATCTCGCGGATGGGTGATGTTCTTACTGCAAACTCTGGTGCTGCGCTTTCATGGCAGTGGTTCCGTAACGGAACGATGATTGCCGGTGCTAACTTCAAGGCACTGACAGTGAGCCTCCCAGGTTCATACCGTGTTGAGATTGCAGACAACAACACTTGTTCGTCGGTATCTGATGCATTCGATGTTATCCTAACGGACGTTGATGAGGACATTGTAGCTGGCCGTCAGGCTGAGCTTCGCCTCTTCCCGAACCCATCGAATGGTCAATTCTCTATTGAATCTTCGATCAGCCAAGCTGGTCCGATCCGCATCGAACTTGTTAATGCAATCGGCGAGCTAGTAATGACACTCAACGAAACTGCAGACGGCGGAACATTCCGTACATCAGTAGACATGGGTATCCTTGCTCACGGTGTGTACAACGTGGTTGTAACCACGGCTAGCCAGCGTTGGGTTGTCCGTCTGGTTCGTCAATAATCTGACGAGGCGGCTTTAAAATTCAGCGGGGATGCACTTTCAGTGCATCCCCGCTTTTATTTTTGGGGAGCCCCGTAAACAGAACTCATAAATCGTGTATCATGTTATTGAGATTCGCGATAAGGAAGTACCGTCCAATTTTTCTAAGGGAGCCCATGCGTTTTGCTATGTACCTTTTCGTGACCGTTAACCTCAGCATGCCGCTTTATGCAAGCAGCAGCGGTCAAATAGGACGAACAAATACAGTATCTGCAGGCTGCGGCGGCGGTGGTTGCCACGGATCGAGTGCAAATACAGCAACAGCACTGCGAGTACAACAAGCAGTTGATGGTAAGATTTCTGTAGCACCTGGCTCTCAAACCAGAATTACAGTTATTGTTGCGCATGCAACACGCCCAGCAGCAGGCGTAAACATTGCAGTGAAGACTTCGGAAACGAGCACAACGGCTGCGGGTACTCTTGCTCTTATTACGGGCGAAGGTCTGCGGCTCTCTGCCGGCGAACTGACCCACTCAACTTCTAAAAGTCTTACAGCAGGCGAAGCATCGTTTTCATTTACATGGACTGCACCTACCACACCGGGAACATATTTCCTTCGCGCAATCTCTAATGCCGTTAATCGCGATGGATCAGCAGGAGCTGCCGATCAGTGGAACTGGCTAACCCCAGTACAAATTGTGGTGAGTGAGGCTAGTTCAGTGAATGAGTACGCAGTAGTTGATGTTGCGGTAACGCCAGTTCCCTCACACGAAAGTGTGTCGATTACTGTCCCAAGTACTTCCGGTGAAAAGCTCCGTATCTCAATCGTTGATCAACTGGGTGCCATTGTGTCCAGCAATGAAGAAACCGCATCGGGTGATTCCTTCCGCTATGTATGGGATGGACGCCGCTCGGATGGTTCGCTGGCCCCACAAGGCTATTATATTGTGTCGATTCTTTCTGATCGCCGACTCATGAAGGGAAGAGCAATCATCATTCGATGAAGCCTTTTGCAACGTATATCGCCATTCTTGCGCTTTGCACCAGTGTGCAGATGCTTCCCGTGTCTGCACAATGGAAAGAGGCTACAATTCCTGCTCCCTTTAATGCTAGCTACTACCTCGACATCTATTTTTTACCAGGCAATCCCAATCTTGGGTGGGCCTGCAGCATAACTGGCGACATCGTTCGAACGACAGACGGTGGTACAACGTGGCGGGGCACTACTATCCCAGGCGCCTTTCTCGAATACATTCAATTCCTCACCCCACAAATCGGCTATACTTCTGGTCAAGCTGGAGTATTCCGAAGCGTGAATGGTGGCGCCAGTTGGTACGATATCACACCGTTCGATCCCAATAATGAAAAGGGATGGGGCTCCTTCTGGATAAACCAAAACGAAGGACTCTACTTTGTTGGAGGTTGTGCAACAGGATTGCAAGCTTTTTATCGAACCACCGATGCAGGATCTTCGTGGTCAGTATCGTATGGTTCAGAGCCTCAAAGTGGGCTTAGTGATGGCATCGTGTTTAATAACGGTAGTGGCTATGCAGTCAGTAGCGGCGTGCTCTGGAGAACATCAGATTTTGGCAGGTCTTGGTCGTATTATTCCAGCACAGGTGCCAAAGTTTGGAATGAAGAGCTTGCGATAAATGGCAACTCATTTCTCATTCCCAGTTCTGGAAACAATTGCGACGGAAACTCACGCGGAATTGGCTCTATGAGATTTAGCACCGATGGCGGACGAACGTGGAACGAATATCAGACAGGCACGAACATGTTTGGTAGCTTCCTTGTTGATGAACGCCGTGGCTGGGGCGTTGGGGATTCGCGTACTGTTATCTACACAAGCGATTATGGTACCTCGTGGACGTTGCGCAATTGTGGTATTCGAGGGAACATTGATGATATCTTTTTTATCAACGATACTCTTGGTTGGGCAGCAGGGGAAGGGATCTATCGAAGCAATTTTAATGCGCCAATAAAGAAGGTTGCCATTGATCCAAAGGAAGACTCTCTTGCGATTTGTAGAGGTGATAGTGTATTCGTAACAGCGGATGGCACGTTCGGATCCTATCAATGGAATGATGGCGTAAACGCGCAAGGTAGGTTCCTCACAAAACCAGGACGCTACATCGTTTCAGTGACTGATGGTGAAACATGCATCGAATCAAGCGATACGATGACCGTTGTATTGAAGAGTGCTTTTGAGCCTAGCATTACTGCATCTGCGCGTGAGATATGTGAAGGAGATTCAGCCTCACTTTTTGTTGCGGGTCCCATAACTACATGGCTCTGGTCAACGGGTGAGAAAACCTCAACTGTGATTGTGAGTCAGTCTGGAATGTATACATGCACAACGCTTGACTCAAACGGCTGTCTTCGTACAACACAAACGACCATTACTGTTCATCCTCGTCCAGTTCCCGTTATTCAAACAAACCGATCGCTCACGATTTGCCTCGATGATGTACTTACACTCTCTGCACAAGATGGTTTTAGAAGCTATGAATGGAGCACGGGCGAAATCTCGCAGTCCATTACAACTGCAAAGGGTGGGTCATATGCTGTAACGGTTACAGACAATCAAGGGTGTGTAGGCACTTCTGATTCTGTTCGTGTGACTGCGTTAGATACTCGCAATAAAGCAGATGTGCAATTCAGCGCAAGTGATGGCGGGGTGATTGTTGTTCAAGATCATGACGTAGGAATGCTAGCGTGCCGCATCATTCAAATCCGAAATCTATCAATCGATGAACCACTGCTGATCTCCAAGCCATTTCTTGTAGGGAATGTCTATTTCTCTATTCCACAATCGCAGCTGCCAATAACAATTGCTCCGGGCGATTTTGGTGAACTGCAGATATGCGCCTCAGCCATAGATTCCGGGCTCGTATTTGACACACTTGGGTTGCCAGACACATGCTCCACTAGCAAGGTTATTGTGAGAAGTAGGGGGCTCCCAATTCTGTTCAATGGCACGTCTCGGTGCAACGTTAGCGTTGACGCACTCGTCTATCGTGCAGGGTCCTCGTGGCGCCTCTCAGCCCCTTTCCCAGTTCCAGCCTCTACAACCCTTACAATCACTGCTACGCTCATCAATGGACGCGATGGCGCCTTTACAGCAAGCTTGTTAGATGTAACGGGACGAATAGTGGCATCTAGCACCGACCTGCGCATAATTATTGGCGAGATTTCACCTGGCCCGTATGTTATGGTTGTAGAAGCTGATGGCGAGCCAGTTCTGAGTTGCGTGGTTACTATCCTGCGCTAGGATCTCCGTATCTCCCTACGCTCAGCTAGGGATGAAAAGTTCGTAATTTTGAAGTTATGACGATGATTACATCCCTCGATCCGCGTGTTACGCGGATGCAGATCAACCCGAACCAGGCCGAAGCGCTTGAACCAAAACCGGAGCTTGATCAGTTTCAAACCTTTGAGGTCTTTCACCAAGGAAAGAGTGGCGCTCACCACGTTCACGTTGGTAGTGTGCACGCGCCAAACCGCGAACTTGCTCTCCTGCTTGCTAAAGAGCAATATGGCAGACGCGGCCAGACGATCAATCTGTGGGTTGTGAACACACGCGATGTATTTACGATGTCGGCCGAAGACTCCGATGTGTTTACAACAACACCAGAAAAAATGTATCGAGATGTAGCTGCGTATATGGTCCGCAATAAAGTAGAAGCCTTCAAGAACAAGAAACCAGACGGCACAACTGAATGAATACCGAAGCAATAAAAGATCTCTGCTATCGCATGGCAGACGATGAATTGATCTTAGCACACCGCCATTCTGAATGGACAGGCCTTGGGCCATTGCTCGAAGAAGACATCGCGTTTTCTTCAATCGCACAGGACAAGCTTGGACATGCGCAGGCACTCTATACCATCATGCATGAACATTGTGGTGAACCTAATGCCGACACTATTGCATTTACGCGAGAAGAGAATGCAATGCGATGCTCACATTTTGTAGAGTTGCCGAATGGGGAATATGACTTTTCACTCGTGCGACACTTTTTGTTTGATGCAGCAGAATACATTCGCTGGACAGCCCTCATACAAAGTACCGTGGAGCCCCTTGCTAAGCTAGCGCAAAAGATTCGTGGAGAATTAAAGTATCATCTTTATCACGCTCAAACGTGGATGGTGCAACTCGGAGCCAAGGGTAATGAAGAATCGCATCTACGAATGCAATCTGCATTACATGAAGCATGGCCATTCGCAGTAGGTTTGTTTGAGCCAGGCAAGCATGAAGATTCACTCATTGCAGATGGAATCTTTATTGGAGAACACGCGGCACAAGAACGCTGGCTGGAACTGGTTGCAGAACTGCTTCAACCGTCAACTCTCGTTACGCCACACGGTGTTGAGCCTGTGTATGGCGGACGAAAAGGTTACCACACGGTATACCTCAAGCCATTGCTTGATGAAATGACGGAAGTCTACCGCGTTGATCCGTCAGCGGAGTGGTGAGATGACTGAAGCAGAAATCTATACTGCGCTTCAATCTGTGTATGATCCGGAGATACCTACAATCTCCGTTGTAGACATGGGCATTATTACAAATGTTGAAGTTCGTAATGATGATGACGTGCGCATAACAATGACGCCAACGTTTGTTGGTTGCCCTGCAATCGATTACATGCGGCGTGATGTAGAGTCTGCGGTTACGGGGCTAGGCATTGCAAACGTTACGGTTGACGTAACCTTTGACTCTCCGTGGACAACAAACAGAATTAGTGAAAAAGGCAAGGCTGCTCTTCTTAAGCATGGACTTGCTCCGCCTGAACACTTTGAAACGCTAACATTGAGCTTAGATGTGCTGAACAATGTTGCATGTCCACTTTGCGGCTCTCGCAATACCGAACTGAAGAGTCCGTTTGGTCCAACGCTTTGTAGATCTTTGCACTACTGCAATGCCTGTTCGCAAGCGTTTGAGGGATTTAAGCCTCTGTAGGGCAGAGGGCCCCCGCAGGGTCTAGAATGTGAAGGTAGATTGAATATAGAATTGACGACCAACGAGACCGGGTACGAGTGTTGGTTGGAACTCATCAAAGAGATTATTGATTCCTGCACCAATGAGCAAGCGATTGCTGTTGAACATAAATGAGTGCGTGCACCCAAGATTCATGACCGTATAGCCAGCAACAAACTCGTCGTCTCGGTCTAGCACTTTGCGCGGAGGATTTGTAATGACAATCCCGTTCTTATCGAGTGATTCATCGCCAAATCTGCCAATGAATTGAAGGCGTACGTTTACGCTCCACACATGATCATCTGTGTTATACTGCACACGCAATGTTCCGCTATTGCGAGACCTGCCCCAAAGACCCTGATAGGTAGCGCGTGTAAGGAGGCCATTGATTGTGCCTGCATTACCACGGTCAATTGCATCAAGCACTTGCACATCCATGGCATCAAGCAGTTGATAGCCACCTAGCACTGATATGAGTCCGATGTCTTCAACTGCAAGAGCCACACGTATGTTGAATTCTATTCCTTGAGTATACGCTTGTGAGATATTGCGGTACGAATACACATCGCGTGCATTCAGAGACTTTACAAAGTAATATTCGATGAGGTTCTTTACATCGTTACGAAAGCCACGAATCTCTGCATTGTAAAGCAGAGATAGACCATTTGAAAAATGAAGGCTTCCGTCTTCGTATCGGAGACTTAGATCATACGAAACGCTGCGCTCAGGCACGAGTGAGTTTCCTAGACGCTCTGCTCCGATCAAATCATAACCTGCTCCTGCAAGTCTGTTTGAGAACGTAACGTAGAGCTGCCGAAAGTCAGGCGCTTTAAAACCAGTACCAATGGATCCTGAAGCGCGTACGTGTTCGCCCGGCTTCCATAGGATAGAAAAACGTGGACTCACAGCACTGCCAAACACGCTGTTGCCATCAAATCGAGCACTTGCAACGTAAGAGATCCAATCTGTTGGCATGCCTTCCCATTGAGCAAATCCCACGTATGTACGGTAAAATGGATGACCACCATTTGTATCTCTGTACCGAGATCCATTGATGTCATCATAGAGAAGCTCGCCACCCATTGTAAGTCTGTTTGCTACGCCAAGCTGCACATCGTATTGTGCATACAATCTGCCGATACGTCGCAGGAGATTGTCTGTTGAGCCAGCGGTACCTTGAGCAGAGTCAAAGTTGTAGGTCTCGTTGTAGGCAGATCCATAGGCGTTTAACGTTAGACGAGCGCGGCCAGATTGGTACTCCATGCCAAGTGTGCTAGAGCCATCCCACTGTTGAACGGAACCAGAGTTTTGTGCGATTTGGCCAGCAACACTTTCAACAAACGTGCCTCGCGTTTCAGATCCAAACACTCGTATCCATGTGCGAGCAGTCCAGCCTTTTGCAAAACGCCACTGAAGTTTTCCTTGTGCGGTTCCATCTTGGTAGCCCGCATACGGTATGGAGACTGAATCCAGCGGAAGCGAGAATGGTGATTGATTTTTATAGGTGAGGAAGCCTGTGATTTCTACAGAGTCGGTTCCCCATCCTCCTTCAACGCGCGCTTCTCGTGGACCTCGTGTTACACCTTGCAGCATCATCGAGCCAGTGAAACCATCGGCTGGGCGCTTCGTGATGATGTTTACTACACCAGCTAACGCGTCGCTCCCATACATGCTACTCATTGGCCCCTTTACAACCTCAACTCGCTCTACATTTCCTACAGAGATGCGAGAAAGATCGATGACTCCTGCTATTCGTCCAATCACCGGCTGACCGTCAATGAGAATAAGTGTGTAGTCAGGTCCGAGTCCATTCATCTGAATTCCGTTACGCACGGAACCAGTGATGAGAATTCCAGACTGTTCTTTAAGCAACTCACCTAGGTCAGACATTGCCGTGGTAGAGATGCGGTCCTTGCCAATAACTTCTACGCGAACAGGAGAGTCTTTGAGTCTAACTTCATTTCGCGTACCGGTTACCACAACCTGTGACATAACGTACGTGCGCAGGCTGTCTGTGACGTAACGCGCACGGAGCGTATCGCGCGGCGCGGGCTGACTTATTGCAAGCGTTGTAACGAAGAAAAAAGCCCATACAAAATGGGCGCGCTGTCGATTCATCATGCAAAAGTAATGCTTAGGTTCCGAACTTATCGGATCCATACACAAGGAATTGTCTCAATTGATGTGGGCATGATAGCGGCCAGATAATAAAGACCCGATCCTACAGAAGACATATCGATGTCAATTTTCATTGACCCCTCATTGCCGGTAGAACGATCAACCGTTTGCGACCATATCACACGGCTGTCTACAGAAAGTAGACGAAGAACATATGATCCTGGTTGGTTTGCCTCAAGTGTTACTGAGAGAACATCCTGAGACGGTAAAGGGCCAACCGCAATGAATGAAGACAGAAATGTGCGTATGGTTCTGCCAGCTACATTACATCCCGAAATGTAGAGTATACCGTTCGTAGACGTAAGTGTAGGGCAACTCTCGCCTCGCCAGCTAACGTCTTCGTATCGCAGCGGTGCAACTTCTATTCTGCCCGCTAACACGCTTCCACGTATCTCCGTAATCTTTTGACGTGTGGAAATTATCTGAACATTTTCAACGAGTAAATAAGAAAGTCTGTCTGTGCCTCTCAGACTCGTTCGCAATGCGCCGCGATCTGTAGAGTCGGGCACAAAAACAGAAGCGTCATTAACAAGCGTAGCACGCAGTTCTGTAATCTTTAACGGCAACAATGACGCAGACACTTCAACAATAATTGGAATGCCAACATCACGCGCACCGGCGCGTGCGGTTACGCTTCCTGCAATCACCCTAATGGATGCTGTGTCTTGCACAACAACGCGTACTGATCGCACCTGCTCGCACCCACGTTGATCGGTGCATCGAACATTATACGTAGTGGTTGTACGTGGTGAGGCAAGGGGCTCTGCAGAAGATGTATCGCTGAGTCCTGCACGTGGCGTCCATGCATAGCGTAATGCTCCTGAGGCCCGTAAACGGATTGCTTCTCCTATGCAAACTGCTGTGTCTGGTGTTATCGATACGTCAAGAGTCGAAACGTATACAACTACAGAGTCCAGCCCATCACAAGAGCCAGTGAGTGCACGCAGAACGTATGTTGTTGTTTGCAATGGAGACGCAATTGGAGAGAGTGTTGTTGAATCGCTGAGTCCGGTTGCCGGCGTCCATACATACCGATCTGCTTGTCCTGTTGCCGCAAGCTGTGTTGAGCCCCCTACACAAATTGTCTGTGCCGGACCAGCGTCTATCAATGGACGCTGGATTACGACAACCACAATTGTGTCTGCGCGAATACATCCATTGAGATCACTCGCCGTTGCAATGTACTGCGTTGTAACACCAGGGGTGCAGGTAACGGACGTCCCTGTTGCTTGGTCAAGTCCGGTTGTTGGCTGCCACACTACATTTGTTGCAATAGTTGCTGCAGAGAGAATCAGGGACTCACCAGCGCACACATCTACGTCTGCACCAAGATCAATAGAGGTGCTAAGCAGAGGCTGCAAGAGCATGGAGTCAGAGGAAAAACATTCACCACTGCGCGAGGTGAGTCTAATCATCGCTGGCGTAGTTCCGAGAACAACGCGGCAGACGGTTGCAAAGCGGTCAATAACGCCCGCGCCAGACCATTCATGAACTGTACCAGCGGACGGAGTCAAAATAATCGTGTCGCCCACGCATGAACGATCAACGCCAAGAATTTTTGTGGTAAAAGCGCTTACAACGGTCACAGTTACAGTGTCGAGCACAATGCAGCTTCCACGTTGCATCGTTACTACATACGATGTTGTAGTTGCGGGTGTTGCAAGGGGCGTAGCAGAACGTGGGTCCGTTAGCCCGCTTACAGGAAACCACGAATACGTGCTTGCACCACGTGCTATGAGTTGCGTAGATGATCCAGTGCAAATCGTAACCTCGCCGCTCGCAGCCATATCCGTTACACTCACCAAGACGGTGGTTGTGTCCTTGCATCCAAAGGTATTGGTGCCTATTACCGTATACCTTGTGTTGGCGCGGGGTTGCACGAGGGGATCGGGCCGAGTTGGGTCATCAACAAGAGCTGTGGGTGACCACAGATATGAAACCGCGCCACTGGCTCGAAGGCGCGTAGCAGCGCCCGGACATATCTCTGGCACGCTGTCTGCAACAAGAGTTGGCGTTGGGTATACCGTAACATTGCTATACGCCGTGTCCGTACCGTATGCATTTGAAACAACAAGCCTCACTGGATAAATACCGGGTTTGTCGTAACACACTTGCTGTGGATTGCGCTCAATAGAAGTGGCTGGAGAGCCCCCTTGAAAAAGCCACTGCCACATATCGATGATGCCTGTGCTGATATCTCGGAAGTTCACACATTGTTGTGCGCAAACAGCGGGCGGGTCTGTGAACAATGCTCGTGGAAGGCTACATGCTGTTACACGAAGCGTTGGTTCAATGAGCATTGAGCCAATGACGTTTGGTAGACCAAACCTACAGACTCCATTGAGCCGAACGGCTGCGTCGAGAAAGTTTGCCAGTGTTGTGTCTTCATTGGGCGTTGCAATCATGGCTAACCATGGTTGCCCAGAAAGTCCTATGTAAATGCGACCATCAGGTGCAATCTGCATGGGCGCCCACGTGTAAATTCCGTTTAGCTCGCCCAACAGATATCGAGAACTCGTAATTGCATCAGCATCCTTGTTGTCAAGAGAAAACTGATAGATACGAGTTGGAACAGTTGCACCTTCATTAGAGACGGCAACGTAGACTTTTCTACTGTCCACGGAAAATGCTGCGCCGTAATGTGAGCCAAACACTTGATTCTTAAAGAGACTCACTCCGTTCGTCACCTTGCCGGTCTGCGCATCAAAGTCATATATCTGCGAACTTCCAGCAGTGGATGTGATTAACAGCTGTCTGCTATCTGGTGATATATGCATTTGACCAGATTCACGAACAATGATTGCTGGGTTGCCCGCATCTGATGCAACAGGAACAGTAGAAAGTAAATCGCGAGAGAGATGAAGACTATAGAAATGTCTCGTTGATCTGCTTCGTACAACAATCCACCATCCGTCTCCTTTGCAATCTGCGGTAGCTGTTACGTGCTCTGTTATATCATTGAGTAGGAGCTCATTCTTTTTTACAATATCTCCGAAGCCAGCATCTGCCCGCATATCAACAATGCTGTAATACAGACACCAACAGCGAGATCCAACATTCAGCGATGAGATTGGAGCGGGATTAAAGATGTAATAGATTGATGGACGTCCAGGCGCCGGTACGATAAGTGCACTTTGGCTCGTAGATGCGTCGCCAAACAGCCCCATTCCGTTTGGCATGATCTCATGAATGCGATTCCACACGGTAACACCGTCAGTGTAAAAGAGGAGATCGCCTGTAACAGGATCTGAGATAGAGGCGCATCCTTCACTTGTATTCAACTGGCCGTCTGCAATTGTCTCTACGGAGCCATTTCGGAAGGTTATGCCTGCCCGTTGCCCAAAGTGCCAGTTCCATGTGGCAATGGGCTGTGCAACCACGGAAAATGTGCTGATCATGATACACACCACCACCATCGTGGCGCGCCAAATCAGGCGCCTTACGTGTGTTCTCCCCCCGGAGTTGTGTCGTGGTTGCATGGACATAATGAACCCTGAGCAAAATAGCGAAGGAAGGGGCTCATGCGATGTTTCCGACATTACGGAATTTTAACGGAATCGTAAGGCGGTTGCACGGTAGCTTTGTCTATGGAAAAAAAGATCCTTGTTGTGGACGATGAGCAAGATATCGTTGACCTTGTCTCGTACAACCTCAGCAAAGAGGGGTACAAGGTTTTTACGGCCTCTAACGGAACCCAGGCAGTTGAAGTAGCCAGTACCGTTAAACCCGACGTTGTGATCCTCGACATTATGATGCCCGGCATGGACGGCTTTGAGGTTTGTAGAAGCCTCAGGCAAGATCCATCTCTGGCCCCCACGGCAATTATGTTCCTTACCGCTAAATCTGGCGAAATCGACCAGATACTAGGTTTAGAGCTCGGAGCCGATGATTACATTCAGAAACCAATCTCTCCTAGGGTTCTCCTGGCTCGGGTGAAGACCATTCTTCGCCGCGGCTCTGAAAAGGTCCGCACAGAAACAATTGCCGCACCTGAGATTCTCCGCCTTGGTGCATTGGAAGTGAACCGCCAGAACTACACTGTCCGAGTAGACGGCCGAGAGACATTCTTCCCAAAGAAAGAATTTGAACTCTTGGCATTCCTTGCCTCAAATCGTGGCAAGGTGTTCTCCCGCGAAGCGCTCCTGCGTCGCATATGGGGAGAAAGCGTGTACGTCATAGACCGTACCGTGGACGTGCATGTAAGCAAGGTTCGTGAGAAGCTCGGTAAATACGGTACATGGATTGAAACCGTAAAAGGTGTTGGCTACCGTTTCTCCGCGCAGGTCTAACTTGCGCATATGGCGCCTACCTTACGTCGACCCTCGATTGCTCGGTATTCATGGTTCTGGCTAACGTTCTCGTTGGTCGGAGTCAATGTCTGTGTTCTGTTAGTTGTTGTCCTGGCATCTCCGGCAGCAATTCACAATAGTGTTACAGCAATTGTTACCGCTGTTCTCAGCGGCACGGCAGGGGGCTCTGCATGTGTGTGGCTGTACCTGAACTCACAACGCAAGCGAGTGCTTGAACCCATTGAACGAATCATAGAAGCAACCCATGCTATCGCCGCCGGTGCGCTCAGTGGTCGGATTGAGCTTGACCATGAAGCAGTGCTCGACGTTGTCCGTATTGCAGAAGCAATCAATGGACTCGCAGAGAAAGCAGTTAAAGACATTACCGAAATGCGCCGTCTAGAACGAGTGCGCTCTGAGTTCATCGCAAACGTATCACATGAATTGCGCACGCCTATCTTTAGTGTGCAGGGATATTTAGAAACATTGCTCGACGGTGCAATGGAAGACCCTGAAGTGTCTCTGCAGTTCCTTGAGAAAGCATACAACAATGCTCTACGTCTCAATGTCCTCTTGAGCGACCTCATCGATATATCGCGAATCGAAAGTGGCGAACTAAAGTTCTCATTCAGATATTTTGATGTTGAAGACCTGCTCCGAGATCTTGTACAGTCGACGGAAATCAGAGCGGCACAACGCAACGTTACTGTTCACTGCGATGTAATCAGCGATTCTCCGGTATACGGAGATAAAGAACGACTAACGCAAGTGATGACCAATTTGTTTGACAACGCCGTGAAGTACAATACTGAAGGTGGCCACGTTTACGTGCGCGCAGAGCCAATAGACGGCGCAATGCGGATAAGTGTCCGCGATACTGGTATTGGCATTCCTACAGAACACCTGCCGCGCATCTTTGAACGCTTTTATCGTGTAGACAAAGACCGCTCGCGAGCAGTGGGCGGTACAGGCCTAGGTCTGGCAATTGTGAAACACATCCTCGAAGCTCATCATGCACCTATCACCATACAAAGCATATCGGGCGAAGGTACTACGATTGCGTTTATGTTAAGAACGGGAGAGAATGTGAGTTAATCAGTTCATCATCTGATAACTGAGGTTCTGATTTGTGATTGATGTTGAGCCCCATCAATCAACAGAACATAGACTCCTTGAGCAAGTCCTCTCATGTCTGCAATGAGCGAGATGCCTGATTGAATCCACGGAAGAGAATACGAAGCGCCGGTTGCACCAAAGGCCCGAAGTGCACGAATAGGCGCGGAGCTAGACAGCGTGATGTTGGCGTGAGAAGACGTAGGATTTGGCCAACATTCAGTTACAAGCGGAGCAGTGTCTTCATCTACACCAACAACCTCATCGAAGGCTACATCGTCTATGTAGAAGCCATCTGACTGCCGCGCGGCATTGCTGCGAAAGCGCAAACGTAGATAAAGCGTATCTCCAGTCTTGTACGCCGGAATGATAATGCTTTGAGCACGCCATGCGTCATCACCTTTTGTTGTATCAGCCCAACGTACGTCCTTTGAAGCGTTCCACCACGTGAGTGTGTTGTAGGAGCCATTAACACCAGACAACGACGATTCAAGAAACATCGTATCAGATGGATCAATGAATGCGGCAACAGAAAAATTCAAACGCAGACTGGTACCCTCTCCAATTGGCTGAACTGATTTATACGGAAACAAAACAACAGTATCTCTTCTGTTGGCCAGATACGGACCAACGGGAGAGTGACTGTATGAACTTGGTGCAGATCGAAAGAAGTTGGTAGTTCTGCCCCACGCCCCTAAGAGACGATGATACCGGGGCTCAACATCATACGACTGAGAAGCAATACTCAGAGAACCGGAATACGTCCACAGGGAATCCGTATACGGACTTCCATTTTCATCTGTATCAAACGCGCGGGCTCTTACTCTGTACCAGCCGTTCACAAAAGGGCTTACATAATACACAACACGGCGTGCCGTATCACTGGGAGCAAGTGGCATCGTGAATCGTAACTCTGATGCTTCTGTTTGTAGTGTGGCAAGATTGATGATGGGTGTAATCCCATCCAAACGAATGTGGGGCAACACAACAACAGCATCAATACGGTCATCCTCACGACCAACTGCTGACAATAGCACTAGTGGGCCGAGTTCTTTTGAACCACCAGCATACGCAGAGGCATCTCGTGTGGAACTCCTTCTACCGTTTGCAATCGCAACCAACTGATACATATACAATTGGTACTTGGTTAGCCCCGTATCAGTCATCGATGTTGCAGAAGAAGGAAGTGTATCGATTGGAACACCGTCTCTGCTTATCACAATTATTGTACCTGCGGGAAGGGGCTGGCCATAAGCGAGTGATGTAACGGCAGACCACGAGAGATCAATCTCCGTAGACCGCTCAGCTATAGTTTTTGCATTGAACGTAGCAGGCGCACCTGGCGCACGCATGTCAATAACTGCGGTGTACACGTCATTGTCTGCGAGATTCTCAAACGTGTTGCGCATATCAACCCATGATGGATAGACGATACCATTGCGAAAGTCGCAACCAGAATAGTCGCCCGCGAATGTGTTGCCAGCAAATGGATTTCTGCGAAGGTCATTAACACCATCACCCACACGCCTGTCTACCCATGTTGTGCCGCCATCAGTAGAGAGACTAACGTAGGTGTTCACAAGAATGTTAGCAGCATCATCTCTACTATCGCTATACATGATTGCGATATCGCCATTCAACGGATCAAGTGATATCCATGACCAAAACTGATCATTTGTGGTATCGCTGTGCACGATTCGTGCAGCAGACCACGTAGCCCCATTATCTGTGGAGCGCGAGAAGTAGACATTTGGATAGTTATCTGCTGCCCATGTAAGATAGAGCCAACCGTTGCGTAGCGAACCAGTATTGTTGATGGTGAGGGTTGGATAACATTCAGCGCGCACAACACCCTTTACACGCGAATTTGTTTGTCCATTGATTGTGCTCTTCACACCAAATGGTTTGTACGTCTGAATAATGCGCGGCGCAGTCCACGATGCACCACCATCACTTGAACGTGCATAGCGTATTGCATCTTCAGTGCCACTATTCCACACAAGGTGCACGGAGCCATCAGGACCAGTACGAGCCAGCGGAAAACTCTGACCAAAGGTTGTGTCTTCTGACGTGCCCGGAAAACGATCACTCACATATGTTGGGAGAGACCATGTAGCCCCTTCATCGGTGCTCTTAACAATGACGATCTGCGTTGATGAATCTCGATTGACAACACGCTTCCAGGGAATGTAGAGATGCCCACGATATGGCGAACCCGCAGCCGTATCAGCATGAACGTAATATTTATCTTCAAACGAAGAGTCTGCGGTTTGTTGTCCAGTGTGAATAATCACGGCCGTGTGCTTCATTCCCCATGCAGCGCCACCATTTGTTGTAGAGCTTACAAAAATTCCATTCTCACCAAACTGCACGTTACCTGTGCGCTTAAAGCCCCCATAGCAGAGGTAGCCCTTGCCCTTGTGATCAAAACAAACAGACGGATCGTTTGATGATGTCCACCCTGGGCGTGCCGTACCAAGTGTAACGTTCTTCCACGAATTGCCAGCATCGGTAGAGTAGTAGGCCCAGGTAGAAGACCCACCCCGATAATCAACAGCAGACCCTATGAGGTTGGTAGGGTTGCGTGGGTTAATGGCTATAGAGGATTCATTTTGTGCAGGCAACGCATCTGTTTCGGCTTCAATCATGTTTACGTTAAAGAAGAGACTTGGAAAGACTCTCTCCTCTAGCATCGGAAGCATAAAATAATAGCCTTCATATGCGGGTGTACCGATTGGCGTTGGGTGGGCGCGCTCCATGTGCCGCACGTGCGGATTGTTTTCCTGCGCAATGGCAGAAAACTGAAGTAGAGCCAATGCAAGGACAAGCCAAGAGATGCGAGACATAGCGTATCCGATGTTACTCAATCAAAGACCCAGATCAGCTCTAACGCCTGGCCAGCCATGCACAGAAGCAAGTCGCCGAACCGTGTTCTCATATCTGTCAACAGAAAGATCGCCAATCGCACGAAGATGAACGATAATATTTCCCAGCGTCATCACGCGAACATGCACAGGTAGTTGTTCGGCAAGCCGAGCAGCTTCGTGTAGGTGCATTGCAGCCAGCTCCGTATTGCCACGTGCTAAAGCAATGGCACCCTCAACATTCTTCATTACGCAATGGTCTGCTGGTGAGATATCAGAGAGCGACGATATGGGGCGCATCAGTGCCTCGGCATCTTCTACCATTGAAAGCTCGATGCATGCACGAGAAGCAAGACATGTAAGCAATACACGTTCATGGCGCGAGAGACCACTATGCGTCTCCAAAACGCGAATTGCAGCGACACGTGCGTCAGAAGCTCGGCCTTGAATGATGGCATCAGAGATCTCTCGCACTACTACACCAATTGGCTGATGAGTGCGCAAGCTTTTTCCTTCATCAGCATCTGTGTTGTGATCCACACCAATGGTGCTACCACTCTCATCAAATGATTGTCCGATGAACGCACTCGCATATATCGGAAGAATCTCTTCGTTGATGTACGATGCAATCTCAGATGCGCCATGGATGTCAGCTTCAACGGCTGCAGTAATAAGCATACGTTCAACGGAGGTATTGTCTCCAGCTTCGGCACTATGGGCTGCAACATGCACGGCAAGTTGACCGCGCAACTCTTCGATTTGTGTTGCCTCATATTCGCGTGACAATATCTCTGCAATCCGTTGATGAATGTCCTTGCGTTCTTCGTACTCGGGGCGGTGTAGGAAGTATGTAAAAGGAAAGCTCTGCACAAACTCAAAGGCAGTCGACTTTACACCATATCTAGTGCGTGCACCAACACTTCGAATGAGACCAGTAGAATTCTGAAGTCGGCGCAATGTTCTGATAGTAGTGAGCACATCCGTATTTGTTAGCGCTGCTTGGAGGAAGGCAGTAAACTCCTGACCTTCTGAGGCACACAGTGAGAGCGTTACAGAATCCTCTTCTGAAATATCACGCAGGATTACGTCTGTTGCAGGATGTTCGGAGCTAACAAGTTTGACGCTATCAAACGCACGTTCATCAAATGAGCCATCTGGGCGAAGATGCCCAGCCCCCTGAATAAACTTTACGTACTCAGCGATAATTCCTGGATTGCCACCAGATCTCTCAAAAATTGTTGCGATTATATTCTCTGGCACGTTTGCCGTTGGAATGATCGCTTGTATGACGGGCAATACATGTTGTAGGTCAACTGGCTCTAGATGAATCGTTGATGCACGCAATTCATCGGTGCGCATAAGTGTAGCAAGTGCAAGGTTTGATCTCTGCACGATGGTAGGAGAGACTGCCCACACAATGAGAAGTGGCGTAGCAGTGAGTGCTGTTGCAAGTTGACGTATGACTTCTACACTCTGTGAGTCTGACCATTGTGCTTCATCAACCAGCAGAATAAAGGGAGACTTTTCTGCTAGTGTACGCAGAGTAGAAACACATTCAGAAACAGCAGACCGTTTTTTCTCATGCAGTGCCGCCGTGTCGCGCTTGTATTCGTTTACATCCTGGGAGATTGCCTTTACCGCATAGAACAAATCACCAGCAATTGGAATAGATGCCAGTACACTCATGCCGATGTTGAGTGCGAGACGTTTACGTGCTGCGTGTCCTGATTGAAGAAAGAGCTTATCGATTGCAACCCCAAACGGTTGGAGAGGCTGAATTGCCGTTGTGTTAATTGCGCCGATAGGTGGTCTACAATCAACACGCACCGCAGTGCCAAACGTATCAGCAGTAAGGGTTGCTTCTACCCAGTCGAGCAGCATTGTTTTTCCCATGCCTGATTCGGCAGAGACTATAACAACGCCGCCAGTGCCCTTGCGCCAGGCTTCAATTTTTGTAGAAAGTGCAGCGCAGGCGCCTTCTCTCCCTGGTGGCGGTTGCATCACGGCGCTTTTCTTTCCGTGTTAGACGTGCGAGGTACAGCAAGAAAGGCGCGTAGGAGATGTTCGGCATCTGCATCGGACGCACTACCGTGTGTAGAGCGGCTTTCACGATGTGACTCACTGCCTTCTTCATCCGTGCGACCATACATCAACACCATTGCGTACGTAATGAGCAGCATGAATTCTAGTCCAAGTGCGCCAAGCACCACTGATGGATCTGTTGACGGCAGGAATTTTAATCCGCGAATACCGATAACAATGATGAGGATTGCAGCGCCGATGTAGACAAAGCCAAGTACCGCATTGCTATATCTGTCTGTGAAATACTCGTGCATGTAAAACTTGATAGCATCATGAGTCCGCCACATACGAACGGCACCTGCTGAATCTCTCCATCGCAATGCACCACGTAATAACTCTAGGTCGGTAAGCGGCATGCCATAGGTGTCCGCCAAGTCATACATCCTGCGCAGGTCTGAATTGAGCACGTCCGTTGTGATAGACGTAATTTCTTCCGGAGTATGATCTCCGTATTGCGAGATGGCAAGCCTGTCCATTGCATTGAGGATTTCTCGCTCAATTTTCTGGCGCACAAAACCAAAGAGCCCCGTTGCAAGAGTGGTGAGTAATCCAGCAAGCACAAATCCGCCAACAATCACTAAGGGGGCAAAGGCTACTGCTGGAGTAAAGATATATTCTGCGTGATATCGCGGAGCCGTTGCAACATCGCCTGTAAGCAAACGCGCAGCATCAACTGACTTGCGCTCATGCGGATCTACCAGAGCCCATGTAGAAAACGTGCCCGTTACAACAATCTCATCATCTCGATTTTCAGCAATGCGATATGTAACGCTCGATCCATCTCGCACAACATCACTGCGCAGAAATGAAGTGAAAAACGCATCCATTGCAGGTGCGGCAACAAAGAGAAAAAGCAGAATTGAACATGAGATGGCTGTTACGCCATAGAGCATCACCTGCGTTGGTGTGTGCTCCGAGAGTTCTACGACTCGTTTACGGGTTGTGACCATAGGGGAAGCTACAAAAAAAGCCCGACCCGGATTTCTCCAGGGCGGGCTTGATGAATAGATATCTGAGCGATTACTTCTCGTCTACAATGGTATAATCTGCGTCTTCAACCTTATTGCCGTCAGCTTCACCTGCGGGTTGGCCATCAGCCGGTTGCTCGCCATCAGCTGGTGGTGTTTGCGCCGCCTGCTCATACATCTTGGTTGAGGCCTCACTCCAGATCTGATTCAGTGCATCGGTTGCCGGACGGATGTCAGCCGCGTTGTTCTTGGCTGCATCTACCAGGCGATCCTTTGCCTTTGTGATCTTCTCCTTTGTTTCGGCATCGAGCTTCTCGTCGAATTCCTTCAGCTGCTTTTCGGTGCTGTAGATCAACTGATCAGCCTGGTTGCGGAGCTCAATCTCTTCTTTGCGTTTTTTGTCTTCGGCAGCATGGTCTTGAGCGTCGCGCTTCATCTTCTCAACTTCAGACTTGTCTAGCCCACTTGAGCCTGTAATGCGAATCGTTTGCTCCTTGTTGGTGGCCTTATCCTTGGCTACCACACTTAGAATTCCGTTTGCGTCAATGTCGAATGTCACTTCAACCTGTGGAATACCGCGTGGTGCTGGTGGAATGCCATCGAGGTGAAATTTGCCAAGTGATTTGTTATCGGCAGCCAATGAACGCTCACCCTGAAGGATATTGATTTCAACAGAGGGTTGGTTGTCCGACGCTGTTGAATACGTTTCTGTTTTGCGGTGCGGAATGGTTGTGTTTGACTGAATCATTGGAGTCATAACGCCACCCATTGTTTCAATGCCAAGCGTCAACGGCGTAACGTCTAACAACAACACGTCCTTTACGTCACCAGAGAGCACGCCGCCTTGGATGGCCGCGCCTACGGCAACAACTTCATCTGGGTTTACACCCTTAGATGGCTCCTTGCCAAAGAAGTTCTTCACTAGCTCTTGAATCTTAGGGATGCGTGTTGAGCCCCCTACAAGAATCACTTCATCAATTTGTGATGGTGTGAGCTTTGCATCGCGCAAAGCAGCTTCACATGGCTTGAGTGAGCGGTCAAACAAATCAACACAGAGTTGTTCAAAGCGAGCACGTGTGATGTTTACGTTAAAGTGCTTCGGACCATCAGCAGTTGCTGTGATGAACGGAAGACTAACATCTGTTTGAAGCATTTGTGAGAGCTCGATTTTTGCCTTCTCTGCGGCTTCGCGTAGACGCTGCAGTGCCATCGGATCTTTGCGCAGGTCAATACCTTCTTGCTTGTTGAATTCGTCTGCGAGAAAGTCGATGAGACGCTGGTCAAAGTTGTCGCCGCCAAGGTGCGTATCGCCATTGGTGGACTTCACTTCAAAAACACCGTCACCAATTTCGAGCACAGAGATGTCAAACGTTCCACCACCCAGGTCGTAAACGGCGATGGTTTGGTTCTGACCCTTTTTGTCGAGACCATACGCAAGTGCAGCAGCAGTTGGTTCATTGATGATGCGCCGCACCGTTAGGCCAGCGATCTCGCCAGCATCTTTTGTTGCCTGGCGTTGTGCGTCGTTGAAATACGCAGGCACAGTAATAACAGCCTCAGTGATTTTCTCACCGAGGTAGTCTTCTGCTGTTTGCTTCATTTTCTGCAATACCATCGCCGATATTTCAGGCGGCGTATAGAGACGTCCATCAATATCAACACGAGCGGTGTCGTTTTCACCTGCAACTACTGTGTATGGAACGTTCTTTGCCTCGTCTGATACTTCAGACATCTGGCGCCCCATGAAGCGCTTGATGGAGTACACTGTGTTTTTGGGATTTGTAACGCTTTGGCGCTTTGCTGATTGACCAACGAGGCGTTCACCACTTTTTGTGAAAGCAACAACTGAAGGTGTTGTGCGCATGCCTTCTACATTGGCAATCACCACTGGTGTGGATCCTTCCATAACAGACACGCACGAGTTTGTTGTGCCTAGGTCAATTCCGATGATTTTACCCATAAGGGTTCCTTGCTATTGGTCGATTATTAAATGTTGAAATCTTTGATCTACTGTGTTCTACTGTCATGCAGTGCAAACAAGCCTCATTGAAAATCGTGCCAAAGGTGAAAACATGCCATTATGGCGCAGAAGTGATGTAACAGTATGACATTATTGTAGTTATGATATGAAAAAATGGCAGGACTTGCTGAGACTGCACGCCTCAAAACGGTAGATCAAAGGTTTGGCAACAGCGAAGAAATGAGATAACTACGGCTGGATTATTCTGCGTCCGCCAACGAATCGTGGAGCCCAATATGAATCAACAAGGGGCGAAATAATCACTCCACGAGTTGTAGATGCATGAATGAATCTCTCGGTATCTATCATGATACCAACGTGACCTATACCATTGCTGTTTGTACGAAAAAAAACGATGTCGCACGATTGTAAAATCTGTTTATCAACGGCAACACCAGCGTGATACATGGCTTGAGATGTGCGTGGCAGGCTAATGCCAACTTTTGCAAAACAGTATGAGACAAAGCCAGAACAATCAAAACATTCAGGTGTAGCGCCAGCAGCGCAGTATGTAGTTCCCTGTAGTGATTCTGCAACATCGAGTATGCGTGATGCACGCTCTGGCATGTTGCTGCGTGATGCTTTTGTACTAGCGCATGAGGCAACGAAAAACGTGCACAAGAGCACCAGAACTAGTCTATGCAGATACATCAGGAACATCGTCTTCCTTGTGTTTTTCTGGGAAGATCAACGATGCAAGAATTGAGAGCACTAAGATCACGGCAATCGCTGCTAGTGCAATATCAATCGGTACAACAAACCAATCGTGAATGATCATCTTCATGCCTATGAGCGAGAGTATGAGACTGAGTCCATACTTGAGATAGTGGAAGATTCCCATCACACCAGCCACTGCAAAGAACAATGATCGCAGACCCATCACCGCAAAAACGTTTGATGTAAAAACAATAAACGTATCATTCGTGATAGCAAAAATTGCGGGAATAGAATCAACAGCGAAGATGAGGTCTGTGAATTCAACTACCACAACAACGAGGAACAGCGGTGTGAACCAACGAACTCCGTCCTTTATGATGCTAAACCGCTCTTGGTGGTAGGTATCGGTAATCCGAAAGACCTTGCGAGAATATTTCACAACAATGTTGTCTTCAAGATTTTCTGCTTCCTCACTCGAGAAAGCCATTCTAATTCCTGTAAACAACAAAAACCCACCAAAGATGTAGAACACCCAGTGAAAGGTGTTGATCAATGCTGATCCCAGGCCGATCATTGATCCACGCATGACTAAGGCACCAAGAATGCCCCAAAACAACACCTTGTGATGGTACTGAGGTGCAACCTTGAAGTAGCGCAGGATGAGAATGATAACAAAGATGTTATCTACCGAAAGCGATTGCTCCAATAGGTAACCAGCAAAGAACTCGGTTGCAGCTACTGGCCCCCTGGCAACGTAGATGAAGGTGTTGAACCCAAGCGCAAGACATATCCAGAAGACAGTCCAGCCGAGGGCTTCGCTTACCTTCACAACGTGGGGTGTGCGGTTAAATATTCCCAGGTCAAGCGCCAGCAAAAACAGCACGAGGAGAATAAAACCAGCAAAAAGAATCGGGTCGGGGATTTGGTGAAGCATCTGAATGCGAATCTACGACCGTAGATTGTAGGATGCGTCCACTCATCCTCATAGACGGTATGTCGCTGGTTTTCCGCGCGTACCATGCACTGCTTCGAACCGGCATGCAGTCCACGGCCGGCGAGCCAACATTTGCCGTATTTGCATTTGCAAATATTCTCACTTCGCTGCTCGATAGACATCAACCTGATGCAATTGCAGTAGTCTTTGATACACCAGAACCTACCTTTCGGCACATTCTCTACGATCAATACAAGGCCCACCGCGATGCCTTCCCTGAAGATCTTGTTCCTCAGCTACATCGAATAAAGCAGATGATTGGGCTTATGGGGCTTGAGATGGTAGAGATGCCAGGGTTCGAAGCTGATGACATTGTAGGCACCATCTGCAAGCGAGAGGGTAATGATGGTCATGAGATCCTCTGTGTTACATCCGACAAGGATTACTTCCAACTCGTTACGGACAAGGTAAAAATCCTTCGTCCCGGACGCGATGTTGGAGAGTATGATGTGCTCGATGCTGTTAAGGTAAAAGAAAAATTTGGTGTAGGCCCAGAGCATGTCATAGATGTACTTGCACTCATTGGAGATGCTTCAGATAATGTTCCAGGTGTAAAAGGCGTAGGAGAAAAAACAGCAATTCCACTTATTGAGCAGTTTGGTTCGTTAGAAAATCTCTATGAAAATCTTGAATCTGTTGAGCGACTTTCTGTACGAAAGAAACTTGAAGATTGTAGAGAGATGGCCTTCCTCTCAAAGACCCTCGTTACCATCCACACTGATGTTCCAGTGGATGCAAAACGAGTTGCGCTCGTTCGTCGTCCGATGGACTTTGTAGCACTTGATGCGTTCTGCGAAGAATTGGGTTTTCATACCCTCCGAAGAAAGTTTGCCAAATACGGAAGTGCAGACGGAGCAAGCGGTGCAGATTCGGAATCTATAACGGATGCTACTGGGGTACCCAACGAAATTACAGGTGCAACATCACACGTAAAAACTGTAGCGGATATAGAGCACAGCTACACACTCGTTGATACTCCTGGTGGACTCTCGCAAATGATTGAGTCATTGAAAGGGGCTTCTCTTCTCTCCGTTGATCTTGAAACAACAGGGCTCAACGCGATGCGGTGTGCAATTGTAGGCATTGCACTGTGTGCGGAAGAAGGTACTTCGTTTTACATCGATGTTGATGATCCTGCAATTGGCGAAACCTCCTCGCTGTTTGCTGAACACGATGAGCGCCACGGCCTGCCGCTTAAGGATGTGTTAGATGTTGTGAAGCCATTGCTGCACGATTCTTCACTTGGTAAGTGTGGTCAGAATCTCAAATACGATATGCTCATTCTAAAGAGATATGGTATTGACGTGCATCCGGTAACATTTGATTCGATGTTGGCGAGTTACGTATTAGATCCTGACAGACTTCATAATCTAGATGCATTGTCTGAGCGCTGGCTGCAGTATGCGCCAATCTCAATAACGTCACTCATTGGCGAAAAGCGTGGACAACAAAAGTCAATGCGAGATGTAGATGCAGCGATCGTTGCAGAGTATGCTGCAGAGGATGCAGACCTTGCATTGAAGCTCGCTCACCTTATGAAGAAGCAGCTAGAACAAGAAGAACTCTTGAACTTTGCCCAAAGTATTGAGTTTGATGCTGTGCCAGTGTTGGTAACGATGGAATACAACGGCATTTTCATAGATACAAAGGCATTGGGTGGGTTGGGAGAGTTTATGCGCGCAGAAGCAGTGAGACTTGAAGCAGAGATTTGGAAAGAAGCTGGACAGAATTTTACCATCAGTTCGCCAAAGCAGCTTGCTGAAGTGTTGTTTGAGAATTTGATGTTGCCAGCATCAAAGAAAACCAAGACAGGGTATTCAACAGATTCTAGCGTGTTGACGGAGTTAGCAGAAACGTTTCCAATTGCTCAGATGGTGCTTGATTACCGTCAAGTTGAAAAACTTCGCAGCACATATGTTGAGTCTCTACCGCGTTTGATCAATCCGGACACGGGTCGTGTTCACACAACATTTAATCAAACAGTGGCCGCAACAGGCAGGCTTTCTTCTACAGATCCAAACCTGCAGAACATCCCGGTACGCACAGAGTTGGGCCAACAAATTCGCAAAGCCTTTGTACCACAACGTGATGGATACGTCATTCTATCTGCTGACTATTCTCAGATTGAATTGCGCATCATGGCTGCATTCTCTACGGATCCGAACCTTATTGCAGCATTTGCTTCCGGGGCCGACATCCATTCCGCAACCGCGGCTATTCTTTTTGATGTTGCAATTGAAGCCGTTACAAATGATCAAAGAAGAACAGCGAAGACCGTGAATTTTGGCATCATGTATGGTCAGGGTGCATTCGGTTTAGCCCAAGGCCTTGGAATTTCGCGCAACGAGGCGCAAAAGATTATCGAAAATTATTTCGAAAAATATGCTGGCATAAAAAACTACATAGACGAAACGGTTGCTATTACGCGTGAAAGGGGCTATGCTTCTACCCTGCTGGGAAGGAGGCGTTATTTCCCAACGATTAACGCCAGCAATCGTGGCTTGCGCACAGCAGCAGAACGTGCTGCCATCAACATGCCCATACAAGGCACTGCGGCGGATATGATGAAGCTTGCAATGATTCGAGTTCACAACCGCATGAAAAAGGAGGGCTTGCAGTCCCTCATGATGCTTCAGGTGCACGATGAACTCGTCTTTGAAGCCCCACTTTCAGAGGTTGATACACTTGCATGCCTTGCCAAGGAAGAGATGGAGCGTGCCTTGCCTCTTGACCTTGTCCCAATAATTGTGGAAACAGGGAGTGGAGTTTCGTGGTATGAAGCCCATTGATGTGGTAGTTTTGCGTAGATGTCAATAGTTGCAGCGCTCATCCTTGGCCTCATACAAGGGCTCACGGAGTTTATCCCGGTCTCAAGTACTGCGCACCTTACGGTGGCTGCGGCAGCTCTTGGCGTTATTGACCCTGCGCATCCAGAGCGATGGACTTCGTTTATGGCAACCATTCAGTTGGGTACGTTGGTAGCAGTCTTGGCGTATTTCCGCGTTGACATTCTGAATACCACACGGCGGTGGTTTGTAGAAAACTTCACCAGAACACGCTGCCCTCTTGCAAAACAAAGTCCTGATGCTCGCCTGGGTTGGCTTGTAATCATTGGAACAATACCAATCGTGGTAGTTGGACTTGCATTGAAGGATTTACTCGAAGGCGCACTCACAAAAAACCTGCATCTCATTGGTACAAGTCTCATAGCAATGGCATTGCTTCTGTGGCTTGCTGAACGCAAGGCAACGTTCACGCGAACAACATCTGATGTAACAGTGAAAGACGCACTGATAGTTGGCTTTGCTCAGTGCCTGGCACTTATCCCAGGCAGCTCGCGCAGTGGCTCAACAATAATGGCTGCGCTGTTCAGGGGCATGACCAGAGAGCATGCAGCACGGTTTTCATTCTTGCTTTCAATACCAGCTATCCTAGCCGCAGGTGTGTTGGAGTTTGCACATGAAGTCAGATATCTTTCGTGGACAGATGGAGGCATGCAGCTTGCAGTTGCTACCGTAGCGGCACTTGTGAGCGGTTACTGGTCCATCACATTTCTTTTGAAGTACCTGCGAACTCATTCGCTACGTGTATTCATTTTCTACCGCATTGGTCTTGGCTGCATTTTGCTTCTCACGGCCTGTTCGCAACAAGAAAAAACATCTGCTGTAGAGTTTGAGCAACTCAAACCACCAACCGCTTCTACTGACGCAACTGTTGCCAGAGACACTGCTCAAGAGACTTTTGTAGAAGCAACGGATACCGTGGTGATGAATACCTCTAAGGGAGCCATAACCATTGAGCTCTATGGAAAAGATGCTCCGATGACAGTGTCTAATTTCCTGAGTCTCGTTAACAAGCGCTTCTACAATGGGATAGTGTTTCATCGGGTGTGGCGCGATTATGCGATTCAGGTGGGCGATCCAAAGACCAAGAACCCGCAAATCCGCAATGAATGGGGCACAGGGGGGCAAACAGCGTCTGGAAAGCCTCTTGCAGATGAACTTCAACCAGAAACACCGTCAGCCAGGCGGGGATACATCAAAGGCGCTGTGGCTATGGCCCGCAAGCCCATTGCGAACTCAGCAACCAGCCAATTCTTCATTTGTTTGAACAAAGCAATTGCACTTCCCTACCAATACACCATTTTTGGCTACGTCATAGAAGGAATGGATATTCTTGACAAGATTGGACGAGTGGAAATAGAGCCAGGGCCGTTAGGAGAAACCGATGGCATTCCGCGAATTCCAGTTGTAATCAATAGCATAAAACGCAAGTAGTATTAACGCAAAATGGAGATCGACATGCATTTTCTCTCAAGCATTACAGCCGCAGCCCTACTGATGGGCGTATTCGCAACAGCCGATGTGTCGGCACAAACAACACCGAAGGACAAAAAAGCTATGACATACATTATGACCGTTACGCAGGGAAACAAAGAACTCGGGAAAATCGAGATTAGGTTGTGGCCCGAGATTGCACCAAAACATTGCGCATTTTTTGACGCTCGCGTTGCAGAGGGCTGGTATGATGGATCGGCGTTCCACCGCGTAATCCCAAACTTCATGATTCAAGGGGGCGATCCAAATAGTAAGGACCAGCCGCGTACTTCATGGGGAAGTGGCGGACATCAAGAAAAGGTTGTTGCTGAGTTCTCTCCCACAAAACATGTGCGCGGTACACTCTCGGCTGCACGAACACAAGATCCGAACAGCTTTAGCGGACAGTTTTTCCTTTGTGTTGCAGACTCGCCATGGCTAGATAATCAATACACAGCATTCGGAGAAGTTGTGAGTGGGATGGAAGTTGCAGATGTTGTTGTAAACAATCCTCGCGACGCTGGCGACAATCCACTTGAGAAGATTACATTCTCGGTTGTAAAGGGCAAGTGATTTGCTAAAAGTCTGGATACACCTGACCTGTTGGGTAGTTGTGTGCGCAAGTCTTGCTGTGACTGTGCACGCACAAACGATAGATTCTACATATCTCCCAATGAATGTAGGTCCAAACGTAAACGGCCAATATGATGATATCCTTCCGGTGATTGCACCTGATGGACTCTCATTGTATTTCTGCCGAGGTCAATCACCAGACAACATTGGCGGTGGTCGTCAGGATATCTGGCTTAGTGAGTTTCAAAGCGATGGTACGTGGGGCATAGCCAAGAATGTTGGAGTTCCACTGAATAATCGTGATAACAACTATTTGTGCTCCATTACTCCCGATGGAAACACGATTATTGTTGGCGATGGATATAGCGCACCTACAAATCGTCAGCGCAGCATTGCTATTGCGCGCCGTACGGCTGAAGGATGGTCTGTTCCAAAAGCTGTTGTGATTAAAAACTTCTACAATGACACTCGCTTTGGTGAATATTCATTGGCAAATGACAACCGCACATTAATTCTTGCCATAGAGCGAAAAGATTCGCGAGGCGGCAAGGACCTGTATGTTTCTTTTGCACAGGAAGACAGCTCTTTCTCCGAGCCTGTGAATATGGGAGTGGTTGTTAACTCTCTTGGCCACGAGGCCACCCCATTCATTGCATCTGATAACTCGTCGCTGTACTTCGCCTCAGACGGTCAGGGAGGCTATGGCGCATTTGATGTGTTCGTTACTCGTAGGCTAGATTCAACGTGGACCAATTGGTCGGCCCCTGAAAATCTGGGTCCTACAATCAACACGTCCGGTTGGGATCTGTACTATACGATTCCTGCGGCTGGCGAATATGCCTACTACGTTTCGTACAGTAATACTTTTGGTGCGGGTGACATTTTCCGCATTCGTCTGCCAGAGAAAGTACGCCCACGTCCAGTTGGAGTTGTTACAGGCCGCGTATTGAACAAAGCCACCAACCAGCCGGTAGAAGCGGACATCATTTATGAGGTGTTGCCGGCAGGTGCTGAAGCGGGCCGCGCACGTTCTACTCCAACAACAGGGAGCTACAAGATTGTTCTGCCAGCAGGGGGCACGTATGGCTTCCGTGCATCTGCAGAGAACTTCCTTTCGGTGAATGACAACCTTGATCTTTCGAAGCTCACAGACTACACAGAGATCAAGCGAGATCTCTACCTGGTTCCTATCGAAGCTGGAAGCGTTGCTGAGCTGAACAACATCTCCTTTGACTACAAAAAGACAACACTTCGTCCGGAGTCGTTTCCGGAGTTGAATCGTATTGCCGAGGTCCTCGTTAGGAGCCCTACAATGACCATTGAAATTGGTGGTCACACGGATGCTGTTGCCAGCGACAAATACAATCAGGTGCTATCAGAAGAACGTGTTGATGCTGTTGTGCAATACATTGTGAAGCGTGGTGGAGTTAACGTAAAGCGGCTCATAGCTATTGGCTATGGCGAGCGTAAGCCTGTTGCTTCAAATGATACAGACGAAGGCAGACAACAAAACAGACGAGTAGAGATCACGATCATCACAAAGTAGATGAAGACTGACCAGACCGACACAAAGAGTGGCATGCTCATGAACCGTGAGCATGCCGTTGTTTTTCAGACGTACCGCAGAATCCCGGTTGCGATAGACCGTGCTGAAGGTGCGCGCATCATTGACGTAAACGGACGAATCTATCTTGACATGCTTAGTGGTTTTGCAGTAAACGCATTGGGTCACTCTCACCCAAAAATCATTGCGGCAATCGAGAAACAGATCCGCATGTTTATGCATGTTTCAAATGCATTCTACCAGGAGCCACAAGTAGAGCTCGCAGAACAACTCTTGGCGGCTACAGGTTACCCGCGAGTGTTCTTCTGCAACTCTGGGGCAGAAGCAACTGAAGGGGC
The DNA here is from genome assembly GCA_947495975.1 of Ignavibacteria bacterium. Classification (GTDB taxonomy): domain Bacteria; phylum Bacteroidota; class Ignavibacteria; order Kapaibacteriales; family Kapaibacteriaceae; genus UBA10438. Next base: position 50,466 of record CANMBE010000001.1, on the reverse strand, counting down.
GATGAAAATCGCACGTCGATTTGGAACCGCCCAGTCCAGGTACGACATCGTTGGCTTCTCTGGCGGTTTTCATGGCCGCACCTATGGCCCGCTATCCATCATGGATAAGGCGCTGTACAAGGACGGCATGGGCCCCTTCCTGCCAAACACACTCGTGTTACCCTTTAACGACGTAGACGCGCTGGAAGCACGCATTGATGAGAACACATGCGCAGTGATGCTCGAGTTTATTCAAGGCGAAGGGGGCATTGTTGAGGCCACAGAAGAATTTGTATCAGCGCTTTGGCGATTGAAAGAGCGATTTGGTTTCCTCATCATCGCTGATGAAGTGCAGTGTGGCATGGGCCGCACGGGAAACTTCTTTGCATTTGAACGTTTTGGGGTTCAACCAGACATTGTTACGATTGCTAAGGCCGTTGGCGGCGGACTTCCTCTTGGTGCAATTCTTGCAACGAATGAAGCAGCGCAATTGTTTGAGCGTGGAATGCACGGCACAACATACGGCGGCAATCCTGCAGCATGCGCTGCGGGTAGTGTTGTTGTTCAAGAAGTAACGTCCGTTCTCATGAAGAACGTACAAGAGATTGGAGAATACTTTGGTGGGCGTTTGTTAACGCTAAAAAATAGTCATGCACACATTGTGCGCGAAGTTCGCGGCAGGGGATGCATGCAAGGAATTGTTGTTGAAGGTGAGGCTGCCCCCTTTGTATCTCAACTGCTTGACCGAGGAATAATTGCCAATGCCACGGCAGGAAACGTGATACGTTTTCTTCCGTCATATCTCATTACACGCGAAGATGTAGACGCGCTTGTAGAAGCGCTTGATTCTATCTTCCAATTAACAGAGCTGGAAAAGATCCAGACCACACATGGCTGAATCGCCCCTTACCACCTCAACTATTCTTTGCACGTGCGCGCGCGACATACCACCCGTGCTTCGTGCAGAGCTTGAGGCTCTTGGATATGTTGTAAAGGCAGAATATGCTTCAGGTGTAGAAATTGAAGGCACGCTTGATGATTGTTTACGTTTAAATCTTTGGCTTCGCACTGCACACCGCGTTCTATTCCGGTTGGGTTCATGGAAGGCAACAACATCGGATGAGATGTATGAAGCTGTAAACACCGTGCCGTGGGATCAGTGGATACCGGCAAAAGGATATGTGTGCATTATTAGTTCTGTGGACACGCCAAGCATAGACAACGTTATGTTTGCAAACATGCGCTGTAAGGATGCCGTTGTTGATCGCATTCGAACCGTGCGAGGAATACGTCCAGATTCCGGACCAGATACCTCACGGTCAGTTGTGTTCCTCTATTGGCATGCAGATACGCTGATGGTGTATGCTGATACATCTGGTGCGCCTCTTTCAGACAGAGGCTACAGAGTAAATCCTGCCAAGGCACCAATGCGAGAGTCACTTGCAGCGGCTGTTGTTCTCTCAACCAAATGGGCACCGCACTTGCCATTTATCAATCCAATGTGTGGCAGTGGTACACTTGGAATTGAGGCAGCATTGATTGGCCGCAAGATTCCACCAGGGTCTATGCGCGAGAACTTTGGTTTCATGCATTTGCTACCGATTGACCCGCGCGTATGGCAGACGATGCGTAGAGAAGCCATTGAGCAAGCTGATACAAAATCAAAACTCGAGATACATTGTTCTGATAATGACGATCGTGTTATACGTCAAGCACGCGATAATGCAAAACGGGCAGGGGTGGCATTGTCATTTAGCATCTGTGACTTCAAAGAAGTCTTGCCACCAGATTTTGCGGTGCAAGCAGACACTGATCATACACCTGTTGTGATAATGAATCCAGAGTTTGGAATCCGCATTGGTGACGAACGAACATTGCGAACAACGTATCGCGAAATCGGCGATTTGTATAAGCAGAAGTTTCGCGGATATACAGGCTATGTCTTTACAGGAAATTTTGCTCTCGCAAAAGAAATCGGCCTACGATCAAAAAGACGATTGCCCTTTTGGAGCGCCGATCTCGAATGCAGACTCCTAGAGTTTGAACTGTATGAGGGATCAAGAATACAGTATCCAGAGCGTAGTTAAATAGGTTGTAGCTACCTCCATACCTCCGTATCTCCGTAACTTTGTCTCATGGTCAACATTACACTTCCAAATGGCGATGTGCGGCAGTACCCTGTGGGTGCAAGCGGCATGGAAATCGCAAAAAGTATCTCTGATGGTCTGGCGCGCGTGGCTGTTGGCATCTACGTTAACAACGCCCCTTATGACTTGTCTCGTCCTATAACGGCTGATGCTACGATACGTATCGTTACGTTCGATAATGACGAAGGCAAGACGATATTCTGGCACTCAACTGCTCACCTTATGGCTGAAGCGTTGGAGAGTCTCTACCCAGGCGTAAAATTCGGAATTGGACCTCCAATTGAAGCAGGATTCTATTACGATGTTGATTTACCGGGTGATGCAAAACTCAGCCTCGATGATCTTCCTCGTATCGAAGCAAAAATGCAAGAACTCATCAAGCGCGATGTCCCATTTGAGCGTGTAGAGATGACGTGGGATGACGCTGTTGCATATTTCAAAGAGAAGGGTGATGAGTACAAGCTTGAGCTCCTTGACGGCCTCAAAGACAGCGAGATAACCTTCTATCGTCAAGGCAGCTTCACAGATCTCTGCAGAGGTACACACGTTCCATCAACCGGCCTCATCAAGTATCCAAAACTGCTTTCTGTAGCAGGTGCGTATTGGCGTGGCGATGTATCGCGCAAAATGCTCACACGCATCTATGGTATTGCGTTTCCAAAGAAAGCACAGCTCGAAGAATATCTAACACAGAGAGAAGAAGCAGAACGCCGAGACCACCGTAAACTGGGCAAGGAACTCGAAATCTACATGATCACTCCGTTGGTGGGAGGGGGCTTACCAATCTGGCTCCCGAATGGAACCATTTTGCGTCGTAGACTCGAAGCGTTTCTTCGTGATGAGCAAGTGAAGCGTGGCTATCAAGAAGTGATCACGCCGCACATTGGTAACTTGGAATTGTATAAGACATCAGGGCACTATCCGTATTACGCAGACTCTCAGTTTGATCCTATCACTGTTGAAGGCGAACAGTATCTGCTGAAGCCCATGAACTGTCCGCATCACCATCAGATATACTCATCTAAACCACGATCCTATCGCGATCTGCCACTGCGACTCTCAGAGTTTGGCACCGTATACCGTTACGAACAATCCGGTGAACTTAGCGGACTCTCTCGCGTGCGTGGCTTTACTCAAGATGATGCACACATCTATTGCACGGACGATCAATTGAAGGACGAGATCAAGAATGTTGTTGAACTCACGCAGACCGTGTTTCAGACGTTTGGAATGGAAGTAAGCACTCGGCTGTCGTTCCGCGATGACAACGAAGCAAAATATGGTGGTGATCTTGAACACTGGGAACGTGCACAAGCAGAGATCAAAGCTGTGGCCGATGAAATGAATCTCGACTACTTTATCGGCGAAGGCGAAGCTGCGTTTTATGGACCTAAGATCGATTTCATTGTTCGCGACGCAATTGGTCGCAAGTGGCAGCTTGGCACAGTGCAGGTAGACTATGTTATGCCTGAGCGCTTTGACCTTGAATATGTTGGAGGCGATAACACCAAGCACCGCCCAATCATTATCCATAGAGCCCCATTCGGCTCAATGGAGCGCTTTATTTCTATTCTTATCGAACATTATGCCGGTAATTTCCCATTCTGGATTGCACCAGTTCAGGTAAGCATACTGCCAATTGCTGACGCTCATCAACCATTTGCACAAGATCTTACAGCAGAATTTGAACGAATGGGGCTTCGCGTAAACTGCGATCTACGCAACGAAAAGATCAACCGCAAGGTTGCCGAGAGTGAGCAGAAAAAAGTACCATTTGCACTCGTAATCGGTAGCAAGGAAATCGAAAACGATTCTGCCGCAGTGCGAATCCACGGCCAAGGCGATAAGGGTATGATGAAGATCAGCGAGATCAAGGAGATGTTCGTACGGTTGAATGTACCAGGGGCCCAGGTTGATGAGCTATTGGGTTGATGAGTTGATCCGTTCATTGATTGAATTGCCCTCAGAGTGAAAGGAGCAATAGGATGAGCTCGGCAGTAATCGGTCTCTTACTTCTACTCCTCGGTGCAGGTGGCTTTGCACTTACAATGTCACTCTCATGTCTTGTGCCAACGTGTGTTGGAATCTGCCTCGCACTCATGGGTAGGAGACTCATGGCAACAAAAACTGTCGGCACGCTGCTTGGAACTGCCCTTGCTGTAAGCACTGTTACGATGATCTTTACGGCATCTGCCCTGCCGAAACTCATTCGTTTACTTACGGGGAGCGAAGTTGACCGTTCTGGAGATATTTTTGTGATTGGTTCAACCGCAGTGCTTTGTCTGATTCATGTAACGTTGACACTTCGACTACTTATTCGTTCCGGCCGCTCAATCTGAGAAACTCATGATTCGTTCCATTTGCGTTATCACCATTCTAGTTTTAACATCATTCAGCTCCATGCTGTTTGCTGGCATTGGTGCAGGCAACAACGTGGTAAAATCAAAAACTGCCTCAGAGACATATCCATTAAAGAATGCCAAGTTCTTTAATGAGAATTCGCTTTGGAAGGTATTGGAAGACTCCATGCCAAACCCTTCAATCGATCAACAGTTTGAACACGTAGATGGAAACATGCGCGGAATGGTTCTCTCCTTTAAGGAGTTTGTACCAATGGATGAATTCTTGGAGAGCTTTCTTAGCGGGATGAAAGACGATGCACCTGATACCAAGTACATAGATCGCCGCAGTGCAACTGTGAATGGTGTTGCCATGATGGAAGTCACGATTGAAAGGCCAACTCCGCAGGCTCCCATCCGCTACATCGGTTATGTATACTCGGGTGTGAAGGGTGTTTGCATGGCACTCGGTATCTGTCATCGCGATCTTTTCAATGAAGTAAAAGAGACGCTTCTCACATTTGCTGCGGGACTTGTTGTAGAAACAACTGCTAAGTCCAAGACGAAGACAAAGAAGTAATGAAACCGCAGGACAAACTGAATGAGAAAACGCGTGACCTCGGCATAGGCACGCACGTGCGTCACATCTTCCTGTGTGCAGATCCATCAAAGCCAAAATGCTGTAGCGCTGATAAGGGGCTTGAGGCATGGGACTTTCTAAAATCGCGATTGAAAGAGCTAGATCTCGATATGCCAAATGGTGTGTATCGCACCAAGGCAAACTGCCTACGCATTTGTGTCATGGGCCCGGTTGCCGTTGTTCACCCAGACAACGTGTGGTATCATTCGTGCACACCTAAGGTGCTTGAAAGAATCATTCAAGAGCATCTCATCGGTGGTATACCTGTTGAAGAGTATCGCATACAGCAGTGATGTACCTCGATGAAATCCGTGATTATTGCCTCACGAAAGTAGGCGCGTACGAGGACCTGCCTTTTGGACCAGGCACGCTCACGATGAAGGTAAAGGCGAAGATATTTGTCTTCATTCCTCTCGATTCTGTTGAGTGCCAGTTTGCAATCAAAGGTTACCCAGATAGACTCGTGGATCTCCGCGAGCAGTTCGAAGACATAAAGAGTGGGCCGTATCTCAATCCAAGGCATTGGGTGAGCGTGCACTGCACGGGATCAGTCCCGGATTCTCTCATCCGCGACTGTATCGACATGTCATATGAACTCGTTGTTAAGGGGCTAACCGCTCAACAGCGGTTAGAACTTGGGCGCTAGATGATGCGGTGTAGGTGCTGAGCGCAAAACTGCTGTACCCGCTACGGCGCTGATTACAGATCCAAAGATTACACTCAGCTTGACCACTGCTAGGTCATGTGGATCAGCAAATGCTAGATGTCCAACAAAGAGTGCCATGGTAAAACCGATTCCGCACAACAAGGACATACCATACATATGTCTCATAGATACGCCGGCAGGCAATTTTGCAAAACCGATTTTTACAGACACCCAAACAGCTGCAGTGATGCCGATTTGTTTTCCTACGAAGAGCCCAAGAATTATTCCAAGCGAGACTGGGGATGCTAAGGACGCTATCAAGTTTGGATTTATCGTAACTCCTGCATTCACGAGTGCAAACAGCGGTATGATGCAAAATGAAACATAGACTCCAAGTCCGTGCTCAATGCGATGTAATGGAGATGTGATCTCTGCTGCATTCACTGCGGAGGATTCGCTACTGTAGCTTTTTGCAGGAATGCACATAGCAAGTATGACGCCTGCAATGGTTGCATGAATGCCGCTACAGAGAATCAGAACCCAAAGGGCAATGCCGAGTACAGAATAGAACCAGATTGAGGTAATGCGTCGTCTGTTGCCAACAATCAAAATCAACGTGCATATACCAGCTGCTACTAGCATCAATGCATTCAACCCAGCAGAATAGGAGACGGCAATAATGAGCACTGCAATGAGATCATCCACGATCGCCAGCGCTGCAAGAAAAACCCGAAGCCCGGATGGAATCCGGTTTCCTAACAAAGCAAGTACACCCAAAGCAAAAGCAATGTCTGTTGCAACGGGTACTCCCCATCCTCGCGCTGATGATGTGCCGGCAGTAAAAGAGATAAAAATCAAGGCAGGACCAATAACGCCCATCACTGCGGCGATCAAGGGTAGAAGTGCTTTTTTTATCGTTGACAATTCACCTAAAAGTACTTCTCGCTTGATCTCCAATCCTACAATCAGAAAGAAGAGCACCATCAGCCCATCGTTCACAACGTGTTCGAATGTACATGCGATATCTACGTTTGAGAATCTGAATGCAATCGGATAATGAAGGAACAACTCGTAATAGGAGAGCAACGGAGAATTTGCCCATATCAGCGCAAAGGCTGTAAAGACGAGAATAACGATTCCGGTGGACGTTGAATGATTGAAGAAGTCAGATGCGTTCTTCCGATTCAAACGGGGCAATCTCTGTTTAGAAATTGTAGGCATCATCGCTCTTCATACAGCGACTCGCAATAGTTCTTATAACTCGATGAAGGAAGTAACGCAACACTGGCGCGATACTCGTCAGACGTTAAAAACCCTTGGTGCAGCGCAACTTCTTCGAGGCAACCAATCTTAAGGCCTTGACGTTTTTCAATCGCATGAATGAAGGTGCTGGCATCAAGCAAACTCTCTGGCGTACCAGTGTCCAACCACGCAATGCCACGTCCTAACATCTGCACCTCTAGAGTCCTGCGCTCATGATATACTCGGTGTACATCGGTAATCTCTAACTCACCACGCGCGCCTGGTGCAAGCGAGGCGGCTATTTCAACTACTTCACTATTGTAAATGTAAAGTCCGGGTATGGCCAGGCTAGAACGTGGCGAGGTTGGTTTCTCTTCAATCGAAACAACATTGCCTTGTGCATCAATTTCTACTACCCCATACCGCTGAGGATCTTGTACCTGATAGCCAAATATTGTTGCGCCAGTATTGGCCTTGATAGCGTCTCGCAGAAAGTTGAGCTTACCGTAAAAAATGTTGTCACCCAAGATCAAGCAGACCGGTGAGCCCCCTATGAAATCTTTGGCAACTCTAAATGCATCAGCAATGCCACGGGGCTCATCTTGCACGGCATATGAGATGGTGATGCCATAGCGCTGGCCATCACCCAACAACTTTTTAAAGACAGGCGTATCAGTTGGTGTAGAAATAATGAGCACGTCTCGTATCCCTGCCATCATGAGAGTGGACAGGGGATAAAAAATCATGGGCTTGTCATAAACTGGCTGCAGCTGCTTAGAGAATGCTGCCGTTAGGGGGTAGAGCCGTGTCCCGCTGCCACCTGCAAGGATGATACCGCGTGTTTCCATGTGGGAAAATACGAGATTACAGCCAGCTCATTCGCTAAGATCTCCCAAGAGGTCTATACCCTCCTCATTAACGCTGCGATGGCGTACAAGTTTTGCCTGCGTCAGGAATATCACGTTCTCTGCAATATTCGTAGCGTGGTCTGCCATACGCTCCAGATCATAGAGAGCTAGGAGCAGAGCAGCACCATCTTCAACAAGGAGGGAGTCTTCCTTCATGACCTCAATGAGATCAACACGCAGGATCTCGTACAACTGGTCTACGGTATTGTCAGAAGGCAGGATATGTGCGGCAAGATCGGGATCGTTGTTGATGAAGGCATCAAGGCTACTCTTCAACATCATGTATGCAGCGCTTGCAATGCGATGCAGGTCAATCTGATTCGCTAACTGCACTGCGTTTGGCGTTACGATTACGACAGATGCAACATTTGTTGCCATGTCACCAATGCGCTCTAGCTCATTGTTGATTTTAAGTGCAGCCAAAAGAAGGCGCAGGTCTGATGCAACGGGTTGGTTGAGCGCAAAAATGCGTTGACATTGCTTGTCGATCTTTAGATCGAGCTTGTCTACTTTATCATCTCGCTCAACAACGATGCGTGCAAGTTCTTGGTTGCCTTCGCGCAGCGCGCGAAGTGCAAATTCTACTTGTTCTTCAACAAGTGAACCCATGCGAATAAGGCGCGTGCGAAGTTTGTCGAGATCGTCTTCAAAAGGGCGGTTCATGGTCTATCCAAAACGTCCGGTAATGTAATCTTCAGTTTCTTTTTTTGATGGACTGGTAAAGATGGTTCTTGTTCGATCAAACTCAATGAGTGAGCCCATCAAGAAAAATCCTGTCTGGTCCGATACACGTCCAGCCTGCTGCATGTTATGCGTTACAAGCACAATTGTGTACGTGTCTTTTAGCTCTGCTATGAGTTCCTCTACCTTCCCAGTAGAGATTGGATCAAGAGCAGAACATGGTTCATCCATGAGCAATATATCAGGGTTGATAGCAACAGCCCGCGCAATGCACAGACGTTGCTGCTGTCCGCCTGAAAGTCCAAGCGCTGAATGATGAAGTCGGTCCTTCACTTCTTCCCACAACGCAGATTTTCTGAGGCTTGATTCTACAACTTCTTCGAGTGCTGATTTTGAAAGTTTTTCGTTGAGGGTAAGGCCATAGGTGATGTTCTCAAAGATTGACTTTGGGAACGGAATAGATTTTTGAAACACCATTCCGATACGCCTGCGAAGCCTAACAACGTCAACCTCTTTGTCGTAGACATCCGTTCCGTCAACAACCATATGCCCATCAACGCGTGTTCCATCAATGAGATCATTCATTCGGTTTATTGAGCGCAGGAAGGTAGACTTCCCACAACCAGATGGACCGATGAATGCAGTTACACGACGCTCAGGGATGCTAAGTGTAATGTTATAGAGCGCCTGCTTCACACCGTAGTAGAAGTTGAAGTCGTGCGCTTCGATTTTGACGGGGTATTCCTTGGCCATTTTATAAGGGGCTTCTCATCACTTGCGAAGGCGCGAACGGATGAGGATAGCAGTGAGGTTCAAGAGAAAGGTTAGTCCAAGCAGGACAAGTGTTGTTGCAAATTGAAGTGGAAGTGTTTTGTCAACGTCAGGTGATTGTGTTGAGAGTACAAACAGGTGATAACCAAGGTGCATGAATTTTTCTGTTACTGCTGACGGCAGTGATTCCGACGAATACGTTACACCCACAAAGATGATGGCTGCAACCTCTCCGGCACCACGTCCAACGGCTAAGATCGACCCAGTAAGTATACCTGTGAGCGAGTTTGGAAGCACCACTTTTACAATTGTCTGCCACCGTGTAGCACCTAACGCAAGCGAAGCTTCGCGAAGATCCTTTGGTACGGCACGAAATGATTCTTCTACTGCAACAATGACAACTGGAAGAGTGAGCACCGCAAGCGTTGCCGAAGCCCAAAGTAACGATCCATCACCAAAAGAGGACGTTCCAAGAAAACCGTCAATGCCTGTTCCCATGAATTGAACAAAGAAGCCTACACCAAAAAGTCCAAACACTATGGAAGGCACGCCTGCAAGAGTGTTCACTGCAAATCGTACACTTCGGGCAAACCACGAATCCTGCTTTGCAAATTCAGAAAGGTAGATAGCTGTGGCTGTACCAATCGGCACACCAAGGATTGTCATCAACAAGACAAGGAAGGTAGTTCCAGCTAGCGCAGGCCAAATGCCACCTTCCGTATTGCTATTGCGTGGGAACTCTGACAGGAACGTCCAGGTAATGCCACCACCACCGTTAAAAACAAATGTGCCAACCATTCCAAGAATGAGCCCGATTACTGCAAATGCAGCAGTTGCTGCAAGCAGCACAGCAAAAAATCCCAACAATCGTTTGGGCAGGGGTCTTGTTGTGACAACATCGTTTATCATGTCATTGACCCTGGAAGCGTTTGATGAGGCGCTTCTTTACATACAGCTCAGTGATGGCGTTAAGACCAAAAGAGACAACAAATAAAAGTACTCCCAAGAAGAAGAGCACACCGTAGTGTTGCGAGCCCCATACTACTTCCCCCATTTCACTTCCAATTGTTGCAGCTACGGTACGTGCAGGTTCAAAGGATGACCATGATGAAAGGGGCGCATTGCCAGTTGCCATGATGGCAATCATGGTCTCACCAAACGCTCTGCCAATGCCGAGCAATACAGCCGCAAACACCCCGGGTGCAGCCGCAGGTAACATCACACGGTATGCAGTTTGCCACTCAGTTGAACCAAGAGCAAGCGACGCTTCATGAAGAGTCTTGGGAACAGAACTCAAAGCGTCTTCTGCAATTGAAAACACAATCGGTATAACAGCAAGTGAAAGACCAATACCACCAACTATCGCGTTTAGCCGGTATGGAAGTCCAGTAATATCCTGGATCAATGTTGCCACAGTAACGAGGCAGAAAAATCCAATAACTACAGACGGGAACCCGGCAAGTAACTCAATGCCTGGTTTTACAAACTCGCGAACCCATCTCTTGGCGAAGAACGCAACGTAGAGTGCCGCAAGGATGCCAAGTGGTGCGCCAATGAGGATGGCAATAAGTGTTGTTTTGGCAGTTCCAATAAGTAAGGGAATAATGCCAAACTTGGGCACTTCGCCAACTGGCTGCCAAACATTACTGGTCAAATTTTGTGCGAGTTCAATTTGCTCTGGCGAGTCTTCTACTTCGGTTGTGTTTAGCACTGCGTCTATATCCGCAGGAAGGAGCCCCGTATCAGGGTTGTAGATTTCTGGATATGAGGAATTTTTTGGCTTGTAAATAAACTGACCCGGCGCTCCGGGCTCACCGGTTTCTACAGATGCAAGAACTGGCTCTTCTGAATCTGCACCATATGACTCTGGAACCATTTCTGATTCTGGAGTTGATGCGGACGTTTGAGAGGGGACTGTCGCTACATCAGCAGTTTGGAAGAGAGACGACGCTTCTCGAAATACGAACACGAAGATCAAAAAGATCACAATGATCGAAGCTGATGCAACAAGACGAATGGAAGTCTCGGCCACCCATTCACCTGGTCGTGTTCGTTCCCGACGAAACGGGTTGCTCACTTATTTGCGCCTGATTGGATAATACCCTACTTCAGTCACAACCTTTTGTCCAGCCGGAGAAATCACCCAATCGATGAATTTCTTGATGTTGCCGGATGGTTTTTGATTGAGATAGAAATACAGAAAACGCGAGATAGGATACTCGCCACTGTGAATTGCTTTGTCTGAAGGCACAACTCCCTTGCCTGAGCCATCTTTTGAAACAGCAATTGCTTTTACATTCTTTGCATATGCTGCTCCACCAAAACCGATGCTATTGGGATCTTTTGAAACTGCATTAATCAGTGCAGCGGTTCCAGCCATGTGTTGTGTGTTTGAAGCAAAATCTTGCTTATTCAGCACGTGCTCTTTAAAAAACTCATACGTTCCGGAATTATTCTCTCTAGAATAGAGAAGGATAGGCTTGTTTAAACCGCCAACGTCTTTCCAGTTTGTGAACTTTCCGGTAAAAATGTCCTTGATTTGCGCTAGCGAAAGCTGCTTAACGGGGTTGTCCTTGTGTACGTAGATCGCGAGGCCATCCATGGCAACGCGAATTTCGAGCCCCTTATACCCAAATTTCTTTTCGAGTTGGGCAACCTCATCTTTTTTAATTGGACGAGATGATGAGCATATATCTGTGGTGCCATTGATGAGTGCTGCAACTCCGGTTCCCGAGCCACCACCAGTAACCTGGAATTCAACGTTTTTCTTGTCAGGATATAACTCCGACCATCGTTGAACAAGTATCACCATCGTGTCAGAACCCTTAATCGTAACGCGCTGCTTAGGCATAGCCAGGGCAACGAGTGTCAAGAGGAGGAAAGTTGCAGTGTATGGAGCTATAAGACGAAAAAACTTCATGTGTTGCCTTAATCGAAGAGGGTGAACAGAACGCCGAGCAATTTACGAGAGCTGTGCGGACGAGCCGGGGTTCAGATTGTGGTGTTATGCTTTTGTAATCTCAGTTTAAATGCCGAGTTCCATGTTAAATCTGCTGTAATAGGTGAATTGCGTTACGTCATTACTGTTGTGGAGCGTTGTGCGAGTGGTGCCAATCTCAAGATTTGTCTTGATTCTATGCTTGTTAATGTAGTACCCAACCACACCGGCAATATTCGTCATTGTGGTGTAATCAGCTAGTCCAGCAAGCTGATCTCCGGCATGTACAACGGCGTAGCGTGCAGCTACATTCCACATTGATGGGAAAATGTACGACGCCTGAACCATATATCCGTTTCCAACAAAGACTGCTGCAGATTCCTTCTTCGTTGTGTCCTTATATGTAATTGGGTCCTGTGAAGCACGCTGGGCGTATTCGCCGTACAAAGAAAAGCCATCGTATTTCAACAGCCCATCTGCATAGAGAATGTCTGCCGAGCGCGGCTGAAACAGTAGTTTGCCTAGCTGTCCACGGGTCTTTGTGTGGCGATCATTGTGCTGATAGGACAAACCAATACTGACCTTTGGCTTCTGTTCTCGGGAGAGGTCGCCTTCAAAATAGTCGCCACCATTGGTGAAGGCACCAAAGGGGAGGAATTCTATCCGACCCGTATAGGCAAGACCACCGCCGCTAATGACGGGCTGGTTGCGACCGTCACCACTCGATATCGCTGCCCGCAGATTTACGATCTGATCTCCTGAAATAGGCCGCCAAAAGGCTTGAAAACCAAAGTCTCGGTCAAGTGTAAATGCGCCATTCACGATGGATCTATCTGCTATTTCTAGGTCAGCCGATGAGATTACACGCTGCCTGTTGCCTGGAAGTTTTGTTTGGCCAAACCCTACCTGCAGGTTCTTATTGAAGCTCCAAAAGATCATGGCGTCTCGAATGATGTTCGGAAACTGGGTGTCGTTCCAATCTATGTCAGACCGCGTAAACGACAATTGGATGTTGAAAGTCAGTCTGGGGTCAACAAGAGAGCCACCAAATCGAAGCCGAAGGCGACGCACCACAAGGTCTGTAGATCCTGCAGAAAGGTCGAGGTCCTCTTCATCAGTCATCGTCTTGGTTGTGTAAATGGCCCAGTTCTGCATGCGAAACCGCATCACAACGCGCGTATTGGTGTCTGCCGACTGAAAAATCACCCCGTCAGTATTAAAATCGAAGCTTCCATGAGACATGGTGCTGGCCTGTGACATAGCCTCAACAGACATCAGAACCAGGATTGTACAGAATATGGCTACAGCGCTTCTGACTGATATTTTCATGGCATAAACTTGCTAGTGTTATGAAATTGTTAGCGAAATGTTACCGAATGCAAAACTAGCGCGTCCGTACATCATGATTCCGTTACCTTTCGGTAACATTGCATGATTGCTGTGGCTATGAACCCTCCTCGTATCTTCGCTACTCATGAAACGCATAGCAGTCTTTACAAGTGGTGGCGACGCCCCCGGAATGAACGCCCACGTCCGTGCAATTGAACGTACGGGTGAGAAGCGCGGAGTTGAGGTTATTGGAATCATTGGTGGCTACTCAGGAATGATCCTGGGTCACTTTGAGGTGCTCGACAGATTCAGGACTGCGAATATTATTGACCGTGGTGGCACGGTTCTCAAGACCTCGCGCTGTCCTGAATTCGAAGAAGTTGAAGGTCGAATCAAAGCCGCACACGAAATCCGCAAACATGGCGTAGATGGAATAATCGCTTGCGGAGGAGATGGTACATTCCATGGCGCACATTGCATGTGGCAAGAGCATGGCATTCCAATCGTTGGCACACCCGGGACCATTGATAATGACCTGTGGGGTACAGACTTCACCATTGGGTATGATACTGCAATCAATACTGCCGCACAGGCAATTGACAAGATCCGCGATACTGCAGACTCACATGGCAGACTCTTCTTTATCGAAGTAATGGGACGTCACGCCGGATTTATCGCAATGGATGTGGGCATTGCATGTGGTGCCGAATACGTTGCCGTGCCTGAAACGCTCACTGATATCGATGAATTGTATCAGCGCATCCTTACGCAAGGACTCGATAAGCGTACGGTTGTTATCGTGGGCGAAGGCGATGAGTTAGGGGGCGCCATGGGTATCAGTAAGAAACTCGAAGAGCGCTACGGTGTTTCATCAAAGATTTCCATTCTTGGTCACATCCAAAGAGGTGGATCGCCAACCGTGCGCGATAGAGTGCTTGCATCTCGCCTAGGGGCAGCCTCTATTGATGCGCTACTCGAAGGTAAGACTGACATCATGGTTGGCGAAATGTCAGGACAGATCACTCATGTGCCGCTTGAAAAAACCTGGGTTGAACGCAAACCAGTACCATCGTATCTCACAGACCTTGCATACATCCTCGTATGAAACCCACATTCCTAACGATTATTCAAGTGTATCAGATCGAAGGTATGGTTGCCCTCGGGAAGATGCTCAACCCTGCTACGAATGAGATTACCAAGAGCATCGAACATGCCCGGTATGTTATAGATGTGCTAGACGTGCTTCAGCAGAGGACGAAGGGAAATCTCGAACCAAACGAAGCGCACTTTTTGGATCAAACATTGAGCACTCTCAAACTCAATTTTGTGGATGAGTTTGGCAACCCACACGCCCCCTTCACCTCAGGCGAGCTGGCGTAATGAGACGTATAGCAGTCCTTGCATACACTGCCCGTATAGATGCAATCACGTGGGCTACACACGCTATCACTCGACTGTTCGAGGAAGGTGTGGAAGTTATGATCGATCATATTCTTGAAGCAGCGCTTAGTCCAGAAATTGCATCGAAATGCGAAGTGCGCTCCGCTAAGGAATTTGAGAAGCATGCCGATATGGTCATGACGTTTGGTGGTGACGGTACGCTTTTGGCAACGGCACGTTTACTCATGGGCTCAGACATTCCAATCATGGGTGTTAACGTTGGCAAGCTGGGATTTCTCGCTGAGTTCCCAGTAACGGAGCTCGATGAAGCAATTATGGATGTGATCAAAGGCAACTACCGCATTGTAGATCGCACAACACTCGTGGTAGAATTCAGCGGTGTAGTTGCTTATGCGTTGAATGAAGTTTTGATTGAGCGCTCTTCAGAAGCAAAAATGATTGCCGTGCGTGCCTTTGTTAATGAGCATCACGTAGCTGACTACAGAGCTGATGGCGTTATTATCTGTACACCAACGGGATCAACGGCCTACTCACTCGCTGCTGGTGGTCCAATCATTGCACCTTCGGCAAATGCGTTGTGCATTACTCCAATTGCACCACACACACTTACGCTTCGCCCTCTCATCGTTAATGATGGAAGTGAAATCCGTTGCGAGTTGTTGGGCGAGAATTCGGCGGCACATGTTGTAGCAGATGGAAAAATTCTCGGCACTGCGCGAAAGGGAGAAACAATTCTTATTCGTAAGAGTGAGCATCTCGTTAAACTTGTGAAGCGTGCCGATAGTACGTACTACGATCTGCTCCGCGATAAACTTCTTTGGTCGGCCGACGCAACAAAGAAATAGACCACGATGCTACGCCGCGAGCTTTCATTTCTTCAGGCCACTGCTATCAACATGATAGATATGGTGGGCATTGGGCCGTTTGTAACAACGGCACTTGTAGCAGCTACGATGGGATCTGCACCGCTGGCTCTCCTTGCATGGTGTGTGGGAATGTCTCTTGCACTTGTAGATGCAAGCGTATGGAGCGAGCTGGGAGCCAAGATGCCCCAAGCAGGGGGCTCGTATGCATTTTTGCGCGAAACGTATGGGCGCGAAACGTGGGGTAGGCTTATGGCCTTTTTGTTTGTTTGGCAAACATCATTTCAAGCACCCCTCGTTGTTACATCGGGAGCGCTTGGTTTTGCGAAATACATCGCGTTTTTAACGGGGCCACTCAACCCTTTCACAGCAAAACTAATCGGCGTGTTGCTGATAGTGTTGCTCGTTGCACTGCTTTACCGACGTGTTGGCGATGTGGGTCGTATCTCTCTTATCCTTTGGACGTGCGTCATCGCTGCTCTGCTGTGGATCATCGGAACCGGTATTGCATTTGGCAGTATTGATCAGATCATGAGTGGCGATGTTGTGCAAGGGGCTATAGGTAACGACGCGATTTGGGCTGCTCTTGGAATTGCAACAATCCCAACCATCTACTCCTACCTAGGTTACTATAATGTGTGTCACCTAGGAGCAGAAGTACGAGACCCAGAGCGCGTCATTCCACGAAGCATGTTTATATCAATCATTGGTATTGGTGTGTTGTATCTCGCCATGCAGGCAGCCATCTATGCAATCCTACCCGTAGCAGAGGTAGCCGCATCGCCCTTTGTTGTGAGTACACTTATCAACACTGTACACGGTCCAGTGGCCGCTCAGTTTGCTACCGGTCTTGTTCTTATCGTTGCCATCGCGTCACTCTTTAGTGTCATCCTTGGTTACACACGCATCCCATACGCTGCTGCAAAGGATGGACTTTTCTTTAGCGTGTTTGGCCGTGAACATCCTACCAAGAATTTCCCACACATCTCACTTCTTGTGTTAGGGGGTGTAGCAATTCTGTTTACGCTGACGCTTGAGTTAGGCGATGCGATTAAGTCAATCATAACGATGAGAGTGTTCACACAGTTCGTAGCGCAGGCAGTGGGTCTCATGTTGCTGCGCAAACGCGTTGGCGCTAAAGCTATGCCATGGCGCATGTGGCTGTATCCTGTTCCAGTGTTGTTGACGATAGTGGGATGGGTGTGGATCTTCTCAAGTGCTAAGCCCCTTCAACAACAACTTGGATTTGCAGCACCAATCATTGGTGTTGCCGTGTACCTTATCCTTGCTAAGAAACAACACACATGGCCATTCGCACAACACAGCTCGAAGGATTAGTCGTTGACCTTCATGCACGTCGCATCTTTCCAGGGAACGTTGCGATAGAAAATGGAATTGTTGCTTCCATAACAGAAAACAACTCTGCTCGCCAAGACCAGTACATCATGCCTGGATTTGTTGATGCGCATGTTCACATTGAATCATCAATGCTCATCCCGAGTGAGTTTGCTAGGCTTGCAGTTGTACACGGCACCGTAGCAACCGTGAGTGATCCGCATGAGATTGGAAATGTGTGTGGCGTGGAAGGTGTGCGATACATGCTTGATAATGGGGCTCGTGTTCCATTTACGTTTGCATTTGGAGCCCCTTCCTGTGTTCCTGCCACAACGTTTGAAACTGCTGGAGCAGAGATTACTGCAGCAGATATTCGCGATCTCTTTACTGATGAACGAATTCGTTATCTCAGTGAGATGATGAATTGGCCCGGAGTATTACACAACGATCCCATTGTACGAGAGAAGTTGGCCGTCGCAAAAGAATGCGGTCGAGTCATTGACGGTCACGCACCCGGACTCCGTGGAGATCAAGCAGCCGCATACGCAGCACATGGGATTACCACAGATCATGAGTGTTTTTCGTTGGATGAGGCGTTAGACAAGGTAGCAGTGGGCATGAAGATCCTCATTCGAGAGGGCTCTGCAGCACGCAACTATGATGCGTTGCATCCACTCTTGGAATCTCATCCTGACTCTGTCATGTTTTGCAGCGATGATATGCATCCAGATTCACTCGTTGCTGGTCATATCAACCTCCTTGTGCAGCGTTCAGTAGCTCTTGGCTACAATGTACTGAATGTCTTGCGTGCCGCATGTGTGCATCCAGTGGAGCATTATGGACTCCCTGTTGGACTGCTGCGAGTTGGCGATCCTGCGGACATTATCGTTGTAAGCGATCTCACAAATTTCAATGTCATGCAAACGTGGATCAAGGGTGAGTGTGTAGCAGAACATGGTTCCTCTAACATTCCACATGTTGAGGAACGGACCATAAATCAATTCGCATGTTTACCAATCACTGTAGATCGCATCGTAACTGATCATGAGGGCAAGGTTGCTCGGGTGATTGTTGCGCACGATGGACAACTTGTAACTACTGAAGAGCAACTCACTCTCCCATCTGAGGACGTATTAAAAATCGTTGTGGTGAATCGTTATTCTCATGCGCCCCCTGCCATTGCATATATCAAGAATATCGGCTTAGCACGCGGTGCTATCGCCAGCAGCGTTGCACATGATTCGCATAATATTGTTGCTGTTGGTAAAACCGATGCAGATATCGTCATTGCAATGAACGCAATCATAGAAGCTCGCGGTGGTATATGTGTTGCAGCAGATGGAGTCACTGACATTCTTCCACTCCCTGTTGCGGGTCTGATGTCGGCCGATGATGGATATCAGGTTGCACACACCTATGCGACAATCGATGCACGTGCAAAAGCCCTTGGCTCAACCTTGCGAGCTCCTTTTATGACCATCTCCTTCATGGCCTTGCTTGTAATCCCTCAATTAAAGTTGAGTGATAGGGGGCTGTTTAACGCGGATATGTTTGAGTTTGCACCTGTGATAATAGCGTAATGAGATAAATTGCTTCTTCTGTTACACCTCTAACCCTCTTACCCAGCAGCATGCTTCCCATCGATTCTTCCATTATCCGACTCATCCAGTTTGCGATCCATGAAGATCTAGGAACGGGGGATATTACGAGCGACTACTGTGTACCTCATGATGCAACTGCTGCAGCTCGATTTGTGATGAAACAAGATGGCGTGATTTGTGGGTTGCCGATACTGGCGCTCGTGTTTCGCGAATTCTCTTCTGAAGTTGACATCGAAATCAAGGTGAACGAAGGCGATAGAATTGTGAGTGGAACTGTGTTGGCTCTGGTTGAAGGTCCCGCCCACGCGTTGTTAGCTGGCGAGCGCACCGCACTCAATTTTATTCAGCGAATGAGTGGAGTTGCAACAAAGACGCAACAATATGTTGACGAGATAGCGGGCACACGTGCTCGCGTTTTAGATACACGTAAGACAATTCCTGGCTGGCGCTTACTCGATAAATATGCGACAACAATTGGTGGTGCATTGAATCACCGCATTGGTTTGCATGATATGGTGATGATCAAGGACAATCATATCACTGCCTGCGGTGGCATTCGAGAGGCAGTTGAAAAAGTTGCTTCCGAAGTACGAGGCAGACCATCATTAAAGGTTGAAGTTGAAGCTCGGTCACTTGATGATGTTGCAGAAATACTCGAATGCACGGGCGTGCATCGCGTTATGTTCGACAACTTTACACCGAGCTCCGTAGCAGAAGGTGTACGGATGGTGAAGGGAAAGTTGGAGACTGAAGCATCCGGCGGAATCACATTTGAAAACATTCGTGCATATGCCGAGGCGGGTGTTGACTTCATTAGTGTGGGTGCAATTACACATAGCGCAACAGCACTCGATATTTCAATGAAATTATTCGTCCCCAAGCAGGGGTAACTACTCGATTCCTGGCTTTTTGCCACTTTCTGGTGTTAACGCAAATAGAACGCGACGTTTATAATTCTCTTCGTAACCGAGCAACTGGGATACGGAGTTGTTCTCGGTATTTGGCTACTGTTCGGCGCGCAACATTGTAGCCAAGTTTCTTAAGATCCTTGCCAAGTTTATCATCGCTTAGTGGCTTGTGCTTGGACTCTTCTTCGATCAATTCCTTGATCTTCTGCTTGATGACTCGCGTTGATACTTCCTCACCGTCATCGCTCAACAACGCTTCGCTAAAGAAATACTTCAGCTCAAATGTGCCAAATGTTGTGAGGACATATTTGCCGTTTACGATGCGGCATATCGTTGATATATCGAGTGCAGTTATTTCTGAAACATCTCGATAGATAAGGGGCTTTAAATGTTCAGGCCCATAAAGAAAGAATTCTTTCTGTAGTCCAATGATGGCCGTCATGACTCGAAGCATTGTTCCTTTGCGCTGGCGGATTGCCTGCATAAGAAACTTTGCGTCTTCATACTTCTTGCGCAACCACTCTCGCGTCTCTTTGTTGAACTTGTGATAGCGAGCTTCCTTCTTTAGATTCTCATAAGCCTTGCTTACGCGCAATGTTGGTAGCCGAGAATCATTGACGGTGATAAGGAAGTCTGTGCCGTCTTCCGTTGGTTCAACTGTGAAGTCTGGTGAAACGGTATTTATCTCTGGTCCAATCGTGCCGCCACCCGGACGCGGCGTAAGATGCCGAATAACATCAATTGCTTCTCGTAGGTAGTCCTCCGTCACGTCAAGTTGGCGCTCAATAATGTGATAGTGCTTCATTGCAAATGCTTCATACGTCTTCGTTAGAATGAGCATTGCCAACTTGTGCGCTGCATTCGGTTTTTCAATTGCACGCAACTGAGCTAACAAACACTCCTGCACGTTGCGTGAAGCAATGCCAGGGGGATCCAGTGATTGTACTTTTCGCAGAACTGATTCTGCCTGTCGCATTGTGATTGGACTCAATGCTCGATCAACGTCGTCAATAATATCTCGCTCATAATCCTGCACTCTTCGAGATGTACCAACGGAGTGTAGGGCTAGGTTGTGTTCTGCAAAACGATCGTTGACTTCCTGCATTAGTTCGTCGAGTGTACGTCGTAGATATCCATCATCATCAATGTTACCAATGATGTAGTCTCCAAACAGATGTTCCTCAAGAGACACTTGGAGGTAGCGCATCTGTTCTAAAAGATCGCCTTCAAGTGTTTGGACCTCACGGAATTGAAAGACGGGTTCATCATCATCGTCCTCACCCATTCGAGTGTCGCTCGTATGCCCACTCGATGGATCTTCGCCCCATATGAGTTTATAGAACTCGAATGCATCCTTGGGGTCGAATTCGCTGGCTGCTTCGATTGACTCGTGGCGAGGTTCTGTGCCCATGGACTCAGTGCCTGGCGGCGGAGCATCATATGCAGTGCTCTCAGCTGGCCCTTCGGTGTCTCCCGTTACACGATCTTCACCAGCAGACTGAGGCTCATACTCCGGAGCCTCTTCGAGCATCGGGTTGTTCTCAAGCTCAACACGAACATGCTGCTCTAATTGCAGAAGCTGCAACTGAAGCATCTTGAGATATTGAATCTGTTGCGGAGTGAGTGACTGTTGAAGTCCAACCTGAAGATTTAGTCCCAATTTCATACGTCACCCTCATCTTCTCCGCGCGAGGCAGCACGGATGCGTTCGTATGTGCGTTCGCCATACGCCCGAATGAGAGGATCCTTGAGCGATTCAACGAGCGGGATTCCAAGTCTTGCGCCCATTTCGCGACCAGGTTCACATTCTTCTATCTGCTCATAGTGCAAATAGGGTCCGCCAAAATTCGCAACACGAATGGGAAAGAGATGACAGGAAAGGGGCTTGCGAAAATCAGATTCTCCATTGTGAAATGCCCGCTCTAATGCACACTTCGCAACGTTCTTTTCGTAGAACACAAAAACGCATGCAGCGTCATCGATGCACCCCACAGACCTATCTCCTCGCTTACCCTCAACGGGGTCGTTAGCGGCAAGCCATTCTAATGACTTTTCGTTTAGATAGGACAACGTAGATGGGACAGCCAAAAGAAGTGGTTTAATTTCCTCTTCCAGTAACGGGGCTCCTGCTCCACCAGGGAGCGTGCAACAAGCCCCTTTGCAGCGTTGTACATCACATGCAAATGTGGCTGTAAGTACCTGTTCCTGAATGAGAAGATCGTTGAGGAGAATCATCTAGGCGGAAAATAGCACGATTCTTGCTAGTCAGAAACATTCCCCGCGATCATTTAGCGTCAGACCGCATTTTATCCTTGAACTGCTTCTGAAATTTCTCCACCTTAGGGCGCACAACAAATGCGCAATAAGGTTCAGAGCCGTTCTGAGCATAATAGTTTTGGTGGTAATCCTCAGCCTTATAGAAATGCTCAGCCGGTGCGATCTCGGTAACGATGGGGCTAGCCCACGTCTTAGCGGCGGTTAACTGGGCTACGTACGCTTTTGCGATCTGCTCTTGATCAGCATTGTGAAAGAAGACAGCGCTTCGATATTGCGTACCAACGTCATTGCCTTGACGGTTGAGCGTTGTTGGGTCATGAGAAGCAAAGAACACCTGCAGTATTTCTTCGAACGTTACCTTTTGGGGATCATAGGTTATCCTACACACCTCGGCGTGTCCGGTAGTCCCAGTGCAAACGGCACTATAGGAAGGGTCTTTTACCGATCCATTGCTATAGCCACTCTCTACCAACTCAACGCCATCGAGTAATTGATAAACAGCTTCGATGCACCAAAAACAGCCTCCAGCAAGCGTGGCCGTGTTGCGTTGTGTTGTAGACATCATAGTATTCGTAGTTGTTGATGAAGGGGGCGGAACTCTACCGTCATTGCCGGCACATGCCACGAGTATTGCGGTAAAAAAGAGTGCCAAGGAGGTGTTGATGCGAGCGGCCATTGATGTGTCCGTAGTAAACAAGTTTGCCCCCAGACGGACGTTCATTGTTACTGTTGTATCGGATAATGCTGTGGTCAACGTGCCTACAATGTCCATTGCGGCTTGTTTTTATGTGAGTGTATAGCGTGTAGTGGAACATAGTAAACGAGAAAGGTATCTTTGCAGCCTATGAGATTCATCTTCTGTTTACTCTTGCTTCTTACGCCAGTCATGACGCTAGCGCAAGCCACTTTTGTTCACACATCTACGCACGTTGATGCTCCGGGAAGTGAGCCGCGCGAACATCCCGTGGACATGTTGCGGATGTCGCTTGATGTTCGGTTTGAGCCTGAAAAGGGTCTCGTCAAGGGTAAGGTAACACACGTGTTTCGTGCTCTTCGCGAGCGAACGGATTCGATTGTGTTTGATGCCATGAAGATGAGAATTCTCCAGGCAACGCTTGGAGGAAAGCCTGTAAGGACTCAGTCTACGGACACATCGGTAATCGTGTATTGCGATGCTGCTCTGAGATGGGATGTCCAAGATTCCATCACGTTTATATATGAGGCAAATCCACGCAAAGGAATCTATTTCATTGGTTGGAATGATCCATCGAAGCGGATGCGCAAGCAGATTTGGACCCAGGGTCAGGGAATAGATAACCGCCACTGGATTCCGATGTATGATGAGATGAACGATAAGATGATTACCCAGACATCAACAACGTTCGACTCTGCCTACGCTGTTTTATCAAATGGAACCAGAGGAGAGGTAGTTGTTAATGGTGATGGTTCCAAGACATGGAATTATTCCATGACCAAGCCGCATTCAAGCTATCTCCTCATGTTGGCAATCGGTGAATATTCGATTACATCCAAAAGATCTGCGAGTGGAGTGCCCCTTTACCTGTATTCATATCCTGACCACCCAGATCGAATTGAGCCAACATATAGAATGAGTGTAGAGGCTATGGACTTTCTGGAGCGAGAGATTGGCGTTGCCTATCCATGGGAGTCATATAGTCAGGTGCCTGTGGCTGACTTCATTTTTGGTGCAATGGAGAATACAACTGCAACTGTCTTTGGGGATTTTTTCTACACTGATTCGCGCGGATGGCTAGACCGGTCATATATAAACGTTAACGTTCACGAGTTAACGCATCAGTGGTTTGGGGACCTGATCACTGGGAGGAGTGCAAAATCTATCTGGCTACAAGAGAGTTTCGCAACATTCTACCCACACCTTTTTACGCGCATTACGTCGGGTGAGGATGCGTATGAGTGGAGCAGGCGTGGAATGCACAATGCAGCTTTGGCAGCGGGAGAGCAAGACAGGCTGCCAATTGTTCATCCTTCAAGTGGAACAGCGAGAATTTATCCTAAAGGGGCTAGCGTTATTGACATGATGCGCTACACGTTTGGAGATTCCTCCGTGAGACGTGTTATACAGCACTACCTTCGCACTCACGCATTTCATACAGTTGAGACAAATGATCTCTACCTAGCTTTTCAGGATACGCTTGGGATCTCACCTGATTGGTTCTTTGACCAGTGGTTATATAAAGGGGGCGAACCACATTTCCGCGTCAATACCCGAACGGGCGCTCAAACCACCGAACGCGGCGTTTCTGCCACTACCGTGGTGGATATAGAGCAAATTCATAACATCGACAACCTCACGGGTCTGTTCCGAATGCCCGTTGTTGTTGAAGTGCACTATACAGATCGAACAAAAGATTCCGTTCGGCTGGACATGAATTCGCAACGGACGCTGGTAGAAATTCCGAATGGTGCTAAAAAGACACCAGCTTTTGTGCTTTTTGACCCAGGATCGAACATTCTCAAGCGTATGACATTTCAGCGTTCGTGGGAGGCACGGGTGTCTCAAATGAAGTTTGCTGCTCATATGATAGACCGTTACGACGCTTTTGAGACGTTTCGGGGCGATACCACTCGTATTCAAGACCGTCTCGATATGGTAGAAGTAGTTATGGATCAAGAGAAGTTCCACGCTATGCGCAGTGAGGCAGTAAATCAGGCCATTGAGATGGCACTCGCCGGAGCAACACGCGCCTGGAAGACCGTGGAACGTGGAATGAAGGATCCGGCCGTTGAGGTGAGATCCGCATCCGTTCATGGACTTTCTATTATTCCTAGTCAATTAAAGGGGGCTTGCGAAGCCCTCCTCGAAGATTCGTCGTATGCAGTGATCCAGTCCGCGTTTATGAAGCTCATACGCTCATTTCCAACAGAAAAGAAGTCATATCTCTCTAGAATCCGCAATGTTCAGGGTCCTCATGAGCGAATTCGGATAGCCCGTCTGGAGATTGAGGCCGCGGACGGCAGTACGGCGGCGTTGGAGGAATTGTCGGATCTCTGCGGTTCTGGCTGGGAGTTTATTGTCCGCCAAAACGCAATGGGGGCGATACGCAGACTTGCTTTGTTAACCAATGATGGGGCGAGGAACATACTTCAGGCATTATGGAGCACCAATAATCGACTTTGTGGTGTTGCGCAGGGCACATTGGCATATTTGACAGAGCAGCCGCGATTCCGTGAACTTATTCGAGAAGTTGTTTCTACGATGACACTTGAGCCTTGGAAGCGGGATTTGGCTCGTCCGTACGCTAAATAAAAATTTGGTGCGTAATTTGCTAGATCCCTAAAGGCACGTGTCTTAACCTAGTAATGTGAAGATCTCTTTACACTAGGCATGGTTGCTACGTGGTGCCAGCATCTACATAAATGCCGTAAGGTTGTTTGTTAGTGTAGGGTTGGCTATTTTAACAGGTCACAATATCACGGGCGAGGCGCGTCCGCACCTAAAAACATGAACAAAACAAATCGACATTCTCTTATAACAAGTGGAGGAGCTATGCTTCGCAACGTTACATCATTTGTTGCGTTGCTTGCGGCGTTCGTACTGATCGGGGTATCCTCGGTGCAGGCGAATCCAGCCAACCGTTCGGTTGGCGTAGTCGCAGGAACGTACACAGGACTCACAGGTGGAATTCCCATTTTTTCAGCAGCGAGCCCAAATTGGTATTCGTTGGCTGATACATTGGTAACACTACCGTTTCAATTCAGCTATGGTGGCGTTCTGCAATCGAACGTCTATGTAGGTGGCAACGGTTGGGTAACCTTCGGTGCCGGTCTTGCAGCAAATGCACTTAGCCCCCTCTTAACGTCGGGCACAGCTACGGGCGTGGTTTCCGCTTTTGGAAATCAGCTAACGGGTGCGTCAGGCGGAGATGTAACATGGGCATCGAGCGGTGTAGCTCCAAACCGTGTTGCAACATTCCAATGGCGCAATGCAACGCGTCGTTATACTGATAACATTGGACGCGACCTGTTCAATTTCCAGATCCGTATTTATGAAGCAAATGCAACTGCTAATGGCAGCCGCATGGAAATCGTATACGGCTCGCAAGTTGTAAACAGCCCTGTGATTGTTCAAACAGGCCTTGGTGCGAACAACGTAGTCTGGTCTCCAAGTGTGAACTTCTACGCAAACACGTGGAATACACCAACATGGAATACAACCGCACAAAATTCAATGATGGCAGAGAATTCAGTTCCTGCAACGGGAACAACGTATGCTTTTTGGCTACGTCAGGCACCAGCGCTGAACAATGATGCGGGCATACTCTCTTTGATTTCGCCAACAGCGAAATTCCTTTCAACAGCACCTCAGACAATTCAGGTTCGTGTTCGGAACTGGGGAACAAATAATCTCGACTCTGCTGTGATCAATTGGACTATAAACGGTCTAACTCAAACAGCAATTCGTTACTATCCGCAGCCAGCACTTGCACCCGGTGCAGAAGCAACAATCACACTTGGCACGCGCTCATTTGACGCTAACTCGTTTAATACAATCGTTGTTGGAACGCTTTCACCAAACGGTGCTGCTGATATCAACCCAAATAATGACAAGCTCACATCATGGGTTGCTCCGCGCGTTTCCGGTGCGCTTGCAATTGGACAAAATGGAAACCCAGGCGTTTTCGCTGATTTCTATTCAATGTTCCGCCATCTGGCCATTTCGGGCATTTCGGGTAACACAGACGTTACAGTGTTTGCTGGGCTTTACAATGAAGAAGTTTGGGTTCCATCAATTGATGCTACATCTGGCCGTGTTCAGATTTCACGTCGTGCAAACGATGATGTATCGATTTCATCGATGGTATGGCCTACAACAAACGTGTATGGAACTGCAGACATTCACACAGTGATTGGTTTTGCTGATGGCGCATCGAATGTTACTCTTCGCAACCTTGTTGTACGAGTAATGGACGGTTCCACATCAAACAATGCGGTATTCTCTGCCAACCACGGCAACAACATCCGCATAGACGGTGGCACGTTTGAAGGTCCTGCTGCTTTTGCAACTACTGTTGGTGTTACGAGTGGAGTTCAGCTCCTCTCAACAAGCAGCTCAACAGTTGTTATTAACGGTGCTACCTTCCGCCGCTTCCGCAATGGATTCTTTGTCCAAACATCTGGTTCTGGTGTTGTTGTGACTGGCAACACAGTTGAAACCTCAATCAATTCGTTCACAGTAAACAACGCATCTGCTCCGCAGATAAACAACAACACTGTGACAACATGCGATTGCAATACCTCATCACAGGGGATCTCTTTGTCAGGCATCCTAGGTGGAACATTCCGCAATAACCGCGTGAATGCTGTTCAAACCACTGGTTTGAGTAATGGTGTCGTTATGCAGAACACACGTGATCTCCTTGTTGCAAACAACATGGTATCGGTTTCTGGTACAACACAAACACTAGGTATGTGGATTGAGTCGAATACCCCAGCTAATCGTGTTATTCATAACTCGATTAATATCACGGGTACTGGTACAACGAGCAGCGCCTTGTACGCTCCATTGGCTGTAGTTGGCGGACAGATTGATCTGATCAACAACGTGTTCCACAACTTTGGCACTGGCTCAAATGGTGGATTTTCAATGTGGCACACATCACCTGTTCCAAATCCGATTCGCACGGGTGACTTCAACAACCTCATGACGACCGGACTTAACCTCGTAAACTGGGGTGGAGTAGCTGTTGCACGCAATACTGTAGGTAACCCGCTTACAAATTGGCGGGCTACTTCAGGTCGTGATCAAAACTCAACTTCGATTGCTGTAAACTTTGTTGGTGGATCAGACCTTCACCTTCTATCAATCCAACCGCAACTTTGGGGTACGGCAACTACGTTCGCTGAAGTGCCAACGGATTATGATGGTATGACACGAACGAAGCCGTACATGGGCGCCGACGAAATCAAGCCAATCATTCGCATTGTTCGCGAACCGGCGAGTGCCTATGTCTGTCTCGGTGGCAGAGATACACTCATCTGCATTGCAGATGTAACGATTGGCGCTGTAACTACCTATCAGTGGTACAAGGACGGCGTTGAGCTTGTTGGCCAGATTGGCAACATCTTTGTTCTTAGCAATACGGACTTTGGTTCGTCAGGAGTATATACCTGTCTTGTAAAGGCAAATGACGGAACCAATTTCGTCCAGCAATTGTCTGGCGGCGCTTCGATTATCGTTGTTCGTACTACAAGCATCACAACGCATCCAGTATCGCAACCAGTTGCGATTGGCGGAACGGCAAGCCTTGAGGCTGAAGTTGAAGCCATTGGTGGTCCAGATACATTCGTTCCATCATATCAGTGGAAGAAGCGCTTCTGGAATCCAAGTACGAGTTCGTACAGCGACACGCTCGTAAAGGACAATGGCAACATCACTGGTGCCAATTCTTCGATCCTGACCATTCGCAACGTAACAGCTCTAGACACCATGGACGCATACGTCCTTAGCGTAACAGGGTTCTGCGGTGGAGCTACGTCTAAGATTGCTCGGCTCTTCATCCCGCTTGTTGTTGCTTCGAACAACACACCTGCAGTATGTAATAACGGACGTTTGAGCCTCGAATGTGCCGCATTCCCATCTAGCCTGCCCGGATCCACAGCATCATTCCAGTGGTTCAAGAATGGGACGATGCTTACCAATGGCGCTCTCACGAGTGGAGCAAATTCTAAAGTGATCATGGTTAGCAATGCTTCGACTGCTGACGATGGCGCATATCATTGTGTAGTGTCATATACGGGAACAACCTTTACGTTCATGTCGAACGTGATTGATGTCCGCGTAGGAGTTAATCCTTCCATCACAACACAACCAGAAGGCGCAACAGTTTGTGAAGGAGCAGTTCTCACTATCTCAACTGTATCGGGCGGAGACAATATCGCGTATCAATGGAATAAGGGCACAACGGCAATCCCGGGTGCAACAACAGCCACGTTTACGCGCTCTAACGTTACACTTGCAGATGCAGGTACATACTCCGTTACAGCCTCGAACTCTTGTGGACGTGCAACATCAGTTACAGTTGATGTAGTTGTTAACACGGGCGTTAAGGTTGCAACTCAGCCTACAGACGTTGCGGTGTTCGACAATGATCAAATCAAGTTTACTGTTACAGTTACAGGCACCGCAGTTGTAACGTACCAGTGGTACCTCAAAAATGTGGCTATCACAGGAGCAACAGGTGCTACATACACTGTAGACCGCGCTAAAATGAGTGATGCTGGAACGTACTTCTGTATCGTTTCAAACAATTGTGGTGCCGATACATCGCGCAACGCACTTGCTTCTATCACAAACGGTGTTACTGGTGAAGTTGTAAGCGGAGGATTTGTATTCTCTAGTGCAACACCTAATCCAACGTTTGATGCAGCATCATTCTCATACACAGTGCCTGCTTCGCAGAACGTCCGCATTGTTCTTACAGACCTTATGGGTCGTGAAATTTCGGTTCTCGTAAACGAGAGTGTTGATGCCGGTACTCACCGCGTTTCACTCAGCGCTTCGGATCTACATCTCACTGCAGGCGTTTACAACGTAACACTCACCTCTGCGAGCTTCGTAGCTTCGCAACAAGTAGTGGTTCTAAGATAATCGCCCTTCAATAGGCATCTACATAAAAAGAGGCAGGACGTAGGTCCTGCCTCTTTTTTTTGTTCGACTATCGAAGATCGATCAGTTCCCAGCCCATCGGAGGCGAAAAGGTAAAAGTTGATGCATGTACCTTGGGATTCATGGCCATCTTGGAGACGGTATAAACTGTTGTAGTGCCGTTCTCTGTCAGTACTATGCGTGTTACCCGAATACTAGCATCGAGTGTAACCTCGGCCTTTGTAACGCCTGCTATTACAGTGCGAGAATCTTGTGGCGTCAGGCGAATGGTCCCACCATTACCCTTCGTCTCTACGATCTGAGCCCTGTAGATGTTGATTATCTCAAAGAAGACCTTCTCGAGCGACAGGTCATTTGACTTTTCCTTGTAGGTATTCATGATCACACTCTTTGCAGACGTAGTAGCACTCCAGACGGTCTTGCCGTTGCTAACGATGATTCGATCAGGTATCGTTACGCAATACATGCCCCCACGCTTAGCTACGATGGTGCCCGCTGCGCCAAAGGCATTTGTGAATGTGCACCGAATAGTATGCGCTGAGCGGAATTGCGCCTGAAAACGGTCCAGTAGATCGCCGCCAGCAAACGAGTATGGTGTTATGGCTAAGAATGCGGAGATACCCACAAGCATGCACATAGCATTTCGTTGGTTCATGCAAAGCCCCTTATTTGATCTTGGAGGTAAGTGGACCTCGTAGTCCCTGATATGCTGTTAGCTCGGCATCGATGTTGCCAATTGGGATCTTCGTGCTAACCTTTACGGGTATACGCCTATCGTCATCACTTAGCCATAGCAACAGCCGACCTTCGAACGTGAAGAGGCTGCCAGACTTGATAACGGGTTCTACAACGATGCAATGAAATGTGCCAGCATCAACTTCTACCTGTTGGCGGCCCAGTACTCGTACAACAAGATCGTGTGATTCGCGGTCAAAGAAGTTCTTGAGGTTAACGACCTCGCCATTTTTGAACGTCCGAATGTCAACAGCGCGGACTAAATAGAGCGCCGAGACGATGTCGTGCGTAAAGGGCGGCACATCAAATGCGCCCTCGGTTGTGTAGGCTTTATGGCCTACTTGATCAAACGTAGCCTTATAGTCTTTTTTATAGCCACCTTCGCGGATGGTTTGTTCAAACTTCCATGGGAAGATACCATCAATGTCAACCAGCGTCCGGTAACGGTCGCGTACCCTGTATAAGAAATCGAGACTGCTAAGAGATACCACATCAAAGCGAATGTCAAAACATGGCCGTCCATTTACGAGGACAGGATCCTTGCCGATATAAAATGTTGC
Source organism: Ignavibacteria bacterium (assembly GCA_947495975.1). Lineage (GTDB taxonomy): Bacteria > Bacteroidota > Ignavibacteria > Kapaibacteriales > Kapaibacteriaceae > UBA10438. The sequence continues at coordinate 19,518 of CANMBE010000001.1, read as the reverse complement.
CTTGCCGGCCTTAATGAATTTATATCCAACAGAGTATTCTAGCTTCTCGCCCATTCCAAATGCGTCATTTGGCGTGTAGCGCAGTATTGCTTGATTATCTGCACCAATGTCAGATGAACCGAAGACGATATAGGCAATGGCAAGGAGGGGGCGAATCATGGATGCTCAGGGAGACGGGATGGTCAATTCGCTGGTGTATCTGTTGCTCCAGGAAGTTCGAATAGTCGAACAGGGCCAAGGTCTTTTCCTGCAATACCTTGGATTGATCCCATAACATGTGACATAGAAACTCTCATGCGCTCTATCTGGCGCTCGCGCTGTTTCCAAAGTTTTTCCATTGCGTTTCGCTCACGATCTAGATCCGATCTCATGTGCTCGTAGGATTCCATGACGTTTTCTACGGACATTCGAAACTCCGAGCTCATTAGGTAGTCGTAGAGCATCGTCATTTTCTCACCCTTGTTTTCTTGCGAAACCAAAGCAGATGAGACGCGAATAATCATGTCTCGCAGTACAACACATAATGATTTAAACTCAGAAAACGTACAGACCCAGATGCCGTTTATAGCACCAAAACTCTGCATATCCTTTGGCATTGTTTCTGTGATAATCACACCCACGTCTGAGCCCTTTGCACGCATATCTGACTTCAGTTTTTCAACCCAGTCCATGCTAAATGACTTTGTGCGCTTGCTCTCATATGTTATCTGTCCGCACCTGCGACCAGCATCGAAAACGGTTTGAACACAGTCAGCGCCACGTTGCCCCTTGGCAACTTCTGAAATCTCATCATGTGGAAATCGTTGACGGAGATAATCTTCAATAACGAGTTCAAAGACTTCGCCCTGAAGTTGTTGTGATGACTGTTCGGATTTGCGCCGAACATCTTCCATTGCCTTCTGCGTATCGTCAATCTTTTTCTGTAACTCTCGCTTCTCAAGATCAAAACGTTCACGATCTCTGCTGCGCTCAACATCAGAGCGTTCTTTTTCTGCTCGTCGAATATCGGCTTCCATCTTTGCCTGCTCTTGTAAAAGGCGTTTTTGGATCGCAAGATCAAAGCCATCTTGGTGTTCGCGCATTGTGCGCTGAAGCTCAAGTACCTCCACTTCCTTTGTCTTTAGCAAGAGTGCATCTCGTTTTCGTTCTTCGTTCTCTTTCTGAAGTGCAAGGATTTGCGCATCTGATTCTTGCCGAATGCGAGACTCAGTTTCTGACTTCAGTTGCTCGCGTTCAGAGTTGAAGCGCTCTTGTTGTTCACGCTGAACGCGGTCTTCGATATCGTGGGCTAACAGAGCCTCGATATCGATCTCATGACCGCAACTGGGACACGTGATGTGGGTATTGGATGACATGTGTGGGCCCGGCCGGACTTGAACCAGCAGCCAACGGATTATGAGTCCGCTGCTCTAACCATTGAGCTACGAGCCCGATTGAAATTACATGAAGACGTTAGTTGAAGAGTCCTACAAAGACACCAAACTGTACATTCAGTCCACTTACGCTAATATTATCAGGTACGTTTTTAACGGTTGCATTGCGATTGCCAATCCAATCCGACTTTGACAGCACCAGTGTGTATGCGCCTTGCAAACGAAGATTGAGGAATGGAGTTACCGCATATTCCACATTGAGTCTTGGCAGGAAGTAGAGCGTGTTCTGTTGAAGAATCGTGTAAGCATTTGGCAAGGGGGCTAGGCTTGATGGATCTGTTATTTGATTCCAATCGAGCTCACCCGCAGACTGATACATCTCCATTCGCTGCTCGCCCCATCCTAGACCAACACCCGGGAGGAATGCGAGAGACTTCACGGGAACCCACGCATAGTCGAGGTGAAATGTACGAGAAGAGATTCCATACATCATTGTACGCTTATTAGCTATTCCGCCAACAATCGTGTCTGACGAAGAGGATGCTGAACCTGAAATCCAAGAAAACCCTAAACGCAGATCTGGAATGACGCCAACAGCGGTAAAGATTTCCGCACCCAATTGAAATATCGGGGAGTTGATCTCTTTCAGGCCTAGCTTCAGTGCCTGGGCATTGACGTCCTTTGTGTCTGCAAAGACAAAGTTGAACACCGGTCCAACTCCAATTGCAAAGTAGGGCACAGCCTCATCCTTCAGTGGCGCCTCTTCAAATGAAAGATCGTCCAACTTCTCATCTTGCGCCCACAGCGGAGAAAGTGTTGTCAGGGCCAACAGCAGGGCGATAAGCGAACGGTTCATGCACATCTCCAAAGTAATTGTTCCTACGAAGATACGAGGGTCCGTAGATTCGTGGATGAAGGTTATTGCAGTAGTTATGGCAGGGGGCTTGGGAGTTCGTCTTTGGCCCCGCAGTACAGAACGGCAGCCCAAGCAATTTGTCCATACTCTGGGCGACGGAACGCTCATCCAGAACACGGTTGCTCGGCTGCTCCCTTTCATCGAGTTGCAGGACATTCACGTTGTGACTACTGCTGACCTCGCGCACCACGCGGCTGATCAGCTCCCACTCATACCGTCCGGAAATATCCTGCGAGAGCCCTTTGGCCGCAACACCGCCCCCTCAATCGCATATTCAGCCACACTATTGCGCCGCAAATATCCTGATGATACAGTGATTGTGGTGCTGCCATCAGACCACCTGATCTCAAATGTCCGAGAGTTTCAGGTGATGTTAGACCGTGCCGTTTCGGCCGCGGCTGCCACCGGACGCATTGTTACGATTGGTGTTATGCCAACGCGACCAGAAACAGGGTTTGGCTATATCCAAGTTGGTGATGAGATCCAAACGGACAACCCAGTCCTCAACGGTGCGCTAAAATCGGTCAACACGTTCGCTGAAAAACCAGACTCTGCAACAGCACAGAGATTCTTAGATGCTGGTGACTTTGTCTGGAATAGCGGAATCGTTGTTGGAAGCATTCGTTCCATTATCCGTGCAGTTGATGAGCACTTGCCAGATCACGGACCTCTGTTTCATCTTTTTGAGCGCTATATCGGCACTCCAGATGAGGCAGAAATGATTGAGAACTTTTATCGGCAGATGCGATCAATATCATTCGATGTAGGTGTTCTGGAAAAAGACACCACTATCGGCGTTGTAGAAGGATCATTTGGGTGGAGTGATGTTGGCACCTGGGATGAGCTCTACCGAATGTCGATGAAGGATGGCAAGAACAATGTGATCGAAGGTAATGTTGTAACACTCCACACTACCAACTGCCTCGTGAGTGGTACTACGGGAAGACTTATCGGAATTGTTGACGTAGACAATCTGATCATTGTTGAAACGGAATCGTCGATCATGATTTGTAAAAGGGGCGCCACGGAAAATGTTCGTGATCTTGTAGATGTGCTTCGCCGACGTCACATCGCCCAACACTTGTGATCTGGCTCCTCTGTGCCGCTGTTATTACTGCACACACGATTGTTCAGGATGATGCAGTGCGTCTACGGTCAGAGGCTCAATCAGCACAGCATATTGCAGATAGTCTAAAAACAGAATGGAGCATTCATTGGCGGCGCAGTGACAGCATTCGGATTGAATCGATGTTTCTTCGAATGCGAAGTGATAGTCTTCGCAAAGTGCAGAAGACATTAATAGCCAAGGCCACTGCGATTGAAAAGCGAATTCGAGACAGCATTGCACATGAGAGTGCGATTGTAGATTCCGCGAGCAATGATTCCACAGCCATTGATTCTGCCACGGTGAAGTCTGATGAAGTAGACGCCCGGCTTCGCGAGTCAGTAACCCGGGCACAGTTGGCTAAAGTGCGTGCAGGGCAAACATTGAGCGATTCTCTTACCATGCACGTGATGAGCATGGAGCCAGACACAGGCACAGCCTCGTATTACGCTGAAGCGTTCCATGGCAAAAAAACATCGAGCGGCGAACCGTTCAATATGAATGGCCTAACATGCGCACATCGATGGTTGCCATACAACACGAAGCTCCGTGTTACGAATCTTGCGAATGGCAAGAGCGTGATTGTGCGTGTTAACGACAGGGGCCCCTTTAAGCACACCCGACTCATTGATCTTTCGAAGGGGGCTGCCAAGGAACTCGACATGATCCGTGCAGGCACATGCCGGGTAGCTATTGAGGTTGATGTTCCAAGCGAGTGATTAGAGGAACGGGATCTTCACAACCTCTGCAGGAAACGTGGTGCCTCGTGCTGCTATCTCAATCATGGTGCCTGGTGTACTCAGAGCTGTTGGCACGTAGCCAAGGCCAATCCCAGTGCCTAGACCAGGCGATGTGTTGCCGCTTGTAACGGCACCTACGGTTGCACCGTTGGAGACGATTGTATAGCCTGTTCGGGGGATGAGTTTCTCTGAACGCATTACAAAGCCTACAAGTTTGCGAGTTGGGCCATTGGTCTTAACGGCTTGGATAACGTCGCTACCATTAAATGGCCCTTTGGCCAACTTTGTAATCCAACTAAGGCCGGCTTCGATTGGGTTTGTATCATCCGTAATGTCGTTGCCATACAAACAATAGCCTTTTTCAAGCCGTAGAGTATCTCGCGCGCCTAGTCCAATCCATGCAATGCCATACTCAGCACCTGCATCAAAGATCGTGGTAACAACTTTCGTAGCTACATCAACCGAGCCCTTGAAGTACAGCTCAAAGCCGATCTCTCCTGTATAACCTGTACGCGACAAGATCATTGGTACACCTGCAAGTGTGCCGTGCACAAAGCTATAGTAGGGAACGTCTATGAGGTTGGCATCTGTAAGCTTTTGAAGGGTCTCAATACTCTTTGGACCTTGCACTGCGAGCAAATGATAATTGCTGCTCTCGTCTGCAACAGTTACATGCTCAAACTCGGAGGCATGTTGCATGACCCACGCAAGGTCTTTATCAACGTTTGCGCCGTTCACCACAAGCATGTAATCGTTCTCACCAATCATATATACAAGAAGGTCATCAACAATCCCACCGCTTGGTCGGGTAAGTGCTGAATATTGCGCCTTGCCAGGAACGAGCTTTGACGCATCGTTTACAGTAAGAAGTTGAATCAGTGCGAGAGCATCAGCCCCCTTCACCTCAAACTCACCCATGTGCGACACGTCAAACACACCTACGCCATTGCGAACAATGCGATGTTCGGCAAGTATGCCAACGGGATATTGAATTGGCATCTCAAATCCGGCAAAAGAAACCATTTTTGCGCCGGCGGCTACATGGATGGCATGGAAGGCGGTTTGCGTCATCGTGTTACTTTCGTACGTGAAGTTGCGAATATAAGGAGTGAATAGAATGATCTCAGTTATGTGGGGCGGTATAGCTGCCATTGTTGGTTTGTTGATTCTTGTTGGAGAATCTCTTCTGGGCCTACACAACGCAGGTGTTTCACATGCTAATGTGCTGCTGTGGCTTATTATTTCACCTATTGCAGTTGTTGGCTCCATGGTGCATAGAAGAATGAGCACCGATGCAGCGTTTCGTTATGGCGCAGCACTTACCACGGGCATCATCACATCAGCATCGGCGATGATTGGCCTTAGCTTGGTGTGGTTGTTATTCATCAACGTTATGTACCCAGACTATTTTGGGCTTATGCATCGATATGCAGAAGCCGAGGCCAGAGCACAGGGCCACACCGGCGCACTCCTTGCCCAGGAAATCCACGTAGGCAAGCTCATATTCGCTGTACCTGCATTTTATCTTCTTAGCTCAATTATTCCACTGCTTGTGGGTACTATTGCTTCATTCGTGGGGGCGATCGGAATTCGTAAACAGTAAAAGGGGCTAACATGACGTCGCGTAGAAATGTCCTTCGTTCGATTGCTGCATTTGGCCCAACAGCACTTTTTGGTACTCAGGCGCTGCATGCTGTTACGCAGTGGTTGCCTACAGCCGTGCCAAATCTCTCTGCCCTAGATGCAGCGCGGGATGAAGATTTCTGGCTTACGGTACAGCAGGCATTCTTTGTTGACCGTACGATTATAAACCTGAACAATGGTGGAGTGTCTCCATCGCCGCGAAGCGTTCAAGACGCATACCGCAGGTACACAGAACAGGCTAATTCAATTCCTGCATACGAAATGTGGAGACATCAAGAGCCGCAAGTAGAATCTGTTCGTGAAGGGCTTGCATCAATATTCCATGTTAGCTCCGAAGAGATTGCCATTACTCGAAATGCAAGCGAGTCACTGGAAACATTGCAACTTGGCTTGCCAATGGAGCGGGGGGACGAGGTAGTGACAACAACACAGGACTACCCGCGTATGTTAACGACGTGGGAGCAGCGCGCTCGTCGAGAGGGTATAGTCATCAAGAAGGTGAAGTATCCCGTCCCACTCATGAATCCAAAAGATGCAGTGGATGCGATCGCAGAAGCAATCACATCACGTACAAAAGTGATTCACATATCGCACGTTGTATTTCTGACTGGTCAGATCATGCCCGTGCGAGAGATCTGCAGACTCGCAAAGAGTCGCGGTATCCCGTGTATTGTTGATGGCGCGCATTCATTCGCACATTTCCCATTCACGCAACAAGATCTTGAATGCGATTTCTTTGGTACAGCTCTCCATAAGTGGTTCGTTGGTCCAATAGGTACAGGCATGCTCTATGTAAAAAAGGATATGATCTCCTCCGTGTGGCCATTGATGGGAGCGCCAAAGGAGATGGACGCGAACATCAGAAAGTTTGAAGAGATTGGCACACACCCGGCCGCGGTTCACAATGCCCTTATTGAATCTATTTCATTTCACAAAGCGCTAGGCATCGAACGTAAGGCAGCCCGGCTACGATATCTTCATTCAATATGGACAGACCAACTTGAAAAAATAGAGTCAGTTCACTTTCTGACAAATATTAAGGACGTAGATAATCAGTGTGGACTGAGACTCGTACACATTCAAGGGACTGACCCTGGCAAACTCTCGGCATACTTGCTCGATAAGCACCGCATCTTTACTGTGGCCATAGTGCACGATGAGTTTAAGGGCCTTCGTGTAGCCCCCTCGGTATACACGACTGTTTCGGAAATCGAGCGATTTGCCGACGCTATGAAGATGGTTGCCAGCGGTCAAGTAAAGGATCTTGGCTGATCAGTTCACTATTCCAAGCGTAAACGTAGGTTGAGGCTCGCGAGCTTCTTCTGGCGGCTCTAGCGCATTTGGGCGAAAGACTTCATCGAGTTCTTGCTCCAGTGATCGTGATTCGTGATAATGATCTTGATCGCGTACAAAGCTTGCTAAGATTTCCACGTGCCAGGGAGGCAGGAGAGTAACGTGAACAGCATCATCCCAAGAGAAGCCGCGGAATGGCCCACCTAAGGTCATGATTTCGTCTCGCAACCTCTCTAAGAGGGTGTTGATGAAGGCCGGAATGTTGTCCTCTGCTGATGCAGTCACGAGTACATGTGCGTGATCCTCTCGTAGGTGAAATGCTCTAAACCCGAAGCGGAACATACGTGCTGTATGCTCTGTAGTTGTGCTGAGTTCTCTTACAGCAGAGACTGGTAATCTTCCAGTCCGTCCCGGAATGATAATAAGGTGTAAACCAAATATCTCGCGATTGATACGCATGTGATGACTCCAGTATGAACAATGGATGAACATCTACGTGCATGAACGGCTCCGAGACGTGACGGTGCAACGCATAAAAAGCTCATCGCTAGAGCATTCGAGGCTATATGATTCTCAATTCGATCAGGAATAGAAAAGGCCGTGAGATTGTGATGAAGTGTTTACACTATTCTTATTTGGACTAAGTCCAAATAAAGAGTAATTTAGGACTATTCTTGTCGCAGTTAGAAGAGTCCCAAATGTTAAAGATCATTGCAGCTACAATCTCAGTAGCCATGCTGATAGGCATTATACCTGGTTGCAGCGAGAGCACTGACCCTAGAACACCACTTGTATTGCCAGCGAGCTATGATTCGGTGGGATATTCAGCCAATACCAGCGGTGAATATGCAATACGTGTTCAGATGGTAGCGCTAGCAAACCTGATGAAGACGGGTCGAACACAAGGTGTGGCTGTTAGCCTAGCGGATCTCAATGCGGCTTATGAGCCCCTTGCACCTGTGACGGGTGAATACTATCGTCTCTACGTTCCTGGATATTTGACTGAGCTTTCAACGGCAAGTGGGGGATCGTATGATTGGCAGGCAAATCCAACGGCAACCTCTTCTGGTGGTGTCTATGGCGGCTTCCTTTTTCAAGAGCATGGGCTGGAGATGGAGCAATTGGTAGAGAAGGGGCTCTTTGCGGCTGCTCTCTATAATCGCGCTGCGGTTTTGATGGATGGCGATGTTACTGCCACTACTATTGATCGTATTGTGGCTTTGTTTGGCGCACACGCATCATTCCCAAACACAGATAAAGCTGCTTCAAACCCCGATAAATACGCCGCATCCTATGCCGCTCGCAGAGATCAAAATGATGGCAAGGGGCTTTACACACAATTCAAAGTAGCATCTATCACTGCACAAGCAGCGGCAGTTGCTGGATCAGAGTATAAGACTGAACTAAACGCTTCGCTTGCAACGATGAGACAAACGTGGGAGCGAGCGTTAATGGCAACTGTCATTAACTATACCTATGCCATTGTTGATGGTCTATCTGCTACAACTGTTACTGATGCTGGCCGAGCAGGTGCAATGCATGCCTATAGCGAATGTGTTGGATTCCTTCATGGGTGGAGGGCCGTAAAACAGTCTTTGCGCTCCATCACTGATTCCCAACTTGGAATACTTCTTGGCCTGCTGCAAGCGCCGGCAGACGGACCGTGGACATCATATCTCATATGGCAAAATCCAGTTTCGTATCTCGAAAAGGTTCGTGATGCCCGTACACGTATGCAGTTCATCTATGGATTTACGGATGTGGAAATGGAATCATTTAAGACAAATTGGGTAGCAACTCAAAACAGACAATGACCACCACGTTTACAATGAGACATTTGCTTTTTGCTCTATGCATAGTGTTCATATGTGCATGTACGAATGACACGAACAATACAAAGGTTGACGCCTTTGACCGCACGGCCATGTTGAAAGGTGTAGCCGACAGGGCTGCTATTCCATCATTCAAAGAGCTACAGAAGAACGCCGATAGCGTGGCTCTCTTGGCTACCCAACTCGTAGAAATTCAAATTCCTACAACACAACAGATTCAGACATTGCGCAATGCAATTGCGAATCTTATCATAGTGTTTCAGTCGGTGATTGGTTATGACTTTGGTCCAGCAGAAGGCTCGCTTGGTTCACTCGTAGAAAACGTCTCAACTTTTCCAGTGAACACCGCATCACTTGAAGATCTTATTGCAGTGGCCGATACTTCGTTTCTGAATTTTCAACGCGACACGAGGGGACTTTCAGCGTTGGATTATTTGTTCTTTCGTGGAACACTCACAGACGTGATATCGAATTTTAGTGGCGAGGCCGGCATGAATCGTCGCGTATACACCAAGGCTGTTGCCAATGCCATTGCTCGTGAGACTCGTGTTGTTCTCAATGCGTGGACAGGTACCTACAGACAGCAATTCATAGACCGATCAGGCACTGATGCTGGAAGTTCGGTGAGTTTGTTGTTTAACAATCTCAACATCAGCTATGAGCTCTTGAAAAACTATAAGATCGCTTTGCCACTTGGTAAGCGGGCTGGCCAATCAGCGTCTGAGCCAACACGAGTTGAAGCATATTATCAGTCTACGTCTTTAGAACTTGCTCGATTGCACTTTCATGCTGCAGTGAATCTTTGGTACGGTAAAACTCCACAAGGAGATACGTTCCCGTCCTTTCGGTCTTATCTAAAAACAGTTGCAAACGGCGATCGACTTATCAATGATACAGAAGCGCAGATAACGCGGATTGAAGAAGCATTTACAACGCTTGGCACTTCTGCTTCATTGTCAACCGTAATCACGTCCAATCCAACAGCTGTAGAGCCCCTTCACAGTGAAATGCAGAAGCTCACTCGATTCTTCAAGAGTGAAATGTCATCTCTATTGGGCATTTCAATAACCTATAGCAGCGGGGACGGCGATTAACATCGGTCAGCACATCGCGAACTACCGTGAATCATTGGTCTCAACAGCACCCCTAGCAATTCTGCGGGTGCTGTTTGGTTCTGTGATTACCATTTCGTGCGTGAGATTTATTCTACTGGGGTGGATTGATGAGCAGTACACACGTCCAACAATGCACTTCCCGTATCAAGGATTGGAGTGGGTAGTATCGCTTGGATCTCCTGGTATGTACATTCTCTTTGGTATCATGACGGCCTCGGCCGTTGGTATACTACTGGGCGCGTGGTATCGGATAAGTGCCGTCACGTTCTTTCTGTGCTTTACCTATATAGAGCTTATAGATAAGACCTATTATCTCAACCACTACTATTTCGTGAGTCTAGCGGCGTTTCTATTCTGTCTGGTGCCAGCGCATCGAATGTTTTCCGTTGATGTATGGCGCAAGCCAACACTACGAGTAACACACGTTCCTCGGTGGACGATAGATATCCTTAAGCTGCAACTAGGTATCGTATACTTCTATGCCGGAATTGCCAAAATCTCCTCTGCATGGTTGATTGATGCAATGCCGCTTCGTATTTGGCTTCCTGCACAATCTGACCTACCAATCATCGGACCGTTGATGGCGCTGTGGTGGCTGCCCTGGGTGTTTGCATGGGCAGGCATGGTATACGATGTGACAGTTCCATTTGCATTGTCATGGCGCCGAACGCGACTCCTGGCATATGTGGCTGTCATCGTATTTCACATCATGACAGGGCTTATGTTTCAGATAGGCGTGTTTCCTCTTGTGATGATTGCGATGACGCTCGTCTTCTTTGATGATCGGCTCGCACTGCTTTTGAGAGGAAGTACTCATTCAATGAGTGATAAATCACTGGAAGCGCCGTTGCGGATTGAAGGGCGAAAACATCCTCTGGCACTTCATGGTGTGCTTGTTGTGTTCTTTGTTCTTCAAGTGTTGATACCATGGCGCTACCTCTTGTATCCCGGCGAGTTGCAGTGGACAGAAGAGGGATATCGATTTTCATGGCGCGTGATGCTCATGGAGAAGTCCGGCACAGCCACGTTCACCGTTGAAGACGGAGTAACCGGACGCAAAGGGATAGTTGACAATAGTGCATTTCTTAATGCTCATCAAGAAAAGCAAATGTCTATGCAGCCTGATATGGTGCTGCAGTTTGCGCACCATCTTTATGCTCATTACGAAGAGCTCGGTATGCATGACCCCAAGGTAACCGCAGAGGTGTGGGTTACACTGAATGGGGCTCCTAGTTCCTTGCTTGTTGATCCGAATAGAGATCTCTCAGAAGCACCACTCAGTATCTGCGCGTATGATTGGATACGAGCACGATGAGGTCAGCAATATTGATTGTTGCCGCTCTCATTGCTACGCAGAATATCTACGCGCAACAGCATTGGCTTCTTGATAGTACTCGGACCAGAAAAGACACAATTGTTCTGCGTGAAGTTGAGGTTACTGAGCATCGAGACAGTCCCTTTCTCATCACTCGCGTGTCTGACATTGAAGCCGGTGCAATCTATGCCGCAAAAAAAACTGAACGCATTAAACTTGATAATGTGATTGCAAATCTGGCTACAAATAATTCGCGACAGACCTTTGCTACTGTAGCCGGACTCAATATCTGGGAAAGTGATGCTGCTGGATTGCAACTCGGCATTGGCGGCCGTGGCCTTAACCCTAATCGCACGTCCAACTTCACTACTCGACAAAACGGTTATGACATTTCTGCAGATCCTCTTGGATATCCAGAGAGTTACTACGTGCCACCAATGATGGCATTGGAGCGTATCGACATTGTTCGTGGTGCTGGGGCATTGCGTTATGGTACGCAGTTCGGAGGAGTTGTAAACTTTGTTATGAAGGACGGTTCACACGATTCGCCCCTTGCAGCCGAGGCATCGCTCACAGCCGGATCTTTTGGGTTTGCTGGTGCATTTGCAAGGCTTGGAGGTACGACAAACTCAACAAACTATGTTGCGATGTATCAGTTCCGCCGCGCAGATGGATGGAGACCAAATAGCGAATTCAATCAACACCTAGCCTACGCTGCGCTCACAACCAATGTGTCTACACACGCCCGTCTACGCGTAGACTATACCTTCATGACATACCTCGCTCAACAGCCAGGAGGACTTACGGATCAAATGTTTTTGTCAGATCCAGCGCAGTCGGTGAGGGCTCGAAACTGGTTTAGTGTTCATTGGAATCTTGCATCTCTTACATTTGATTGGTTCATTTCTGAACGCACATCACTTCGGTCGATGATCTTCGGAAACCTTAGTTCGCGCCAGGCACTTGGCAATCTAAACCGAATACAGACAGCAGATCTTGGTGGCCCTCGGACAATGATTGACGGCACCTTTCAGAACATCGGCAATGAAACTACACTACAGCACGATGTTGAGGTAGGGGGCTTGCCGTGGTCCTTACTTGCTGGGGTGCGTGTGTTTCATGGAACAACAAAGCAGCAGCAAGGTGATGCTTCTGCAAGTGATGGACCAGACTTTGAATTCTTACACCCTGATCGTCTCGAGGGCTCGAGTCATACCTTTCCCAACGACAACATTGCTGGTTTTGCAGAAGCATTGATTAGCCTCACGCCACAACTACGGCTTGTTCCTGGGTTTCGTGCAGAACACATCACAACCAGAGCAGAAGGATACTACGCACTTCGTGTGGTTGATTTTGCTGGCAACGTAATCATTGACTCTTCGGTGTCTGAACAACAAAGCAGGTCCAGGACAATAATGCTCTTTGGAATTGGGCTGAGTTATCAGATTGACACTGGTGCTGTTGAGATCTATGCAAATGCAACACAGAACTATCGGTCAATCACCTTTAGTGATCTCCGCATCAACAACCCTAATCTTGTTATTGACCCGGACATTACTGATGAGCGAGGTTACACGCTAGACCTTGGTATTCGCGGACGTATTGGATCAGTCTTCAATTGGGATGCATCTGCCTTCTATTTGCGATACAATGATAAGATTGGAGAGGTATTGCTCGATGACAAAGCTCCTCTGTATCTACCATATCGGTATCGTACAAATATCGCCGATGCATATACCATGGGTATTGAAGCACTCACAGAAATTGACGTGTCTACCGTACTCGGCATTTCATCGTCCTTGCCTGACGTGCACTGGATTGTGAATGCATCATTGACCCAAGGCAGGTATCTGGCTGCTAATGATTTGGCAGTTGGTGGCAACACAGTTGAATATGTGCCTTCCTACGTCTTTCGCACAGGCATAAACGTGCGCCACCAATCGTTGCGATTCTCGTTTCTATGGTCAGCAATCGGACAGCAGTATACTGACGCTACAAATGCATCGTATACAGCATCGGCTGTATCTGGCTCAGTCCCAGCATACAACGTTGCTGACATTACCCTCGGATATTCATTCCACATCTTTACCATCAACGCTAGTTGCAACAACGTCTTTGGCGCAAAGTACTTTACTCGAAGAGCTGATTCGTATCCTGGACCGGGCATCATACCTGCTGAGCCCCGTAGCTTTTATGTGAGTGTGACGGGGAGTTTGTAGCCCCTATCACCACATTATCAATGACGACGTGGTTTTGTCACCAGCAGTTACACGAATGATGTAAGCTCCTTGTACCAGCTCTGTAAGATCTACCGGTACTACGAATTGTGCCGCAAATCCTGATACTTCTCTGTGCAGCACTGTTTTACCCTGGATTGACAGCACCTGTATGACAATGTTGCTCATCTGAGACAATTCAAACGATACATCTACTCCACTTGTAGTAGTGAGTATTCTTACATCTGTTACAGGATCGAAAAATCGCTTCCCGTTATCATCACAAATTCCGAGCACGCGATAGACGCCATTTTCTGTGCGCACGTCTCGATCAATCGGAGCCCCTTGCTCATCAAGCCATACAAAACGATTGATTGTAACAATCGTTGAGTCCGCTCTGCCTAGTACAATAGCTGCGGGTATGGAGCCGATGACAGAATCTGCTCCGCTCCATGTGCCGCGAGCAGTGATCATGCCATTGGTAATACGAGTACCAGACAAGGGCACAACTACGCTTGGATCGAATGATACATCAGCTTCATATCCGAGTGTGGCGCCCCCTTGAGGTGTACCAGTATTGCCGCGCAATTCTAGGGTAAAGGGGCGCCTGTCACCTGGGAATCCAGAGTCGCTTCGGATGCCGATCACAGGACCAATGCCTGTTCCTAGAACGGAGATCGTGTAGGGCCTCAAGCCGTCATCGGTCTCCACTTCGAGTATCGTAGAAACTCGGCCAAATAACTGAGGAGTGAAACGCAGCGCAAGCACGATGCTGTCTCCTGAGAGCACAACAAATGGTGTCTCGCAAATGGCAGGCGTACCATTGACGATACGAAAGGGCATCACAGAATTATCGAGCAAGCAACAGCGATTAATTGTTGTTGGCCCAGCAGCAATACTTCTCAGTACAACAACCGTAGAGTCAAACACATCGCCAATCACGTGGGCGCCCATGTCAATTCGGTTTGCAGCGTAAGACATCGATGGTGCAACACCTCTGCCTGTCATTACAAATCGTGCAGTATCTCTGCCAACAAAAATTTCACACACTGCAGAGCGCATGCCAGCGCCAGTTGGTGCGAATCGAACTTCTCCGCGCGATGTGGACGTAGATGGAAAAACGCCGGGAGCGTTTTCAATGGTGACGCTAAAATCAGAAGCGTCTGTGCCAATGATACGTAGTGAGTCTGCTCGTAATTTGAATTTTGTTGGGTTGACTGTTAGATCTGAAACGGTAGAATCTTTTCGTAGTGAAACACGAACAGAACCCATGTCTATATCTCGTGTTGTGACACGAGGCCAAACGATTGAGAACAACGTGTCTGATACATCGGAGATGATGGATGAACCGCGCGGGCCAAGACTACGAAGTACAGCGGCTCCAAACGCAGAATTTGTAACGTGAACAGGCGTGGTTCCCGCATATCGTCCAAGTGTTGGGGAGTATTTGCTGCCTAGTGAAGATCCGCACCCAGTTACTGCGGTTAAAGATGTGGCATCGTATGACTGCACTGGTTCAGTTCGATTGTCATGAACAACCACAACCTCATTTCCCAAGGATGAAACGGAAACTTCTAACGCAGGCGCATCGAGGTTGGTCTGAATCTGCGTAAACCGTGTCTGTGTGTTAACCAACGAAAGATTGTTTGCACTTGCAGCAACAAGCATAACGCTGTTAGGTAACCATGCGATACTCGCGATAATGCCATCAACAATATTCTGTACATTAATAGAGGGCGGAGTGTTGCTGTTGATCATATCTATGATTCTGATCCGTGCGTTTGGTTCAACGATTGCAAGCTTCGTTCCGTCCGGACTCCATGCAAAGTCTATTACACTACCTAACGCAGAGGCGTAAGTGGTGTCCTCGCCAAGGCCAGGTACAGTAATCTTCGTAACACCTACTGCAGTGGCTATACCAAGTGTAGCATCATCTTCGGGGTCAAACTTTAGAACGTAGATACCTGCTCCAACGGCGGTATATCGTGGAGCACTCGTTGCATCATTTAGATCATAACAAACAATGGTGGTGTTATCACTTGCGAGGACAAGATATTGCCCACTCGGACTGAGTGCAGGTGCAATGCGCGAATCAATCTCTTTCAGACGGAATACAGAAGTTGGTCTACGCAAAGCGATGTCCCAAACCCATACCCATCCTCCTGTTGATACCGATACAAGCCTGCGGGCAGAGCGATCTATCAGCGCATTGACGATAATATCCACGTCGCTCGAGAATGCAGATGACAATGGGTCAGGAGATAAGTATGATGTAGTGATCGAGCCACTCCAGCCAATTGCAATCACATTATCTCGGCGTGCAGCACAGCGAGCCGGACGCGAGTAGTGATACAATGGTGTTGTGCTTGCAGTATTCGGAATGGTTGAATACACATCGCCATCCTCACAGACTGCGATGATCATTGCTGTTGTTGCATTGTCATTTCCAAAGGTCACATCAACTATTGGTGATTGAGTGCCAGAAATCGGACTTGGGATAGAGTTGTATGAACCATCCGCCGCATTGATAATGCCAACCTGGCCATCCACGGTCCCAATAGCAATGAGCTGCATGTTATTGTGCATCTCAATAGAACGAATGAAAAACTGATTGGTATCTGATTGCCAATATGTAGTTGCATTTGATCGACGTATTGCATGGAGGATGCCATCACTTGTTACTGCAGCGATTGAATCTCTACCAATACAACGCATTGATTGAATCGGTTTTGAAAATTGTGTCACAACACGAGTTTGCAGTCCCGTTAGCCAATTCCATTCTACTATGCGTCCATCGTCACCAGCAGTCAGACAGAGCGCAGTGCCTTCAATGAATTGCACCGCACGTACAGGGGCTCCGTGCACCATATTGACAACTGTAGTGATTCCATGATGGAGAGCACACGATCCATCCACAGAGCCTGTTAGCAACCAGCTAGGTTCGGATAACACTCCAACAACATCTGTTACAGTATCGGCATGAGGTTGCCAAACATGATCTAGCCGCAGATATCCGGGCTTACCACGAGCAAGAAAACCATATGCAGTGCCTATTGCAACTGAACCACTCCAAGCACTGTCTACATCTTCACTCATGACAGCGATTGATGTACATTCCATTCCAAATGCTAAAAGCGAATCAGGAAGTGGTGTAGTAGCAGACGTTACACGCGCAAGGCACTCATTACTTTCAACGAATGGTACAGAAGACCATCGTACTTGAGTTCCACTCACGTTGCGAGCAACAGGGATCCATGAAGCCCCGTAATTGGTTGTAACATCTACGTCAACTGGACGTGTAGTGTCGCCACTACTCCACGTGATAATTGTGTCGGACCCGGCAAACATCTTCTCTTTTCCATTGGGCTCATTCACATCAAGATCGTAAAGACCAGGGCTCACTGAGCGTGCCACACGAATTGCCGGTGCTGACCACGGGCACGTAGAATCATTGAGAATGAGTGTTGTGCCAATCAGATCGCGTCCATCAGATGTATACGTAATCACGAGATCAATGACGGAGCCTGCCAACAGAGAGAATGAGGAAGGGACTACGGAGAACGCAGGATCAGAAATGATTATTGAGGAGATGTTCGCCGGCGATCGTTTTGCTGTAACACGTACTGTTGCAGTTGCAGTACCGCCAACAGGTAGGGCAGTGAACCGCACATTGTTGGGCACAACTGTTAGCTCGCGCTTCTCGAACAGTTGTGGTGAATAATCAACCGTTACAGTATCTATGCCCCGTACACCAATGGTGACACGGCGGGCATTTGCGTTGGGGCAAAGAGGCCAACCATCCCACGAAAGTGTGCAGGGTTCTGCTCCCTCTGCCGTAGAGACAAGCGATGCAGCCAACCTGGATGTAATCGTATCGGAGATGGCCCCTTCAAATACTTCACCCCCCGATGCTTCTGCAATGGCCTTGAAGGATTCTACAATGCCAGGTGTTGCAAGACCACGTTCTGTCATAACAATCACATAAAACCGGACGTTGTTTTGAATGCAGATATCTATGGCCTGCTGAACAACCGAGGGCTTCAGGGCTTCCCAAAAAGCATCCGTAATAAGAATGGCAGCACGTTGGTTTTTGCCTCGAGCAGCAATGTTGAGAAGCCCTGCATCCTTATCGAGGAGGTGCCCAACAAACTCATTATCTCCACCCGGCGAGACAGTCGAAATCAGATTTCGCAATCGGGCAACGTTGGACGTATAGTCTACGAGAAGCCGTGGAACATCATTGCACACCTGTAATGCAACATCAGAAGGAGGCATTGCTAATCCCTCTACCACCTGCATACTAAACTGCTTTGCCAAGGTCATTACTTCAGGTGGGATGTTTCGACTCATCGAATTTGATATGTCGATGCTTAACGCTACTGAAGCTGGCCGTTTTTTTATAACCTGGGGACAAATGACGGATAGGTTCCGAACTTGTGCGCCCTCTTCCCATACCTCGATGTCTGATACATTTGGCCGAATAGGCTTGCCTGTAAAGTCAGTAGAGAGTATCTGTACCGAAGTTATTGGCCATGGACCAACCGTGAGCCCAAATGTACTCACTGACTGCCCCTTTGCAGCGGCAGCAAGGGACAGTAATACTATGCAGATGGAGATACGTTTGAGCGGCACGTAGAATTCCGGCTGTATGGGGAACTGAAAGATACGCTGTGGTAGTTTAGCAAGATGAATGATATCCTTACCATCGTTGTAGATGCCTACACAGGCTATACTCGATACCTCCTACATGAGATAGCAACGCCAAGTTGGCACAATTACTTCTGGTTGCTCATTGGTATTTCCATGTTGGTGTGGACGCTCGAAATTGTTGTGCCGTGGCGAAAGGGGCAGCCAATCATCCGACGAGATTTCTGGCTGGATGGCTGGTATATGTTCTTCAATTTCTTTGTGTTTTCACTTGTTGCATATGCTGCCGTGAGCGATGTGGTCGTTTATCTCATCCGATCTGGGGTAACATCCGTTACTGGTGTTACATCGTTTGAATGGATAGATGTGCGCGGCTTGCCTGGGTGGGGCCAGCTTGCTATACTCTTCCTAGCGCGCGATTTTATTCAATGGAACATCCACCGCCTTTTGCATGCGTCTCCAAGGTTGTGGGAGTTTCACAAGGTGCATCACAGCGTAGAGCAAATGGGATTTGCAGCGCATCTCCGATTTCATTGGATGGAGACAGTCGTCTACCGAACGATAGAATATCTACCTCTCGCATTTTTTGGCTTTGGTCTGCAAGATTTCTTTGCTGTGCACATTTTTGCGCTGGCTATTGGGCATCTAAACCATGCGAACATTGCTTTGCCGATTGGCCCTTTGAAATACATCTTCAATACGCCTCAAATGCACATCTGGCACCATGCGAAGGAACAACCGCATGGGCGCAAAAGTGTTAACTACGGACTGACTCTCAGCATATGGGATTGGATGTTTGGCCACGCATATATGCCTAAAAATGGACGCGACATCCCCCTCGGATTTGAGGGAGACGCCGCGTATCCACATTCATTCTGGAGTCAGATGAAGGCTCCGTTTAAACGATAAGCCCCTTACCGCTTTACAACAATGATCTGTTTTAGCAACACTGAACCATCATGGAGAACCAGCGTGTAGATGCCTTGTGGCAAGCTGGTTAGTGATATGTTCAACGATGTTGGCGATGACGTACTGATCATTGCAGCGTGAGCAACGTTTACGCCGTCAACATTGTGAAGCTGTATGCGCGCAGACGTTGAAATTGCAAACGGTGTTGTAATACGAGCAACATCGGAAGCGGGCTGAGGAGAAACGAGAAGTTGGTACTTGGAATCTTCATCGCGAACTGCGAGTGACCCTACACTGATTACGGCCTCGGCAGACGGTGTGCTTCCGCAAGCAGATCCAACGGTGCAGCGATACCGACCCTGTTGTGACGTTGAAACGTTGGATAGCAGCAATGTATCTGACGTTGCTGCATT